>NZ_JARXIC010000019.1 GCF_031127905.1 Thalassobacterium sedimentorum | reverse complement strand
ATTGGTGCGGATACATTATCGATTGCAATCAATCAGGCCGATGAGAGTGGCCAGGTCATAGACTTCAGTGCCGCTGCGACAGACTTGACTGTTGCGACTGGTCCAAATGAGGCGGACGCCGTGATCTTTGATATGGATGGCGCGGACGGGGAGTTAATCATTGCCTCAGGCAACCTTGATATCGATGTCTTTGGGTTCTTCTCCGTCAATGGTGGTTTCGCCTTTGAGAAAAGTAGTGATCAAGTCGTCTTAAATAATGGCAATGTTGCTGCGGTCGATAAATTGACTGTCGGTGGCAGCGGAGTGAATGCCTTTGTCGGCATCAACGGAGGCACCGCTGAAGCTTTAGGATTTGGTCTACAGGCTGTCGACTTTGCACTCGCGATTCTTTCAGAGAATAACGTCGACGAAGGAGAGACCGTTCGCTCTTGGACCAGCCTAAAAGCCAATGCGAGCAGCGGTGGATTTGAAGGGATCGAAGGTATCGAGATCAGCGGTGATACGCTGACCGTTGCAGTCAATCGCGCTGCAGTCGATGAAACCTTAGTCGATTATACAAATAGCAACTTAGACGTCCGCACCGGAGCGGATTCAACCTTGGCACTCGATATGGCTGGCAGCCGCGGCGAGTTACTTGAAATCTCCGGCAATCTTTTCATTCATCTTTTCAGCTTCTTCTCCGTGAGTGGAGGCTTTGCCCTGAGCAAGAGCACGGGCACATTGACTTTAAGTGATCCAGCAGCGACGGAGGTCGTCGTAGATCAGTTAACACTGGGCGCGAATAATGTTTCGGCCTTTGCCGGACTCGCCGGTGGCAGCAGTGATGCACTCGGCTTTGAGTTGAGCGAGCTCGATTTTGCCCTCGGCCTCTTTGCGGATAAAACAGACCCGACTCGCACTTGGACCACACTACAAGCCACCGCTGGCAGCTTTGCATTTGTAGGTGTTGAAGGTCTCACAGTTTCTGGTGACACTATTTCGGTTGCGATTAATCAAGCCTCCACAGGTGCTGAGATCGCGAATCTCGCCACAAACCCGGTCGAAGTCGTGACAGGGCCAGGAGTGACTAAGGATTTAGACCTCGATGGCACGCGTGGTGCATTATTAGAAGTCAGTGGTGATGTCGATATCGACGTTTTCGGCTTTGTTCAACTTGAAGGCGGCTTTGCCTTTGTGAAGTCAGATGCCACAGTTCCAGTCTACCAGGATGCAGTGACCGCTGATGTTTCAGTTGAACTCATGACAATCGGTGCCAGTGGTGTGAATGCCTTTGCTGGAGTGGGTGGCACACTGGGGCTTGACTTGGTCGATGTTGATCTAGCGCTAATTTTGGCTAAGGAAAAAGTGGCTGATGCACGTCAGTGGACCACATTACAAGCAACGGTTGGGAGTGCTTCATTCGTTGGCGTCGATGGATTGACTTTGAGTGGAAACACTCTGGCCGTGACCGTGAATCAAGCGGCTACAGACGGTAGCTTGCTCGACTTTTCGGATGCGCCGATCGCTGTCCTCAACGGACCAGCAAGCACTTTTGACGTCACAGTCGATGGCAGTATGGGCCCACTACTACAGGTGAGCGGCAATCTAGTGATTGATGTGTTTGGCTTCTTCCAGGTCAATGGTGGTTTCGCCATCGAGAAGTCCAGCGACACGATCACACTTTCTGATGGCTCCGAGATTGATGTCGATCTACTCACTTTAGGAGGGAGTGGTGTGGATGCCTTCGCCGGTTTGAATGGTAACACTTCCGATGCATTGGGACTGTTGCTTAGCGATGTGGACTTTGGTCTCGCATTCTTTAATGAGACCAGTGGCCCCGGACGTAGCTTTACCAGCTTGCGGGCCACTGCGGGACAAGTTGCCTTCGTTGGTGTGCCCGACCTGACCGTTGAGTCGAATAACCTACAAGTCGAAATCAATCGAGGGGAAGGTAACCTAGTCGCCGACTTCTCTGAGAGCGCTTACGAAATCGCCACCGGCCCCGATAGCACACTCGAATTGATTGCTGACGGTGCTTTAGGTGAATTGACACGTGCTGCGGGTGAATTAGTGCTGAATGTGGCGAACTTCTTTACCGTGACTGGTTCACTTTCCTTTGAGCAATCAATCGGTAAAGTGGTGCTAGCAGATGAGGAAGAGGTCGATGTGGATCGCTTATTAGTCGGTGGCACAAACCTCTCAGCCTTTATCGGTTTAAATGGCGGCAGTGAGGATGCGCTTGGTTTGCAGGCCGTGGGCGTAGAATTTGCCCTTGCGTTACAAGCGTCGCAAGCGAGCCCCAGCCGTAAATGGGTATCACTGCAAGGCAGTGCGGGCGAGGTCGACTTTGTTGGAATCGAGGGGCTGACCATTGCTGCGGATACTTTAGCGATTGCGGTTAATCAGGCAGACACCAGCGGCCAGGTCATTGACTACAGCGATGCAGCCACAGATTTAACAATTGTGACCGGCCCAAATGAGGGGGACGCACTGACATTGGATATGGATGGTAGCGCTGGGTCCTTAATTAGTGCTTCGGGGAACCTAGATATCGATGTCTTTGGCTTCTTCCAAGTCAGTGGCGGTTTTGCCTTTGAGCTTCAGGATCAAACACTCACGCTCAACGATGGTAGTGAAACCAGTCAGATCGAAGCGCGCGTGCTGACGTTGGGCGGTAGTCACATCGATGCCTTTGCGGGTGTGAGCGGTGGCACCGAAGATGCAGTTGGTTTAAGCTTAGGTGAAGCCGACTTCGCGCTCGCATTGATCAGTGATAAGGCGCAGCCGGATCATAAGTTTACCTCATTGCAAGCCAGTGCGGGGCTAGCCGCATTCATTGGAGCTGACGTATTGACCTTCCAAGTCGAGGATATGGTGGTCAATGTGAATCATGGCATTAGACTGGATGCTGAGCCAGAAGTCATCACTACTGAGAATACTCAGTGGGAGCTTATGCTACCAATCGGATTTGTGGGGAATCTCGATTTTTCACGTGCTACTAGCACTGCGAGCACCACCATTGCTGGCACTACCAGTAATGCGGATGTGATTGCAGGTATTACTGGTGCGCTTGAGGCGCTCACAGGAATTGGTGCAGGCAATGTCAGCATCGTGGGGAACCGAATCGAAGGTTATGTCATCGAGTTCATTGGCGATCTTGCTGGCACGGATGTCGCTGGTCTCGTGGTTGACACAGTTGCCGCGACTCCAAGTACAAATGTAGAAACTACTGTGGATCCCACCGCTGCCGAGGCTGAACTTAAGCGCATCACTATCGTGACTGAAAATGGTGCGCCTCAACCAGTGGTGTTGGAAATCAGCACTATGAGCCAAGCAAGCTCGGGTGGGAGCGAAATCAAAGCACTTCACTTTACCACACCTTTTGCTTCGCGTGGCACATACATATTACAACTGGAAGGCCTGGGAGCTGGAGTGAGTGTTCGTTTTACACAGAGTGACATCACTAATAACCGGGCGAATATTCGTAAGGCATTTGCTCAACTGCTGAACACGGCCAGCAGCAACATTAAAGTGACTTTTGGCAGTGTGGATAATGGACATCGCTATGACATCACATTTGTCGGGGCAATGGCTGGGCAAAACATCCCTGACATGATTGTCACCAACAATCTTAATTCGGGTGAGATCAATCCATTGAATTTACAAGAGGGCGGTGACGGATCGACTGGAGAAACTCAACGTGTATTGATCGATACGTCAGCCACGGGCGATTTCACACTGACACTGACAGATGGCGATCAATCTTATACGACAGCAGACATTCTCTTCGGTGCGGATGCCGTAACTGTCCAGACAGCACTCAATGCAGTCCTAGAGTCGACGGTTACAGTCACCAGCGATACGGATGGTGCTTATCTCATTACCTTTGATGGTGCTGGCTTTGTTGGACGTAACATTAACACGCTGCAAGTGGCACTCAATCCTGCGAGCACTGAGCCTAGTGGATTCTTTAGAATTGAACTAAATGGCGAATTCTCAGACGGCATCTTCTACACTGCGGATTCTACCGCGATGGCGGCCGCGATCGAAACCGCGCTTGAAGCGATGGATGGTATTGGAGCTGGTAATGTCAGTGTGAGCTTCAACGGAGATGTTTCCAGCAATGGTGTCAGCAGTTATGATATTCTCTTCGGTGGCGAGCTTGCAGGCGTGGATGTTGGTGATTTTACGACACACTTCAGTAATCTGGAACTTGCAGAAGTGACTCCTTATCTGATCACTCAAGGTCAAGCTGCTGGCGGCCAAGAGCAACAGGTGACCATTATCTCTGAGGACAATTCACTCGGATTCATTCTGTCTCTGACCTATAATGGTCAGACGTATACGACCGATCTCATCGCACTTAGCGCTGATAAGGCAACGGTGCAACTTGCCCTGAACGAAGCCTTTGCCGAGCTGAGCACTGCGAGTGCAGTCGTCGTTGCTTGGACTCACCGTGCTTTGCAAATTCGTTTCGATGGCAGCTGGGCGGGCGAAAGCCTCGACGCTCTGGTGGTGACCACCGAAACGGCCCCGGTTGCAGTCACTTTTGAGCAGAGCGTCGTAGGTTTCACCAATGTCAAGCCAGCGGTGCCCGCTCGGACATTGGTCGTGGATTATGCGGCGCAAGCGCTCGTCGTTAAGACCGGGCCCGATTCGACATTCACCATAGATATGGATGGCAGTCGCGGAAACTTGGAAGAAGTTCGGGCTGAGTTGACGATCGAAGTTGCCGATTTTGTGACCATCAATGGTGTCTTTGCTTTTGGTCGCGCAACGCAGGGGGACGCGAGCCAGTTCGTTGGAATGGGCGAAAATATTTCGGCAGCACTGATTGTGAGCAATGATGTCTACGTCCGAGTTGATGGAGCCAATTTCGGACTATACAGTGATAGTGAGGGCGCCTTTGCCTTTGAATTGAGCTCAGGCAGTCTCACTTTAGCGCTTGGACCACTGGCTGAAGTCGGAGCTGAGCAGGTGTTCGTGCAATACACAAATGCGACCACTGTAGTTGAGGAAGATCATAGTATCGAAGTTGCTGGCTTGAACTATACTTTCGAAGAAGCAATTATTGCCAATACAGTCGCCTTCGCAGTGAGCGACTTCCGGGCGGAAGTATTGGATTTCGTCACACTTCAAGGTGACATCGGCTTCCGTAAGGTCGGCACCGACATTGTTGCTGTAGGTGACAATGTCGGAGCGGCTTTAGAGATCAGTGATTCGGTCTATGTGCGCTTGTCAGGTGCAGGTTTTGGACTGATTGCCGGCGAGGATCGGTTCGGATTTGAAACGACAGGTGGCAGCGTTCTACTCGCACTGGGACCTTTGGCCAATGTGCAGATCGGCAGTGTCACAGTTCAATATACTAATAGCACGACTGAGATTGCCGCCGACCATGAAACTCTGAATGTGGGTGGAATCACTTATGACTTTAGCGGCGCGATTGCGGCCAACACGATTGCCTTCAGCATCGCAGACTTCCAAGCAGACGTGCTCGGCTTCGTCAGTTTGCGCGGTAACATCGGATTTAGTAAAGTGGGCACATCCATTACTGCCGTGGGCTCTCAGTTATCCGCTGGCTTGGAAGTCAGTGATTCTGTCTATGTTAAAGTTCAAGACGCAGCTTTCGGCCTTGTTTCAGATGAGGATGGTTTTGGCTTCGAAATTTCTGAAGGTTCACTTGAGCTGGCATTGGGGCCACTCGCGAATATAGAAGCGGGCGAAGTTTTTGTTCAATACACTGACAGCGGTCGTAGCTTTGCTGCAGGTGATGTGATCGAAGCAGGCAGTTTGTCGTATACCATCGGATCCGATGCCGCTGCGGGCACGGTAGCCTTTGCCGTTAACGATTTCAGAGCGGATGTGCTCGGCTTCGTCAATCTGCAAGGCAATCTCGGGTTCAGCATGAGCGACGGCGAGATCATCGCGATTGGAACAGAGCTCACCACCGGACTTGACATCAGCGAGAACATCTACGCCCGCCTGATCAATGCATCCTTTGGTATGGTTGTGAGTGATACCAATTTTGCTTTTGAGCTCAGTGAGGGCGAATTCGAATTCGCATTGGGACCGATTGCTGATCTTACAGTCGGTCGCGTGACAGTGCGCTACGCCTCCGAAACTGGTGAGGGCATCGTAGCTGGCCGCACGCTCTCCATTGGAACTTCCTTGAATTACGAGTTTAGTGACGACATCGCAGCTGGTGATATCGGCTTCTCGCTCGATGAGGTAGAGGCCAATATCCTCGATTTTATTCATATTTCTGGCAACGTAGCGCTGGAATACACGACAGCTACAGTTGATCTCGCAGTGGGTGATTCAGTGGACACACGTGTGCTCACGATTGGCGGTTCCGCGATCGATATCTTTGCAGGCGTAGGGTATGGCACTGCGGATGCGACTGGCCTAAGTTTAGAGAATATTGCCTTCGGTCTAGCGCTCTTCGCTGATAGCAATAACAGCGCACGCAGTTGGAGTGCACTGACTGCATCTGCAGAGAGTCTCGGGTTTGTCGGATTGAGCGATTACCTACCTACGGGGCAGAATGTGTTGATCGAAATGAATCGTGCGAGCCTGGCAGGCGACACAGTCATTGATTTCAATGGTGATGCTGGCGAGAAAGCGTTTTCGATACCTACCGGAGCGGAGTCCAGCATTGAGCTGACTATGGAAGGATCGCGTGGCCAGTTGCTGCGTGCAGAGGCGGACATTAGTTTCCATCTCTTCGATTTTGTTTATATCAATGGTCGCTTCGGTTTCGAAAGTTCAGAATCCACGACACCGCTCATCCTTTCCAGTGGCTTGCCTGCTGGCGTGAGTAGCAGCATGCTGGCCATCACGGGTGTAGGTATCGACGCCTTCGTGGGCTATGCAGACGGTGGTATTGATAGCGAACTGAGCTTTGCCGACCAAACGAGTGATCTCTACGGATTTGGAGTCGAAGGGGTAGACTTTGGACTTCTGCTGACCAAGGTCGGTGGTCAATCTTACACTAGCTTCAAAGCCAACATGGATACAGCCGAGCTCTATGGCTTTGATTCCGATGCCTTTGAACTCTCGTTTGATGAGCTATCAATTCAGATTAATCGGGGCCCCGACGGAGGCTCCACAATTGATTACCTCGCCAGCTTCGGAGAAAACGGTCTGGCACTCGGTTCCACGGGGGAAGTCGTTCTTGATTTCACAGGTTCAAAAATTGGTGTCTATGCTGGCAATGCGACTCTAGCGATCGGTGATTTTGCCTACTTCACTGGGGCCATTGGTTTCGAAAAAGCTAGCTACGGCAATACACTTCGTAACGGTCCACTGGAAGTCAATGCGGTGCTCGGTGCGAAGGGCTTCTCAATCGGTGGCGAAGCTATCACAGCCTTCGTCGGTTATGCGGACGGCGGCATTGATCGTAGCAAGACACTCGCGGAACAAGCCGATTCACTCTATGGCCTGGGTGCAGACGGTGTTAGCTTTGGCTATATTAATGTGAAAGATAGCTCGGGTGTTAGCTACGAAGCTTTGAAGGCGGAGATCGGCGAATTGGCAGTATATGGTTTCGATCCAGAGGACTTCCAATTGTCGGCTGAGGATACCAGCATCGAGATGAATCGTAGTTCGGGCTCGATGGCATTGGACTTCAGCAATCATTCGCTCGAAGTGGCCACAGGTGCTGAGCCAGTGACATTTGATTATAGCGGCAAGCGTTTCGGAGTTTATGTCGGAGAAGCGACTTTGACCATCTCTCAGTTTGTATACCTGCGCGGTTCGATTGCCTTTGAACAAGCCAGCTTTGGAAATTCATTACTGGCTAAGAATGGTCTACCGATTGCGAACGCCGCAGGCTTTGTCATCGGAGGATCGGATATTGACGTTTTTGTTGGATACGCGGCTGAAGGACTTGACCTAGACCTGTCTTTCGCCGAGCAAGCTGATGACCTCTATGGCTTCGGTGCCGAGAATATCGACTTCGGTCTGATTCAAATTAAATCTGGCGCGAATAAATACACTGCACTCCGTGCATCAGCCGATACAATTGCGGTTTATGGCCTGGATGCAGAGGATTTCCAATTGTCGGTTGCTGGGGCCGAAATCAATTTGAACACCGCAAGTGGTGTGGCTTCGCCGATTAACTGGTTGACCAGCTTCCCGGAGACAAACGGATTTGAAGTGCCGACAGGTGGCGATCCGATTCTGATGGATCTTGCTGGCGAAACGATTGGCATCAGCATGAACGAGGCGATCTTGCAGATTTCTGAGTTCGTATATCTACAAGGATCCTTCGCATTTACTAAAGGCAGCACTTCATTCATCAGTGTGACTAGCCTAGGTGGCACACAGATTGATAATGTAAAGGTCGATACCATCGAAGTGGGCGCAAGTAACGTTCAGGCGTTCATCGGTTTGAATGGTCCATACCGCACCATCAATGATGGTGTGTTGAGTGAGCCGAATGAAGATGCGGTGGGATTGGTCGTCGATAACCTAACTTTCGGCCTTACCTTGATGCAGGCTAAGCAGAACCTCGCCGCTCCTGCAAGTAATGTGGTCGCAGGCACCAAGTTCATTGCTCTGAAAGCCAGCGCCTCAGAAGTCGGGTTTGTCGGATTTACGGATGTGATTGAGCTCTCGCTCGAAGATATAGAGGTCAGTGTCAATATTAGCAAGAATCCACTCTATGTAGCTGATTTAACACAGGGCGGCGCGACGACAGGTTATAGCGTGCCTACCGGAACGGACACTGACCCCGTTCTACTGGACTTTGATACGGAGCTAGTTGAAGCCACCGTCGGCACGGCGACAGCAAAGGTTGCTGGTATACTTTCCTTAGAAGGTGGTTTCACCTTCCAAAGGACTGTTATCCGTGACGTGGACTTCCGCGTGCCTGGCTCAACACTGACGGCTGATGCCGCTGTCTTGACGATCGCTGGTAAAGATATTCACGCATTTGCCGGGGTTGATTTTGATGGCACGCGCATCGGTTTCGAAGTCGAGGACCTTGATTTCGCCTTCGCAATGCTTTCACCCTATTTAGGTGCAGGTGTGACCTTGCCGGGTGAGTTCTTCGCATTATCGGCCACTGCGGACTTTGCGGGCTTGGTGGGCACATCACCCTTTGTCACTTTGGAGGCGGAAGATGTGGTATTTGAATTCAACGGGGCGTTTGTGGAAGGATATCCCATTCCATTCACCTACGTAGATTTCACTAGTATCAATAATGGAGTTGGTATGAATATTCCCGTTGGAACTGCGGGGGATTTATTGAATTTAGATTTCGATTCTAACTTCTTCCGAGTCGCGATGACAGGGCGAATCGGCCTGTTTGACCTCTTCGAGTTTGAGACTGATTTTGACTTTAGCTTTGAGCTGCCTGAAACGGGGAATTTGATTCCCGTGATTAGCCTTGCAGGCTTGGGCGATTTTCTAGCTGAAGCTGCTGAAGGCGCGCCAGAGTGGTTATCTAATGGTCTGGATGCTCTTAGTGAGCTCGACCTATCCTTAGGCATTGACGGTATTACAGGTTCGTTCGAATTGCCTGACCTGCACATTGATTTGGGTGGGTTCGTCCACATGCAGGGGGATTTCAAGGTGACGATTGGGGAGACCTTCACTGCTGATATGGCGACTGGTCTGCCTTCAGGCCTGGAGAATTTTGAGGACTTAATGCGCTCAGTGCTCGGTGACGAGTTTAACATGTTCCTGGATCTGATGGAGTCGCTCGGTGTGGCCCCTGACGATTATTCGATCATGCCAGACGTGACATTTAATGGCCTCAGCTTTGGTGCTACTGATATCTCCGTCTATGTCGGAGCCGGGACACCAGACTTTGACCTTCCTTTGTCCGAGCAAAGTGACTTGGTCGGTTTCGGTATCCAAAATGTGGATGTCGCGCTGGGCATTTTCAAAGCAGACTTGCCCGCATTCTTTAAGGCACCTAATGTTTTCTCACTCGCGATCACCGCCGAGGAACTTGGTGTCTACGGCTTCGGTGATTTGATGGAAATCATTGGCCAAGATGTTTCGGTCGATGTTAATATGGGAGGCGAGTTGTTTGGAGGTGTGATGTCGGCTCGTCCTATTTACTCCAGTGTGCGTAGCGAGATCGAAGCCGACCTCGAGCACGAGTTGATTCATATTCCTGCGCGTATCTTTGGTGAGGTGGGCCTTGCGAACGCGAGTAGCTCGACTACGTTTAATTTGACTCAGGATCAAAACAGTGAGCAAGCGATTGCTGCGATCCAAAGCGCCTTTGCAGAACTCAATGGATTGGAACTGGAAGACGTCGTTGTCACTGGTAGTCGTATTGATGGTTATGACGTATCATTCCTGAACGCGAATGCGGTGGAGATACTCGAAGGCCTGACTGTTACCTTACCAGCACTTGCGGTTGAAACGGGAGCTGCTCCTGCTTATCTCAATCATAGTGGTGACGAACTGCTCCGTCTCGAAATTGCGGATGCACAGGTCAGCATAGCGAACTTCTTCCACTTGGACGGCTCCTTTGCATTTGAAAAAGGCCCCATCTATAATGTTGATGTGGCAACGGGTATTCCTGCGACGGTAGGTGGTGCTCTGGGCGATTTGGGACTGGATTCCTTGGCGAGTGCCGTGACTGACTTGGCGGGCGTCACGATTGGGGAGGATTTCTCTCGCATCGAGAATCTGCCAATGGAAGCAATGACTTTTGCGGGCTCGAATTTGCGTGCTTTCGCTGGGTTCGGAGATTTTGACTTCGATCGTGCCTTTGACGAGCAGGATGACTTCTTTGGATTCGCCGTCGAAGACCTCGATTTCGCAGTCAGTATTTTCAAACTTGCTTACCCCATCCCAGGCTTCCCAACCTTGATTTCTGCGACTGCGTCCGCTTCGGACTTCATCTTCCAAGCAGGTGCGACTGAGATTATGAAGGTCACTGGCCGTGACATCCGCTTTAACTTGAACATGGGTAGCAGTTGGGTGAACGGGCTGCCTTACTCACCAGCTCTTGATTTCCAGTCCAGCTTCCCAGGGGATGCGGTCGAAGAGGTTCCTGTTGGTTTCCGCGTGAATACGGGTGATCCAGAAAATCCCATCTACCTCGACTTCGATGGTAACACACGGATTGGTGTTGAAATCGGTTTCGCGACAATCGAGGTCTTTGATTTCTTATATTTGAGTGGTTCCTTTGCCTTTGAAATGGGCCCAACTGCGGTGGTGGATATTGAGCCTGGTTTACTCAGTGAATTGAGTATTCCCACAGTCGCTCAAGAAGTTCAGATGATGACGATTGGTGCGAGCAACGTCTACGGCTTCGCCGGGATTGGTGGTCCATATCGTGCAGATACCACAGGTGATGGTGAAGTGGATACCATTAATGAGGACGCGATTGGGGTTTCGATCGAGAATGTTGATTTTGCAATGGCAGTGATGTCATTAACAGCCGATCCCACAGGCTTTTTACCAAAATTCTTCGCAGTTAAAGCATCCGTTGAGAGTGCTTCACTCGTTGGTATGGGCTCACTCTTAGATGTCCAAATCGAAGATGTTGAAATTAACATCAACACATCCGTTTTGAGCAGTTTACCAGCGGCATCTGTCTTCCTGCCGATGCCTTATATTAATCTGACTAAGGAGAGTAACTTCGGCGCAGCGGGGCTGGAAGTGAAGACTGGTGACGAAGCGAATCCAGCTTACCTAGATTTCTCTGAAGAGATCATTCAGATCAAAGTCGGCTACGCTTACGGTATGTTGGCGGAAGTCATGCAGATCAGTGGATCGATGGCCTTTACTAAACGCGGTGAAGAAGTCGTGACACTCTCAACGGGTGAAACACGCACGGTAACCTCACTCGCGATCGGCATCGCTGATGTCTACGGTTTCATTGGTCTCGGCGAATATTGGGAAGCGAATGCCTCCACCGGTCGTATTGATGGTTCTTCGACCAGCAGCAGCGCGTTTGGTCTTGCAGTCGACAGCTTAAACATTGGTGCAGTCATCATGCTGGACACGAACGTATCCTCGGGGTCAGTTGGTGTCTATGCTGCGGTGCGGGCTGATCTACAAACGGCAGGCCTAGTTAATATTCCAGGTGTTACACTTGAGGCGACTGATTTGAACTTTATGCTGAATGCCGGCTTGTCGGTCGGCGGCGATTCTGGATTTAGCGTAGACACTGTAGTTGATTTCTCAGCTATGGAAGATGGCTATTATGAGATCGAAACTGCTAATCCGGAGCATCCTATCCGGATTGACTACGATGGCTTCCTGATCCGTGTCGCGGGCGCGGTGAACGTGAATATCCTAGATGTTCTGGATGCAGATGCGGTCATTGAGATTAAGCTCACAGAAGATGCCTTTACTTTCTTCTTCGATGGCCAGGCAACGATCGGCGTCGACGATTTTAACTTCAACGTCGATGTGCAGGCACTCGTTGTCGTGAATAGTGCGGGACTTGCCTTGCAGGCGATTGTTTCGGACGGAGAACTCGACCTTGGAGATGTGGTTGAGCTTCGTCTCGAGGAATTAAAACTGGTCATTAACAGCACAGGTGAAGACGTCACTTATACTGTGCCGGAAGAATTCGTTGATCGAGTCGGATTTGAGACTCTGACGATCTCAGCAATTCCACCAGGTGGCGACGCGCCAGTTGATTTCTATCTGTCAATCAACGGAGATGGCTCACTCGGCCTATTTGATGATGCGCTGAAGTTTACAGGTACTTTTGGCATACTCATCGCAGATAATGAGATGAAGCTGACAATCGGTGCGATTCTGGATATGCCCTTGTTGAATCCACTGGGAGCCGCCGGCACACTGGGCTTTAAGGATGGCGGTATTTATGGCAGTGTGACGATCACTTCGGGGGATGTGCCTCTCATCGGTGGTAATGGCGCTCCTTTTGAATTAAATGGCACCGTTCGTATTCAAATTAACACCACGACCAAAGCGCAGAATGTGCTCGGTTTGGATATTGATACCGAGACCGGACAGATTATTGGCTTCACCGACGAAGTGATTGTTGCGGAATCATTCTATGTGCTCATTGCAGGTGAGTTATCAGTGGCGGGCTTCATTACGATGTCAGGTCGTTTCGAAATGGAAATTAATTCCGAAGGATTCCGGCTTGAGTTGGAAGCGGCTTTCTCACTCGGTGGCTTTGGACGCTTAAATGCCAAGGGAGGTGCCATCATTACGGCGGGTGGCGATTTAGTCTTGCTCATTGATATTCAGGCTGGTCTGGGCCTTGGTCCGATTAGCATCGACGGCCAGTTCACACTGCAAATTAATACGAGTAATCAGGTTCAAACAGTTGCCGAGACGGATGTTGCGGCTAACAGTTTCATGATTAAGGTGCGTGCCGAGGTCTCGATGCTGCTCTTTAAGGGCGATGGCGAGCTCACCATCACATTGGTCAATAATTTGTTTGAGGTGCGTATCGACAGTTTGTCGATCAACTTCTTCAACGTTATCGACATCAACGTGAGTGGTTATTTCCGTTCGGATGGTGCCTTTAGTGTGACCGGTAGAGCTGAGTTTACCATCCCCATGGGACCGTTCCAACTCTACGGTGGTGTTGAAATCATGTTCTCGAATGATTCCTTCTCCGCTGAGATTTTCGGTGGGATTCGTTTCTCTATCAGCTTCGGGTTCTTCAAGATTCGTATCAATTTAGCTTCAATTCTCGCTGGTGTCGCGATCACCACTAATACCGGGCAAGGCAAGATTTCGATTAGTGTGGGACCAGTCAATATGACTGGATCCGTGGCTTGGTCTTGGGGACCTCCACCAGTTCTTGCGACACAGCAAGGCGGTAAGCTGATTCTCAACACCGGTTCTCGCGCTTCTTATAAGGGCAGCCTTTACGAGAAGTTGATTGATGATTCCTACGGCGTCTATCAAGAGGGCAACACGACGATTGTGCGTGGCCTTGGTTTTGAGCAACGTTTCACTGGTGTGACTTCGATTGAGGGCGATCTTGGTGAAGGCACAGACTTCCTCTTTATCGATGAGTCGGTGACGTCTTCAGTCAATGTCCATGCGGGCACTGGCGATGATATTATTGTGCATGCAGGCAGTGGTAATAGCTACCTCTACGGCGATTCTGGTAATAACACGATTTATGGCGGTTCCGGCAAGGACACTATCTACGGCGGCACAGGCAACGACAGCATCTATGCGGGTGAGGGCAATGACGTCATTTACGGCACTTCAGGACAGAACAAGATTTACGGTGAAACAGGTAATAATACCATCACCGGTGGCATCGGAAATGATTACATCGAAGGCGGCGACGGTAATGATACCATCTACGGCAATGCGGGTAACAATTTAATCTACGGTCTCGATGGTAACGACACCATCGTCGGTGGTTCGGGTGATGATGAGATTTACGGCGGAAACGGCGACGACAAGATCACCGTGAATAATGGCACCAATTTCGTCTATGGAGACGCTGGCGATGATGAAATCATTGGCGGTTCCGGCAACGACGTGATTTACGGTGGCACCGGTAATGATGAAATTTCGGCGACCGCAGGGAACAATTGGATCTTCGGTGGTGCGGGTGACGACGAGATTACTGGCGGCACAGGCAACGATGTCATTTACGGTGACTTCGGCAGCGAATCAAGCGCGAGTGCATTCGCAGGCTCTAATGAAGGGAACGACACGATTGCCGCTAACGCTGGCCGTAACATCGTTTTCGGTGGCGGTGCGGACGACAGCATTACAGGTGGCAGTGGTAACGATATCCTAATCGGTGATTATGGTAGCGTCGTCGGTGGTGCAGTCACAGTGAACTCTACAACAGGCGGCGACGACTACATCATCGCAGGCGGAGCAGATAACCTTCTGATCGGTGGCGCTGGGGATGACCAGCTAGTCGCTCAAGGTGCCTCAAACAATGTGCTTATCGGTGATAACGTAACCGTTCAGATCGCTTCAGATTATCGCGTCAATTCAGTGGCTGCTTATAACAATTTTGCAGGCGATGATACACTGAGTGCTACTGGCGGTAACAATTTATTGATGGGTGGCTTAGGAGGCGATCAGATCACGGGAGGCAGCGGCAATGATAGCATTTTTGGAGATAATGTCACCGCGACTTACAACCATACGCTTGGGCGCTTAATTGCTTTTGGCACTACCCATCGAGATGAAGGTGGCTCTGATGTTATCGCTGGCACTGCCGGGCGTAATTTGATTGTCGCTGGCAATGGTGAAGATGAAGTCGACGGAGGTTCTGGCGATGATGTGATCTTTGGTGATCACGGTGAAGCCGACCTAGTAGATGGCATCGTCGTTCGCGCTAACACCATCAGCACTAGCTATGGCGACAACGATATCGTTCGCGCTGGGGCTGGTAATGATATCGTCTTTGGTGGCTCAGGCGCTGACGAGCTGTCAGTGACTTCTGGACACAACATACTCTTCGGTGATTACGGCGTGGCGGTACTCGCTGATGGTTCAAGTGATGCGTGGAATGCTTGGACGACTGACGCAAGCATCGGTGGAGCGGATACTTTGACGGGGGGAAGTGGCACTGATATTCACTTCGGCGGCTTGGGGGATAACACCATTCTAGGCGGTACCGGCAATGACTTCATTATCGGTAATTCTGGCCGTATCGAACGTGATGCCCCAGGTGATATCATTGCCCTGTGGTCAACGGATCCTTCCTTGGGGGGGGATAATACAATAGAGGTCGGCTCGGGGAATAACTCCGTGATTGCGGGTGTGGGCAACGACGACATTACTGGTGGTCACGGTAACGACACGATCATCGGTGACAATGGTCACATTAGTGTGCGTGGCTCTGCAGGATTTGACCTCAGCTCGACTGACATGGTTTACGGCGGTCAGGATATAATCAACACGGGTGCGGGTGCGAATATCGTAATTGCTGGATCGGATGATGACGATGTGACTGCAGGCTCAGGCTGGAGTGTCATTCTTTTGGACAACGGAACGGTTGAACGGAATTCAAGTTTAGCCGCAGTGGCTGGAAGTAGTCTCGTCAATGACGTGTATGCGGGCGATGACCGTGCCAACGGAGCTACCGGTAACTCGATTATCGTCGGCGGCCTAGGTGATGACACAATTGATGGCGGCCAAGGTGATAATATCTTGTTGGGTGATTCTGCATCCTTCAGCGAAGGCGTTTATACATCGATTGATACAGGCCGTGGAGGCAGCGACAATTTAAGCGCCGGTTCAGGCGATGACATCCTGATTGGTGGTTTCAATTCTGATACAATTACAGTGTCGGCTGGATTGAATGTGATTTTTGGGGATAGCGCGCATGTAGAAACCACCGCGACTAGCTTGGCGGATCCTGAGTTACTTTCCATGGCTGCGTCCATCGCACCACAAGATGGTGGGAATGATGCAGTGCAAGGCGGCACAGACCGTGATATCATCTTGGGCGGATTTGGTAGCGATACGCTGCATGGAGCGAGCGGCGATGACATCATTCTAGGTAACCAAGGTCGTGTAATCTTTAACAGCGGTGAGCTGACTGGTATTGCGTCGGGTGAAGTATATGACTCCGGGGCCTTCACTCGCTCAACCATCTACGGCGGCCACAATACCATTACCGCGACCTCAGGTAACAACGTGCTCATGGGCGGTGAGGGCGATGATGCGATTACTGCAGGGAATGGGGATGATATTTTACTCGGTGATCACGGTGTGGTCGGATACGGTTTCGCTTGGGGCACATACAGCGAATTCTACGATGTAATCACCACTTATGACGATCATCATGGTATCGATGAGATCATTACAGGAAATGGTTTCGACCTGACCATGGCTGGTGGCGGTAACGATACCGTTGAAGGTGGCAGTGGAGTGGATTACATCCTAGGAGATCATGGACGCTTCCATCGTGGATCAGCGCTCAACTCACTAGTCCTTGAGTCGAAGAGTAGCGATATCTATGCAGGCAACGATATCATTAATGCTGGTGGCAGTGCACGGAACTATGTATTGGGCGGTGCGGGCAACGATACTATTAACGGTGGCAGTGGTGCCGATGTTCTCTTCGGTGGTAATGGAGCGGCCGTATTCTCGATTAATTCCAGCACTACGCTAGATCTTTACGAGTCGCTTCCAACCACGTCTGGCAGCCGAACCTTGGAGACTGGATCATCATTTGATTTCTGGTCGACTGATCCAGCTATGGGCGGCGAAGATTTGATCAACGGTGGCTCCGGTGACGATATCATCATCGGTGGTACCATGCACCATTACGATACACCCAATAGCCAGAATCTGGGTAACGTGCTCAATGGTGACCGTGGTCATGACATCGTTATCGGCACAAATGGCTATGTGATCCGCAGTAACGCGCTGGAAGTGCTCCGCATGCAAACTCTGTTCCCAGAATGGGGCAGCAATGATCTGATTAATGTGGCTGAAGGCTTACGCCCAACAGCAAGTCGTGATAGCGACATCCTGATCGGTGGCACTGGCGATGATATCATTCATGGCGGATGGGAGTCCGTTTCCAACATCTTGATCGGTGATAATGGCGTCGTGGTGCGTGCGGATGGCAGTGCGGAAGCCAACGACCTTTGGACAACCGATCCTGCCTTTGGGGGCAGTGACATTCTGATTGGCGGATCGGCTGCAGATATTATCATCGGTGGTAGCGGTCATTCGGATCTGACCGGTGGCCTGAATTTGACTGGCAGCTTCCGCTTCCTGAATGGTGTGTTGACGGTGACCACTGAGAATCATGGCCTGCTCGTCAATCAAGTGGCCTTCTTTGACTTTGATTCGGATACTGCGAATGACGGCCTATTTAAAATTGTAGCTGTTGACGGGGATGTCTTAACGCTCGAAGCCATTAATTGGGTCGGAATGGACCTGCCATATCTTCCAAGTGCTGACATGAGTGGTCAGATGATTTTGCGCCGTGGTGGTGATATCATCAGCGGTGGTCGTGGCGACGACACCATCACAGGTGACGGTGCTTACATCGAGCGTGACGCAGATGATACCATCTTACGTTTACGCTCACAGGATGCCGATCATGGCGGTAACGATTTGATCGATCTCTTTGGTAACCGTGGCAACGACACCTTAATTGGAGGGCATGGCGATGACCGTCTCATGGGCGGCACCATGGATGATGGTCGTGACTTGATCTTTGGTGCTTGGGCACTGCTGGATTACACCACTTACCGCAATGTCTCGATCGATGTGGTCGTGCCCAATGAGCGTATCCTCTTTGCCAACGCACTTTCCACGGATCCGCTCTTTGGTGGTAATAACTGGATCGATGGTGGCACGGGCACCAACCTCATCTCAGGTGGTCCTGGCGCAGACACCATCACCGCCGGACCTGGCAATAGTGTGCTGGTCGGCGACATGGCGTTCTTTGAGCGTAATGCATTCAACAAACTTTCGATGGTTCACTCGGTGCATCCAGATGCTGGTGGTGATGACCTGATTACTGGAAATATTGGCAATGACCTAATCATTGGTGGCACTGGTAACGACTACATCGACGGTGATGAAGGCAATGACTCAATCTTTGGTGATCATGGATCGGCAATTTACTATCGCGAGAGCGCTCGTGATGGAGATCTCTTCTCGCTCTATCCAGACCAAGGTGGTGCGGATACCATCTTTGGTGGGCGCGGTGTAGATCTGATCTTTGGGGGTTCGGGTGGCGTGGATCAAGCGGCACCTGCGCTCTTGCAAAACCGCTTCATTACAGTCGACGAGTTTGGTTATGTGACACGTGAAGGTGGCTATGGCGTCAGCGGCGACATCATCTACAGCACTCCATCCACGCTCGACGGTGGGCCACATCCTCTGACCGATGAAATCGTCTTTGGTGATAATGGCTACGTCCGCCAGAGCTTGAGCGGTGAAATCGATTATCTCACTACTCGTGAGTGGATCGCAGAAATCGATTCGACCCGCACCTATTTGTCCTACGCTTCGGATTCAAGTGTCGGCTCAGTCGGTCAGGCTTGGTTCCGTGCGGAATTGATGGCCGGCACACCGCTCACTGAGGGCACAGTTTATTGGGAGAATTTCGGTGGCAATGATGTGATTAACTGGGGCGCCGGGAATTCGGGTTTAGAAATCCTCTTCGGTGGCTTCGGTAATGACATCCTCGATGGTGGCGTGGCCAGTGATATTATTCTAGGTGATAATGGCGAGGTGCGCTCGATCGGTGGCCAATACATCGTGGAAGGTATACGCTCCACACATGTAGGTTCTGGTGGTCATGATCTGATTTACGGTGGCTCCGGTAACGACATCCTGATGGGCGGTCCTGGCGATGATTTACTCGTCGGGGATACTGGTAGTGATCATCTTTGGGGTGACGGAGGCAGTGATTTACTCTGGGGCGGTCTAGAAGTTTACAACTGGACTGAATTCCGCGTGCTTGAGGGAGAAACCATTGCGGATAAGTTTGAGTTACCACCAGGTTGGGAAGCTGCTGAAGCCGATTATCCAACAGGCTATACACCACCTTTGATTACCGCTAAGGTCCTGAATGGCCAAGTGGTACCTGGCACAGTCAATGACGGTGATAATATCATGCGTGGTGGCTATGGCGATGACTTCCTGCTCGCTGGCGGAGGCAATTCCGATCTCGATGGTGGCCCAGGGAGTGATTATCTCGATGGTGGCGCTGGCCAAAACATCATGACCGGTGGCGGTGGCGACGATGTCATTCGTGGTGGTGAGAACGATGATGTCATTCGTGGTGATTTCCCATTCCTCGGTTCCTATGATTCGATCTTCCCATGGATGAAGGTTGGCGATGTGGGCACACCTGCAGATCCATTTGAATACTTCATCTCACGTGGTTTCTACACAGGTCGTGACCAAATTTATGGCGCAGGTGGCAGTGACCGACTTTACGGTGATGGCGGTGCCAGTGACGTGATTACCTTCGTCGGTGACAGTGTGTCGCTCACCACAACTGCCAAGCTGCAGAACCCAGACCTTGGATACGGTGCCGCATGGTTCGCCTTTGACGGTGGTAATAATGATATCGAACTACGTGCCAACGAAGCCACTACAGATTTCTATGGCTGGTTGATTCGCTTCGTCGATTTTGATGGTGCTGCTGCCGACTTCGATGGAGTTGAAGTCAACTTCGACTTCGATGCCAAGACCTTTGAAATCACGATTCTGAAGGGCTTTACCAATGCCGCGGATGTTCAGGAAGCGATCACCAATACACCAAGTTCACCGTTCCAAGCCTACGCTTACTATCGTGGACCGAATGCCTTGCCATTCTCAGATCATGGTGATGGACCTTCTTCTTCCTTGGGTGAACGTGTCTATGGTGGCGCTGGCGAAGACTTCCTCTACGCGTGGGCTCCGACCGATGGTGTGGATCAGTGGAATTATTATGGCAGCGAACTCCATGGTGATGCTGGTAATGACTTTATCTATGGCAATATCCGTCGCGATCGTCTCTTCGGCGGTGCCGGGAATGATAGCCTTTATGGAGCCGCATTGATTGGCCCGAACTACGCGCCTAATGAACGTGCCGAAGGTTATGGCCCGATGGAAGTCGGTGGCGGTAACTTGCTGGTGGGCGGTGCTGGTGAAGACTTCCTCTATGGTAGTGGTGGCAATGATACGCTTTGGGGCGGTGCGGATAGTGACTGGCTCGAAGGCGGCGACGGTCTAGACACCATGTATGGTGGCACTGGCATCGATACCTTAGTGCTCGATTCGAAGCCATACTTTGATGTATTCGGTAATACGATCGATGGCTTCTACGGCAATGAGTTCCGTAATGATGTGTTGAACGATAACGCCACCGACATCTTACTGGTCGAAGGCACGGATCTGAATGACTTAATCCTCATTTCCGAAGAAACCGCGCTGATTAGTTCTCAGCCATCCGCGGTGGCTGTTTCTAATTACTCCTTCCAGCAAACCTTCACGCTGACACTGCAACATGCCGACGGCGGCACTGTTTACGAAGATGAGCTGACGGTGACCAGTGATGGCGATCTGCAGTCATTGATCACTGCTTTCAATACTGCGATTCAAAGCAGCCTGGGTTCGGGTGATTTCCAATCCCTGAGCGGACAGATTGAAGTGGTCGCTCGTGGCGCAACGATTGCATTTATCACACGTGGTTTCGGAGCGGGCGCCACATTGACGATCAGTAACTTCACGGGTGAGTCTGCAGGCAGTCATAACCTGAGCGATTTGGGCTTTGCAGAGTTCCAAATCGGTATCGGCCAAATGGTAGTTGATTTCGCACAGTGGTTACCGAAGGACGGCGTCGACATGAGCTTGGTGGATCCAATCTCTATTTTGAATACTTGGAGTGACCCAGTCACACGTCCCATTGATCTTTACAATCATCGCGTCATCCTTAGTAGCTGGAAGGCCACAGATGGCACGCCACTAGTCGAGCAGTTCCGTATCAGCGGCCTGGGGGGTGATGATATTGTCGGCTTCGTGGCAGGACTGAACGCACTCGATGTCTCTGTGCTGGATGAGCGCAGTCGTGATTTTGTCAGCATGATTGATGGCGGACCAAATGATGACATTATCTTTGGTTCCAATGGTCGTGACCAAGTCTTCGGTGGCTTCGGTTCAGAAGTGATTTTTGGTTTTGGTGGCGATGATATTCTATGGGGCGATGGCCCTGCAGATGGCTCACCATCCGATTTCGATATTATCTATGGCGGACAAGGTAATGATGACCTTATCGGTGGTAAGGGGGAGAATCTACTCTACACATGGTCTGACGATCCTAACCGTGGCGGACCAAATGACCCAGCAATTGATGGATTGAATTTCACCGATGGCCAGACCCTCGTCGTCTTGCCCACACCATCTGAGCTGCATCTGCCAGATGGTGATCCGATCAGCGTTCTAGATGCCACTCAACCAGGCAGCACCCTGCGGCTGGTTGGTACTGCAGATTTACCACTCGATGGTCGCTTGGAGTATGATGCTCGCTTTGCCATCTTCCTCGGTTCAAATAGTGATCCGATTGAGGTCATCATACTGGCTGAAGACACTGCTGATAACACGACGATCAATCAGTTGATTGCGAATATTAACGCTGCCATGAGTGCTGCGACGCTCGCTGATGGTCGTGTGGTCAACCTCTCGACTGGTCTTGTCGCTGGCCGTGAAGGTAATCGTCTGACTTTCACCACGACGGGCACACAAATCACCATTAGTGGAGTCACAGGTGGTAATGGTGCAATCATCGGTTTAGCGGATGATGAGGAGTGGAACGGCTTTGGTAGCGTCTCAGACGATTCGGGCGTGGTGCTGCCAAGTAATGGACAACTCACTGATGATTTGACCTTCAACCTTCGTTTTAACGGTGGCGCGGTGTATCAAATTACTGTCGAACAGGCCACGACGGATCAGTTTGTGACTGTTGAGCAGTTAATCATCACACTCAACCAAGCACTGGATGAGGCCGTGGATACGCAGAATCAGCCAGCTCGACTGTCGGCATTTGGGCGCTTCGTGTTGGGCGATACGGGGAACTTGGAATTCCGCACGCAACTCGATCGCCTTCACATCGTAGATCGTGCTGATGTGCTGCGCCTGATTGGAGCCGCTGATGCGCCTGTGACAGGTATCCTGTCCGGTGACGCTCACTTTAGTGTCATCTTAGGCACAGACGGCCAGCCGATCGATGTCTTAGTGCCTTACACGCTGACACGTGCGAATCTGACGATAGACATGTTGATTCTTGATATCAACGAAGCGATCGCAGACGCGACCTTTGGCGATGGCACCAACGCAAACCTTGATCTTGCACTCGAAGCCGTGCGTGAAGGTAACCGCATTGTGCTACAAACCCGTGGCACATTGATCGAACTGAATTCAGGTATCGGTGACGCCACCAGCCTCGAGCTCAACTTTGCGCCAAACATGATTGGCCGCGGTGAATTGTCTGCACTGACAGCCGGCCCCAGCGATGGCCAGTTAGATGAGGACGTCAACTTTACGATCCGCCTCAATGGTGGTCGTGCCTACGCGATCACTCTGGCTGCAGCCGACACGGTGGACAATACCAGCCTTGCAGATCTGGTCGGACAGCTGAATGCGCTGTTGGCCACTGTGCGAGACTCGGATGATAGCTTGGTGCGCCTAGAGCAATACGTCAGCTTCGGCCAAAGTGCGAGTGGTCAAATCACCATCACTTCACAGATCAATTCAATTCAGTTTATCTCACAATTCGGTGTCTATGTTGATCCAGAAACTGGTGAACTACATGATAACGATGGCGGCGGCATCTATGAACTCGAAGATACTGGCCTGAATCGTGTCTTGGGCGGCGATAACGACGACCATCTCTACGGTGGCACTGGACTCGACTTCCTCTACGGTGGCACGGGCGATAACACGCTCTGGCGCGCGGATGGCACAACTTTGGAATCTGCTGACGGAGGTCTTTCTGACGATGCATGGAAGGAATATGCCAAGGAAAGTGACAAGGTCTGGTATTACCGCGGAACCAATGCAGACGATGTCATCTCTGTCGATTACGTGACTGAACCTGGTCTGCTTGGTGGTACGCATTTGATCACTCGCCTGACGAATAATAATGGCAACTATACTTTCGATGCACAGGTGAAGCTGAACTTCAGCGCAACTGATTCATCGGGTGAGGCACTTTATAACGATCTACCACTCGGCACCTTGCCACCTGAGGATGATTACCTCGCGATCATTATCGATGCTCTGGATGGCAATGATACGATTAATATCGGGCCCACAGTCCAAGTTTCGATATGGACAGATGCAGGCGCAGGTGACGACGTTGTGAACACCATGTCTGGTAATGCCATCTTGCCTGATCGCACTGAGCAAGGTGGACGTAATGATACTCCAGAGACTGCGTACTCATTAGGTCGCGCTTGGTTGCTGGCTGAGACGGCGCCGGACGTGCTGAATTACCGTCTGACGGATGCGGCTGATGGCAGCGCGCCTCAGTTTGAGTTGCGTGTGAACGGAGAAGATGCAGTTCGCCTTACAATCAGCGGAACCGCTGATAATGTGAGCGTCGAAGATTTGCTAGATGATTTGAATCGCGCTATCAGTGAGCAAGGGCTCTCCAGTCGTTTGGTTGCAGTGATGCTAGGTGGACGCCTTGCGATTGGACCAACTCCTGGCAGTGATGTGGTCTCACTTGAAATCGCAGCTGTCGCTGGTAGTGAGCAGGCCTTGGCAGAACTTGGTTTCCGTGATGGAGCTTTCATTGGTCTTGCTGCGCTGACGGGTCAAGATACTGCGGCCGTTGTTCAGGGCGATGAAACCTTAAATACCGCACAACCTGTCGGCAGCACCATCGGACTGATTCTCAATGGCGCAAACTATACGCTGACTCTAGGCGATGTGTCGGACAACCTGACTCGTAGTGATCTGATTGATGATTTGAATGCGTCGCTTGCGGCTGTATCAGATGGCACTGCAAGCGGGACTTTGGCAGATGCGCTGACTTTCAGTCTGAACGGAGATTTCGTCCGCCTAGCACCGCTGGCGGGGGCTGATGTGCAAACGCTCACTCTAGTCAGCGGTGCAGGCACGCTCGCATCAGCACTTGGATTTACCAGCACCACTTCGGCGTCCTTTATCGAAGGCCTCGCTCCAGTCGATGGTCGCTTGACTTCGGACGCTAGCTTTGACCTGAGTATTAATGGCGGTTCGATCCGCACCATTACAATCAGCGTAGCCGACACTGAGGATAATAACACTGCGCTGGACCTGATTGCCGATATCCAAGCTGCGCTTGAGGACGCTGATGTGGGGAACCAAGTCCGGGCAACACTCTTCGAAGGGCGCGTCCGTCTAGTCACTGTATTCGGTGGTGCGCGCGCCTCGCTAGTTGTGCAGGTAGAAGACGAAAATAGCGCACGCACTGAGCTTCACTTACAAAATAACCAGATCGCACTATCCAGCCTGCTGATTTCATCCAACATCGAGCTCACTGGTTTGACTATTGATAATGCGGATGACTACGACTGGTATAGCTTTACACTCTCAGAAACTCCTGGGCCCGGCTCGATTCTTAAGTTGATCAGTGCCTCGCCATTAGATGGCCTAGGGCTGGCGCTCTTCCCCGCGGGTGGTGATTCTCCGTTTGACTCAGACCAAACTCCGGAAGGCATCAATCCCGATTCAGCGGAAGAAGATGGCGGTAATAACGCAGTCGACGATGCATTCTACCTGACTCAGATCGATAGCTACTCGCGTGTCTTTGGGCTGACCCTTCACAATGGCAGTGATGTTGACTGGTTCAGCTTTACGCTCGATGAAGACGGCACGACTTCCGATCGTCTCAGCGTACTCGCGATTGATGGTGCCAATGTCACACTGGAGCTCTTTGATAGCGATGGGAATGCGATTTTAGATGCCGACGGAGCGCCGATCACATTTATCGGAGCGACAGATACACAGACATTTGTGACCTTCGCGCTCGAGGGCCTTGCTGCAGGTGATTATACCTTCAAGGTCAGTTCCTCTAATGATACACCGGCTCAATACGATATCATCACTGCGATTGGTGAAACGGGATATGTTCAACGCGACCTTTCCGGGCAGTCAGAAAGCAGCATTAGCCTGGATGGACTCGAAGCAGGTGTCGCTTATCTCTTGCGTGTCAGTTCACCAAACTTAGTGCCTACGATCTATTCGCTCGAGTTTGTCTTAGAAGATGGTGCGGATACGATTGTGACTGATATGGCCACGCGTCCGAATCAGGTCCGTAAGGATGTGATTATTGGTGGTGCGGGAGATGACCGTCTACAAGGTGGTAATGGTGAGGACTGGATCTTTGGTATCGCTGGTAATAATGTCATCACTGGTGGCTATGATCAGGGAGCACCCGACCTTCTTTTCGGTGGCACTGGCAATGATACTTTCCAAATCATTCCAGATGCACTGCCAACTCTGGGTGGTTCCGATCAAACTTATGTGCCGACCTTTAATGATATCATCATCGGCGGTGGCGGCGAAAATCGCATCCTCTTCCTCGGCGGTGATTTGGATGATCTAGGCCGGGAAGTTCCAGACTTTGCCTCGGTGCGCTATAATGGCATCTTACAGCGCTGGGAATTCACCACACGTGTCTGGGATACTGCCAACCAAGAGTTCATGACAGAAACCCTCGCAGGTGCTGTGGTCACTGCAGGCGGTGGTAGTGTGACGGCAGGTCGTTTGGATGCAAATCTCACCTTTGCGGTCATCATTGATGGTGTCGAATATCAGATCGAGGTCGCTGCTTCTGAAACAGATGGTCGTCTCATCGCAGATGAAATTCCTACTTTTGCTGATTTAGTCGGAGACTTGAGCTTTACAATCAACTTCGGCGCCGCGGACTCGGCTGAGGTCAACGTGAGCTTCGCATCAACCCCAGATATCGAAACGGTGGTGAATGTGCTGAATGAAGGTATTCGCTCTACACTCATGAGTGGTCGCGTTCAATTCGTTAACGTTGACGGCATATTAGAACTGCAACCCATCGGTATTTTAACTACCAATACCATCACACTTGAAACATCCGTCGCGGGTGGTCTGTCGGCACTTGGCTTCTCCGCCGACTCGGTTGCCGCAGAGGTCAATAATGGTCCTCGCGACCTTGCTGCCGACATTCAGGATGCATTCCGCAATGCAATCAATGTTGCTACAGGTGCGACGGTCGATATCTATGATCGTGTGACAGTCGGCGTGCAAGAAGCTCGCTTTGTCTTCCTCACCACTGATCTCACCGCAGATTCCACCTTGGCCATCAAGGACGGTGAAATGCTAGGTTTCTCTGCTGGAACACAGGATTCGGACCCCGCCCGTGAAATTTACCTGCAGCATTACTACTTCTTCCAAGCCTTCGGTGTTCAAGATTTTGTGATCGATCTGCAACGTGGTGATGACACATTCCGCGGCGACGCAGGCTACAGTTTCCAAAACCAGAGTGCAGAGTGGGGCGTTAAGCCCGGTTCGATGGAGCAAGGTGGTGGCTCACTTGCGATTCTTCAGATTTTTGGTGGCGACGGAAATGATGCGCTTTATGGCGGTGCCAATGGTGATTCCATCTATGGCGGCGCAGGCAATGACTTCCTCGCGGGTGGTCCCGGAGATGATACGCTCGAAGGTGGCGCCGGAAATGACTTGATTGCAGGCAACAGCACGACGCCGTTTGATGGTTATGAGCTCGTTGATAACGGTTCAGTGACTGGACCGAATAATACTGCTGAATTCGCGGCATTATTGCCAGACCTGATCGCTGGTGTGCCCACCGTCATTGACAATCTCTCGCTGCATGAGGGGGATCGCGCGGATTACTACATCATTAAGACGCCAGAAGCCCTATTGCAGTTCTCCGGTTCGGTTGCTTCCTACCTGATGAAGGATTGGATCGAGGTCGTCTTTGATGATCCTTCGAGCGATGCACGCTTCCAGCTCTTTGGTGAAGAATTTGGAAGTAACCTCGCACTCTTTGCAGCCCGTGATTTAGACCCTAGTAGTGTGATGGAAGTCGTGCCGGTTGAACAGTTCGCAGGCGTGCCAGAATATTACATTCTAAAGATTGTCAATGTGGCCGCCTTTACTGTTGCCGCTGAAGAAGGCGTCGTCGACCTCGGTCGCTTGACTGCCGATGCGACGCTGCAAATTTCGATCGAAGGCGCGACTCCAATCGCTGTGACTGTTTCCAAGTCTGAAACCGATGCGAATATGGGGATTGAATACCTCGCTGCTGATCTAGCCGTAGCGATTAAGGCAGCGGGTCTCGATGATCGCTTCATCGTTGAAATTCTGCAAACTGCGGTCGGTCCACGTCTGGCACTCACGGCGTCCTACGACTTCAACTACACCATCAGTTTCTCAGATGCTGAAAACGGTGAAGAGCTCGGATTCCGTAGCGGTCAGAACAATTTAATCCGTGCACCGGAAATGGGCGTGTATCAGTTGAAGTTTAGCAGTGATCTCGGGGCCACAACGATGGTGGGCGGCGATTATTCCGATGCGGTGCTTCTCATTGTAGGCAATGATGACGATGCGACTCTGGCATCCTTCCGTCCAATTTCGATTGGACTCGGCGATATCACTGGCAACGGCATTGATTCTTATATCGCGGGTGTCAGTGACGACCTCGGCAATGGCAATTCAATCTTATTGTTGATGCCAGGCGTAGAAAGCCTCGACGATCTTTCCAATGCCGCCGACAGTGGCCGCAGCTTCCTTCGTTTGCCAGCTCCGCTGCTAGCTCCAGATGCTGAGGGGCGTCAGTCTACAATCCTACAGTCGGGTGATTTCAATGGTGACGGTATCATGGATATCGCAGTCTTGGTGAGCGGTCCGGATTCCGCAGTCTATATTATCGCTGGCGGTGACAATGTCTTTACCGAAGTGACGGATCTGGCGGCTGCGGCTGATGTGATCATCGCAGGCACTGATTCAGATCCTTTCGTCGGGGCCGACGTGATGCTGAATCCGAATTCCAGCGTTAATTCTGGCGACGGTATCGTCATCTGGTCAGGCTCGCAGGTATTTGGATTTACTGGTAGTGATTTGTATTCAGAAGGTTTCGAGAATCCTGCAAAACTGATCGACTTCGAAAACCTTTCAGGGACTGATTTTGCTTCGGTAGACTTAGACATCACTTTCTCTAATCCTAACCTGACAGGCGTCAGCACAGACAATAATCTCTGGAACTTCGTGGATGTGAGTAACCGCCCAGGTCGCGGAGATGGTACAGTTCTTTACTTCGGTGCAGTGGCTACAGATGGCACTGGATGGAATTATAATACTGGCGAGCACGTCGGAGGAGATGTCGTTCTAGATCATTTACTCGTTGGCAGTGAAGGCGCAGTCTTCAGCTTCGACTCTTTCCTTGTCTCCGAAGGACTCCCCAGTGATTTCGATCAGGCATCGGTTTGGATCATGCGCGTTGATGCCAATGGTGATGAGATTGGCACATGGACGCAGGTTGCCACAAATGATTCGAGCGCGAACTTAGTGACATTGACTGATCCAACCACCACGGGTGTGCAGCGTGTTGCAATTGAAATCGCTGGCAGCACAGGCGCCGAAGCCGGTGTTAAGCTTCGTTTCCGTTTCGATTCCATTGATGAACAAGAAAACGGCTTTGAAGGCTGGATGGTCGATAATCTTCGCTTTGAAAGTGTGCTCACTGCCGCGAATGCTACATTCACCCTACAAGCGCCTAATCATGCAGCTGGAGAAGTGATTGCCGCCGCTGCGGGCGTAGGTATCGTGCGTAATACAGATACAAATGGCACTTTGATCGTGACGACAGATGTGCGGACTTACGCGATCGGATTAGCTGGCAGTAGCACCACATTGACTGCCGCCGATCAGTTAGATGTCATCACCGGCGATCGAATTGTCGCACTCGGCGATGTCACAGGAAATGGTTATGCGGATTTCGGTATCAATGGTTCGAATACCAGCTATCTAGTTGGAAATACAGGCTTGCTTGAGGAGTTTGGCCTGAACCTTGGAGGCGGTCGTTTCATCGCTCTGGGCGATGTGAATGGCGATGGAGTGAATGAATTTGCGCGCGTCTTGAGCATCCATAGCGATACACTCATCAATGGTGCCGTCTGGTTGCGTGATGAAGCTACTGGAGATTTGATACTGGATGATGAGGGCAACCCACAAGTCATCTCAGATGCCATTTATCATGATGTGGTGGATGTGTATGTCTCAGAAGATGGCTCGATGGATCTTTCACATCCAACACTACAGTTTGAATTAGATAACCCAGGCTATCGGAGTGATTCCAGCGTTGCGACCACATCGCAATTCTTACTATCTGCCAACCATACCAGTGATCCTGACAGTATCTTCTTCATTATGGCGGAATCGCTTGGAGACCGTCTACACTTCTTCGATGCGACTTCATTCGCGATACCTACAGAGGGCGATGATACTGATTATCTGCGTGAGTTGCCACGTGCCTTCGAATTCCCACTCGCATTCCCTAATTATGAAAATAACGATTCGACAGCTTATACAGGCATCGACATCGGAGATACCGTAACAGGCGTGGACCTTAGCGATGCGATTGCTTTCGAAGGTGATTTGGCGGACATGAACCTGTCACGTGCCCAGCAGTTGGGAGACTTTGATGGCGATGGTTTCGTGGATACCTTAGTCTCGGGCCCTGAATACGCCTTCCTCTTCAACGGCCCCGTTAGTGCGGTTGGATTACAGCAAGCAAGTATCTATGCGGACCATCAGTTCGATCTCGCTTCACTGGGTAGTCCGGTTGATTTGATGGGAGACCTGAACGCTGATGGGCTGACAGATCTTATCTTCCAACTCTTTGACGAAGATAGTAATGAGACGATTATTACAGTCATCTTTGGTGGTCAGGTGCAGCCACGGCTCATCACTGCAGATTCCTTGAACGCAGAATACTCACGTCGCATCATTCTGACTGAGGATGAGTTACGTGCTCGTGATGGTAGCGGAGAGCTACTGGATGTTCAGGTCATGGCGGCGCGTTGGAGTGGTCATTACAGTGCTCAATCTGGTTACTATTACGATGACCTGGTGGTTGTGACTCCACTGCCCAATGTATTGAATAGCTACGGTTATATCTTTGCAGGTGATGTCATTGAGGATGCCGGAGCGGACTTCCCAGTTACAGGGGCCGACGCACTGGTCAATTTGGACTTGTTTTCTGTATCAGTGGAATCGGGTCCGATCGACCGTGCGTTCCCCGTTCGCACCGCCTATGTGAGAACTGAGCTACAGCAACAAATACCTGTTTCTTTTGGAAATGACTCCGGGACGGCTCGGGATGCGACCATTACGCAAACCTCGACTACGGTTGATGTTGGTGGCTTCAATGCACTACCGACTGGTATCAGTCTGACTAGCCAGACGGGGCTCTGGCAAGTCGTGGATACACCATGGGATGACGGCTCGGCCTTGTATTTCGGTCAGACCAGCACATGGGATTTTGCTACAGGCGCGACTGTGAGTGGTGAAGCGATCCTCGGCACCTTTGATCTCGGTGAGGCCAGCCCAGTTCCTTCTACATTGACCTTCAAGTCACACTTGGGCACTGAAACGGGCGGTTGGTTTGACCGTGCTAGCGTGCAGGTGCGTCAGGTCGGTTCCACGAATTGGGTGACTGTCGCATCGAATGGTAGCGAAGGTGTGGCGATTGCAGATTCTCAAGCAGGTTCAACCAGCTCGGTCAGCGTAGACTTGGATGGCTTTAGTGGTGAAATCGAAGTTCGCTTCCACTTTGATTCTCGTGACAGCCTTTATAATGCGTTTGCAGGCTGGGCCATTTGGGATTTCGAAGTGGATGTTAACACTTATACAGTGAACTCTGAGTCCACTGATATCGTGATCGCCACGGGGGCTCCGATCCTTTCGACTGAAACTCTTCTGAGTGCTCAGATTGTCTTTAATGAAATTATTACAGGGAACCTCTCGGGACTTAAGGTTGAACTGCTTTCTCCAGAAGGAACCTCAGTCCTGCTCTTTGAAGGTATTGGTGGTAATCGACAGTCTCTAGAGAACATGACTTTGGATCTGTTCTCAGGCACCAGTCTTTCCACTTCAGAATATGCGAGCCTGGATCATCAACGCTTCAATGCAATGGGTGACCTTGAGACTCTTAAGGGAGATCTGGCGAGTGGTAATTGGAAATTGCGTGTCACTGATTCCACATACGATGGAGTGGATACTACTATCGACGCGACACTGGTGCTGCGCACTGAGACGCCGATTACTTCGACGATTCGCGTGCCCGATGTGGATGCGGGTGTGACGGTTTCTGATGTCGTCCTGAATGTGCAATTACAGCACTTTGATGGCACGGACCTCAAGCTCGAGCTGACTAGTGCAGATGGCACGACTATTGAATTACCAGAACTGAGTGATTGGTCGAACCAGACACTGGATGATGAGGGTAATGGCACCGTTAGCATCCCGTTGAGTGCAGTGATGGATGCGTTCCGTGGAGAGGATCCAGGTGGTCTGTGGACACTGACAATTACAGACGAGGTCGGAGAATATTCTATGACACTACTCAGCTGGTCACTGGACATTGCAGTGACTCCAAATGAGTTCGACATTGTTGTTACAGATCTTCCCGCAGGTGCTGTCGACGTCAGCGTGACCGTCAACCTAAAACCAGATGAAGACAATCCACGTCCATTGAGCCTCGTCGGTGTTGGCTTGGCGCTACGTGGTCCCGATGGAACCATTGTAAATCTCTTTAGCCCAGGTGATTTGACCGGTGAGTATCTTGGCTCAGAACTACTTTCGACGACCTTTAGTAGCACAGCCTTACTCAATTACTCTGCGGGCACCTCTCCCTATAGTGGCAGCTTCCGTCCCAGTGGTAATCTTGGAGTCTTTGGTGCCGCAGGTGCGGCTAAGGATCCAAATGGCACTTGGACCTTGATTATCACTGATTCCAAAGGCGACATTTCAGGGCTGGTTGATTCGTGGTCACTTGACTTTGCTTTTGCACCGGCTTCGGGCGAGTCGTTACGTGCCTCTGTTGTGGGCGATGTGAATGCTGACGGACTCGATGATCTTGGCTTTGTAGTGGATTCATTTGAAGGTGAAGCGGGCAATGCGGCTGCGATTGGCAGAGCTTTCATTCTGGCAGGGCGTGATTTGCCTAATAATAGCGGCAGTGGTGCGGTGATCACTCCAGGTGTCGAGATTCCTGATGATAGCGTTATTTTCGATACCGTAACCTCAGGTGGCTCTGTTGATACGCGCGCGTCTGCGGCTCTCGAAATCAGCGGGGCGAATAACAATCTTCTAGTTCGTGCGCTTCTCAGCTCCGCCGACCAGAATGATTATCGAATCGTTGTTAAGTATGACAGCACTCAAATCGAAGGGGTTGAGGTCGATTCAGAATCTACAGCAGATACATTGTTCATCACGTTACGTGATGCACAGGTCACCGCGACTGCGGTGATTGAACGACTGGCGACTTCAGTCAATGCGACGACTTTCCGCACACTCTTCACCGTGAGCTTGTTCGCGGAAGACCAAGCGCGCCTGTTTACTGATTCGATCTGGCAAACCTACGGCACTGGTATTGGTAGCGAAATCTTCGCTCTCGGTGATATTGATAATGATGGTGCTGACGACTTCGCACTGACTCGTGATCGTGAAGATGCAGGTAATGCTTCGGGCGGTATCTTGATCTTTAAGGGCTCGGCCGACTGGCGTCAGGCGATGGAAGATCCATTTAGTGCGAACGATGGTGCGGATATTCGCATCAACCAAGCTGCGTTGGGTGAGTTTGGCTCCACTTCGATCTTCAGCGATCTTTACGTCACTGCGGGTGACTTGAATGGAGATGGTAATTTCGATCTCATTATTGGTCGCTCTGAGTTCGTTCGCGCTGCGGGCCAAACTGACGATATGAGCCAGGTTTTGACTAGCAGCACTCGTGGCGCGATCTACATCTTCTTCTCGATCTCCAATTACGATTCACCTGCACCGCTTGAGTTGCGCGACGCCAACATCATTATTGAAGGCACGGGTGAAACCGATCGCTTCGGTGTGCTTCCACGCACGGCTGCGATGGATATTAACGACGACGGCATCCATGATCTCTTCATTGGTGCGCCGACTGCGAATAGCTCGCTGGGGGGGGTGCGTGTCAATGCAGGTATCCTTTATCTGATCAATGGAGCCCGCACGATTGAGCAGATGCCAGAAACAGGCTTCGATATTCTCACCAACCGCAGCTTCGCGGGAGCTGGTAGCTTCCTCGTAGATGTCGGTATTGGACGTCCTTCTGCATTCTACGATGTTGATCTGACTGGTGACGGATTCCCTGATAGCAGCCGCTACACCATACTACCGGGTGAGTCGGCTAAGTGGTATCGCTTCACCACTTTGGGTGACGGCAGCTTGGGAGATATGATACGCTTGAGCCCAGTCGCTGGTACGGAGACGGAGACTGTCGTGTCTGGCTTCTCTGGAATCATTCAAACTGATGGCTCAGATAGAACTGTGAACCTCAGCGGTCTCGGTCTGACCTTTACAGACGAGACGGACATTGGAGTGCTTGAGTTTGACCTGACTCCATATCTGGGTGCGCTCGACGACCCTGAGATGTTGAAGCGTGTGACTTTGCGCTTAGCGGGTCTTAGTGGGGCCGATGTCAGCTTGCCTGACAATATCGTTATCGTTGAAGGCGTGAGTGCGACCACACTTTACTTCACTGTCGCTGATGGAAATGGTGGCTTCGAGCTGTGGCTAAGTGATGGCACTCCGTTTGGCACAGAGTTGATTGATACGCTCACGGGCACACCGCTGGAGATTATGGCAGTGGGCTCACGTATCTTTATCACTCAGTTCGATATGGTCACGGCTCGTTACCAGCTATGGGAAATGAATGAGCAACGCTCAGGCTTGCGTCTCATCAAGGATGGAATGACAGACTCCATTGCATCAATGGCCTCGGATGGAACTTCGGTCTATTTTGTCAATCAAGGCAGCGTTTATGTGGTGGCTACAGGTGCCTCTGCTGCCGAATCGATTAGTGCTCTGAGTAATGTGAGCGAAGTCTTGTTCTCAGGGAATACGCTCTATGCAATCGGTAGCAGCGATCTATGGAGTATCGTAGACGGCAACACAGGCAGCACTTGGTCAATTTCCAATGTATCAGTAGTCTCATTACAACGTTCTGGTCCAATCTCGGATGCTAGCCAGCTGACAGTCAGCGGAGATTATGCCTTCTTCATCGCATTTGATGGAGGCCTGAGTAAAGTGTGGTCGGTTCGTTTGGCACCTTCCGCTTCGGCGAGTGCGTCTGCGACACCACTGGTTAATAGTGCGTCATCGACGCTTTACCTGCAATCCATTCAAGAAGCTGTCGAAGTGGACGGAACTATTTACCTCATCGGCCTCGCGTCCAATGGCACCACAGGTCTCTGGAAATTAGCTGCAAATGGCAGTTCATTCTCGGCAGTCACTTTGACTGGTAAGACGAGCCCCAGCATGTTGACTGTGACGCCAGAGAGCAGCAATGCACGCTTGGCATTGGTCGTAGTCAATTCAAGTAATGATCAGCAAATCGCACTGATCGATCCATCTGACTCAGATTCGGTGACTTATATCAGCGTTGGAAGTGGTACTCAGAATATTCGTGCCTTGACCCCATTGATGGACGTCTTCGGTAAGACTGGCCTGAGCTTCGCTTTTGCTGCGGATCAATCCGGCGGTAGCGAAGCTTGGAAGGCAGTTTACACCAGTGGTTCTTGGAGCAGCACTCGCATCGCTAACATCGCGACTGGCGCGGCAAATTCCGATCCAACTAGCTTTACCGCCTTTAATGGTCGTGTCTATTTTGCAGCCACCAGCACAGATACCGGACGTGAGCTCTGGTCAACTAACATTGCAGGCACGAGTGCGTCACTTGTTTCTGATTTCCGCGCGGGCCCTGGTAGTAGCGATCCGAGTGATCTGATCGTATCAGATGGTAAACTGTATTTGGTCGCACATACAGGAAATGGTCGCGAAATCGTTGTGATTGATCCAGCCACGAGTATCGAAATTGCAGTGCCTGGTTCGGAGGACGTTCTCGTTTTCACTCCTCCAAGCTTGGATGGTAATCCCACTGTCATCATCGATTATTCCACGACTGGTTCTATTACGCATGATATCGTCGGTGACATTCTCTACCTTAAAGTCGTTGGCGGCAGTAGCACTGCACAGGACTTGGTGGATTATTTCGATGAGCCGATTGCATTGGCATCGGATTGGACTGTGGATCTTAAATCGAGCACGAGCGGCAACGGCATATTGATTGCAGCTATGGCGACATTTGCCGGAGGTCAGTTGCGTGTGCCTGCTTCTCAGAGTCTGACTTTTGCGGGTGTGACCGGCTCGATTACTTTGTTCGATAGTAGTGAAGGCCTTGCTTTCACTGAAGTGGGTGTGCTGAACTTAAATGGCATGGAGCTAGTGATCAACACCGTGAGTGTTGCTGCCTCTGCTACGTGGACAGATGCCAGTTCGACACTTACCATTAATTATCAACCAGGCGTTTCGACTCTAGGCGATATCGCGACGGCGATTTCTAATGCGACAGGGAATCCGATCTCTGCAGTCGTCGTGGGCAATGCGTCGGAGGTCGTCAATGTGGTTGCCTTTAGTGATGGCACCAATGAGGTGAAGTCGACAGTCACTTGGACATTGGGAAGTGCTAGCATCGTGTTAACCTCCGCATTGACTGGCACCGCAGGTAATGCACTTCAAGTGAGCTTAGTTGGAGCCTTTGAGGATTCCGAAGGTAACCTGCTGAATTCGACCACTCCAGTTCGCATCGTAAAGACGGGCACGAGTTATGTGGCCTACGCCTTACCTGGCACGGCGACACATGCAGACTTGGCGACGGCTCTGGGGGACTATACGGGCGATTTCAGTTCAGTTACGGTCAGTGGCACGAGTGCGACGCTTGATCTTCCGCTGGTGACCTTGGCGAATGGTAGCGTCGTCGTGACACATCAAGGCACACTTACATTAAGCCGCACGGGCGCCAGTGGTTATTCGTATGATTTCGACATCGATTCCGCGACTCACGAAATCACGAGTGCGAGCATCGCTTATGATTTGGATTCAGCGGATGCGATTCATGCCAGTGCCAGCCTCTCCGGAGGTGTCTTGGCTGTGCGTGTTAATTCAGATGATTCCACCACGGTCACTCAAGTGCTCGCAGCATTGCAAGCAGCGCTGGCAGGCGCGACAGTCACAACGAGCGCTACAGGTACTGATATTGTTAACAGCGGCGGTAATGCCGGTGGCTCATACGCGGTCGATCAAGCTCTGGTACCTGCTGTTGCTGCAACAGCTGATTTGAATCTCGCCACTGTGGGCGGTCCCGCGGGCACGCTGACTTTCACTGCGGATGCGACTGGAACTAGCTCAAATGGTATTCGAGTCCTATTGGTCGGAGACGGTGAGACACCTGCAGCGGACTGGGATGCCACTGAGAGAGTTCTGACCGTGAATTTCATCCCAGGTACGACGACATTGGCCGCTATTTTGACGCTCATCAACGATTCGTCCGCTGGACTCACTGCTACGTTCTCTGCAGCCGATACGGTGGCGATGACCAATGCGAGTGCTCAACTTGCCAATGGTGTGAACCCGGTGGCCGCTACAGTGGACGTGCCGTTGACAGGTGCTTCGGGACGCACGCTGACACTTACTTCTACAAATCCTGCTACGCATGCTAGCTTCACTGGTAAGAAGGTTACGATTCAACTTGGTGATGCGTTCGGCATTTCGACGACGGTAGCATTTGATTACATCATTACTTTAGTTGAAGGCACGACTACGTTGAGCGATCTCACTACTGCTCTGGCTACACACGACTTAGTTGCAACGGTGAGTGCAGACAGTGAAGAGGCCCTCTATGTGGCTCGCGGCGCGATCGACTTAGGCACCGCGCCAGTGATGTCCACTGCGACTTTACGTGCTCCCGGGGATGAGAATGATTTCACCATCAGCCTGGATCCGATATATGACGGCTATGCTGTGCGTTTCGCTGATAGCAGTGCTCTAGGCACGTTGAGCGTCTCCATTAGTAGCGTCGATAGTTTGATCACGATCTTCATGCCTTACGGTTCGACTACGGCTGCGCAAATTGTGAACTTCTTGAACGGTCACCTCACACTGTCTGGTGGAGGCGCGAATGCGGCTACAGCCACATACGAAGTCTATGGTAACTCGTTAGAAGTCCGTTATACATCAAGCGACTCCGATACGACTGTAGCTGCGAGTGAGAATGCCGCTGCCAATGGCATCCAAATTCGCCTAGTGGACACAGCTGTTGATAGCACTGTGACTGTTGATTGGGATGCGAGCAGCCGCGTGATGACTGTGGGCTATCGCCTCGGTCTCTCGACTTTGGCAGATATCGTCGCGGCAATCAATGCGGATACCAGTGTCGCCGGTTTGACGGCAGCTGTTGTGCGCGGTAGCTCAACGGCCATTTTAGCTCCATTGGCTGGGGCTCTGGTTGCTGAGGTAGGTGCGAGCGTTGTCCACGACGGTAGTGGCGTGATCCACCCACAACCAGGAAGCCTGGGCGAATTACCCGTCATTACTAACGAGTCTACCTCGATCATCGCACCACACAGTCTCTTCGAAATGGACGGCAATCTTTACTTCATTGCCGGTAGCACGGATGTCCGCCTGTGGCAGGTGACTGCAGATGGATACGCCGCGAATCCGTTGAGCGTTCAACTGCCAAGTAATTCCAGAGTTCAGATCGGTGGTGATCGTTTCTACTTCCTGGATCGCACTAACAGTAATCTGCTTAGCTTCTACGATGGCAGCTCCATCACTGCCTTAGTCAGTGCTCAGAATCCACTCTCTTATGGTGTGCTATCCGATGGGAACATTGCCGCATTAACTGTTAGCAATACGGTCGAGCGCTTTGGTAGCACCACCTTGGCTGCCAGCCGCTTCCAAGCATGGGGCACGATCACTCAGGCAGTGGTTCATGGAGATAAGTTAATGTTGGTAGAGTCGCATAACGGCATTGAGCGCTTGTATGAAATGGACGCAGGCAATGCGACTTTACGAGTCTCTTTGGCGGCCAATGAGACCTTTGCGACGCTATATTCAGCAGACTTCTCTGACGGCGCTGTTTTTTACTATGTAGTCAATGATAGCCAAGATCGTCCGAAATTGTATCAATTGGATGAGAGTCCTGTCTTAGTCGAACTGACTACAGATGGCACGACGGCGATTGATACCGACACCGTCGATGCGATGTTCCACTCATTTACGATGGTCAATGAGCAATTGGTCTTCGTCTACTCTGCGACAGGTGAAAATCGTATCGCTGTAATCCAATCCACAGATCCAGCTGCTGCGCTGCAAGTGCGGAATATGGGCAGTGGTACTCTGAGCTTGGTCACCAGCGTGGCGACTGCTACGAATCAAATTTTCTTCCGCTTTGGTAATGCACGTGGTTCCGCACTTTGGTCCAGTGATCTCACACTTGCGGGCACCACACGAGTTGATCTTCTCAATAGTAGCCCAAGCCTTGCGATCAGTGATCCATCCAATCTGGTCATGCTGGGAGATCGCCTTATTTTCACCGCTGCCAATGATACAGGAGCCAACGTGCTTTGGACAGTGGTCGATACGGCGCAAGGTTTCCGGGGGCTACAGCTCGTCGATAGTGTCGATAGTGTGGTGCCGCCAATGATTGTATATATCGTGAATGATTCCGGCGATGGGCTGGTGGATGCAGCTGATGCGGATCGTTTAACGAATGCGATCGAAGTGCTGCGCACATCTGAAAATTCCAATGAAACAACTGTCGATGTCACTGAGTTGATCCGCCAGCTGCTACTGGATGGTCATACACGGGTGACCTTCCTGCTCAAGCATGACGGCCCGGTCTCCAATGCATCTGGTGTGACGATCGCGCATGCGACGGCTGAGGGCGGCACCCAGCTTGAAGTCGTGACTGGTTCGGCCGAGGCTGTCACAGGTTCACTCTATACAGAAGAAGGACGCTTGCTGCAGTCGGATCAAGCAGTCATCGATCTGAGCCAATTGGATGCTGGCACATACTTCCTGCGTGTGGATGGTCCAACTGATGGTATCTCACTGGTTGAGAGTGGTGCCGCAGTCGTCGTCGATGACGGCACTTCAATCGCAACTGCGAAAGACTACACTTACTTCTTCCGTACCGCAACGAATGGCACTGATCTGGTGCTATGGCGCACGAACGGGATCAATGGCCTCACGGCAGCCGTGCGTTATGCAAATGGTAATCTTGTGAGTGCAGAGAGCCTTCGCTTGGTCGGTGGCGTCGAGGATACACTTTACTTTACCATCAATAACGGTGAGGACACAGAACTGTGGAGCGTCACTGGTCAGTTTGCTGAAAAAGTGGGTGATCTGGATGGCGCAGTGGACGACTTTGTTGGTCTCGCGGGCACCTTGATCTTCCGTGTCGGCGATGCGCTCTTCACGGATGCTGCGGTGGCCAATGCCTTCTACACCAACTCAGGCGCTGAGTTTGGCGACCTGACCGTCGCGGGAGATCGTGTGGTCTTCCTGCTGGATGGCAGCTGGATGGCTACGGATGCGACCGCTTCGGGCACCCATGCGCTGGATGCAGTCAGCGTCGGTGGGCATGAGAGCGGTGATATCATCGCGGTCGAGGATCACTTATTCTACTTAGTGAATACGGGAGGAAGCCTGACACTCTGGCGTGCGACTACGGGTGAAGGTCAAGCCTATGGAGCCGAGCCGCTCAAGGTCGATGCATTAGCTGCGCTCGATGCGATCAGCTACAAACTTCTAGGCGCTTTTGAGGGCCGCGTGCTCTTCACCGTGGAAACTGCATCAGGCAATCAACTTTGGGTCAGTAATGGTCTTGGAGATCCGCTGCTGGGTGGGCAGCAAGCCGGCACGGTCGTGTTGGATGCTGATTTGGGGGGCGAAACCGCTTTTGTTGCGATTGAAGGCGGACGCTTGTATTTCACGGTGACTGATGAAGACACCGGGATCGCCAGCCTTCACTCCACTCGTGGACTTGTGGATAGTAATCGCGTCGATGTGGATGTGCTGCCCGGCGAGGTAGATGAACATGTGCTTTGGAATGGGGAGACTTACTTCATCGCAGGACAGATCAAGGGGGCCTTTGATACACGCATGCTCTGGAAGATGACTGATGCGGGCGTGGAATTGGTTGCCTTCTTGCCACGTGCTGCGGGTAACTTAATTGCTGCTGGAGATCAGCTGGCCTTCACAGGCTTTATTGTAAATGAGGATGCCTCTGCTGGATTTGCACTCTTTGTCAGTGATGGTACCACCGAGGGCACTCGTATGGTGGTGGACCTTTCACCGGTCGTTCCAGGCACTATTTCTGACATGGCCTACACCGCCAACGGTATTGTCTTTATCGTCCGTAACGACGCTGCGCTGGTCGAAGGCTTCGTCGATTACAGTCTCTGGATCTCAAATGGCTACCGTGATGGCACGTATCCGCTGGTCAGTAGTAACGGTGGCACCTTACCATTCGGTACTTCGACAAATAGTCCTTCGCTACTTGGTGTGGTGGGTTCTATTGCGTTCTATGAGTTTGATGGTCAAATTATCAGCACAGATGGTTCGGTCGAAGGCACCCGCACACTGGCAACAGATATCAATGCAGTTGCCACGCTCGTGGGAGATGGCGAATTCATCATCCTATCTGAAAGCAACAGCGGCACGGGGACACTTTACATTACTGATGGCAACTTAGTTGGTCTTCCATTCAAGATCGAGGTCAAGGCACCGAAGCAAGGTTTGACTCATGGCCTTTCCGACCGTGATACCATCATTGGTGGTGAAGGTGATGATACATTGATTGGTAACGGAGACCATGACCGTATCTTCGGTGGCGGCGGCACAAATTTCTTCGTCGCCGAACGTAAGGAGATCCGTGACTTACAGTCCTACGAGAATTATGTCTTACCCTCGACTTCTGAGTTCAGCGTGCAACAGCCACGTCAACCAGACACTGAAGTCTATATTCCTGATCTCGCACTGCGCGCTGCCATCGCCAGGGCGCTTGGTATCGCAGTGACTGAAGGCTTTGACGGTAATCCAGTGATCCATGGTAAGATCATGGCCAGCCAGATGGCGACGTTGATAGAGTTACAAGCTCCGAATGCTGGGATCCAAAGTGTGGTCGGTCTGCACTTCGCTCGTAACCTGACAGTATTGAACCTCAATGGTAATCGTATTAGTGATCTGTCGATTCTCGTTCCGGCAACAGATCCAGTCTCAGGTGCTACCACCGGCCTGTCTAATCTGCGCGTCTTCAGCTTGGATTATAACGGAATGGGCATCCTCACCTTTAATGGGGATGACGGCGATGGCGTTGGCGAATACGTTGACTTTGATGCTGATATCAACGAAATCGAGTCCACCGTTACTTTCTGGTTCCGCACGGATAACCTCGGCCAAGCGATGGGACTGTTCTCGATGGACTCAGGTGTCCGTGGTGCTGCAGGTCTGGATCGTTCCATCTATATTGATGAGCTCGGTAATATCGGTGTCTTCATCTACGACGGCGCTGATAATGGCTACGAAGTGATCCGCAGTGAGAATACGAATTTTGCCGACGACGCATGGCACCATGTCGCCTACGTCTTCAGTGCCGATAGTGCAGGTGTGGCGCAGACGCTATATGTGGACGGTGTGGCTGTCGCGCAGGGCACGGCGACTTCTTCCAGCCTATCGATTCAGAACGGTTTCAACCTAGGCTTTGCGCATGCAATCGCGGCTTCTGCGGGAACGGGCACCGAATTCAACATTGCGGGTGGCATTGGCGACACTCCTGGTTCAGTTGCATACTTCCAAGGTGATATGGACGAACTTCGCATCTGGGATGCCGCCTTTAGCGATGTTCAGGTGAATTCCGACATGGTGCAGCCGTATCCTGCTGAACGCTTTGACCTCGTCGGTTACTGGAGCTTTGATGGCCCAAGCACGGCATACGCCCTGGATCATTCACTCTATGGCCGTAATGGCCTATTAGGCGGTGGTAATGTCGATCGTGCACCCGCTTTCAATCGCATGCAGCCTACAGAGGTCGATCGCTCGGCGCCGGATCAGGACATCCTAGAACTTCCAGCTGAAGCAACTTTCTTCACTACCTATATCCGTGACCTTCAGCGCTTAAATGTTCCAGGGCCGCTGGAGAAACTGAGCCTGGCATACACTCGTATTGAGTTGTTGGATGCATTGAGCGCATTACCAGACTTAGACTACATCAATCTGACAGGCGTCTTGAATGGCGAAGATTGGACTCTCGGTAATCTGGTGGATCACACAGATCCTGATTCTGTCGGCCAGTTGATTGAAGGCAAGGAAGGCACTCGCTTCGCGGTTGAAAATAGTCATTCGTTCATCTTCAGCTCAGGCACATGGGCTTGGCAGCGTTTGACCATCGGAGGCGGTGTGGATGCGGACGAGTCATTCACTGTGGAGCTGATCGTTGAGGATGATGTTCATACCTTGAAAGTGTCTGCCTTTGGTAAAAATCAGGGCTTTGTCATCACTGACCTTTATGACGAACTGACTGGTGATTATGATCTTCAGCTGGTCTTCGAAGGTGGTTACGGCGATGACGCATTCATCATTAAGAGCGACATGCCTATCGATGTCTACGTGATCGGTGGTGCGGGGAATGATTACCTAATGGGAGGCAGTAAGAAGTCCTACCTCTTTGGTGGCAGCGGCAATGATCAGCTTGAAGTCGTTGGCGGTTCCACGGTGCTTAGCGGTGGCTTAGGCGATGATACCTATATCCTGGGTAATGACTGGGGCAGCGCACTGGTGAATGAAAATACCAGCGCTGGTATCGACACCATCGATTTCAGTGGAGTCTCTGATGATTTGGAAATCAACGTGCGCGGCATCTCGCAGACTGTTGGCGGACTCAACACGATTTCTCACTTAGCAAATACTATCGAAGGCTTCATTGGTGGCCAGGGCGACGACATCATGAACTTCCATCGTGATAACGGTGGCGTGCTTGAACTCGGTAATGCTTCCATGGTCTGGGATAATGTTTCCATCACCCACAGTGGTGTCGAGGGCATCGACGTTCGCTTCGTCAACAGCCAGGACGGCCTGCGCACTGGTGTCGTTCGTGTGCTCGCCGAACAGGACTACACTGGACTTGAGCTGCGCCTCGAAGCACGCTCCATCGACATTCGCGCATCCATCAAGGCGGGCGGCTTATCGCTTCGTTCAGATTCCATTATTGGTATCACCCAAGACTTCTCCGCTGAATCAGGTCTTGGTCGTATCATCCTGCTTGAGGCGGATCGCATGCGCATCGAAGCTGCAGGTGGCGTGGGCGATGTGGCTCAAGCAATCTACATCCGCGCCGGTGTAATCGAAGCTGTCACTGCAGGCGCTGCTGGCATCTACTTGGCGCAGCTCAGTGACGCGACTATCGGCGATGTTGAGTTCGCTGTGATCGGTGAGGAGAACATTGGCTCGGATACAGAAGGCCTGAGCACGGGTGCCGGGGGGAATATCCACTTCTTCAACCTTGCGGGCACGCTGACGGTTGATGCCAGTATTGAAGCCTCAGGCGGACGGATTGTGCTCGCTACAGAAGATATTGATATTAATGCGACGCTTAGCAGCCGCCGTGTGGTGGGGGATCAGCTCTATCGGGGCTCACTCATCCTTCAGCCATTGGCAATCGCGACACGTATCGATCTGGCGACTGTGGATACCGGGGCGGCACGCACCTTCCATCTCTCAGCGGAAGAAATCGATTACTTCATGAGTGGCTTTAACGAGTCTGAACCTTCTTCTTATCTAGTGAACGGCGAATTGGTCACTGTGGATAGCAATAATGGCATCACGATTGGTCGTGCTGATGGACGTCACGTCTTCACGTTAGATGCTTTCGTATACACCGAATCCTTTACCTTCCGATCTCCTGTGCCATTTGGTCGTTTTGATGTTATCGGTCAATTGGAACTTCTCACTTCACCGATCGATGGTGATCAGCCTGCCTTAACCTTCCTAGGCTGGGAATTCGCCCTCTAACCACTAATTTTACATAAGAGAAATTCATTAGCGAAATCTTTTTGTCTTCTAATTATAACGTGAATGCTTTTACAATCTGTTTACGTCTGTTTCATTCTAGCTGTAGACTACTTAAGCTTACCAATTTCGTCTCCTTCTTCAGATGAGTTCTTCCAATAAATCTACACCCAATTTTCACCTGGAAGGTCTCGAGTCACGGATCTTACTCTCGGCGGTGCCCGTCTATGGTGATGCGCAGAACATAGATGAACCCATCTTTGCTGATTCTGTGCTGATATTGGACCCAAATTCCAACGTCGATGGGAGCGGGGACAAGAGTGGTACGACCAGTGCGACTCGCGCAAATACTGAAGAATCGGCAGCGGCCGCTGAGACGGGAGATTTATTCTCAGAAACCGCTCCATTAATACCTGTAAATGAGGTATTTTTAAGTGGTCACCTTGAAGCCGGATCCGTCATTCACGCAGATATCATACATATTTCAGATGGCACGCTACTTGAAAATGTTGAGCTCTCGGCGAAGAGTATTTTCATTGGCGCAGCCGAGTGGGTGGGGGATAATACGGTATTGGCGGATGAACTGAGCGTGTTAGCGACGCAATCTGCCAGAGCGGAGGCAAGTCTAGTGCTGGCACCACGTTTGATTGAGGCCACGATGGCGCTTGGCTTTGAAGATGCAGGTTTTTCGCTGAACAGCGGTGAAATGGATTACCTGGCGGCGGCTGGTTTGGAATCTTTAGTCATTGGTTTAGCAAATGGGGCGCACGATGTCACAGTGGATGGCTTGGCCTATCAGGGGAATCTATTGCTACGTTCACCAGAAGATGGTGGAGAGTTTTACATCCTTAGTCAGATCGATCACAGCGGGGGCATCTTGAGTTATGAAGGCTCAGGGCAGACTCAAAACTCCAGCGCGGATACCATTACTTCTGGTAACGAAATCCTGGTGAACGATTCCTTGAATCTCGTTTATGTTGAAAACAGTGGGAACGAATTTGGCGATAACACCATTTATTTTGATACTACCAACGGTGGGGCGAATCCTGAGGGAGGCGATATTCTCATTAGTGGGGATATCTTGGGAACAGAAGTCGGCAATGGCGGCACACTCTACCTGAATGCTGGTAGCACGGGAGATATCTTGATTCAGGGCGGCGTGGGCACCTTGGAGACCTTAGGTCGAATCGTCATTGTGAATGCGCATGACGTGACCTTTGAAGGAAACATCATCCTGGAATCTTTTGAGCAGCTAGAGGGCACTGGCAGCTCATCGTTTGGAGCGACTTCCTCGAATTTGTTACTGACCACAGGCGGTGATTTTATCGTGAACACCACGAACAATGTGTCCTTCGGTGGCGATGTTGAGTCGGCCTTTCAAAACTTCGAAATCACCGTTGATCCATTTGCGACCTCTGGTAAGGTTTGGTTTAAAGGCGACGTGAATCTGGCCAATGGTGACCTGATTATACATTCAGCCAATGATTTTGAGATTACAGGTAGTGCTGAGATTATCGGTGCCTTGCAGCAAACTGTGGGAGCGAGTGAAACGATTTTCCGAGCCTCGCTGCAGGCGAATACCGTCGACCTCGTCACCCAGCAAAGAATTCGCTTTCTAGACACGGTCACCTTGTTGCAGGGGGACATGAATTTGGTGGCCGACGACGTGGATTTTGAAGGTGGCACCAGCAGTATTATTGGTGCTTTAGATACAAATGGAAATGGTATTTCGCAGCTGTTCTTACGTCCTACCGCAGCCTCTGTCTCGATGGATATCGGTAATCCGATCGGTGGCACGGGCACATTTCAACTGACAAGCACTGACATTGCCGCCATCGCGGATGACTTCGCACTGATTACAATTGGCTATCATCAGACCGGCACGACCTCGACCAATGCAGTTCGGATTGGGAATGCTTCATTCTTAGATGCCTTAGCAGTTCACGGTGGTTCTTTCTTGGTCAATGGTAGTTTCAATGCCCAGACTAGTCTGTTGGTCGAAGCTGACAGTGGATTGATCAGTGTCACGGGTACGCAAATACGTGTCAGCAATGAGCAGGTGAACAATGTCTGGCAGTCCAGTTTGTTGACTCTGCTAGCTCATACCGGAGATATTCAGTTTTCTAATGGAGCTTCCTTGTTAATTGATAATGAGGATCCTGCCGATACGAATGAAGGTTCAACGATTCAACTGACGGCGACCGCTGGTTCGATTATTAACCAAGCAAATTCCTACGGCTTTATTGAAGCTCGCGATCTGAACATGGTGGCTGGGCAGTCGATTACCGTTTTGACGGATGTAGAGACTGTGACCGCTCATTCCACCGTCGAGGGGGATATTCAGATTGATGAGCTCGACCAGTTACACGTCATTCGTGGGGTTACCGCGAACGGATTGATCCGTCTCAGTTCGGGTGGAGACACTGTGATCGATCTACTTGAGTCCGAGACCGATGCGACTGATAATACCGTCGCAGTTGAAGTCTTCGGCGGCGATTTAGAGGTCGATCGAATTTTGGCTGGCACTCTAGGTTCGGTACAACTCGATGTGGAAGGTGCGATTACTGGCTTTAGCCAGACGGATCGCGATTCACTATTGGATTTGCCCCGTGTCGTATTGAGTGGCGGTTATGATGGCACTCAAGCATCGGCTGAATGGATTTTGCAGGGGGTGACGATCACACTCAACTCGAGTGCACCGACTGATACTTTCAATGGATCGATCTTCCGAGTGGTTGCTTCTGAAGAGCCCTCAGGCACTCCTGTGCGTAGTGTGTATGCCGATGGTGTTTACACGCTGTATGCTTTGCCAGGCGAGGCCACTCATGCAGACTTAGTTGCAGTCATTGATAGCTTGGCGGATTTTGATGCCTCCATTACAGCGGGCACATCCACTCTTTTAGAACTGCCTGCGATTACTTTGGCGGCGGGTTCGGCATCACCTTTGACAGCGGCGACTGGCTCTTACGATTTCGGGAGCACGCGCTTAGATGTGAGTGCGTTGACTCCTGGAGTGGATGCGAACGCTACACGCATTCTTTTTGCTGCGGATGGTGTTGGTGTGGCTTCCGCTGATTGGGATGCGGCTGCGAACTTACTGACGCTTCATTACGTAGCGGGTGTCACTTCAGTTGGAGCCTTACGTAATTTAATTAACAGTACGACCGATGCAGATCTATCGGCGACGCTTGGCACCGGCACCGGCACGCAAATTCTTGGTCTTGAAAGCGCTAGCATTACCGGTGGTTCGACCCCCGCAAGTGCGGTCGGCGAGTTTGCTTTCGCGGATGGCGTGTTGGAGGTCATTGGAGATTCTGCGAGTAGTGCGCTGAATGATGTGACTGTTTATTTTGTCGGTGATTCGGAGCTAGGAACCAGTGCCGATTGGAATGCGACCGATGGCATTTTGACGATTCGTTACGTTGCCGGTGAGACCACGCTGGCTGATCTGACGACGTCGATCGCAACAGCAGGCGCGGGCATTTCGGCCAACGTGATTCGCGGCAATGCTGCGGCGGTACTAGAGATTGCGACGACTGAGCTGAATGGTGGGCGTGAGGGCGTGCCTGCCGCTGGCTATTTAGACGTGGACGGTGTAAGCCTGCGCGTGAGTGATCACACGGGCACAGTTGCGGATTCGGGACCGACATTCCGTCTGATTGGGGCTCTTGCCGATGGGGATGATGTCGCACTGACGTCGCAGCAACCAGTTCGTATTCTTTCGGATGGCGACGATTATACCATTTATGCCTTGGCGGGAACAGCTACGCACTCAGATGTATTAGCGGCGCTCAATGCCTTGCCTGACTTTACGGCGGCAGTGGTCGATGCACATGTGGTTGGGAATGTCTTGACGCTCAACACACAGTCGGGAATCGGTGAAGCGCTCAATCCTTTCCAACTTAGCGTCAATCAGGTGGATGCGATAAATACCGGCAGCGGTATCGTGCACCTACAGCAAGATGACCAGGTCTCTGAAGTGGGAGTGGCCATCGACAATCAGTCTGATTTTGCTGGGGACTATGTTGCCTTCACCGTATTGGGTGGCGATACCACCATCACTTCAAACGGTATTCAATCCGCTTCCAATGCGGGGGTATTGCTGGATGTTGCAGGTTCGCTTACCGTTGATGGGGCGATGCATAGCGAGGGCGGGCCATTAACTTTTCTTGCAGTGGACACCATTCAGGTGACTGATGGGGTTGAACTTGAGTCAAACGGGGGCGATGTATCTTTTGCATCGCTTGCTGACTTGACGATGGCAGTTGATGCTGCAGTTCTCACCGAAGGTGGCGCAGTCTCGGTGGATGTTGCGGGCGATCTCACGCTTGGTATTTTGAATGCCAGTGTGACGGGCGCATCGGATCGAGATGCCTGGGGCGATGTGGCTCTGCAAGCAGCAGGATTTATTCAAGATCATAGCGATCGCGTATCGGTTAACATAGTGGGCCGTAGCCTACAAATGAATGCAGGCACAACCATTGGGCAATTGCCTGACGCGGGTGCCGAGCGTGCGATTGAGATCAATGTCGTCTCACTTGCAGCGGAATCCGATGCTGGAGTGATCGTGATTGAGAGCGTTGCAGATGTGACAGTGACTGAGGTGGCTGCCTTGACAGCGGATGTGTTGACGGCGGATGGTTCGATTGTCGATGGACCCGTTATCGCAACGCTGACAGGGATTCTGAATAACGGCGGTGGGGATGTGCTATTGACCTCTACGGATAATCTAACAGCAGAGGACTCTATTGTGACCAGTGGTGCGGGGCGCATTGTTTTGATCGCAGATACGTTAACGATCAAAGAGGCCATTACTACTTCGGGGGGCGCGCTTTCTTTGGCCGCCACGAATGATTTCGTATTGGGGGACGCTGCCCATGTGAGCACCAATGGTAACGGCGAGATCTTAGCAATTTCCGATAATACTTCCATTTTGGCCGCTGCGGGGAGCCAGGTGACTGCTGTGAATGGTTCAATTCTTTTTGATGCAGCGCAGGATATTACTCTCGGGGCGGTTGCGACGCAAGCTGCGCTTGGCCTACGGGCAAGCAACGGGTCAATTTTAGCCGCTGCGGGCGGTGTGAATACACGCTTGATCCTAAGTGCGGATACACTGGCGCTCGTCGCTGGTGATTCGGTGGCGGGGGCGAATGGCAGCACGGATGCGCTCTTGATAGATGTCAATGCCATCAGCTTGTCGGCGGGGACAGGCGCGGTATATAACTTGTCCAATGACGGCACGCTACTGGTTGATACCACATCGACTTCTGTGACTCGCTTCAATTCGTTGTTTATAGAAACAGACGTGAGTATTGCCCCGCAAAGTGACCTATCGATTCTGGGCGAAGGCAGTTTGACGCTGACCGTCACCAACGGGGGCGATCTGGATGTTGCAGCGGAGCGTGTCATCACCACGACTGGAGCCGGCGAAATATTGCTAGAGGTCGCGGGTGCGCTGACGATGGGCAGCGCTTCACATATTCATAATGTGAATGGATCCATCACCTTAGACGCAGGGAACAGTATTTCAGTGGCGCACGTTAGCTCGGTTCTGGGCGCGATTACGGCGACCTCTGCGACTGGCTCGATCATTGATGTCGATCCCAGCGAAAGTGAGGTCGATTTTGAGACCGCAGGGCAATTGACTTTAAACGCATCCACTGGCGTCGGCATTGAATCCGGTGAGCGTCAGACACTATCCGTTCTGCTCGGCACTTTAGCGGCGACCACAGATACTGGCGGTATCTATGTTAGTTCAGCTGAGTCCTTTGCGACCAACGGTTTGATTTCGAGTACTGCGGGCACCATTTCTATTCTCTCCGACGACGCGATTACAGTGGGGCCTAACACAGGCGGGGTTGCGATCGACTCCGCAGCGGAACTTGTGCTACGCGCAGGCGCAGCCTTGACTCAATTGACCGATGGCAGCATTGAAGCGGCCGAGGATATTTCACTCTTTGCAGGCACTGAGATTACTCTTTTCTCAGTGACGACTCCAGGCAATGTCGCCCTGGAATCGACTGGTGCGGTGATGGGCTATGCAGAGCCTATGGTCGCTGCGATTACAGCGCATGGCTTGCTGCTTGACGGTATCGGTTCCATGGGGACTCCAGCGCAACGCTTGAGCTTAGATGTTGCGGTGCTGGCAGGCACAGTGGAGCAGGGGACGCTTGCTTTTGATAACGCACAGTCTCTCTTGCTAGACTCCGTGACGGTGAATACCACAGCAGTGGGCCCGCTGGGGGCATTACCTGCAGTGCTGCATGAGCAGAGCGGGGATACCTTGGTTCTCAATAGCATCCTCGACCTTGGTGTTTTGCTTGGAGAAGGACTTTTCGCAACTATCGACGGTGATCTCCATGTCAGCTCGGCGGGCGCATCCGCTGCCGTGGCAGTGACTGAACCACTGCCAGTGCTCTGGCAAGCATCGGCTGGCCAGACTTGGGACGGCATCTTGAATCTTGCTGGCGGCGATGCCACCCTGCGAGCGGACGGTGCAGTTGAATTTACCAGCGTAGCTGACTTTATATCAAATGGCGGTGACCTTTCAGTGTCCGCGGGGGATGATTTCACTCTCAACGCTGGTGCTGCCCTGGATTTGCTCTCGGGCTCACTCTTGGTGGACTCTGACAGTTCTGTGACGATCGCAGGTGAAATCGTCACGACTGCTGCAGTCGCCCTGGTTGCTAAAGATTCGATTCTCGCTGGTATCGCAGGCGGTCCACTGCGTGTGAATGCATCAGATCTCATACTTACAGCAGGCCATGCGGTTGGCACGGAAGCCTCTGTAATGACGACCGCAGTTGCTCAGGTATCTGCCTCTGCGGGGGCCGCAGGGATTTACCTGAACAATACCGGAGACGTGCGTGTCACGAATCTAGGGTTTGCGGTGACTTCTTACGATGCTGATAGCACGCCGAATGTCGCGTTCTCTGGATTTCAGGGCGGGCTACAAACCCAGTTTAGTGGGGCGATTCAGTTTGATAATGATGGCGCGGTCACAGTGGACCCTGTCAAATCAGTGATTCAAGTCTATCCAGGCTCTGAGTTTGAATTTGCACTTTTGATGGATGCGGCGGGCCCTGACGGAAATGATGTCAGCGTCCTATTCGAGATCATTCGTGACAGCGGTGATACTATCGATGCGTCTGAGGACATCAACACACCAGACCTGCGTGACGGCAATCCACCTTCCACTGCCTACAACGCAACCAGTGGTGTGTTACGTGTGTTTGTTCAAAATGAAGTCTCCACTGTTGCCCAAATTATAGATGCAATTAATGCCGATGTCGACTTTGCCGGCACAGCTGTTTCAGTGACAGGACCCAGCGATGGGTCTGCTGTCTTTGCTGTTGGCACTTCCGCTGAGAATGCTTTCTACGCCGGCCACGGCGCGGATGAGGGCATTGTTTCATACAATGCTGGCACGACTGCGATTGGAGCGGATCCGATTGCTGCCTACGCTGAGATCCAGCCTGCCGACGCATTGTATGCGATCCGCGTGACCTCCACGGATCCAGGTGCCGCGGCCAACGATTTCGTGTTCCGACTTTTGGATGATGGCCCCGGTGGACATTTAACCGAAGCGACTGACTCAGCATTTGTTGCGTGGGATGAGTCGACTGGGGCGTTGGATGTGTATATAAATTTTGGATACACGACTGCGGGTGAAATTATTGATGCGATCAACCTCGCTGAAGCTGGTGGCACTCCATTCGTTGCAGAGTTTAGTGGTTCTTTGAACCCGTCGGATGCGGATGACGTGATCGGAGATGCCTCCGTATTGATGGTGTCGAACTTATCCGCGCAGGCGACGATCCGTGCGGTGGGCACGCATAATGATATCACGGTTGTATCAAATGTCGCGGGACCTCTTTATAACGGAATCAACTTCCGCTTTATCGATGACGGTTCAGTTAGTGTCGATGGGGTGAATGCTAGCTTCGACGATGTTACAAATATCATGTCGATCTATATCGACAGTGCGGTGACATCTGCTGCTGAAGTGGTGGCTGCGCTGAATGCTGAAGGCACCTTCACCGCCTCCTTGACTCCCGAATTGACGACCGCAAATAATGGCACAGGCACGATTCAAGCCAGCCATTTCGCTTTGCGAGGTGGTTCTGTGGCAGTGAATGCTTCCGTTACGGTTGCGATGGTCGGCACGAATAATGACTTTATCGTTACAGCCGATGAGCCAGGCGATAATCAGAATGGTATCGAAGTTGTGCTGATCAGTGACGCTGCGATTGTGCCAGGCTCCGCGAGTGCCAGTTACAATGATACGGATGCTATTCTCGAAATCCGTATTAACCCGGACTTTGCGACCGCAGGTGGTATTTTAACGGCAATTAACCTCGGTCCGAATGCTGCTAGCATTCCGTTTACAGCTTCATTGCCAGCCGATACCACAGGATTTGGCGGCATTCAATTAGTCACTTATTCTACGACTACGGGCGGCACGGGGAGTGTGGCACGTGCTGTAGTCGATGCCTATGGAGATGATAATGACTTTGAATTAGTCGCGGACTCCGATTCGACCTTACTCCAGAACATCCGTGTTTATATTGTCGACGATGGTTCGATCGACGATGGTTCGGCCGTTGCTAGTTACATAAGTGCATCGCGTTCGCTCATTTTAAATGTGCAGTCAGGCGTGACCACAGCCAATACCTTGGTCGCCGCAATTAATAGCGCTTCGGTTCCAGTCAGTGCAACGCTTGCGAATGCATCCGATGGTTCCGGCACTTTTGCGAATCAGTTACAGCCCTTTGTGAATGGTGCGGATCCAATTGTCGCGACTTTGTCCACGGTATTACCCAACGGCATCGAAGTGCAACTGGCTTCAACACTTGGCGGTGTGATTAACAACGACATTCAAGTCTCTTACGCTCTCGATGCATCGCTGGATGCGGGGACCGCTGCGGTCAAGCTCTTTGAAGCCGATGGATTACGCTTACTACAGGTGCGCTTTGCGGATGCCACGACCACATTCAGAGCGTTACAGGACTTCCTCGATGCACATTCCGAATTGCCGTTTGAGATTGTCAACATCGCCGCCATTGAATCGGAGACTGCAGGTGATTTGAGCGCAGTTTCAGCCACCGGTAACGAAGGCTCTATCAGTATCACGGCTACCGGCGATATGAGCTTGCTCGCGCGGGTGACCTCTCAAACGGGTGCAGTGACTGTCACAACCACTGACGGTGGTGACCTTCGCTTTGATGCTGCCACATCATACATTCATGCAATTGATGGGATCGACCTCGATCTTGCAGGTGCCTTTATTAATAATGCCTCGCTCGAATCGCCTCTACTTAAGGTGTATGATGCGTCGCTGCTACGAGTGAACACAGGCATGCTTGAAGCTTCTGCCGAGTCGATTCGCTTTGAAACCAATGGTGCTGTCGAGATCGACGGTGCTGGGCTGAGCCTTACAGAAGCTGATTTCGCAGTTGATGCTGCAGATACGGTTTGGGTCAATGGTGCCATCACTGCATCGGGAGCGACGACTGTTTCAATTGATTCCGGGGATACGATTACGCAAACTGCGCTGGCTAGTTTTGCCGCGGAAACGATTCGCCTATTTGCTGGAAATGAAGCTGTTCTTGCGGGGGCTTCGAATGCGAACGTGTTTACACTGACTGCAGATCAGGAAATACGCCAATCGGGCACGGTCGCGACGGTGGATACACTCTCTGTTAGCAGTCTTACAGGTGCGATTCTGATGAGTGGCACGGCGACTACCACCAGCGATACCGGAGACATTACATACACTGCGGCTGCCGCAATTGAAGTCACATCGGTTGTCTCTACGGACGGTGGCGATATTGCTCTAATCAGCGGTGCTGCGATCACTAATGTGCGTAGCATAGCAGGCACCAATGTTGCCACCAGCGGACACGTTACACTGAATGCAGAAACTGGTATCGGCGAGATCGCAGATGCCATTCGTATTCAGTCTGGCACTTTGAGTCTAAACAACGCCGGTGCAACCGGTGACGTCGTGGTCACTGAGACGGAACCGGGCGCGGATCTGGTGATTAACTCATTGACTCAATCAGCCACTGCGGGGCGCTCAGTCTTGATCAGTGAAAATGGAGATGTTCACTTTACAGGAGCGGCTCTACAGACAGGCACGGGCAGCTTCTTAGTGGACTCGGATGCCCGTATTTTGACGGATGCACTGGCAACAATCACTATAGGCGGTGGTGCTTTAACACTGAATGCTGTGTCTGGTGTCACCTTGCAGGCAGACCTTACCAGTGATGGTGGGGATGTATTGATCGATTCGGGCGCCACTCTAGCCATGGCTTCCGAGATCACCTTATCTGCAGGCGGTGGCGATGTTGCACTCCTGGCTTCGGATGACGTCGAAGTGGCGCAAGTGTTGAGCTTGATGGCTGGAGTCTATATCGCCTCTGCAAATGGATCGGTCCTTCGCTCTGCGAATGATGGGCGCACCAATGTGCGCGCTGGGAATTTACAATTCTCTGCGGGGAGTGCGATTGGTGCTTTGAGCACTGTGGAGGACGCCTTGATTATCGAGGTTGATCGTATGACGGCGCATGCACAGGATGGCGTGCTAGCGATTGATTCGCTGAATGATCTGTCGGTGGGTGAAACCACGGTTGCTGTCGATTATGCAAAAGCTGATGGCAGCATCGACTTTGACACGTGGATGAGCGCACAATTCCGCACGGATGCCGGCAATGCAGTCTTGCGCGGGCGTGGTGCACTGACTTTTGAGCCACTCGCGGGGGATCTTACCGTTCAAATTGCTGGCAACGCGCTGATCTCAGCTGTAGGCACCATGCTCTTAGATGGCGATACTCAGGTGAGCACTGGATCGGCTCATTTTACCTCGCTTGATTCGCTCACACTCAATGGTGATTTTACCCTCAGCGATGCCGGCACGGTGCTGATCGAAACGAGTGGGGACTTCAGCCAAGCTTCGACTTCGACTTTGTCGACGAGTAATCAAGATGCGATTCTGAATGCCAGCGGTGCGATCATTCTGCATTCGATCAATGCAGGCTCGGGTGATTTGGCACTAACCGCCGGCGGCGCAATTAGTCGCTTGAGCACAGCGTCTGCGACCCAAGTTGTGGCGGATGCGCTGCGTCTCTCTTCTGGTGCTGCCATTGCTTCGGTAGCCGATCCACTCGGCGTGGATGTGGTCACGCTGACTGCTGCAGCTGTTGATGGGATTCGCTTGAATTCGGTTGGAGCCGTTGAAGTAGATCGCATTTCCGTGACTGTGGATACAGTTTCTAGTATCGGTGAGACGGCTGTGGAAACAGTTCGTACGGTCGCGAATCAGTCGGACATCAGCTCCTCGGCGGGGGGCGATTTACTCTTACAATTCGGTGGTCATCTCATCTTGCAAGATGGGGATGACGACGCACGTGCGATCGGCACCAATGGAACTGGGCGCATCTTCCTAGGAGCGAGCTCCTTAGAGGCCTATGCGGCCATTCGTAGTCTCGATGGTGATATCACTTTGGAAATTGATGGAGGGGCGCACTGGATTTCTGTCGCTGAATCGGCGCCAGAGGCAGATGATGCCACTATTTCAAGTGTGCGCGCTCAGACGGGCGATATTTTTATCCGCACCGGTGCGGATCTGCTGATGGATGAGGGCAGCTTCATTCGTGCGAATTCTGGTAACATCGGTATCGATGTTACAGGCTCGTTGACGCTGGCTTCTATTGATGCCGCTTTGGGCTACGTGCACTTAAAGACCACAGGTGCGATTCTCGATGGTGGCAATGCCGCGGTTGATTTGATTGCCGATCGTCTGCAGCTGGAAGCAGGGACGGGGGCTGGTTTGTTAGGTGCGGCGACTTACAATCCGCTGGAGATTTCCGCGAATCGCCTGTCAGCTCAAATCACAAGCGGGCCGCTTGCATTGTCGGAAGCCAATGCAGTGGAACTCGGCTTGACGACTGGCTGGGTGAACCAATTGGACCTGGATGGCCAAGCCTCGGTGGCCTTGGACGAAACAGACGCGCTCTTCGGTATCAACTCACTTGGAGGTGGCAGTGTGACACTGCTTGCGGCGGGCAGTATTACCGCGATGGCCGCTCTGGAGGAATCTCCTGATCGTGCGACCATTCGTATCAGTGATACTGGCGATCTCTTACTGGAAGCGAATGCTTCAGGTGCTACCGTGACAATCAATGGCGATATTGAAGCCGCGGGTGGTTCACTTACTATACAAGGAACTGCAGGTGTATCGCTGGCATCGGATACAACGGTCGCCACAGAGCTAGCCGGCACATTGACAGTGCTGTCTACGGCGGGCGGTTTGAGCATGGCAACGGGCTCGACTTTGCAAGCGGCGCTTGGAGACATCGTAGTCAATACCACGGGATTGATTGCAGTCGCCGGCATTGAAACTGCGGGGCAGGTCGCTCTGACATCCACGGCTAATTCAATTACAGATAACGAAGCGACTCGCACAAATGTCACTGCGGCGACATTACGTCTGAATGCCTATGGCAATGTGGGTGCTTCCACCAATGCCTTGGATACAGATGTGGCGACGCTTGCGGCGCAAACGACAAACGGTTCGCTCTACTTACTTGAAGTCGATGGTTTGGAGATCGGTGCCACTGAAGCGACGACTGCGTTGGTGAGTGCAGATGGGGAGCTAACTTCTACACCGCTGGCGGAACTCTCCGGCATCGCAACGGGCGGCAGCAATGGCGCGGTAATTATTACTTTAGCCGCTGGCGACCTTTCGGTGCTTAGTGGACATGCTGTTCGTGCTGCGGGCACCGGGCGTATTCTTCTGGATACGCCAGATGAGCTCATTGTTTCTGACGAGGTCTTGAGTGCTGAGGGCGCGATTACTTTGCTGTCTGGTAACGATTTTTCATTGGCCGCCGGCATTGAAATTTCCACCGGCGGCGTCGGGCAAATTCACCTCTCAACTGAGGGAGATTTATTGGCAGCAGCGGATTCTCGCTTTGTCGCTTCGACGGGGAATGTCGTGCTCAATGCGAGCGGAAACCTTCTTCTTGGCGGTGTGATGACTGAAGGGCGTGCCGCACTTGTGAGCGCCACGGGACACATTCGAGGCGCGGGTTCGACTGCATTCGATCAAGAGGTGATCGCTAGCTACTTGCTGTTGCAGGCGGATCACTCTTCGAACGGCGGTGTCGGTACTTTAGTTCCAACGACAGCTGAAAGTTTCCGCACTCAAGTTGGCCGCATCGCCGCCATCGCTGGCGCGGAAGGCATTCATCTCGTGAACTCTGTGGGAGTCACAGTGGGCTCGGTGCTTGTGAGCACAGCTCGAGTCACTGCCACTGGCAGCTTAGTCAGTGAGTCGGATCTCACACTGAGTGATCTGACGACTCTTTCTGATTCGGCCTCGATTGTTCTGCGCACCACATCTGGCTCGCTCACTTTGAATGAAGGCGGCGATCTCAATGGTGCTTCAGTAATCGCGCACGGCGCTGGCAATGTGCTGCTCTCGGCTGCAAATAATTTGACGGCCAACGCAAGCGTCTTGTCCACTTCGGGACACTTGACCCTGCGTGCGGTCAACGCCATCAGCTTGGCTGCGGGATCGACCGTCGGCACTGGCAGCTCGGGCACGGCCTTCGTTCAATCCACCGCTGGTGCTATTACGATGGGAAGCGCCGCAGTGGTGCGTGCGACGGGATCTTCGGCTTTACTCGAGGCGCAGGGCAGTGTCACTGTGGGGCTGCTTGAAGCAAGCTCTGTTGCCATCGAATCCGTGACGGGCTCGATTCTACGGGCCGCAGGTTCGGGGACGAATGTCACTGCAACCAACCTTCGCCTTGTCGCCGATACGGGCATCGCCAGCGCAACGGCGGCTTTGCAAACTGACGTGGCCACGCTGGCTGCCAGCACGCGGGCGGACGGTATCTTCCTGCTTGAAAGTAATGACGCGATCGTCAGCGCTGATGTCACCGTCTTGGTCTCCGAAGTCAATGCCGACAGCAGCACTTCGTTACTTGCGGGCACATCGTTAGCGGGACTGACCACTGCCGTGGACGGGTCGATCGTCTTAGTCTCGACAGCGGGTGCATTGGAAATCGCGACGGGCGCGCCTGTCGTGGCTGCAAGTGCTGGCCGCATTCGTATTGAAGCTGCCAACGCCTTGACGGTGGATGCGAATGTGCAATCGGGCACGGGGCATGTTACACTACTCGCTGGTGACGGTCTAAGCATCGACTCCGGCGTTTCCATACTTACCGGAGCTAGCGCGGATATTTATCTCGATGCCGGTGCAGGGGGTTTAACTCAAACCGCTACGACTATAACTAGTGCGGGTGCAAATGTTCGTCTGGCAGCTACAGGCGATATCACACTGGGGCGTGTGACTGGAGTTGCTATTTCCGTTCTTTCAGATGCCAATATCTTGGCCGCGTCTGGCAGTTCTGACAATCTTGCCGCAAGTCGTTTACGCCTGAATGCAGGCGCTGGCATTGGTGCTGGTAATCGCCACTTGGCAATTGCTGTGAGAGAACTTTCTGCGAATGCTCTGAACGGTAGTGTCTTTATTTCAGAGGCGGACGACTTAACGGTGACTTCGGTCTCAGTTGCGACCAATCGAGTCTCCTCGACTGCCACGACAGCCACTCAAACGGATGCGGCACAGTCCGATCTGCGTTCGGGAGGCAATGGTGATATCGTTTTGCTGTCGGAAACAGGCAGCATCATTTTAAATGATGGCAACAGTGACAGTGCAGTGGTCGTCGCTGATGGAAGTGGTTCCATCCTGATCGGTGTTGCGAGCGACTTAGAGGTCAACTCTGCGGTCCGATCGGGCACGGGTGATATATCACTCATCGCAGGCAATGACCTGACACTTGCGAGTGTGAATGTGGCAACCAATGGCGGCGACATTTCACTCGGTGCATTTACAGGTCAAGTGACCATGCCAGCCACGGCTACCATCGCTGCGGGCACTGGGAATCTGCGTGTGAGTGCGCAAGGCAACGCGACCATCGGACAACTTTCCGCCGAGGCAGTCTCTTTGATTTCTGAGGCGGGCGATTTGGTGAGTGCGCAGTTTAGCAGCATTAACGTCACCGCGGATTCCTTACGAATACTTGCTCAGAATGCGATCGGTGCGGCAGATCGTCATCTACTGACTGATGTGGCTCAGCTTAGCGCAGCGGCCACGGATGCGGGCATCTTCATTACCGAAAGCTCAGCTATCACTGTAACATCTGTCCGTGTGGCAACGGCTGGCCTTGATACCAGTGGCAATACTCAAACGGTTATGGACGCTGCGCAGTCAGATGTGACTGCGGGGGGCGCGATTGTAATCGTGGTTGAATCCGGTGATTTGACTTTGGACGATGGCAGTGCACTGGTTGATCAGACCGCTGCTGACGGACGTGACGCTGATACCATTGCCGTGCAAGCGGGTGGTTCGGATGGTCTCTTACTACAGGCATTAGATGGCCAGTTGATCGCCAATGCGTCGATCCTTGCGACCACCGGTCACTTAACGCTGCGTGCTGCGGAATCCTTAGATATCAATGACAACGTTGCTATCGCGACGACTGGAGCAGGCCATGTGTCCATCGAATCGGAGCAGGGCGCATTGACCTTTGCTGCGACTGCTTCAGTTGCGGGTGCCGGTTCGGTTCGGCTGGTGGCTGAAACTGATTTGACCGTCGGCCAGGTTTCAGGAGCTTCGGTTGCGCTGCAATCGACCTCGGGCGCGATATTAAATGACAGTGCAACCAGCACCGAAGTCTTCGCGAGTGAAGGCTTGCGTTTGACTGCCGCTGAATCGATTGGTTCTGCCAGCAACCATTTACGCACAAATACTGGCGTGCTCTCGGCGCTTTCGAGCGTGGGCGGTCTCTTCCTAACGGACGCCTCCAGCACGACTGTTGCTTCGGTCCGTGTCGTTACGACTGAATTCACTGCGACTGCGGGCACGCAGACGGTTGTGGATGCGGCACAGTCCGATCTCGTTACTCTGGAAGATGGTGACATCATTCTGGTCCTGAATGCGGGGGATCTCACACTCAATGACGGCAGCACTTCGGTCAGCCAAGTCGGTGGTGACAATCTTTCTGCGAACAATACTGCGGTGGTGGCCGATGGTTCCGGACGTATTTATTTACAAGCGGCTGGTTCTTTAATCGCCAATGCGGATGTTCTTTCGAACACTGGCTTGATTACAGTGCTCGCTGAAGATCAACTGACCTTGGATGCTGACGTGAATATTCAGAGTGCGGCGGATGTCAGTCTGCAGTCGACGAGCGATGCGATTTTGATGGAGGGCACGGCTACGATCAGTGCCACTGATTCGACTTTACGTCTCGATGCTGCTGCGGGTGTGACGCTTGGTAACGTGATTGCCGATACAGTTTCACTCGTCGCGGGCGCTTCTATCGTCAATGCCGCAGGTTCTAGCTTGAATGTGAGCGCAGATACACTGCGGGTTTCCTCACTCGGTGGGCTTGGTGTGGTGTCTCGTTACTTGACCTTGGATGTGGTGACCTTAGCTGCCCATTCGCAGAATGATGGAATCTTTCTGACCGCTCAAAACGCTGTCACAGTTGCTTCAGTGACAACATCAGTGAATGAGTTTGGAGCCAATGCGGGCAATACGATTGTCACGGATGCTGCGCTCAACCATTTGACCGCATTGAATGATGGTTCCATCGTTTTGGAAACATTAGCAGGCAGCATCTCAGCGCCCAATGTGATTGCAGATGGAAGCGGTTCGGTCTTACTACGTTCGGCGGACGCGTTGCAGTTAACGGGGCTCTTAAATAGCGGCAGCGGTCTGATCACGCTACAGGCTGAAAATGCGATTAACCTAGGACTCGCGAGTGCCTTGGTCAGTGATACAAATGACTCGATTCTGCTTGAATCAGCCAACGGTGCTTTCACCATGTCGGGCAATGCGACGATTACAGCTGCCAATGCTAACATTGGTATTCATGCCGCCGATAACATAACCTTGGGTGTGACCACAGGCGCTGTCGTTTCTTTAGTTTCCGACAGTGGAGGTATTCGCCGTGCGGCCACAGTGGTTACAGCGGTGCTTGCCAACAGCCTGCGCATTGAAACCGCTACCAATGTCGGCACTTTAGAACGCGACTTTATTGCAGAAGTAGACCTACTTGCGATCGCGGCTTCTTCGGTGCACTTGAGATTGATCGATGATACCACAGTCGGAAGCGTTGAGGTGACATTGCATCGTTTACTTACGGATCTAAGCACGGAAGTGGTTGAAGACGTGGCACTCGCTGGCATCGTGACGACTGAGGGTGGGTTGATTGACATTCGGACGCTTACCGGTGACTTGAATTTAAGCGCGACCGAGGGGGCGATCACTTCGGGGGGCACTGGTAATGTCTTATTGACGATTGACGGTGATTTGGATGCTGCTGCAGATATCACTTCAGGCAGTGGTTCGATCACACTGGATATCGAGGGCGCTGGCGCGCTGGCGGCAGCGATCGCGACCAGTGGCGATGTTTCAATTTCAACAACAGCTGCCTGGGATATGACCGGCACATCTACTGTGTCGGGTACGCTTGTCGCAATTGATTCAGGAGCAGACCTTATTTTGGGGAATGTATCTGGTAGCAATGTAGAGATTCATTCGGGGGCTCAGCTGTTGAGTGCGGCGGGCAGTACACGTAATGTTCTAGCCACTACAACTGCGATGATCATCGCTGATGACGGCATTGGTGCGAGTGGTTCAAGCTATAATATAACAGTGGAAACTCCAGTTTTGACAGTTGAGAATGTCACCGCTGGTTCCGCCTACCTGATGCTATTTGGCACGACTCGTGTGGATCAGTTAGATCTGAACAATTCAGGCAGTTTGCAACTTAACCTCTCCGCGGGGGACCTTAACTTGACGGGCGGACTCACGCTTGGCACAGGATCCGCAGTGATTCGGGTGAATGGTGCCTTGTTGCTCGGCGATTACATTACCGCGAATGGGGATGTGCAGTTGACCGCTCAATCCTTAGAGGTGGATGCCGGATACTCATCGCAGACGCCTCTGATTGAATCATTACAGCGTTCGATTGAGTTGCGTGTTTCGGGCGCTGTGACCTTGCCCGCAGGTGTGGTGCTTCGTGCGGCTCAGGGCGATATTGAGATGACGGTTGGCGGTGAATTAACCTTGCCCGTGATGCTTGCAGATGGACTGATTTCAATCCGCGGCAATGCCAATGTGATGGCGGCTGGCGTTGGAACGGATCAGCACTTATTGACTGCCGATACGGTTCAATTACTAGCAGGTGGAAACCTGGGTGCGACGGGACGCTCCATCGTGACAGATGCGACCACCCTAGATGCTCAAGCCTCAGGCACCGCCAATTTGGTGGAACTGAATGATCTTGAAATTGGTCGCTATGGCTTGCGTCTGAAAGATGCAGTTGATGGCGATTCCTTTGTCTTGTTGCTCGATCAAGGCACGGCTTCATCGCTGTCTTCAGTCAATGGCGAAGTCAATGTCGATGGTAACTTCATCCTTCGTTCGAACGGAACGGTCACTTTAGGAACACGTTTGATCAACACGGACGGGGATCTCTTTCTCGCATTGGGAGGCCTCCAGTTTGCGCTAACTGGAGTTGAGCCAGTCTTTGTCGCTGGCAATGGACTGTTGGATCTAGATGTGGGGGCCGCCGGACTTGGTGCAGGGCTCAGTTTGAGCGCAGCACAATTGACTGCTTTAGTTGAATCAGGCGACTTTAATGCGATCATTCGTGGCGCCTCTGAAGTTACCGCCGATGGCATTGTCCTGACTGACTCGACTGGTGAAGTCACTTTGACAGTCGACAATGGCAGTCTGACATTGGGCGGAGCCATCATAGGCGAAGGAGGCATTGAACTTGAAATTCTCGACGGGGGCCTAACCACCACTGCGAGCATTGCAGATATCCCGCTGCTTGTTGCTGGAGATCAGGGAATACAGCTTGAACTGGCCACCGGCGCTGAGGGCGCGGCTGGAGGTGCGATTGTCACCGCTTCGCTTGAATTCTCTGCTGTTACGGACGCTGGCAATCTGAATTTCGAGTTTCGTCCTTCAGGGAGCAATGTGGTCACGAATCTTGTGAATCATGGCTTAACCATTCGTTCAGGTGGAGTGGGCAACATTTCCCTGCTTGTTACTGGGCATAATTTGGACCTCCAAAGTGACGTCGAGCAGGCGGGCTTCGGTTCAGTGAGTTTGAATGTGGCGAGCGGTGGACTACAGATGTATGCTGGTTCCTCTATTCTGGTGAATAGCGGTACGCTGAACTTAGCGGCACGCGATCTCTTAGTCGTGAACTACATTGAGAATCTGACAGGTACGACGAACATCAATAGTGCCCAAGGCCTCATTGTCCGCAATACGGCCACTGGCACGAGCACCATTAACTTCCGTGGAGCACTTGGACCAGTGATCACGTTGAACAATTCAATCAATCTGTTGCTGGATGTAGATTCCGCTACCATTAATGGCGTTCTAGTCGAACGCTTGGCTGGCGATGACTACCTCTTTGTTAGTGGCACCTTTCAGTAGAAACCGTGAAATCATTAAATAAACTGCTCTCATTCGTCCGCGACGGCCTCAGTTCCGTGTTTTGGCTCGTGCTTGTTTCTCTCGGCCTAGGCACGAGCCTGTTCGGAGTGAACCTGCAAGGGCTCGACGACAGTTTTAAAGCGCTCACGTTTGTCGATGGGGATATCGTTGGAGTGACTACTGGGGATTCCGTGGTTCGTTCAACTAATGGTGGCGAGCTCTTTAGCCAGCTGCGTACAGCCGATGGTGGGCTGCAAGCGATCGCCGCGGAGGCCGAACTTGTCATTGTGGGTGGGGAATTGGGACGATTGTTGCGTGCTGATTTTAATGTGGATGCGACTGTATGGTCAGAAGTTGCATCGGCGGACACCTTTGGCTCGGTCACGGGCATTGCTTCCAATGGTGCCAATACATGGCTGGCTGTGACGGATTTGTCGGGCGATGTTCTGCGTTCGACGGATAATGGCAGCACATGGTCTTTAATCGCCAATGCACCGAGCACTGCTTTGAACGCGGTTGCATATGATGCGGTCTCAGGACACTGGATTGCGGTCGGAGGCGATTTTTTCGATGCGGCCGCCTTTTACTCGGTGGATGGCCTTAGCTGGCAAGCGGCCACGGGATTGTCGGGGGGCGTTCTCAACAGCTTGGCTGTGGATGCGAGCGGCACCCTGGTCGCGGTTGGCGAGAGCGTGATACTTCAATCTCTGGACGGTGGTGAAACTTTCACTGCTGTCAGTGGTGCGCCCACTGAAGGGCTGAACAGCGTGGTTCATTTAGGAGAGGGGCGATTTGCAGCCGCTGGCTTTGAAGGATTAGTGGTCGAAGTCACCGGTAACACAGCCACGATTTTACGTCACTCAGATGCGGAGGCGTCGACGATTGATGCTGTCATTGCAGTCGATGGAGCGGCATTGCTCTCAGGAGTGGACAGTGTGAGTGCACCGTCAATTGATCCGAATGGTGGTAGTTTTTCCGCAGCAGTTTCGGTGAGCTTGACAGTCCCTTCAGGCACTCAGGTTTATTATACTACCAATGGAACCGTGCCGACAGCTGAGTCGACTCTATATACGGGAGCGTTTATTTTAGGAAGTAGCACCACTGTACGTGCGATCGCTGTAGATGGTGATGTTTCCAGTCCTGTGGTGTCCGCTGATTTTACAGTGGCGACTGTCACCAGCGAGGTGCCTGTCTTGCAGATCAGTATGATCGATGCGTCTAATTTTTTGATTGAATTACCGCTGTCACAGCCAGCACTCAACTATCAATTGCAAAGCTCTATCAACCTAATCAGTTGGGATCCACTACAGTCAGTACGCCCCGGTAATGCGACCGCGCTCACATGGACTGTTCCAGTCGATGGCACGCGACGTTTCTATCGAGTATTGATCTCTAACTAATCACCTAATTGCTTTTTATGTCTTCTGATCGTCCACGTTTCTTTAAAGTCGAGCCACTGGAACAGCGCTTATTGCTTTCTGCGACACCGATGGCTGCGATGCCTGAGACTGCCGCACCTGAGGTCGTCGATGAGGTGATTGTGACGGAGGATATGTGGTCTGCGCCCATTGTTGCGGCGTCGACACCTGTGGAGGCACAAGCTTTCGCGATTACAACTTCAAGTGCATCCCTAACTCCCGATGAGACGACGGAGAATTATGGGATTTTGGTGAGCGCGCCAGTAACGATCGATTCGGGAGAGACCTGGCTCTATCGTTCGACGGGCAGTAGTCTTTACTTTTCTGAGAGCGCTTTGGTGAATGGGAGTGACATTCACACTCAGGAAAACCTGATGCTTGATTCGGCTCAGGATGTTTTAATCAGTGCACACATTGGTATCATTAACCCGCTACATCACTTGGTGGTTTCAGCGGGACAGAATATTGTTTTTGAAAAGAGCATCGTCCTGACGGGGGATTTGATCATCGAAACCGGTGCCAGCGTGGTTTTCCAAGGAGCGGTTCGAGTCGGTGGGAATGTGCAGATCGGAGACTCGAGTGATTTGTCTGCGGTCGGCTCGGTTCAGTTTCAAACGAATGCATTGTTGGATGTGGGCGGCGTTGTCGAAATCTATACTACTGGCAATGTCTCCTTTAACGGTAATGTGGGAGGCAGTGAGCAACCGCTGGCGATCACAGTGGAGTCAAATAGCTCGGTTTCATTTAATTCGGAAATTAATTCGGACGTCATCGCAGTCAACGCATCCAATATTTCAGTTAGCTCGAGCATTCAAGTTGACGGCAATGGAGTCACTGCGAATCCGCTGCAATTTGTCGCAAGCAATAGTCTTGTGTTCGGGGACCTGTCTTCCTTGACAATTGCTGATGGCGGCATGCTGCTGGCGGCCAATCTGATGGATTTTAACGGTGGCCCCGGCTCGATCACTTCGACAGGTGGCTCTTCAGATTTGGTGATCAAACCATATGACGCCTCGCGTATTATCGGGGTGGCTGAAGCATCGGGTAATCAGCTGACACGCTTGGATTTATCGAGTGCTGATTTAGCGGCGATTGATGGGTCTTTTAATACTGTGGTGATTGGAGACTCTGCCCATGGCACCGGACAAGTTCGTATCGGTGCGATTGGTCTCACGCAGACGGGCAGTTCCGCGCAAATTTTGAATCCAACCACCTTTGTGGGTGGTTCTGTATTAGTGGAAGGGGCGATTGATGTCGCTGCGAGCGCTGAAGTATTGCGTTTGGTCGCATTGCAGAGCGATGTCGTGGTGAATGGAGAGATCAACCAGACTGTGGGAGAACAAAGTGCGTGGGTTCGCTTAGAGGCTGAAGGTGATGTTTTTGTCAATCGCACGATCTATGCCACTGATCGTATTTCTGTAACTGCTGGTTATACCGGTGGCAACGGAAGTGTGTTTGTCGATGCCACCGATGGTCATTCGGGAGCGTTTGTCACGACGACTGAAGCGGGGAGTGATCAGCGTATTGAGCTCTCCTCGGGAGATGTTTCGGGGGATATTCATTTGAATGGCGTCGATCTGACGCCGTTGATTTCCGCCTTTGGTCGTGCGGGAGAAATCGTGCTGCGTGCACGTGGTGGTGCGGTCATTCAAGACGGCGGCCTGGTTGAAGCGGTATTGCTCGCAGTTGTTGCAGATTCCGATGTGACTTTGCGCACTGCAATCGAACGCGTGGGTAGTGTCAACTTTGGAGGCTTGGCACTGGCATCTGGGTTTGATGAAGCAATTAATGGTATTCAAATATTGGGTACTTCAGGGGCGTTAACTTTAGTCGAAAGTGATGACTTGATTGTCGATCGTGTTGTCACCTCAGGGGGTGATGTGGCGATCTCGACGGTTGCCAATGGTGCGGGGAATCTGAGCCTAGGCGTGCTGAATGCCGCTTCTGGTGATTTCACCCTGCAAGCCGATGGCGCGATGATCGATCATCTGGCAGGCACGAATAGCGTAAACCTAATGACCACAGGTGCGGCGACTTTAACTGCGCGACTTGGCATCGGTGCCAGTGCAGATGAAGATATCGATACAAATGTAGGCACTTTGAACGCTAGCAACGCAGTGAGTGGCGGGATTTATATTGATGAGCGCGGTGATCTTACACTTGCGGGCAGTGGTCTCGCGACTTTGCAGGGGGATGGGCATATTGCGCTGACGGTTGCGGGTGCACTGACTGTAGCCGATGGTGCTGATGTGCAGGCTGATGGCGCAGGACATGTTCTGTTTAATGTCAATCGCACACTTGTTGTGGGCGATGCGACGGTGCGTTCGACTACGGGCGTGCTTACGTTGCAAGTCAATGACGCGATTACATTGAATGCGGGCAGCACCTTGGCCACGGAGAATTCCATCCTGATTCGTTCTCTAAGCGCAGGCTTAACGATGGATGCCGACGCCTTTGTGTCGGCTGCGAGTGCGGCTGTTCGAATTGAAACCAGCTCAACTTCATTGCTGGGGCAAATCGTAGCGGACCACCTGGCTGTCGTGTCGGGTGCCTCTGTTTGGGCGACTGCGGGTTTGGCAACGAATGTTGTTGCCAATACCTTGCGCTTGGAGGCGGTGGGCGCCGTGGGTTTGGTTGACCAGCGCTTGCGCACGGAAGTGGGCACCTTGGCTGTGCAAGCAGAGGGCACGCTGGAAAATGGAATTTATATCTCTCAAAGCGGAGACTTACTGGTCGCCACGGTGGCGCCCGTGCTGGTTGATACTTTTGCGGCAGATGATTCGATCGCACCAGTGACGGATCTCAGTCCGCTCAGTGATTTGACTGCGGGCAATGATGGTCATGTTATTGTAGTGGTGTCCGATGGGGCGCTGACCCTGGAAGATGGTCATGATGCGGACGGCATCGCAGTGCATGCGCTTGGCACGGGTTCTGTATATTTGGAAACCACGCAAGTGGGAGGGGATGTGACAGCACGTGCCACTGTCCTGGCGGATAGTGGTGCTTTGACGGTTCGCTCGGGCGGGGCACTTGCGCTTGAGGCAAACGTCCATTTCGAGTCGACTGGCGGTGCCACAATTGTGGTCGAAGCACTTGCCGGGGATATCAGTATGGAGGGGCGCTCGGCTGAGATCAATGGCGAGGGCACGGTGATTGTTTCAGCCGCCGCAGATGCGACTCTGGCTTATATCTCGGGTGTGGACGTCCGCGTCGAAGCACTCGCTGGCTCCTTAATCCGAGCTGTCGATGCGAATCTAAATATTGAGGCCACGACACTCAGTTTATTTGTCGAGGCTGCCATTGGCACGCAACTGCTTCCGCTTCGCACAGATGTCGCTACCTTGAGTGCTCGTGCGGAGGGCGTTGGCATAGATGGAATTTATATTGAGGAACAGACACAGCTGAGGATCGACAGTGTCACCATTGCCGGCACAGAGTTTACTTCGGATGCGTCTTGGGGGGCTTTTTCTGAGACTTTTGGCGATGTGCTTGCTACAGTGGGCAGTATTCAATTGCAAGCTGAGGATGGCCTGACGCTGTCTGAAACGTCTTTGGTTGAAACACTGTCTGAGGAGGCATCGATTGCGCTCACTGTGCCATTGCCTCTTGGAGATGTTGTCATGGAAAATGGCTCCATCATTCGAAGTAATGCGGGGCTCATTGATCTTTCGGCTCAGCGTCATATTGCGCTTTCTGTGATTGATGCGCAAGGTGGTGATATTTCCTTACTCGCTCAAACAGGTGCGATCAGTGACAATCTCGTGGCAGAGACTGCCAATCTCATTACCTCTGGTTCGGTGAGCTTAGATGCCTCGATGGGGCTGGGAGCTGTGGGTACCGCCGACTTGAACACAGACGTCGGTGAACTTTCTGCGGTGAACCGAGACGCTGGCTTGATTGTGGTTACTGAAGCGAATGCTTTGACCACGACTTCACTGCTCAATCATGCGGCCGATGGATCAATTCTACTGCAAACACTTGCCGGGGCTCTTACTCTAGAGGGGGCGACGCAGGCAGCTGCAGGTGGAAAGATTCTGCTGCGTGCTGCGGGGGCTGGCAGTGATCTGACAGTGAATGCGAGTATCACTGCGGTTGCGGGGGCGATTAGTTTGGATGCGGCGCAGCATTTGAATGTGAATACAGTCGTCGTTTCACAAGCTTTGGGGAGTCTTGACCTCATGGCGCACAGCGGAGATGTAGTCTTTTCCGCCCAGGGCCGTGCGTTAACGCTCAATGAAAATATTCGAATTCTGGCTGCGGGGAATGTTGTGCTGACTGGTGTGGATGCCGGAACTGCGGATGTTTCGGTCGTGGGCGTGGCGATCGCTGATGCGGGCGATGAGCTGCGTGATATCACTGCCGCAGGGGTGCGCTTTGAGGCCAGCGCGAGTGTCGGTGCTTTAAATGCACTGGATCTGGATGTGGATCATGTTGCCGTGCGAGCGACTACTGGTGTCGTTGATTTAAGCAATCTGAATGATTTGCGTATCGGAATTGTGGATGCAGTTCCTGTGGCTCGTGTGTTGCTGGAGGATTCTACGATAGTGATTACCGATGCATCTAAAATTACGGATGTATCCGCGCAGGGCGACATTACCATTGTCAGTGAAAATGGATCTGTAGAAGTGCGCGAACTTTCGCCGGACGAGGTGGCCTTTGGGGGTGATAGTGTGACTTCGGATCAGTCTTCAAATGCGAGTCCAGTTGACTATGCGGCGACTCCAAGCTCGGCCGATACGATTCGCCAAATTGGTGGATTTGGCATTTCGCTGGAACCAGGCTCGGGCTATTCGGGGCCAGCGTTTTCGGGCGGTAGCCAAGTCGTTTATCTGGGCACTGGAGATTTTGGGCTGGTCGATGCCGAGCTACGTAATGGACCCGCTGGGGATTATATTCGCTTGGAAGCGACCAAGCCAGAGTCTTTCCCTACAGACTATGCCGCTCACTTGAATGCGTTTGTTGCTTTTGATACGCCTCGCATGATTTATAGCGATATTGGTAGCCTGTCGACTGTGACGGCGGGAGGCATGTCGGAGGATACCGAAATGCGTTTCCTACTCGAGACGGCAGATGGGCGTTTTTACCTATCGCAGCAGACCATGAACGGGAATGCAGTTTCGCAAACACTCAGCATGCCCAGTATCGATGATGCGTTGTGGGCGGAATTTACACCCGACCAGGAGGGGGACTGGCGTGGCAATTATGAGACCCTGACTTTCGATCAGACTTTGGATTCCTTTGAGGTGATTACGAGTCTTGGAGTCTTCTCAAGTCGTGCGGTAGCCGCGACGGACATTGATGTGAGCAGTGTGCTGACTGTGCTATCTTTTGATGTCGGGGTGCGCGAGTCGCTGCGGCAAGATGTCGCTATTGATTCGACTGATGGAGTGATTAATCTTACCGCGGCGGAGAGTATCTTTCAGAACGCATCGATTCACACTGCAACAGGCGGACAGGTTCAGCTGATTGCTCAAGCTGGCTTGATTCGTATGGATGATGGCGTGCTTTCCTCCGGATCGCTTGCAGACATTGCTTACGATGCGGCAGGCACTATTGAACTGTCTACTCTACAGTCTGGCAGTGGCCAAATCTCGGTCTCCGCGGGAGACCGCATTACCGATAACCGCCTGACGGATGAGGCGAATTTGGTGACACCCAATTTAGTCACACTCTCAGCAGTGAATGGTATTGGTGCTTTGGGCGGGGGCGATCTTTTGACGGATGTCGGATCACTCACCGCGACAAATACTGAATCGGGCGACATCGTTATTCGTGAACGCGATACACTCGTCATTGCGCCCGCGGGTGTGAGCGCATCGCTCGGTGATTCTTCGATTATTATGACAGTCGAGGAGGGCAACTTTACAGTTGATGGTGATGTGTCCGCTTCGGGGACAGGACGTTTACTCTTGCAGGCATTGGGGACTTCAACGGCAGCAAACTTGACGATTAATGCAAACGTGCAAGCGGCCTCTGGGAGTGTCTCTCTGCAGGCGCAGGATGATTTGTTACTCAGCAATTCAGGCTCGGCTACGGTGCTAGCGGGTGTGGGCACACTTGATTTACAGGCGATCGATGGCCTGTTGAGTATGGGAGCCGCGGCGCTTGTTCAGACTGATGGTGCAAATATTCGCCTGCTTGCACAGACTTCGTTAACACTCGGTATTGTCGATGCTCGCACCAATGTCGCTCGAGTCGACAACAGTTTAGATGATCAAGCGTCATGGGGAGATCTGACTGTGCACTCGGTGGCAGGCTCCATTCGTGATGCGCGTGATCGAATGGATGTGAGTTCCGCTGTTTATGCGAATGCTGCACGTTTTGTCGCGAGTAATGGGATCGGAGAAACTGGCGTCGGTATTGATAATTCAATCGATATGGAAGCGGCTTTGTTTGCGGCCTCCAGCACTCAGGGGGGCATTCATATACTAGAGGCGACAGCACTTGTCGTGGGCACGGTAGATCCTGTGCTGGTGGATCGTGTGGATACCGATGCGAATGTGTCAAATGTTGGCGATGTGGATGCGCTCTCTGGAGTGACTGTATCGGCTTTGACTGATGGGGCCATTGTGCTGCGCACCACAGATGGCACATTGGTTGTTGATGATTTAGTTAGTGCTGCGGGCAATGCTTCTGTGCTCTTACAAGCCTTGGGGACAGATGCCGATGTCGCACTCCATGCAAATATCATGGCTACGAGCGGTCCGGTTTCGATACAAGCGCAGGATACCATTCTATTAGCTGCTTCTGTCCAAGTGCAAACTGCAGCAGCTGGCACGATTGATCTCTACGCTGTGAATGGTTTCGTCGAGATGGCTGACACTTCGCGCGTATTGGCGGCTAATGGTTCCATTCGAATTGAAGCGGGCGAAGATATTTTACTTTCGAATGTCGAGTCTTTGGTCAATGTGGCCCTGATCGCCGGCGGTTCAGTGCTGGATAACGGCGATACACATCGTGAGGTCGTGGCGTCTGGTCTATTACTCCAAGCAGGTGTGGGTGCGGGTGAGCTTGGCATCGCTGCAAATCCACTTGAGATCTCTGTAAGCACTCTGACCGCACGTGCGGGTGCAGGAGGGGTCCACCTTAACGAGTCGAATGCTTTAAGCATCGGTCAGTTGCAAGTGGACGTCAATCGCGTTACTGAAGATGCGTCGATCAGTGTCAAGAGCACAGGGGAACAAGCGGGGGTGGCAACGACTTCAGGTAATGGCTCCGTCGTTATCCGCTTGTCGGAAGGCAACCTCTCGCTTGCGATTACATCTTTGATGAGCGATCAGGTTGCACTGGCGACACATGGTACAGGTAACGTTTTACTGGAAACACTTGGCAGCTTTACCGATATCACATTGGGCGGTGGTATCGAGACTGGTGGAGGGCATGTGAGTCTAGTGACCACCAGTGCCGTCAGTATGGGAGCGGCAACCGAGATTGCTGTGAATGGCGGGGGTGACGTTTCCATCTTTACTAACTTCGGCGGTATTGCGATGAATGGTAGCAGTCGTATTAGCTCCTCAACGGGACAGATACGATTGTCGTCGTCGGGGGACATATTGGTCGGTGGTATTGAAACCCAGGGCACTGTTTCACTCATCAGTTTGGGGGCTTCTGTTTTAAATAATAGTAGCACACAGATTAATGTGACGGCCGATGCGCTACGCCTGCAAGCGGCCGTTGGTATCGGAACGCTCGTGCCCTTTGGAAACAGACTTGTGGTGCCGCTTAAGACTGATGTGAATCAATTGTCCGCTCGCTCTGAGTTTGGTAATATTACTTTAGAAGAACTGGACGGGCTGGTGATTGGTGATGTGGGAATCGCTGTCAACCGTGTTGAGCTGAATGGGTCGACTCGTATTGTTGCCGATGCGGTGCAGTCGGATGTGCGCACGCAGATTAATAATCGCCATGTGGTGTTGCGTGCGCTGGCTGGCGATATCGTTTTAAACGAAGGAAGCACTGGCAGCCTCGCAGCTGAGGTTTCGGATAATACTAGTGTTGCCGTTGTGGGGAATGGACGGATTCTAATCGAGGCAGTGACTGGCGATGTGGTGGCGAATGCCAATGTGACCAGTGAAGCTGGGGACTTAAGTGTGATTGCGGGCGAGTCGATTCGATTTGCCGGCAATGCAAATTTAATTACTGGCGATAATGCTTTCAGCACTGGCACGCTCTATGTTAAAGCAATTAATGGCAACGTAGAGCAAGCAGACGGTAGTCAATTGCTCGCGACGCTAGGTGATATACGCGTGGCGGCAGGTACTAGCATTTTATTGGCGAATGTCACGACCGAGGGGAATGTGTCAATGATCGCAGAGTCTGGCTCGCTGTTGGATAATGGCGATACGCATATCGATGTTTCGGCTGCGGAACTGCGAGTCGTGGCGGGAACAGGCATTGGCTTAGCTGGCAATCATCTGGAGACCGCGGTTGACGTTCTTGCTGTGAGTGCGGGAGCAGGCGGAGTATTCATACAAGATGAAGATGCGCTGACAGTGGGAAATACCTCCGCGACAGTGCTGCGCTATAATGCTGATAATTCAGTCTCCGAAGTTGTCGATGCGATGCTATCAGGATTGAGCACGATCGCTGAAAATGGTCCGATTGTGCTGAACACACTGCTGGGAGATTTGACTGTAAATGAAGTGGTTAACGCCACGGGAAACATTCGACTGGCAGCGTCGGGTGCCAATACGGATCTGTGGCTAAATGCAGACATCCTTTCCACCAGTGGGCATATCAGTCTATTGGGGGCAAATGATTTACGCTTTGCTGCGGATGCGGATGTCCTCTCAGCGGAAGCCGGTACGCTTAATTTTGAAGCGGCGTCTGGGGATGTCATCATGAATGATCGCACTCGCTTTAGTACTGGTTCAGGTGATGTACGCTTATTTGCTGCAGGCGACATTCGACTCGGTGGTATCGAAACGACGGGCAATGTTTCTTTGACCGCTGAAGCAGGTTCAGTGCTCGACACTGGAGATTTTTATACGGATGTGGTGGCTTCTGGTGTGCGCATCGTGGCTGCTGTGGGCATTGGCTCGCTGGATGCCACGGATGTGAATCCGATTGAGACCCGTGTGGCTACCTTGAGTGCTCGGGCCACCAGTGGTGGAATTAACATTCTGGAAGCAACCGCTCTGACGATCGATGGTGTGTCGGTCACGATTCAACGAGTTGGTTCCGATGCGATTGCTTCAGCAGTCGTTGAGGCGACGCAATCCGATGTTCGTACGACTGCAGGGAATGGATCCATCATTCTTCGCACACAGGCTGGATCGATTACTTTAAATGATGGTACGGCTGCGGCCGACAACAGCGTTGTGAGTGCTCATGGTAGTGGCAACGTCTTGCTAGAAGCCATTGGTACAGGCACAGGCATAGCGGTGAATGCAGATATTTTGACGGGAAATGGGCATGTCAGCCTGATCGCGGATGACGGTGTTACATTGAACACGAGTGCTGATGTGATTACTTCAGGTAATGGCACTATTTTACTCGAAGCGAAGAACGGAAATGTTGAACAGGCAGATGATAGCCGACTCATTACAAGTGATGGTGACGTGCGTATCTGGGCGCTGAATACGATTGTTCTCGGAGGCATTACGACGCAATCTAATGCTTCATTAATCGCTTTTAACGGATCTATCTTTGATGCGGGTGATGAACTCGGAGGTGAAGATGTCGTTGCAGCGGGTTTACGTATGCTTGCTGGAACTGGCATAGGCGCTTCGAGCGCCTTGATTGAAACCCGCGTGGACGTGCTCACGGCTCGTGCTACTTCGGGAGGTATCTTCATTCAGGAGACCGATGCTCTGCGCATTGATGGCGTTGCTGCAAATGTCTCACGAGTGCTGGCGAATGCAAATCTTGCAATCGAATCCGACGCAATTCAATCCGACGTTCGCACCACTGCGGGCAACGGCTCTGTTGTGGTTCAAACTTTGAATGGTGATTTAATCTTGAATGACGGTGGTGCTCCCGCCGATGGCGCAGCGGTTTCTGCACATGGCTCTGGAAGTATACGTCTTGAAGCAGCAGGCGTGGATGCCGATTTATTTGCCAATGCGGATATTCTATCCGATACGGGGCACATTACTTTAATTGCCAACCGCGACCTGAGCTTTGTTGCAGATGCAGATGTGACTACCGGGAATGCGGGAACGCTTAATTTTGTGGCAGAGCAGGGCGCTGTAGTGATGCACGACGATGTGCTCTTTAGCGCAAGTTCAGGGGATATTCGCATCGCAGCCGCAACTGATATTCGACTCGGTGGTGTGGCTACCTCGGGGAATGTGTCTCTAACTGCTGAGAATGGTTCAATTCTAGATAATGGGGACAGGTATACTGATGTCAGTGCCAATGGGCTTGCTATGAATGCTGGAGTTGCGGTGGGGACATTGGGTAGCGGCACCGCGAATCCGATCAATACCGAGGTGACGACACTTTCAGCACGTGCGAGCTCAGGCGGCGTGAACGTTTTAGAAGCGAATACGCTGATTGTAGATTCAGTGGAAACGACTGTTCAAAGTGTCGGCCTCGATGCTGCACTGACATCAATTGTTTCGGCTGAGCAAACGGGTGTATTTACCGAATCAGGTAATGGCTCAATTGTTTTACAAACACTGGCTGGCAATGTCGTCCTAAATGTCGGCTCTGGTCTGGGGGCTGGAACCGCTCTTGCGGTGAATGGTGCGGGGAACGTTTTGGTGGAGACCCTGGGCGCGAATACGGATATCACGCTTAATGCTCAGCTCGCTTCAGGGGCCGGGCACATCAACCTATTTGCGACTCGAGATGTCATACTCACTGATAATGGCGAATTGACTACTGGCGGCACTGGTTCGATCTTTATCCAAGCTGAGGTTGGCGATGTCACTTTGGACAATGATAGCGCTATTACTAGCGTGGCTGGCGATATTCGAGTGCTCGCTGCGAATAGCATTGATCTTGGTAGTATTTCAACGGATGCGGATGTGTCGTTGGTCGCCACAGATGGCTCCATCACGGGCAGCGCAGTGGAGGGTGCCGCTGATGTGATTGCTGACGGTCTACGTTTGATTGCTGGGCAGGGTGTCGGTGCAGCGGGCGAGACTGGGCATGCTTTACAGACTGAAGTGAGTTTGGTTTCTGCTTGGGCAGACGAAGGAGGTATCCGTATTTCAAATACAGGTGATCTATCAGTGGCGTCTGTTGCTGTCACCGTTCAGCGGGTGAATGACGCGGCGACTTCGAGCTCGGTCACTGATGCGGCACAAAACGATTTGAAGAGCTTGGACGGTGGACCGCTGTTGATAGATGTGCTGGACGGCGCGTTGACCGCTCATGGCGATGTCGTTTCGATGGATGCCGCTCCTGTGCGCTTGGCGGCAACGGATGGCATGACGCTTCACGCCAGGGTGCGTGCGGAAAGTGCCTCGGTTACGCTTTACAGTGATTCGGACATCTTAATTAGCACCGAGGGCCTCGTCGAGGTGACAGAGAATGGATCGATTTATATCGAGTCGTTGACAGGTGCCTTTACCATGGCGGACGAGGCGCAACTGACTGCTACGAATGGAAGTATTCGCGTGTCTGCCTCGGATGATCTGACAGTTGGCGGACTTTCGACTGCTGGCAAGGTGGCCTTATTTTCCACGAACGGTAATCTAGTTTCTGCGGGAGTCACACACACGGACGTGGTTGCGGGCGCCCTGCGTATCGAAGCCATTGAGGGCGGGACTGCTTCCAACGCCATACAAACTCGTATTGATGTGCTGGCCGCTGAGGTTGGGACTGGCGGTTTATACCTTGAGGACAGCGGAGCCTTGCTGATCGGTGCAGTCACTGTGAGCAGCGATCAAGTTCTGGACTATGGTGGCACACAAGTCGTCGTCGACTCGGCACTCTCTGGTGTGCTTGCTGAGGGGGGAGCCGTTGCGGTCGCATCACTCTTTGATTTGACTCTGCTAAATGTGACAAGCGATGTATCCGCGACGCTCACCTCGCACTATGGCGCGATTCTTAGAGCTGGCACGACGGGGGCCAATGCGCAAGTGGACGGCCTACTAACACTTAATAGTGAGAGTGGCATCGGTCGCTCAGGAGCAGGTGAACTCGTGCTTGATACCAGTTCACTGGCGCTGACGAATTACTCTGGCTCAGTTTACCTGGGCTTGATTGATTCAGTTGAACTCGCTGGCATGGAGCTGATTGCTGGGGGTAATTTGTATTTGAATCAAAGCTCTGGCAGCATGGGGATCACTACTGCGATTTCGATTGCAAATGGTCGCGCAGTGATCAACGCAGCAGGGGCACTGCAAATCGATGCGGATGTTAGCGTTGCTCGTGATTTGAGGCTGGTGGCCAATACGTTAACTGTTGCCGGGGCACAGCTGCTGACCAGCCAAGGAGACATCGTTATCCGAACGAATGGCGATGCTTCTTTTGATGCCACCTCAGTTGTGAACGCCACTGATGGCGCGATTGAGATTGTAAGTGCAGGCAGCTTAACAGTGAGCCAGTTTGCCGCGAGTCATCTGATCGATCTTCGCGCTAATGGTGACCTGCTTCAGGCAGGGGATGTGTTGAGCGCGCCTGCGATTCGACTGTTCTCCGAGAGCGGTACCATTGGTGCCAGTGAAGCGAGTCCAATCGTGACAAGCACGGATCGCATTGATCTATCTGGTAGCGGTGGTATTTATATCTCGGAGGCCGACGGTGTTCGGATCGGTCGATCAGGCATAACCAACGTGGGGGAAGGTGTGAGCGACGTGATCACTCTAAATCTAGGTGAGGGGACGCTTTCATCGAGCACGGATGCGGTTGAATTTAACGGTCAAGGCACCCTGGTCATTAATTCTAGTGGTGAGTTGGTGATTGGGACATTGATTCAGGCTAATGATGGAAACATCACTCTCAACGCCGAAGGTATCAGCGACGGCACAGTTACTGAAGGCTTGCTGGTGGAGGCTCGTAATGGACGTATCAGCATTGTGGCAGTTGATGGTATCGGCGGGGCAGGTGATGATGACATTGAAATCGCAGCAGAGGAAATCACTGCGACTACCGCAGCTGGTGACGTCGTACTCGAAGTCGCAGGTGATACGAGTGTGGTGGCCGATGGTATTTACATCCTTAGCGGAGATGGCAACCTTCAGGTGAATTCCACTTCAGGTTCCTTACAAGTCGATGCTCCCATTACACATGCAGGCAGCGGTGCTTTAAACCTAGACCTGCCAAATGGTAACCTTATCTTAAATTCCCAAGTGAGTCAGACGGGGGCCGGCGATCTACTGGTTGACGTTTCTGGCACGGTCAATATGTCGAGTGCCGCACGTGTCGAGACCAACAGTGGCTTGCTCGACCTACGTGCATGGGGAAGTATTACGCTCACTCGAATCATGACCACCAGCGGTCATGTCTACCTCCAAAGTACTACAGGATCGATCCGCAGTCTCACTGGTTTTACGGATAACAATATTGTTTCAGTAAACCGTCCGATTGTAAATCTCGCCAGTATTGCTGAGTTTTCAGTGGATTCGCGCACACTAGACCTTAACGGCAGGTTTATACACCGCGGACCTCAGCAAGGACCTATCATCATTTTCGAAAACTTTAGTTAATTCACCTATGCGCTCTTTTCGCTATCTTGCATATTTTCTTGCTTCTGCCTGCTGCTTAGTGGCCATTGAGGCGCCTTCGTCGCCTCTGCTTCCCATTGACGATAATTTTCGTGCTTTGACTCAGAATGACCATCGAGTGTTTGGCTTGGATTACGCTGGGACTGTTTGGAGTTCGGACGATGCTGGAGACACTTTCGATCAGGCTTATCAGATTGCAGGCGATTCCAATGATACTTATTACACACTCCTTGCTCTCGAGAATACCGTGATGACGGTAGGCACTGATGCGTTGATGGCGCGATCAGGGAACGATGGCAGTGAGTGGGATGCGACGGTGAATACGAACTATATTCAAGGAGACCTGAAGGCGCTTGCCGCTAGAGCGGGCACGACTACGGTTGAAAATCAATGGATCGCGGTGGGGCATGACGGCGATCAAGGCGTTGTCTTTCGCAGCCTGAACGACGGCATCAATTGGGAGCGTTATGATGCTGGCACTCTTTTTGCCGATATAGAGTTTTCGGGAGCGATCTGGACTGGGAGTGCGTGGTTGATCTGTGGATTAAAAAGTCAGATTGAGATTGGTGCGACGGATTATTCCGGTGTGATTTTTCGCTCTTTAGATGGGACTACGTGGAGTCTGGTCAGCGACGCCTACGCAGCTCCTGTGCGTGCGATTGCATCCAATGCGGCAGGGGAGGTTCTCGCTGTTGGCGAGCGTGGTCTCGTGCTGCGCTCCACAGACGACGGCCTGAGTTTTCAACGTATTGATGGTTCCTCTTTTTCAGAAGACCTGAGTTCAGTGACTGCCGATAGTCGTGGCCGGTTTATCATCGGAGGGGATGGGAAAAGCGTGCTGGAGTCAACTGCAGGGACGCTGTCCATCATCCGTCCGGCTGCGGGTGGTGCGCCTGGAGTCGAGGCCTTACTAGAAGCTGACGGGGCCATCTTATTATCCGGAGCGTTTTTATCAACCCCACGTACGCTACCATTTAATTTGAGAATAGAAATGCTCGGGAATTATTATCGATTGACAGTCGATGAAGCGCTAAGCGGTAAAGTGTATACACTCGAGACTTCTACTGTATTAGAAGGCTGGGAGGCCGTCCCAGGCAAAACTGATGCAGGCTATGACAGTTCGCTCTCGTGGGTGCTTCCTGCAGATGGTCTGACTCGTTTCTGGCGGGTGACTGAATTTTAGGGCAATAAGCTTATCTAGTACGTAATTATGTCTAATCAAGTTGGGTGGTGAGAAGACAAACTATATTTTCTAAGCAATCTATGCAGCAAAAAGAACGCCCCGTCACATTATAATGATGACGGGACG
>NZ_JARXIC010000018.1 GCF_031127905.1 Thalassobacterium sedimentorum | reverse complement strand
CTCTATAGAAGCTTATCAGCTTCTATAGACATCCATCGAATCCCATCGGATTGGATAGAACTCTAGCCATGTCTACATCTAAATAAGGGCAGAACCTCGGACGCTTACGGTAATGATCAAGGCTTTTGAATTCAGTTAACGAACGGCGCGCTCGGCGAGCACGCCCTACCATATGAGGTCACCCTGCCTGGCACGCCTTCCCTGACAATCCCGATGTCGCCTCGGTTCTCAGAGTATTTTTGTGAACTGGATTAAGCTGTCTGACTCTTTAGGTAGGGATGGATCGCCGATCCGTCCGCTTCCGTTAGGTGAGCGCTAGGCGTGGGTAATGATCAAGGCTTTTGAATTCAGTTGGTGAACGGCGCGCTCGGCGAGCACGCTCTACCATATGAGGTCACCCTGCCTGGCACGCTTTCCCTGACAATCCCGATGTCGCCTCGGTTCTCAGAGTATTTTTGTGAACTGGATTAATCTGTCTGTCTCTTTAGGTAGGGATGGATCGCCGATCCGTCCGCTTCCGTTAGGTGAGCGCTAGGCGAGTAGCTCTTTTTGAGTGATCGGAGCTGTGCCTAGGTGGCGGACCACTATGCCAGCGGCTTTATTCGCGAGTGTGGCGGCATCGAGCAAGTTTTCGCCGGCGGCCAGTGCTGCGGTGAGCACCGAGACCACGGTGTCGCCTGCGCCAGAGACATCAAATACCTCCTGTGCTTCGGTGGCGATGCGCCCGATGATTTTTCCATGTTCGCCTAAGAGCATGCCATCGGCACCTAGGGTGATGACTAGCTTTTCGGGATTATAGGCTTGGAAAATGGCTGCGGCAACGGCTTCGTCGTCAAAATCAGCGTCAGGGCTGCTATCGAAGCCGGCCATTTGCAGGGCCTCGGATCGGTTGGGGGTCATCACGGTCATGCCACTGAGGTTCAAGTGACGCTTGGGCTTGGGATCTACGACCAAGAGCGGCGCCTTGCTCGATTGGGCCACGGTAGTGCGCACGGTGTGTAGCAGCGCGTCGTTAATCACGCCTTTGGCATAGTCGGAGAAGAGTATGGCATCGGCTTGTTGAATAAGTTTTAAAAATTCAGGGGATTGTAGCTGTGCGTCGAGGGCATAGGCGGCTGGTTTGGCTTCGCGGTCGATGCGGCAGAGTTGTTGTCGTTGTACCACGACGCGAGTTTTGACGATGGTGGTGGCACCGTCTCTTTTTCCGAGTGGGGATAACTGGATCTGTCGCTGTTGGAGCACATCGTTTAGCAGTTTACTTTCGGGGTCGTCAGTATAGGAACCGATTAAGGTGGTGGGCACGCCCAGGCCGGCAAAGTTGTTGCCCACATTCGCGGCACCGCCAGGCACATAGGTATCACGAGCGACGGAAACAACCGGTACTGGGGCTTCGGGCGAGATGCGGGTGGCATCGCCCATGATGTAGTGGTCGAGCATGATGTCGCCGATAACGACGATATTTAATTTGCTGAAACGGGCGAGGATGCTGGCGATGTCGAGTGGCATAAATTGTAGGGGCGTCACTTGTGACGCCCGCAGTTGAGCGGCTTCTTAAGTTCGGCGGGCGTGACAAGTCGCGCCCCTACGTATGATGAGGAAGGTTTATGCAGTCCAGTCTTCGTTTTCTACCAGTTCGAGCCATGCGTGTAGGATAAATGTATGCAGCTCTTGGATGCGTGCGGTGTTGTCGCTGGGGATGATGATGCAGTGATCGGCCAGGGATCGGATTACACCGCCGTCTTTGCCCGTCAGTAGAATGGTGGTGACACCGTTGGCTTGTGCTTGTTTGAAGGCTTGGCGGATATTCTCAGAGTTTCCACTGGTGGAAAAGCCGACCAGAATGTCCTTTGTTTTGCCGAGCGCCTCAATCTGGCGGGAAAAGATGGAATCATATCCGTAATCGTTGGCGATGCAAGTGAGCACGGAGGTGTCGGTGTTGAGCGAAATTGCAGGTAGGGGACGGCGTTCGCCGCGGTAGCGACCGATGAGTTCTTCGCACAGGTGCATGGAATCTGTCGCGCTACCACCGTTACCACAGGCATAAACGGTATGGCCTTGGCGCAGGCGCTCTACCATTAATTGGCCAGCCGATTCGATCTGCGGCAGCAGTGGCTCGACGTCTGCGACGCATTGTTTGAGAGCTAAGTAATCTTTTTGAACTAGAGACATGCTATTAGAGTGAACCCGCTTTATGGATCTTTTCGATCATTTTCGTGGTGCTAAAGCCTTCAAGGAAGGGGAGGAATTGAATTTGAGTGCCTACGGCTTCGAAGGCTGCACGTTCGCCCTGATGCAGGGTATCCAGCGTATAGTCACCTGCTTTGGTGTAGATGTCGGGCTGTAGTTGCTTGATTTCAGTGACTAATCGAGGGTTATTAAACACGACCACATAGTCGACACAGCTGAGTGCGCCGAGGCAGTAGGCACGTTCCGCTTCGCTCTCAATCGGGCGGGTAGGGCCCTTTAATGCGCGAACGCTTTCGTCGCTGTTAATTAAGACCCATAGCTGATCCCCGAGGTCCCTGGATGCTTTTAAATAGGAGATGTGACCAACATGGAGCAGATCAAAGCAGCCATTAGTCATGACCATGGTGTGGCCTGCGTCGCGTTGTCGCTGGCGTTCGACGATGGCGTCGTCCAGTGAGAGCCATTTTGGGTTGGGTAGGTGCATTGCTTTGGGAGAGTTGAGGGCGGAGAGGTTATTTTTTTGAGTCTTTACGTTTTTCTGTATTTTGAGAGATCGTTATAAAGTTACGTATGAGTTCATCGGCTTCATTCCAGATCGGTTGGGTGAGTGATTTTGAGATTTCATAGTCTTTATGTCTCTCTCAAGTCTCTTACCTCAAACCTCTTCCTGTCCGAGGTGTTTGCCGGGCACCAGGTAGTTTTGTACGTAATCTTTGACGGCGTCTTGGAGGGTGAAACAGGCGGAGGTATCGTAGCCGGTGGACTTCAGTTTGTCGGTATTGGCGCAGGTGTAGTATTGATACTTTCCTTTAAGTTGCTCGGGCATCTCGATATATTTGATGTTGGGCTCGAGATTGAGGGCCGCAAAGATCGCTTCGGCCAGGGTGTTCCAGGTGTTGGCCTCGCCAGTGCCGAGGTTAAACAGGCCGTTGGCTGTTGGTGTGTTCCCGAGGTGAAGAGTCATGGCTACGGCGTCTTTTACATAGAGAAAATCGCGCATTTGATTGCCGTCGGTGTAGTCGGGATGATAACTCTTGAAGAGGCCGATTTCGCCGGTGTCCGTGACTTGTTCGTAGGCTTTATTGACGAGGCTACGCATGTCGCCCTTGTGTCCTTCGTTGGGGCCATACACGTTATAGTATTTGAGTCCGACGATCTGATCCAACCAGCCCATGCGCTGTGCGTAGCAATCGAACATGTGTTTGGAGTAGCCATACATATTCAGCGGGCGCAGGGTGTGAAGATCTTCGAGAGTGTCGTCCATTCCCTGGCTGCCGTCTCCGTAAGTGGCTGCGCTGGAGGCGTAAACGAAGCGTATGCCCTTTTGGATCGCTAGGCTCGCCAGTATCTTGGTGTATTCGTAATTGTTGTGGATCAGGTAGCTGGCGTCACGCTCTGTGGTCGCGGAGCATGCACCCAGGTGATAGATGGTATCAAATTGGTCGAAATACTCAGGTTCATCTTCAGCCAGTTCGATTAAGTCGTCGGCTTCTATATAGTCGGCGTAGCGGAGTGAAACCAGATTTTTGAATTTTTCGTCCATTCCAAGAATGTCGGATACGACGATGTCGCTGTTGCCAGCTTGATTGAGGGCGTGGATGAGGGCGCTGCCGATAAAGCCTGCGCCGCCGGTGACGAGTGTGTATTTGCCTGTGCTCATAAAGAAATGTGTAGGATGTGGTGTTCAATTGTAGGGACTTCACTTGTGACGCCCGCGGAAGTTCGGCGCGGATTCTCGGCGGGCGTGACAAGTCGCGCCCCTACGTCAAATACACTGTCGCTCAAAACTATGTTCAGCGTCAAGCGGACAAGATGGCGTCGATGCAAGCGGGAAAGTCCTTACAAAGTGTATGTGGGCCAGTGATTTCCCCAGCAGCGATTTGCTGCGGTAGTTGCGGTTTGCCACAGGCCACTGCCCAGGCGTGGGCACCTGCTTGCCAGGCGGTCTCGAGATCGACTCGTGTATCGCCGATCATGTGGCATTGGCGGGGGGGGAGTTGTAGGTGAGCACAAGCTTCCTGAATGAAACGCGGCGAGGGCTTACGATAGCCACCTTCGGTGCCTGGCGCTTCTGGTGCGATGCACCAGCCCGCGATATCGCTTGGCTCGATTGCGAGTTGTTCGAACAGTTTATTTTGACATGCGTGGACCTGCTCGATTGGGAAATAGCCCCGCCCGACTCCGGATTGATTGGTGAGAATGAAAAATGGAATGTTTGCGTCGAGTAAGCGGTGCACACTTTCGCGAACTCCTGGTAGCAGTTCAAGCTTGGCCGGATCGTCGATATAATCGACATGCCGAATTAGCGTGCCGTCGCGGTCCGCGAAAATGGCAGGTGTTGCTGTGCTAGCAGCATAGTGAGGGTTGAGCCAGACGTTATCCATGGGAGGGCTGAGGGCTGAGGACTGAGACTTGAGATGGGAGGGCGCTACGGTTTTTACAATTTTAAGATACTTGGTAGCACGGGGGCTTTACCATGGAAGCGCTTGTAGAGTTTGATGGCTCGCTTGAGGATGGCCTGCCAGAGCGCCTGATTATTGCGCACGGAGTTTTTCCAATCTGCGCCTAGGTACTGACGCAAAAAGCGAGCGCAGTCGCATGATGTGAGACCGACATCCAGTGCGGAGAAAATCAGAGACCCCAGATCTTTTATCAGCCAGCGCCGCGGCACTTCGAGGCGTTGCTGCACGCGGTGTAAATCGATCAGATGCAAGGGGATGCTTTTGCCGACCGTCCAGTTGCGGATACTGGCACGGTTGATGAGAAAGTGGTTCAGATAGAAATCGCGATGATTGATGCCTTGTGCATGCATACTGTGTCCCATTGCTGCGACTTCATCAATTAAGGCCCGTTTCAGATGGATCCAGTTGAGGTCTTGGAAATCCAGCCAACCTGGTTTGAAATGTTCGAGCGTTTCACAGTCTTCCAGAGCTTCGAGCACGACAAAGGACTCGACGCTGGCAGGGTAGCGGCCGCGCTCGCCCTTGCCTAGTACCTTGGGCACGCGCACGCCGGCGGCTGCCAGAGTCTCTGCGCCTTCCCATTCGGTGCGGGCGCTTACGACCGGTTTGCGCAGGCGATACCATTCCTTGAACACCTCCCGCCATCCGCAGCCCAAGTGACGCTTTACATAGAAATGGAGCTCGCCGAGCTGTGTTTCGTAAGTGAGGCGGTTCTTGACCTCACGGTGCACTTCGCCGCCACCGAGTAAGAACCATTCGAAGGGATCACTGCCTGGCGGCAGCGCCTTGCGGAGTTCGTCTGTGAGCTCGAGATACATTTGGGGATTAGGATTGATGGTAAGGGATCGGCTGGTTTAGCACTTATTCGTCTTTTTGAGCAGAATTTTTTCGATGATTTGGGCCGCAGATTGATGGCAACTGTATAAGTCCTCGGAGGCGCAATAGGCCAGTGCGTTCTGGCTCATCGCTTGTCGTGTAGCGGTGTCTTGTATGAAATGCCGTACACTGTCATTCAAAATCTGCTGCGAAAACGGGCTGGAGATCACTTGACCAGCCTGAGCCTTGATAATGTGGGGTGCATAGCCACAGGTATCGGTGGTCAATACGGGCAAGCCATGCGTGAGCGCTTCAAGCAGAACCTTACCCGCGGATTCACTGTAGGCTGGATGTAGGAGAAAGTCGGCGGCATCATAGAAACGATCGACATCGGCGCGCCCGCCGAGAAAACGCACCCTTACACCAGTCGATTGGGCTAGCTTTTGAAAGCCAGCGGGCTTGCCACTGCCGACAATCCAGAATTCCAAGTCCTGTATGCTGTCGTGGTTTGCTGCGATCGAGCGTAAGGCGCGATCCAGTCCTTTGATTCGAAAGCCAGAACCAAGAAATAGTGCGACGGTTGCGTCATGGCTAGTGCCGAGCTCTTGGCGCAGTGACGTTCGTTTGGATCTACTTTCGGCTGGCGAGGCAGTATTGCGAGCCACGCCCGGGGGGAGTAGATGAAAGCGTTGGGTGGGCGTGCCGTAATGTTGATTAAAGAATTTGATCTCTCTTTCGGTTAAGACGAGCGTTTCTGTGGCGTGTTCGCCCGCGAAGAGCAATTCTTCTAATTGACTGTAGTGCCGATAACGAGGTGTGAACTTGTGCCACCAGGGTTTGCGGGCCTCGCGTTCCACATAGCAAGGATCAGCAGCAAAATAAATGTCGGGGGCGGGGATACGGCTGAATGCCACCAGTCCATCCAGACCATGACTCGGAAGCTCGCTCTGAAGTGCTTTAAAAAAATGCCTGTTGCGCGCAATATTGCTCCAACCTTTTTTGCCGAATAAATGAGCGACAATTTCTGGGGGCCTGTCGCCTTTCCAGCTGCGGGTAAAGATGTGGACCTCATGGCCACGCTGTTGCGTGGCCTTAGCTGTCGCCAAGCAGTCTTCTTGCAGACCGCCGAAGGGATAATAGTCATTGAGTACGAATCCGATCTTCACGTAAGCATGAAACTCAGAAGCGGCAATGACGGGCAACTCTAAAAGGGCGCGTGAAAGACGGCTCCTGAGTTTTGCTCTACATTGGTGAATGGCTAAACATTATAAATATTAGAACTTTTTCGTCAGAGCAACGATTCAGCTGATGCAACTGCTTTTTCGTTTAGCTTTTTAGTATTTGAGCTATAAACAGGAACGGCTTTGGTTGATCCAGACGATTTGTATTTATAAGTTATTTATAGTTAATGTGTTAATATATGTTTAATTTTTTAAGAAAAAAACAGCCCTGCCTATATCATGTCACGCATGCAAAAGCAGGTTCTTCATGGATTTATAAGATATTGAAGAAGGCGTATCGCGAGAATGTGGCAGATCGTATAGGTTCAGATTACGCACGGATTCAATGTCAGCCCGATGTGATTTATGCAGCCATTTTCGCTGATTATAACACATTCCTTGAGGCGAAGCCTTCGGCGGATTCGAAGTGTTTTTATGTGATACGGGACATACGTGATACCATGGTCTCACTTTATTTTTCGCATCGCTATTCGCATATTCTTTCGCCCAGTATTGAACAGCGTCGAAAGGTGTTGGAAGGCATGTCTGAAGCCGAGGGCTTGGAATTATATTTTAAGACGAAAGCGGATCGTATCATGAATGCTCAACGTTCATGGGTGGATGCGGGCGTTCCAGTGTATAAATACGAAACGATATTTGAATCTCAGGGAGCGTTGCTGTTTGAGATTCTCGATCAATTGCAGTATCGATATAATTACAAACGACTGAATGAGGCGATTCAGAAGAGTTCTTTCGAGAAGAGCTTTGGGCGAGAACCAGGGGAAACCGATAAATTTTCTCACGGACGCAATGGAACCGCTGGTAATTGGGCGGAGCATGCGACGCCTGAGATTGAGGCAATCATTCAAACGCAGATGACAGATCACCTAAAATTAACCGGTTACCTGTAGCCTTCCAGCCGACTGCAGTTTGTTCGACGCCGTCGCCTCGGTTCTTAGAGCATTTTTGTGAACTGGATTAAGTTGTCTGACTCTTTAGGTAGGGATGGATCGCCGATCCGTCCGTTTCCGTTAGGTGAGGGCTAGGCGTAGGTAATGATCAAGGCTTTTGAATTCAGTTGGTGAACGGCGCGCTCGGCGAGCACGCCCTACCATATGAGGTCACCCTGCCTGGCACGCCTTCCCTGACAATCCCGATGTCGCCTCGGTTCTTAGAGCATTTTTGTGAACTGGATTAATCTATCTGACTCTTTAGGTAGGGATGGATCGCCGATCCGTCCGCTTCCGTTAGGTGAGGGCTAGGCGTAGGTGATGATCAAGGCTTTTGAATTCAGTTGGCGAACGGCGCGCTCGGCGAGCACGCCCTACCATATGAGGTCACCCTGCCTGGCACGCTTCCCTCACAGTCCTCACTAGTTTCGGTTCTCTGAACCGGAGAGATTCCATGCGTTAAATGCGGTCGCTTTAGCTGATTGTATCGAGCACTGTCTTATTCAAGAGTCGAGTCACTAGTTGAGCCTTAATACGCTTGCGGATGTGTCGATGATAGAGGGCCTTGGGATAGCAATAGCGTAGCGGACCTATACGTCTTTTGTACTGATTAAAACGTTGTTTGTGATATACCAGATTCATGCTGTCGATCAGACATAATAACAGCAATTTTTGGGCTGTATTTGCGCTTGCCTTAGCTTGTTTGGAGTAGTTTTTGAGTAAGCTTCCGGAGCGGGGCTGGTCTTCGAATTGGCAGAGGTTTTGCGCGATTTCTTTACAATCAGCAGGGGGAATGCCCGTGAGTGCGATATAAGTTTCGTAGGCGAGTTGTGCACATTGAAGTCGTGCGATTTTACCTCTGTTCTTAGTTGAGTTATTCTCTTGTTCGTGAATTAGAAAGGTCGAGTAGCAATCCGGTAAAAGGCCGAATTGAATGTGGGGTGCCTGTTTGATTAGCCAGGCGCTATCTCCCGTCCTGGAATGATCGGTAGGGAAGGGGGATTTTTGGAGTGTTTGTGTCTTGTAGAGATTACTAGCACTGCTGCCCAGTAGCGAGCTTTGTAGGTAGTAGAGTGAGAGGCAGGCCACCAGTTTGGGCGGCATTCTGGTAAATTGATTGAGTTGATATGCTTGAATGATTTCGTGGATTGGCCAGGGCTTGGCATCTTTGACCGTGTTGTCGGCAACCAGTCGGGGAGGGCTGACTATTACATCGAGTTGTTCATTATGGATGTAGTGATAGAGACGTTCTAGTCCTTCCAGCGTGATGGTGTCGCCAATGGTAGAGAAATATAAGTAAGGCTGGGTCGCGGCATGGATGCCGCGGTTCCAACTTTGATATAAGCCGGGGGGGCATTGAATCCACCGCACGTGTGGGTACGGGCTGAGTGCTTGCTGTAAGCGTTCATAGCTGCCGTCCTTTGAATAAGAATCGACCACAATCACTTCGGCTACATGTTCTAGCCAGTTCATCATCGCATCCAGATGGCTGTTGATACGCCCGACGCAATTGAAGGAAGGGACGATGGCTGTGATTGGTAAAACTGGCTTCATCGGATTCTAAACGTGGCCTTGGTTACTTAAGTTTCTGAAGTTGTATTGCATGCGGATAGATCTGTCGTTTGGCCATCGCTTTGACGATACGTTTTTTATAATCAGCTTTCAGCTGTTGGCTTTTTTGGAGTTCAATCACTCCTTGTAGGCAATTTTTTACGCGGCTGGCTGTTTGGATTGTATCGGGGATTGTATAGCCCATTTCTTTCAGCCAGGTGGATCGCGTATGCTGATAATAGCGTTTTGCCCAACGGATACGAAACCAGTTGTTATATTGCTCGGCCCAAGTATCGCGGCTGGCTGAAGAGATATGCTGGTATTTGCCGACTCCAGTTGGATCTCCCAAGCGACCTCCAGTTTCGCTGGGCAGTTCTTTTTCCAAGACTTGACTTAAATTTTTCAGGCCCAGATAAGCTTCAAGTTTATTCAGCACGTCCAAGGGAGTCTGCACTAAGTCTTCATAGCGAATCGAGCAGACGCGATCCTGCATTTGAGTTTGAAATTGATATAAGCGGTCCAGGCCCACTGTTAAGTCGAGTTCGAAATCTTGTAGGCTCCAAATGTTGTGATGGAATGATGTGCAGATCGAAGCAGCAACTGCGAGTGGATGACGCCATAATACGATGAACTTTGCGTCCGGGAACGTTTGGTAGATTTCGTCCAGAATCAAGGTGTAGCGAGGGGTCTTATCGATGAAGTATCGTTTGCCTGCTGCGAGTTCCTTGTAAATTTTAGACATGATATCCCGAATGCCTGCGCGATATGCAGCATCAAAGCCCGGCCATTTAGCTCGGATGTCATTTTTCGAGATCTCAATATTGTGTTCACGGTAGACTGCATAGCGGGTGACTTGATGGGCATCTCCCAGGAATCTTAAGAGTAGGCTGGTCTCGCCGAGTGTGGCGCATTCACCATCAGCGAGTAGCATTCGCTGAAGTAAGGTTGAACCCGAGCGTGGAAGTGACAGGATGAAAATAGGTTGAGTCATGTATGGTAGATACTGCGGTGGTGCGGGAAATAGCTTCCAATATCGCCCATGTGCGATAGATCAGCTTATGTGAATATATTCAACTTTAAACGCAGAGGTCCCAAGGTATTGGGCGGTCCTGACAGTATTGAGCGTCTATATGTCGTGGCTGGTCCCCCCGCTTGTGGTAAATCGACTTTCTTGAAGGCAGTCGCGCGACATTTGGATATTCAAACGATGCCAGAGCCATGGCATGCTTTGTTGAATGCGCCAGTATCTATGGATATGGCGGAGCTACCGAAATACCACGGTCAAGCTTTAGGTGATGTCGTCTTACATGTGGATCTGATGCAACCATTTCACTGTAATAAATATTTTGATGCGAAGCAGTTGGAGACTTCATTTGCTGCTGAGGGATATCGTAGTTGGGAGGCTCTGCGCTATTTGCACTGTGCGCGCCATTTACATGTTCTTACGTTGTTCCTACCTCGGGAAGAATTGTTCCGTCGTTTTATGTTGCGTTCACAGCTGCAACAGAGGCGAGTGTTGCCCTTTCATATGGTTGCCATGTATGGCGATTCGACGGGCAATGCTTCTTGTTTGCGAGCACTCTATAATGCTTGGAATCAGTATGTCAGTGATTTTGTAGGGGCACTGCATTGTGGACTGGATGTCTCGACGGATTCTTATCGTTATTGTCCGGAATTTAATGAAGCATTTATATTAGACCGTTAGCCTGTGCTGTATCTAGCTCAGTGGTAATTTTGATTGTGACAGAGTAGAAGAGAGTGCACACTTTAGTTGTGGGGCATTTCTGAATTTTCGTATAGAGAAGCCCTAGCATTTTGAATAGTATGAACATTTCCTCGGCACAGGCTTTAATGCCCGAAATCTCAGTTGTCATCAGCACCTATGACGATCGCAAGTTCTTGGCTAAGAAACTAAAGGAGGTTTGTGCGCAAACTGCCTTTGCGCGTGCTGAGTTTATTTTTATAGAACCTGCATCTCCTGGCAACGAGTATGAGTTACTACTACCTTTTTGTGAGCAGTATGAAAATTGTAAATTAATCCGACTCGAACATCGTATTTCGCTGTATCAGGCTTGGAATTTAGGTTGGGAAGCTGCGAGTGCAGAGATTGTTTGTATTTCAAATATGGATGATGCGATGCATCCGGAATTATTGGAGCGGGTGATTGGAGGGATGCGTGAGAATGATTGGGATGTGGCGAGTGTATTGATTGCTAAGCAAGATTTTGGTGATTCTGTAGATTGTTGGGAGCCGGAGCATTTACGAGAATTGGAGTTAAGCACGCGTCCAGGGCCGTTTTTTGCATGGAAATCCGACTTGAAAGCACGGATTGGAATGTTTGATGAATCGCTCATATTGACGGGGGATAAGGACTTTTGGTCTAAGATTATCGACTGTGGCTTACAGGGGGGGCTTGTGCGTAAAGTGCTCTATTTATATACCAAGCACTCAAATCAGCTGTCGAAGCGCGAGGAGTTTATTCAACTCAAACAAAAGGAGCGCAAGCAATGTAAGTCACGGGCATATCCTTATGTATGGCCTAGCTGGTATGCGAGACAGGTGCGGCTCATTCGTGCAGTTGCACGAGTGCCATGGGTCGGCTCTTTGTTTTACGTTCCCGACAGTGAGCCGACTGGTTCTCTCGTTAAATGATTCTTAGCATGCGCTTAGTTCGACAACATTAGGGCGGTGAGGCTTAGTTACCGGAGTTCACTATGAAAGATGAATTAAAATATAGAAGAAGCGCCATTGTGAGTGCGAAGGGCTTAGGAGACGCTCTACTGACAATGACGCTCGCCTATAATCTTCATAAAAAAGGACATGAGGTTCATTTTTATTCGGATGTGCTATCCTTAATGGCTGATTACTTCCCGTTTGTTGCCGTGCATCCGTTTGCATCGTACACACTGGATGCGAAGGAGATTCTTCAGCGCTACGATTTTTGTGTCTTTGCGGATGGCTTATTGGCAATAGAAGATGACTCGACTGCAGCGAGTCGTTTGTTCGTGCTGAATCGAGACCAGCAAAATCGATCGATTCATTACATCCATAGTTTCTGTCAACAAATGCAGGATCACGGAGGGCTCGATGTCGCCATTGAGACCATGGATAATGGACTGACTTTGCCGGCAAAATATTCGTTTCGAAAATATGCGAAACGGATCATTTTACACCCCACCAGCAGTCGCCTGAGTAAGAATTGGCCGATGCCGAAATTTATAAAATTGGCCCAACTTCTACGTGCAAGTGGTTATCAGCCAGTCTTCATTTTAACTGATTCAGAAAAGGACTATCAGCAAATGCTGGAACCACATGCTATAGAGTTTGTATCGCTGGCTCTGAATGAGCTGGTTCCTTATCTTTATGAATCAGGCGCCATCGTCGCCAACGATTCAGGTCCGGGACATTTGGCGGCATTTACTGGTATTCCCACACTGAGTATTTTTCCTAAAAAATCGAGGTCAAGTATGTGGCGTCCAGTCGGAGACAATGTGAGCTTAATCTGGCCGCGCTTCCGTCTTCCTGGCAGTCGTGGCAGTCGCTACTGGCAGCGCTTTTTGAGCGTGCGTCAAGTGCACCGCGCTCTGATGGCACGATTACGTGATCAATAGGCGTCGTCGTGGCGTGAGGCTCGGCTCGCTTATTTTAAGAGGGGGGCGATTGTATCGAATACGATTTTGCCAGTAATCAGATCCATCGAATCTTTCTGGATTGGATAATGATTCATTCGACCGGGGTAGGGGCCTGTCTCTGCCGGGTCCGTCGGGGCATAGAGCCCTACGATTGGAACGGGCGTGCTTGCTGCGATGTGTAGCATGCCCGTATCGGGAACGATGCAGACCTTGAGTTGATGCATTAAGGCGGCTGCCTGCTTGATAGAAAAGCGATCGACTGTATCGATAACATTTGAACAAGCACTGGCTAATTTTTTGGTATAGACTCCTTCTGCCTTCGTTCCTGTCGCAAGGCAACGCACCTGCGGGAAGGCCTGTGCGAGTTGATTACAGAAATCGATGGCATTGTTTACGCGCCACGCTTTTTCGTGTGTGATCTCTGTTTGTCCAAAGCCCAGTCGCTTGCGCACAGAACGACAACCTAAGTGTAGGGCGATCAGTGGACTTTGCTCCAACCCTAAATGTTTGAGTGTTGTCTCGACCATGCTTGCATCTGCTTTAGTGAATGAAAGCGTATAGCGAAAGTCATTAAACATTTTATCGCTAATGAATAGACTTCTTAATTTTTCGACATTGCTTTTCGATACGTGGGTCTGATGGGGCGGCGGTGGAGCGGCTTGACAATCGGGGACTTTTTTATCGGTGATACCTGACAGCAGTAGTTGCGGTCCATGAATTTGCTTACAAATTTCAATCGCTAGGCTTTGTCGGCAAAAACTAATGGTGAGGTCATATCGTTTGCCACGTAATGAGGTGACTTTGTTGGAGCTGACACATAGCACTTCATCGACGTCCGGATTACCTTCAAACACTATTTGGGCTTCTGGACTGGGGGCGATGACAGTGATTTTTGCATCCTGATGATACTGCTTTAAAAAACGTATTGCCGGCGTGTGAGAAAGTGCATCACCCAGTCGATGTGTGGTGATGAATGCTATAGTTGTTAATGGCATTATGTATGTGTGTTTGCAGCGCTGTTTTTAAGTGCTTTTTGGGAGATCAGAAAGCGTAGGCGATACCAGAGTCCTTTTTTGAACCATTTCTCGGGATAGGCTGAGAATACTTGCAACGTAGGAGTTTCCAGGGGCGCTTGTTGTTTTATGTGCTCGGTGATTACATTGAAGAAATTATATTGATTCAGAACTTGTTCCTTGGCTTTAGAGAGTGCTGGTATGGCACGTTGGTACTGTTGCGCTTGGATCGATGTTCGAATGGTGTGAATCGCAGCTTCTGGATCATTCATGTCGATGCGTTTGTATGCGCCTGAATCGAAGTATTTCTCTATATTGGGGCAGCCAGAATAGAAGGGAAAGGTGCCTTCTAAATAACAATCCGAGAGTTTTTCGGTCCAATAGTCTGGGGCGCAGCTGTTTTCGATTGCGATATGATATTGGTATGGACGTAGGGCGTCGGATTTATCGGCGATAGGATTCTGACCCGTGCCGTATAGATCCATTTCGTCCCCAAAGGCTTCTTTCAGCTGGTTGACAAAATCATAGCGCTTCTTGTGACCCTCTTTTTTCTGCTTATCTGAGCAAACTACAGAGAGCAATTTGGTTTTGGGGATGTGGGTATCTTTAACGAAGTCGTCGTATGACTTCACGGGAACTTTGGTGCCATCCGCTTGAAATTGTAGACCGCAAAACCATGGATGACCTTGCTGTGTAATGTGTTTGTTGGGGTGGGCAACGCTTAAGTCAGAGCAAATGACACTGTGGAATTGAGCCAAATAAGCTTCTGTGTAGCGCTTGATAGCGGGAGGTTCTCCGGCGATGAATAGTGTGTTGGCTGGTGCTACGGGGGCCTCAATTTTACTATAATGTCCTGCAAAAACGACGACGAAATCACAGGGACCATCATTCTGATTGATGTGAAACTGTACCTCATTCCACTTGCCTAGGCCTTGCGGCGTTTGACGCAAGAGTGACGGCTTACTTGAATCATTCCAAGGGAGATAGAGTCTGACGTGTTTCATTGCTATAGCCTATCGGGAAAGATGCGGAAGAGAGCGGGTGGCGTGAGGGACCTTATTCGTCTGTAGCTTGTGGTGGATGCACACGTTCAATAAAGGAAATTTCAACTTCTTCGTGGACGCTTTGGGTGTGGATATCTGCGAGTTGTTCGAAGTGTAAGCGTTGGCCTGATTGCCATTTCTGGAGTAGATACTCCGGCGTGATCGTGCCGCTAATGTTGTCATTTTCACCTTGGACGCGATTGAGTGGGATATTTAGAATTATAGGGGATGCAAAGCAGTAACCAGCACGTGCTTGATAGAGTGGAGTGAGGATTTGTAGCGCGCGTTCGAAACTATTGGGGGCACGGAAATTGAGGTGTTCTACAGTTATTTGTATTTCTGATGTTAAAAAAATATGTCCATCCACTGAGAGCGGATAAGCCCAATCGTAAGTGCCGCGCGTCCAGTCAAACTGCAGTAGGTCGTTGCTGTCATTCGCAGGTCGCAAGTCGGGGAGTTGCATCGTTTTCTGCTTCGTGTAGCAGTAATCGATGTTTCTGCCTAAACGTAGTGAGACTATGCCTTTTCGTATCTTGGGGCGGTCTAGCGCATCGAGGTCGATCGGGCGAATGAAGACAATGTCATCGACGAGGAAGCATACAAATTCGGTTTGAATCGCTTTGAGTTGTTGAATTAAGTCGTCCGAGAAATTGTTTTCTTGAGTCCATTGAATCAGGTCCGGTCGCTTGAGTTCTTCAGCGGCTTCTTGGTAGGCACGCGCATGCTGATCGTTAGATGCGCTGTAGATGACCTGAATCGAGTAGCTGCCTTGGATGTGACAGAGCATACTCCGGAGTAGGCCATCTAGTTGTAGTGCTCGATCCTTTGAGAAAATGCAAAAGGTGATGCTGTCTGAGTCTGTCTTGCTGGAAGTCTTTGCATGGTTGATCAGACGCCTAAGAAGTGCGTTCAACTTTTGCGTTTGCTGATAGTCTTTCTCACGTGCCAAGCGAAGGCCCACTCTTTTCAGGAGTGGTTGTGTCCACTGTATGATTCGCTTTTTCACAGGCGTCTATTTTGGGAAAAACATCTCGTTGGTACTACCGTCTTCCAGTGTTTTTAAGCCGAATTTGCACTGTTTGTGTTCATTGGCATAGATGCGGGTGAGCACATCCTTAATGCCGGGGTTCTCTGATTTGCCATGTTCCAAGTGGTAGGTGTTGGCGCAGTTGCGAATGCCCACGGCTTTGATTCCGTTATTGTCTAGACGACGGCCGATTTCGTGGTCCTCATAGCCATACTGCAGGATGGTTTCGTCCATGCCATTGCAGAGCTCGTAGTTTTTCTTGTGCATTGCAAAATTACAGCCTCCGACGTGGTGGCGTTCTTTGCACATGATTTTACGCAGCCATTTATTTTCGATGATGGTGGTTCGAAATGGTTTAATGACTTCGCCTTTGAGGCCGCGCCATAGAACTGACGCGGTGCGAGTCGAGAAGGTGATTTCTTTACGGATGATTTGTTCTGCGATATCTTGCCGGATTTTACACCCACGCCAACCGCACATGACGCGCTGTGGATGCGCATGCTTGAGGTGCATCTCGATAAAGCGATGGTGGAGAATCATATCTCCGTCGACAAAGATTAAATAATCGCTGTTGGCGCTTTTAGCAGCGGTATTCAGTATGATAGTTCTATAAAAGCCTCTATCCTCGTGCCATACGCGCTTGATCGCCAGTTTTGAGGTCCATTTGGCTACAATGGTCTCAGTTTCATCGCTAGAGCCGTCGTCGGCCACTACGATCTCGAACTCTTGGTTTGTTTGCTTGAGAGCACTCTCGAGTAAGACATCGAGTTGTTTCGCCTGATTGTAGACGTTAACGATTAGAGTACATTTTGGCATGTGTGAAAGTTGTTTAAAGCTGTCCTCGCATATGAATGGCTGCGTAGTTAGTTGACTTGCGGCCTGTAGGGCAAGTTTTCAAATTGTCGCGACTCCTTTCATTTGGCTAATTAGTTTACGTTGAGCCGGTGAAAATGTGCTGGTTTGGAAATACTCGTGCAGATAGTAAGTCTTTTGTGCCTGCGTCAGTCGCTTGGCGTGTCGTAGAAAGCGCGAAACATCTTCGATGATGCTTTGTTTTTTGAAGAGAGGGCGCCTGGCTTTTTCCAAGTCAATCAAACGTGCTTGGTAGCCACCATTGGAATCGGCACGAATGAAGGCATGTTTGGGATAGAAACCAAAATGAGCCCAGCCGGCCTGATGGAGTGCTCGTGTAGTCGCGGCAATGGCTGAGAGTGCGTGTTGAATGGCTTCCGCGTTGGCAGTTTCAGTCGAATCCAGTTGTTTGAGCCAGCTGTCAAATGCTTGCCAGTGCTCCAGGGATTCGGTGATGATCAATGCGCCTTGGTTGCCATTTTCAGTCCAATGCGCAAACAGCAGTAGTTTGGGGGCCAGCTGGGCCTGGCTACGGAGAGCCTGCAGTGCCTCGAATTCCCGTATGAATGAGAGGCGTTTACGAAAGCAGGTGGATGGGGCGCGGTAGAAGTGGTTTTGTTGTATTTTTAGAAAAACAATCTTTTGCTCGGCTTCTGGTGCTGAGGGGTTGAGCACGATGCGTGTTACACCGCTCCAGCCGCCCCGCCGTTGGTTGGGCTCTTCAAACCAGTCGAAGGCACGTCGGCTGACTGCTTGCAGGTCGAGAAGTCCTGCAGTTGTTAGGAGTGAGTGGACGCTGGGATCGATCCATTGGTATTTTGTCTCGAACATGGTGGGGTGTTAGGTGTTGTATTTTGAGAAGATCTCTTTGAATGCGGCGGCAAGATTGAGTTTTGCTTTTTCTGTAATGCCAGCAGCCGCTAAGTAGCTGTGTAGAAAGGCGGCCCCGGCGGGGCCGGCGAGGCATACACGATCGCTATCGTGGCGGTCCATATGGTGGAAATTACGGATGCGTTGACTCTGAGAGAGGGGGCCCCAGTACTTAAAGCCAGTGTCGACTATATCTATGAGCCCGAAAGTGCCATCGGCACGCACGATGATGTTGCCGAAGTGCATGGAGCGAAACAGAATGCCGCACCGGTGTAGCCCTGCGACAAATTGACCAAGGTCTTTGCATTTTGAAATGCCGTCCTCTGCCGTGTGTTTGTTTAGCCAGTCCCGCAAGGTATCTCCCTCCAAAATGTGGTAGAGCACAGCTTGCCGTTGCATTTCAGGAATGCTGAAGACTGATTTCACTGTCACTGTCGGGATACCGCGTCGCTGTAATTTGCCGGCATTGCGTGCGAAGCGAGCGGCGTGTGTGATCCAGATCTGGGAGGAAAGTAGGTGCTTTCTTCTGAATAGTTTGAGAATGCGATTTTTCGGAAGTAGGATGACTTTGGGGGTCGTTCCTTCGTTTTCGAGTACTGTGCCTTCCTGGGTCAGTCTCGCATATTCAGCGATGGTTTTCTTGTTCCGCATGGGGCTAATTGTGTCTTTGGCGGTCGTCGGTGGCATCGAAGCGTCGAGCTCGATAGTTTTGAATCTGCTCGCACAATGCCGCCACTTCCGGACTCTCGAGCGGGCGGTTTAAGTAGGCGGTTAGAAAGCGTTGACGTTCTGTTAGACTGCATCGGACCCGCGCCAGTTTGTCGAGCGTTGCACAGTCTTTGAGCTTTTTACGGGCGAGGGTTGGCCCTCTGCGGAACCCACCCTTCGGACAATCGATCCAGTAGAGTTCGGCTGCGTTGGGCTGTGGTTTTACGAGTAGATTGCGCCACTTTAGGTCCTCGTGTATGAAGCCTTGAGCGTGCATGCTTGCGGTCCACCTTCCCAATTGATCGATGATTTGATCGCGCAGCTGACAATAGGCAGGGCAACTTCTATCGGGACAGTGCGCGGACACGTATTGATCCAGCTGGAGTGCTCCGGGGATGGCTTCGGTGATGATGAACTCCTGAACGATGCGGCCGATGAAATTTCTGCGTTCACCCCAAGCGATGATTTTGGGTGTTCGGATGCCGATGCTACTGAAGAAGAGTAGGTTGTGGGCTTCGTTGCGACTTCTACACTTACGCAAATAGCGCTGTAGCGGGTATTTCTGGTTGGCGTATATTTTGATATAAGCATCTACGCCGCCGTGCTCGCCTATCTTGCGAACGAAGACTGCTGAGCGGTCTTTGATACGATCCAGCGGCAGGGAATGAGACGCCAACAAGGACCACTCAGCTTGGAGTGCGTCGGTGTTTTGTTGTAAGTTGACATCAGAATTGGGCATTTTTGTTACAGGTTCGCCATAATTTACAGTTAGAACAAGGCTATTTCTAATCAAAGAGGCCTTGCCCAGTGAGGAACTTTTCGCCTTCAATGACGCCTTGCTAATTTTACTTAAAGTTTTTTGTCGTTTACTTGCTGCGTTGCCAGTGGGCGTCGTTTCGTTGCTGTGTCGTTTTATGGCATTGCTGCTGGCGTTGTTCATGGCGGACCGCCGCCGTACGACAATGCGTTCCCTCCATCATGCCTTTCCAGATCGGACAGAGGCATGGCGTCGCGGGGTCTTTCGTCAGTCCTGTGCCCGTATGTTTGAGATGGGACTTTTCCGTTCGACTGCCTCGTATTTTAGCTCACAGCGCTTGGACGAGGTGCTGGAAATACCGGATACAGCGACTGCGCTTATGACGCAGTATGCGCCGGGGCAGGCTAAGTATGGAAAGCCCTTTGTCGTGTTAATGCCGCACATGACGATGGCGGAAGCTGCGACTTTGCTGCCGAGACATTTTCCAGAGTTTCCACAGTTAAACGCTATTTTTCGGCCTTTGAATCAACCGAAGATCAACGCTTGGGTGATGGCCGAACGCGAGCGCTATGGGGTCAAGTTGCTTTCTCGTAAGAACGGCTACAACCAGGCGATGGCGGCGTTGCGTAATGGGGAGGCCGTGGGCTTGTTGTTTGACCAGGATGCTTCTAAGAAGGGAACCACTATTACTTTTATGGATCGCATCATTTCGGCCACGGATCTGCCGGGCTTGATGGCGCATCGCTTTCAGGCGGATGTGTTTTTGATGCTTACCGAGCGTACTGGTTTTTGGAAAGCAAAATTGACGCTGCAGGAAATCCCGCTCGGAGCATCGCCAACTGAAATCAGTGTCAGGGCACACGATGCGCTGGCGGCGTATCTGCGTCGGGATGCAAATTCGGCTGCGGATTGGTTGTGGTTGCACGATCGGTGGAATCATTACTATTCGCGGCACAAGCGCTTTCGCCTGCCGCAGAAGCGTAATCAACTCGAGCTATCCAACCGTATTCATGGGTATGCGACGCTGCCGCGTCAGACTCGTTTATGGGTGCGGCTGCCTAATTGGTTGGGCGATGTCGTGATGGCGCTGCCCATTCTGCGAGCGATTCGTGCTGCCCGCCCGGATTTTGAAATGACATTGATTGGCAAGGCGGCATTTCAGCCCTTGGTCGAGCGCCTGGGGGTGGCGGATCATTTTGTTCCCTTACCAGAGCGTGGCCGAGGGTATTTTAAGACCTTTTATGCCAAGCGTCGTGAGTATCCGGATACCTATCTACTCTTGACGAATTCATTTCGTGGGGATCTTGAGGCTTGGCTGACTCGTTGCCAGCAACGGATTGGGATGGTGCGGCCTGGTAAGCGTCGGCCTTTGTTGACGGATCCTTATCATCTATCCAGTGAGGTGGATGAGACACAGGTGCACCAGACTGCCGTGTGGGAGCGAATGGTTCGTTATTGTGGTTTGGACACTGAGCTCGATCATACACCTGTCGTTGTCGAGCAGGTGGCTACTGTTGCGAATCGGATTGGGCTGATTTGCGGCACAGAAAACTCACCGGAAAAGCGCTGGCCCGTCGCGCATTGGCGGGCATTGCTACAGCAATTGATTGCGGTTCGACCTGATGTTGAGATTGTTCTCTATGGCACGGTGGCTGATCGTAGCATTACGGATTCGGTGTGCGAAGGTTGGGCACCGAAACAGGTGCGTAATCGGGCGGGTGAAACTAATTTGGCAGAATTTTGTGACGAGCTAAGTGCTTGTGCGGTAGTTGCCTGTAATGACACCGGTGGTATGCATCTAGCCAATATGTTGGGTACTCCAGTGGTCGCTGTGTTTGGGCCGACTAATCCTGTCCGTACCGGGCCGATTTTTACGACACCGCATAGCATCTTACAACCGGAAGGCTGCCCCTTGACCGGTGGTATGGATATTGAGCACGTCAGTGTGGACCGTTGTTTGGCCGCCGTGTTAGAACATTTGCCGAAAACTGTCTGAAATGGGACGGAGTTTATCCCAGTTGAAGGTATTGGAACAAGCTGGAGTTGCAGTGACAGACTGCTCGACTCTAGAACTCGGGGATGTTTTGCGTACCCTGCCTGGACGCCGTGAAGTGTATCGTGCCACTATGGTCAGTCCCCAGTTGGAGGTGATTGCCAAGTGCTTTCTGCCACATCCTAAACAAGCTCGGGATTGGCGAAGAGAGTGGGAGGGCTTATTGCACTTGCAAGCAGCTGGTTTACCCGCGCCGATGCCCATTGCAGTGTGTCAGGATTCGCAGGAGCGGGTGTATGTCTTAATGCAGTATTTGCCTGATGCGGTGACTCTCGGGGCTTTCCTGGAGAGTGCTGAAGGAGCGGTTTTGCGGGATTGTATGGCACGGTTGGCCGAACTTGTAACTGCGCTGCAGCGAGTGGGGGCGCGTCAGACGGATCAGCATGCGGATAACTGGGCGCTTGCGGCGGGGCGTCTTTACTTGCTGGATGCCGGAAGCTATCGCTTTGAAGGGGCGCGCTTGGATGCGGCCGCATGTACGGCTGATGTGGCAGCAGTTTGTGTGACACTGCCACCGCAGGCGGAGCGCTTTTTTCGTGAGTCACTGGAGTTGTCAGATACGGCTAAGGCTGCATTAAGCGCTGCGCTGCCGTCGCTTCAGCAGGCACGTGTGCGGCGTTATTATAAAAAATCTCAACGCGCTTGCACCGAATTTGCCGCGCATACGGATGGCGAGTGGTTGGGCATGTCTGCAAAGCAAGCAGATCCGAATTTGGTTAAAAGCTTTTTTCAAGATCCTGATGCGCTGATGGAGTTGGGGGAGCGAATTAAATCCGGTAACACTTGTACAGTTCAGGGATTTTGCCGGGGGGATCGACGGTATGTGCTGAAACGCTATAATCAAAAGCCTTGGGGCACGCGTTTACGGCGGGCGCTGTTTCAATCACGTGCGCGTCGGAGCTGGTCGAATAGTTGGGTGCTAAATATGGCTTTCATTCCTACGGCGTCCTCTGTCGCCTTTGCAGAAGAGCGTGGTTTTCCGCTCAGACGCAGTTATTTATTAATGGAGCAGGTGAATGCATATTTGTTGCCGGATTATGTGGCGCGTTACCGAGAAGATCCCATTCGATTGGAGGCATTAGCCGCCGCGGTGGGGGAGATTTGGCTGCAGTTAGAGCGCATTGCGGCTGCTCATGGTGACTTGAAAGCTACCAATTGGATGGTGGATGCAGCAGGTCAGGTTTTTCTAATAGATCTGGATTCCTTCCGTTTTGGACTATCGGCCTCTGCCTTAAATGCTGGTAGAAAAAAGGATTTAAAACGCTTCTTAGAAAATTGGAAGTCGGATCCATCGCTGGTGGAGCTTTTTCGTGTGCGAATGGAGGCGCCGACACTGTTATGAAGAAAATTCTGGTCATCAAACCCTCTTCATTGGGTGATATTATTCACGGCTTGCAGGTGGTGGAATCGATCCGTGCTCAAGTGCCGCACTCGCACATTACATGGGTAGTGGAATCGGCCTTCGAATCAGTTGTGAATGCCTGTGCCACTGTGGATGCGGTCATTGTTTTTCAGCGTCGGGGAGGACTGCGTGCTTTTATGGGGTTGCTTCAGTCCATTCGTGCTGAGCGCTATGATATCGTGCTGGATCTTCAGGGGCTTGCGCGCAGTGGATTGATGACATGTGCGGCCCGTGCACATATGAAATTGGGGCGTGCGGACGCACGCGAAGGCGCAGGACTTTTTTATTCTAAACAGGTCGCCTTGCCCGCTAGTAAGCATTCGCATGCAGTTGAGATTTTGGCCAAATTTCTGCCAGCGCTTGATTTACGGGAAGAGGTATTGAGTTCGTTGCGCTTCGATTTTTCGGATCTTAAAAAGGACGATTTACTTGAAACTTCGTCAGGTGCGGTCCTTGTTTTTCCGGAGAGTCGGCGCGCCGAGAAGGAGTGGCCTGAGTTTCCGCATTTTATTCAAGCTGTGGCTGCGCGGAACCCGCAGTGTCGCTTTGCGTGGTGTGCCTCAGAGCGCTCTGCCGAGTTGTGCCCGGTTGCCAATAACATTATTAACCTGGCTGGTAAGACTAGCCTGCGCCAAGTCATTGCTTTGGTTCAAGCAGCGACAATGGTTGTCGCCAATGACAGTGGACCGGTGCATATTGCGGCAGCCGTGGGTACGCCAGTGCTTGCTGTCTATGGGCCGACACCGCCTGCCTTATATGGTCCGTATCCTTTGGAACGAAAGACGCATCGCACGATTTGTGCCGCGGATGGACAGATGAATTCCATCGCGCTTGAGCAAGTGATGCGGGAGTTCGATCAATTGATGCAGGTGCCCCGGGTTTGATTTGCTCTTGGCCAGTCCTGTGTTGAGTGGTCACAAGAAGCAGATATATCGGCGTTTTACTAGGATCAGTTGCTGAGTTGCTTAGTGATTTTATGAAGCCGTTATGTGAAGCCATTTTATGCAGCCTTTCAGAATTTCTTCTATTTAACGCTCGTAACTGCATTTCATTCGGGTATTGAGTCGAAGATTGCAATGACGACTACTGTTACAGGAAAATTAGAAGGGCTGGAAGGCTTCGAAAAACTCGATATCGGTGAGCTCTACCATGTCGGCGATCGACGCTTTGTGGATAAGGGATTAGCTTACTACCGTCAGTTTGCGGTCGAAGGTTTAGAATGGGACGGTCGGCAGAAGTGTATGACTGCGCTGGTGCAGGGGCGTCGTCACCATGCTTATGAAGTCACGCTACAGGTGCGCGCCGGACATTTAGTCCACGAGTGTGAGTGTGCGACTTGGGAGAGCGCTGGAGGCTGTAAACACGCCGTAGCGGCTGTGGCTGCTATGTTCCTCTCAGTCCAGGGAGTTAGTGTGGGTGGACAGTCCATGCCTGATGACTACGCACAGGAGTTGCGTAAGCAACTCGGCTACCGTGATGTCGGTGGTGAGGGGCATCAGGGAGAGGCGGAAGCACCACAGCAAGCCATCGAGTTTTTGCTGATGGAGTTAGATAACAATGGCAATATGGGCTTTAGTATTGAAGGGCCGGTGCCGTCGGATTTTTTGAGTTCATTTGGTATTGTACTTGCCAGTAGTTATGGCTTTCGCCTGTCACGTGAATTTGTGTTGTCGCATCCAGAGCAAACACTTGCACGCTTTCTCGAAGAAGCTGAGCGCGCTGGGATTACCGTGACTACTATGTTGGATGGTGAGCCACATCCTTTAACAATGTTGGAGGGGCAGGTGGATTTGGAGGTGGAGCACACGCTCTCGGAGGATCGGGTAGTGCGTACCATGCGTTTTCTGGATGTAGAGGGAGAGGAATTGGATGTGGTGCATCTGATTCCAAATAGTTCCTTGGTTTTGCTGGCGGACGGTGGGATCTGCCATGTGGGGTCCAATGGCTTGGGGGCTGTTGGTAATTTGGGGCCGATTCGAATGAATTTGGATGTGGAGGCTTTCAATGAACAGAATTTGACTCCTAATTCTTCCAGCGACTGTTATTTGTTTTTAGTTGAAGGGGCGAGAAAGAAGCCGAGCTTGATGAAGCCGCAGCAAGTGAGCTTGGAATTGGATCTGACCGCGATGGAAAATGTGGCTGGAGAGTGGGAAGCATTCGAATTTGATTTATGGCTTAATTTTGATGGTTGCCGAGTAGAACTCTACGAGTTGGTGTCTCGTTTTCTTGCTGCGCCTTTACATGTGTATGGGGGCAAGCTACTGAGTGCAAAGCGTCGTGTGCGGGCGCTTTGTGACCTGCTAAGGCGGGTGCTCTCTTCGGAGTTACCGGCAGATGATTTGGGCATGGAGAATTATGCCTCGGATTACCCCGAATTATTTGATGTGAACTATCGGGTTGGCGTTTGTGAAATCGCTGAGAAATTAGTGCACTCTCTGGAGGTCTTTGGAGCTGACTATCAAGTTACAGTGGCTGATAATTCTGAGCAACGATGGTTGTATGGCGATTTGGATTTGCGCAAGCTCGCGATGCTGCTCTTTAGTTTGAGTGATGCCTCGAGCCGAGCCGACCTGCTTAATCTGGAAGAAGGTTCTATTGAGCTGGCGCATCCGGAGGCGGGAGCAGAGGCCTTACAGCGTATTGTCTCTGTTTGTCGTACGCTGGGGGTTCAGGTTCAGTTTAATGAACAGGCCATTCGCTCGGAGCCTTTGAGTATTTCGGTTGATTCGCGGGCTTCGGGTTCCGATATCGATTGGTTTCAATTGCATCCCTCTATTCGTTGTGGCGATCGCACTATCAATCCTGAAGAATGGCAGAAGTTGATACTTGGTCAGCTTTTGATTGAAGATAAGGACGGCAGTCTAATTATGCCGCAACTTGAAGGCGGCGAAGGTGGTCTCGAAATGTTGGCTGAGCTCCTGCGCCCGCAGCGTAAGAAGCCGGATGGCAAGAAGGCTGAGGACGATGATGCACTTCAGGTATCTCGTTTGGAAATGCTCGACTGGATTATGTTACGCAAGCATGGAGTCCATGTGACTCTGCCTGAAGAGGCCGAGAACTTGTTCTCTAGTTTGTCACAGTTTAGTGGTGTGAAAGATTTTGTGAAGCCTGCTATTCTGAATGCGGACCTTCGCCCTTATCAGGAAGAGGGCTGTGCATGGATTGATTTTCTCTATCATCACCGGTTTGGAGCCTGTCTTGCAGATGATATGGGGCTTGGTAAAACCGTTCAGACCATTGCCTTCTTAGCGGGATACTTTGAAAAGAACCCAGACTTAGAACGAGCGAGTGTGCTGATAGTCTTGCCACCTAGTTTGGTTTTTAACTGGTTGGAGGAGTTTGCTCGTTTTGCACCAAGTTTGCGGGTAGCTGATTGTCTCAGTAAGGGGGCTTGGCACCAGGCCTTAGATCAGGCGCAGATTATTTTAACCACTTATGACCGTGTGCGCCTTGATCTGGAAGCGATGGAAGGGCATCGTTTCGAGATAGTTGTTTTCGATGAGGCGCATAACCTCAAGAACGTGTCTGCAGCCCGGACTAAAGCGGCGGCACATATCAATCGTCGTTTTACACTTTGTTTGACAGGAACGCCGGTGGAGAATAATGCGTCTGAGTTTTATTCTGTGATGTCGGCTGCGGTGCCGGGTATTTTTGGGACTTTGAAAGCCTTTAAAGAATATTTCCGTGAAGCCCCGGATCGAATTCTCGGGCGTTCACGGCCTTTTATTTTACGTCGGACCAAGGACAAGATTTTGAAAGATCTGCCCAAGAAGGAGGAGCATGAACTCTTTCTGGAAATGTCGCCGATGCAGAAAGAGATCTATACTCGCACTGTCGCGGAAGTTAAAGCTGAGGTGGCAGAAGCTTATGAGGATCGTCCGGAGCAACAGGCAGGAATCGTAGCGCTGGCCGCGATATTGCGCTTACGTCAAGTCTGCGTCAGTCCGGAGTTGCTGGGCAAGCACCTGCCGGAGCACGCACCGAAGTTTGGCTATATGGCGGACAAACTGGAAGAGCTACATGCCGAAGGGCATGGTGCCTTGGTCTTCAGCCAATTTATTGGTGGATTGGATCAAATGGAAGCTGTGGCCAAAGAGCGTGGCATCGATTACTTACGTATGGATGGACGCACGCCAGTGGCTAAGCGTAAAGAGATCGTGCAATCCTTCCAGAGTGGGCAAGGGCCGGCCTTTTTCTTTATCAGTCTAAAAACTGGTGGCGTTGGTCTAAATTTGACACGTGCTAACTATGTCTTTCACTTGGATCCTTGGTGGAATCCAGCGGTGGAGAACCAAGCCAGTGACCGTGCGCACCGTATCGGGCAGACGCGCTCGGTTTTTGTGCAACGTCTCATTATGCAGCATAGTATTGAAGCACGTATGTTGGAGCTCAAGGCTCGTAAGGCAGAGTTGTTTAAACAGTTGGTTGAAGAACCAGGTGCCAAATCGGCTAAGGCGGGACTGACGCGCCATGACTTTGATTATTTACTGAATGGTTGAGCCGTCGGTATCTGAATGTAGGTAGGGCTCTCTCGCCGAGAGAGCCGTCAGTGGAAGGCCGCTCTTGTGTGTTTCTCATGTTCGCCGCGGTATGCGGTTGCTCCGGCAACGGACGCCTCGGCGAGGCGTCCCTACCTGGCGTCATTCATTATTCGACGTTCATCAGCACCTCGGCGAAGGGCACTTCGGCGCAGCGTCCGAAGAGGGCTTTGCCGCGCAGGCCGCGCACCGCGGATACGGCAGGGGAGTTGAGTCCGCAAAGGAATCTGGCTTGCTGACGCGGACGGCCGAGGGCTTTGGGATGTGCGTGGACGAGCTGGTCGAAGCCTTTTAGATCGCAGTGGCCCATCGCGAGGCTTTGCCGCGTGGGCAGTTCGCCGGGCGCTTCGCCTTGGCAAATGCTGCAATGGCCGCAGTCTTGGATGGTCTCTCCGAAATATTCGAGCAGGTTGGCTGTCAGACAGCGACTGCCGCGGGCATAGTCGAGCATGCGGTGGATGCGCTCGATTTCCATTTGCTCGTGGGTTTCAAAGCTGGCCGCCATCTCCGCGCTGAGGGCATCGATGTCGGGTGTATCCGTAAGGAGTTCAAAACGCTGTCGGTAGCCGGCCAGTTGCAGCTGGGCGAGGTCTTTGTGCTCCATACTTTCCAGTGCCCGCAGAATGACGCCGCGGTCCTGTCCGGTGTGGGCCATGGCCTTGTCCATGTCTAGGGTGACCCATTTCTTGGCTTTGCTGCAGCAGCTGAAGACTTTCTTCAAAAAGGCGGCTTGGTTGGCGGGGTATTGGGCGAGTAACCGCTTGCTGTCTACTTTGGGGGCGAAACGTATGCTGCCATAGTAGTGTCCGACAGAGCGAATGATGCCCGCCAATTCCAAGCGGGTGAGCAAGGTGCTGATTACTAGTTGGCGCATGTCGAAGCGGCGCGAGAGGTCGGTGAGTGCGATGTCGATCTCGTCGCCGCCAGTTAGTAATTCGTCGAGTAGTCCGCGCAGACTGGTGCTGTCGGGCGTGTCGCCATAGACGAAGTTTTCCAAAGTGGTGGCGTCGTCGGGGCAGGCGAAGAGCTCGCAGACTGAGGGCTGTCCATCGCGTCCGGCGCGGCCGATCTCCTGCATGTAGCTCTCGTAGCCTTTAGCCATGTGGTAGTGGTAAATATAGCGGATGTCGGACTTGTCGATGCCCATGCCGAAGGCGATGGTGGCGCAAATGATGGGTGTGCGGCCTTGCATGAAGGCCTCTTGGGTGGCGACGCGTTTTTCCGCAGTCATGCCTGCGTGGTAGGCGGCCGCGTTGAAGCCGGATTGTTGCAAGTGCTCGGCGACTTCTTCGGCGTGGCGCTGTAGGCTGACGTATACGATGGTCGCGCCCGCAGGGCGTTGCTCGAGGCGCTCCAGTAAAAGCACGGGGCGTTCGGCGTCGTGGCAGGCGGTGACTCGCAGCTCTAGGTTGGCACGGTAAAATCCGGTGTTGGTGATGTCGGCGGTCGCAATGTCAAAGGCGCTCGCCATATCGCTGGCGACTTGTGGTGTGGCGGTGGCGGTGAGTGCCAGCACCCGCTCGACTTTGAGTGTGCGTGCGGCGTCGGCCAGTTTTAGGTAGTCGGGGCGGAAGTTGTGGCCCCAAGAGGAGATACAGTGGGCCTCGTCGACGGCGAGTAAGCTAATATTCTGACCGCGAATCAGGTTGAGGAAGCGTTCGTTGCTGAGGCGCTCAGGTGCGACGAAGAGTAGTTTGACTGTGCCGCTGCGAATGTCGTCGGTTACGCGGCGGTAGTCGGCCTCATCCAGGCTGGAGTCCAAACGCTCGGCTTGGATGCCTTTGGCGCGCAGGCTGTCGATTTGATCTTTCATCAGCGCCAATAAGGGCGAGATCACGAGTGTCAGCCCCGGCAGTAGTAGCGAGGGCAGTTGGTAGCACAGACTCTTGCCCGAGCCGGTGGGGAAGATGGCACCGGCACTGCGCCCGTCGAGTAGACATTCAATCACGGCCTGCTGGCCGGGGCGAAACGCGTCGAAGCCGAAGCGTTCTTTGAGTAGGGTGAGTGGGGCAGGCAGATTCGACATAAGCCTATTTAAGATTCGTTCTCAGTATTCAGCCAAGTTGCTGCTTCCTCGAGTGTAGTGAATAGCTGAGTCATCCAAGGAGATTTTCCTCGAGTGTAGCGGTCGTAGGTCTCGGACAGGAATTGACCATCTTTGGCAGTCGTGACGACTGCAACCTTGACGCGAGGATTACTGCGGGCTGCTGCCATATCCAGATGTGCGATTTTCCGCATATGTTTTTCCGTAACCTTTACCTCAGTCACCGCGGTGAGATCGACTACTTGGTAGCGAATGTCGTCAAAGCGTTCATCTCCGAATATTTCGAAATTTGATCTGAGAAGTTCTTCACCAGTCAGAGTGCCTGAGTAAGTCCAGATAATTCCGTGAGTTTGCCATTTTGTTTCGTAAGGCATTAGATGCGAGGGGTTACAATTGGAAATAAGGTTAGTAGGGAGTTTGTGCTCCATGAGTCATGCCTGTGAGGCAATCACTCATGTTTTGCACCTTAAGGAGCTGTATAGATTTTTGCAGCTTTTACAAGGTTTGGCATGGGCTCTGTGTATTGAGTACTCATATCCAGTTTGTTTAGCTTCCGATGCCTAGCTGTCAAAATTCTCAAATATTTGTAGATAAGCACCAAAAATACTGAATGTTGTATAAATGACTAAGGCTGCAATGACAGCTAGAAGTAGTGCTGGGTAGATGATTGTGGCGCGGGTCATCGCACGGTTGGCACGTGCCTGATACTCGCGTCCAATGATGAGTAGATTAGTGTCCAATTGGCCGCTTCGGGCGCCAGTTTGATAAAAGGAAAGAAAGTCTGCAGGAAAGCAATCGAATTGCTGCAGCTTGTTGGAAGGCTCGGCTCCAGCTGCAAAAGTGGATTCTAGTTGTTCGGTTGCCTGAGTGTAGCGAGTGTCATTGACTAATTTGGATGACAGTCGCCAGGCGCTCGGGACCGGCACTCCGGCTGCAATAAATGTTCCGAGCGAATACGCTAAATCTGCTAATGCCTGTGCTTCACTGTAAGTTTTTAATATCGGAAGTCGTCGAAGTATGTGAGGGAGCCACGGATGCTGACTGCGGACGAGATAAATGCATGTAGCTATGATGCACCATGTCGGCGTGAGTAGGGAGGCTGTTTCCAATAAGTACTGAGGTAAGCTCCAACTCAATCCATTCTCAAAATCGATCATCCGCGCGATGGGCAGGATGCCTATGGTAATATGGAGCACGACGAGAGGATAGGTGAGCCCCAGTAGTAATTTCAGCTGTGAGGCGCCAATTTCGGCATGGCGTGCGGAGAGATTCGCCAAGGTCTGCGTCAGATTACCTGTTTCCCAACCTGCCAGTAGAAATTGACGGTCGGCTGGTGGTAACCACTTGGGGGCATCCGCTAATACTGTCGGAAATGAGACGCCTTCTTCCAAACGTTCGGCCATTGTAGTGCGTTCGGCTGTTGGCAGGCCTTTGCAGAGTCGCAGTGCATCGCTGAGCAGAACTCCAGCCTCTAAATGCTGCCCGAGTTGTGCATACCAATTGGAGAGTTCTGTGTGCGAAGTCATTTTTTAAGCAATGTGGATAGAAGCATTGATGGCGATAGGTAAAATTCAGCTTTGATACTTGGCGCAAATGCGCTTCATTCTTGCCACGACTAAATGATGACGAGTGATTACAAAAAGGTGCGGGCGTGAGTCGTCTTTGGAAATTTCTGGCGCTGGCTGCAGTCGTGTACGTGCTACTGTTTGGGCTGACCTTTCTGGCGGATCCCTTGGGGCAAACGCCTGTGCTGGATGCGCGTGAGAACGTGGCCTGGGCGCAGATCATTCGAGCTGGCCAGCTGCCGCAGGAGCCGATCTATCGAGCTTTATTGTATCCTTTGATTTTAGCGCAAGCACCTGCTTCGTTTTTGCCATGGGCGGCAACTTGTTTCGGTATCTTACTGCACTTGACGAGTGCGGTTCTGGTCGGGCTGATTGCTATGCAACTATGGCGTGATCGGGGCGCGGCATGGAGCTCTGGTTTGTTGTTTGCTGTTTATCCCGTCGCCTTATATTTTTCAGGACAGGTGCTGGATATTACTTTTTCCATCACACTCTTCCTGGCGGCGATCTATACGCTGCTGCGAGGTATGGAGGCATCTGCTGCATGTTCGCAAATAGCGTGGGGGCTGGCGGCTGGACTCTTCGGGGGGCTCGCAGTGCTTGCGCGTCCTAATTTTTTACCACCCGCGCTTTGCCTCCCTGTCGTGATATTGTTTGCCCAGACACGTTCGTGGAGGACTCCGCTCTGCGCTGGTGCAGGTCTACTGCTGATGCTGTGTCTGCAAGGCTGGGCGAATCAACAACTTTCGGGGCAGTTCCGATTATTGCCCTGGCAGGGGGCCTATAACCTTTACGCGGCCAACTGTGAAGGAGCCAATGGCAAATATTATACGCAGCGCGTTAGCTTCAATGAAGTGCCCGCAGGTAAGAATACCACTCGCATGGAATCCGAGCATTTTTATCGTGAGGCATTCGGTGCGGATGTGGATTTGGAGGTGGATGCGATGAATGCATATTGGCGCGAACAATTGCGCGAGTCCGTCGCCGCAGATCCCTGGCGATGGCTGGGGCTCATGGGGCGCAAGGGCTTCTATGTCTTTAATAATTGGGAACAGTATAACAATCTGAGCTATCATTATCATCAGGCACGTTGGCCTTTGTTGGCCTGGAACCCTTTGGGCTGGGGAGTGCTCTTGTTGTTCGCAGGGGCCGGGCTCTGCTTTGGTTACCGGAATTCCGATCGACCTGCTTTTTGGGGAATCACTATACTCGGGCTGGCATATGCCGCAGGGCTGTTGCTCTTTTTTGTCAGTGCGCGTTTTCGCTTGCCGCTGGTTCCTCTGCTCTGCGTGGCCGCGGGGGGCTGTGTCTTTTTGCGTAGGCCGCAAGGTAGGCGCGATTGGAGCCTAGCGACTATACTGCTGTTATGCCTGGGAGGCTTGGCCTTTGGCAACTGGTTTGATGCCAGAGACCGTGCGCCTTTTATCCAAGACGAAGTGCTGCTCGCAAAAGCCAATAGCGAGCTTGGAGATGATTTGCAGGCTTTAGCGCTATCGCGCTCCGTCTTGGCACGTGACCCTATGCGCGCAGAGGCGCAAGGCCTCGAGTTGACGAGTCTCTTTAACCTGTGGTTACTCCAGCGTGAGCCGATTTATTGGCAAGATTTAGCCCCCGCGCTTGAGAGGGTTCAGTCCAGCGATGCGGCTGTTGAATTTATTCGTGGCGTATTTTTGTGGCGTGAGGCTCAGCCTCAGCAGGCCATCGCGATCTGGCAGGCCGCGGTTCGAGACTTCGGCGCGAAGGCACGCTCCAGTGCGGATGCGCTTCAAGCTGTGGGAGCCGCGCCCCCGGAAGCAGGGCGTTCTCAAATCGTCGAGCAGTTGCGGCAGATTTTAGGCGTCTGATCTTAGCCTTCTAGCTTGCTATTTTTCTTATTTAGAATAATTCTAAATTAAGTATGAGTAAAGCAAGGCCGAGTCCAAATGCTGCTGAATGGGTCGATGCCCTAGCTGTATTTTTACAGGAGAGCAGTCGCGTCGAGGCGATCCGGGTGGATGCTGCGCATCATCGAGTCGAGGTTGCGACCTTGGGCGAAGTGGATGTCGCTGCGTTGCAAGCGCGTCTGGAGGCGACGCTGGCTGCCATTGAGCAAAGCCCACACTCCAAAGCAATTGGAGTCTCGGTCGATTCCAAGCCTGATGGTGGACTGGAATTGAGCAAAGCGACTTGCCTGACTGCGCCTAAACTTTGGCGCTGGCGTGAATTGTCGATGCCTGGGGAGGCTGCGGCCGAGGAAGAGGATTGGCGAACTCTGGCCATGTTGGCCGGCGCCTGTGCCATCTTGGGGCTCACGGCTTGGGGCATGGATACTGCGGACGTGGCTCCTGCCTGGCTGCCGATGGGGCTGTATCTCGCTGCGATGCTGGCGGGTGGTTGGGACGCCTTTCAGGATGCGCGAGAGGGACTGCCCAAGGGGGAGCTGGATATACACTTTCTAATGTTGGCCGTGGCGGTCGGTGCGGCCTGCATTGGTGCGTGGGCGGAAGGGGCATTGTTGCTCTTTCTCTTTTCGTTTTCGGGGGCCTTGGAGCATTTTGCGCTGCACCGCACGCGCCGCGAGATAAACAGTCTATTCGATGCGGCTCCTAAGACGGCCTTGCGAGTGGATGCCTCGGGGAGCGAGCATCAGATACCGGTGTCTCAGGTGCAGGTCGGCCATATACTGTCGGTCAAGCCCGGCGGGCTATTTCCGGTAGATGCCGAAGTGATCGAGGGGAAAACTGCTGCCGACGAGTCCAATCTCACAGGTGAGGCGAACCCAGTCGCGAAGCTCCAGGGTGATCCTGTGTTTAGTGGCACGCTCAATCTGTGGGGCGCGGTGCACGTTCGGGCGACGAAGCTCGCGGGGGAGAGTGCTTTGCAGAAAGTGATTCGGCTGATCCAAGAAGCGCAGCATTTAAAAGCGCCCAGTCAGCGCTTCACTGACCGCTTTGGCACGGGGTATACTGTTGGTATCTTGGGGCTTACTGCTCTGATGTTTTTTGTGTGGTGGCTCGGCTTTGGCATTCCCGCTTTCACTAATACCGAGCTCGGCTTTTCGGCCTTTTACCGCGCCATGACTTTGCTGGTGGTCGCTAGCCCCTGCGCCTTAGTCATTTCGATTCCTTCAGCGATTCTTGCTTCCATCGCATGGGGCGCCCGGCATGGCGTGCTTTTCCGCGGCGGGGCGGCGATCGAAAAATTGGCAGAGGTGAATCTAGTGGCATTGGATAAAACAGGCACGCTGACCACGGGCGAAATGGAAGTGGATCGTATCGAAAGTTTCCCGCCTGGACGCGAAGATGAGGCATTGGAGCTGGCCTATTCACTGGAGAGTCACGGTTCGCACCCGATCGGACGTGCGATTCAAAAATACGCCAAAGCACAAGGGGCTCACCAAAGGAAAATCGATGACTTTGAAGCAATGAGCGGTCAAGGCGTGCAGGGCCGGGCAGGCGATGCGCTCTGTGTGCTGGGACGACGCGAACTGCTGGAGGCTGGCCCCTTGGCTGAGTGGATCCAGGCCGTGCCGGAGCCGTCGCAGGAGTTTGTTGAAAACTGGATTTTTAAGGGCGATCTGATCGCTCGCATCTTATTGCGCGATCAAATACGGCTTGAATCCGCGGCCACGCTTGAGGCCTTGCGCGGGCTAGGCGTGCGCACTGTGATGCTGACTGGTGACCGCCGCGCGGCGGCTGAATCTGTCGGGAGCCAGATTGGTATCGACGAGATACGAGCCGCCCTCAGCCCGGAGGGAAAAGTGTCTGCCATTCGCGAGTATACCGAAGCTGGATACAAGGTCGCGATGGTTGGTGATGGCGTCAATGATGCGCCATGCTTGGCGGCCGCCTATGTCTCGGTCGCCATGGGAGCCCGCGGCAGTGATGCGGCGCTGGAGCAGAGCGAGGTGGTGCTGATGAAGGATCGCATCGAGAATTTTCTAGCGGCGGTCTCTCTGAGTAATCGAGCCCGCGCCATCATTCGTCAAAACCTCGCTATCGCCCTCGGCACCGTCATCCTAATGGCCGGCGCTGCGATCCTAGGTTGGATTCCACTCAGCATCGGAGTCTTCGCCCACGAAGGCAGCACCGTCGTCGTCTGCCTCAACAGCCTGCGGCTGCTCTTTAAATCTTAGTCGTTCTGTTGCTAGAGCTCGCCTAAAGGTACACATCGGCGAATTGCATTGACATTGTTTGTGTGTGTCGTGTGTATTGTGGTGGGTGAAGAGTGGCGATGTAATTAAGAAACTGAAATTAGATGGTTGGTTTTTGGCACATCTTAAAGGTAGTCATCAGCAGTTTAAACACCCGACTAAACCGGGTCGGCTTACTGTGCCACACCCGAAGAAAGATCTCCCCATTGGAACGATCAAAGCGATTGCCAAGCAGGCCGGGATCAAACTCTAAAACAGAAAGATATTTTTTATGAATTTCCCAGTAATCATCCATAAAGACAGTGATAGCGATTATGGTGTAACTATCCCCGATTTACCCGGCTGCTTCAGTGCCGGCAGTTCGTATGAAGATGCGCTGGCCAATGCTCGTGAGGCGATCGAGTGCCATATCGAAGGCATGTTAGAGGACGGTGAAGCCTTGCCACAGGCCAAGAGTATCGAGCATCATAAAGCCAATGAATTGGCTCAGGATGCGGTATTTGCTTTGGTGGCTGTCGATTTGAGCAAATTAAGCGGCAAGGTGAAACGAGTGAACATTACCTTCCCCGAGCGTTTATTAAGCCAGGTGGATCATTTTGCTGGCTCACATGGAGAGTCTCGTTCGGGACTCCTGGTCAATGCGGCGCTGGAATATATCAGTAGTCGTTCAAAATCAGCCTAGCCTCAACAGCCTGCGGCTGCTCTTTCAATCAAACAAAGAATAAGTCCAAAAAGAACAGGCAGATCACGCACACGCTGATTCCAAACTTGAGCGCAAAGGCCAAGATGCCGCCCACCACGGTGCCGATGCCCGCTTTGCCCCCGTCACGAAAACTGCGGCCCGCGGCCAGTTCACCAATCACCGCACCCAGAATCGGACCCACGATTAGCCAGAAGAGCGGGGGAGGGATGAAGAAGCCCACGAAGGCTCCCACAAAAGCGCCGACCGCGCCTTTCCAAGTCGCGCCAAATCGCCGCGCGCCCCAGACGCCCATCACGAAGTCTGCCAGCTGCCCGAGTAGTGTCAGCACGCCGCCAAGGATCACGATCTTCCAAGTCACCGAGTCTTCCGCACCCATCCAGAGGCGGTGCACGATCACACCCAGCCATACGATGAGAGCGCCTGGCACCACTGGTAATAATGAGCCCGCCAAGCCAATCATAAAAATCAATACGCTGACACCCAGCGCCGTATATTCCATTGCAGTCATAATAATTAATGGTAATTCACGAAATTAACGGTTCCAATTCATTTCAAATCAGACGCGGATCAAAGGCACAGGGTTCGGCCTTGCCGATCTTTATTCGGTCAAATTTCGCATGCCGAGGATTCAATAAGTAGTTTGGCTCTTCGGGGATAATCGCACTGCGCACTTCCAGGATTGGTTGTTGGGCGCGCCTAAGCCAATCCCGCCCCACTGTTTGCGTGCGGGGCGAAACCGTTAACGATGACAAGGCATCCGTTAATTCAGAGAGTGCCGCCGTCTCGATCAATTGCTTTGAAAAACTCACTGGATAGCGGACATACTGCACCTGACGCAGTGAACCCTCTGCGTGCACCAAGGTTTCCAGCGCTGCCAACGCCCGCGTGTCGGCCAGATACACTACAGACAGTCCCGGCGGATTCCAGCGTCCACCATACAGCCGCGCGCCTTCACCGTCAAAAGCACGTCCTGCCCAACGTGTCTGCACGATCCGCCAAGCCGTAATCATTAGCTAAATACACCGTGCTCGATGCGACCTAATAAATTTTCCACTTCACGTGCACCCGCTTCGGTCTCGGCAAACTGTAGCGGACTCTCGTAGCCCAGCGCACGTGCGGGCGCTTTCAGCCATTGTTGTGCCGCAGCTTCATCGCCCAATGTGCTTTTGGCCCGTGCATACAGCCGCGCATATCGTAAGAGCCGATCCGATTCCTGTGGGTCTAAACGACGCCCCTTGCGCCGACGAACCAAAGTGCTGCGCGAAATCCCCAAATGCCCCGCCAGCTCCTCAGCGGCCAAGCCCAAAAGTGCCTGCAGTGCTTCAAATTCGACCATCGGCAGCCCCGCGCGGATGCATGCCACCGTTTCGCCCGGTCCCATGGCTTCGCCTTTGGGCATGCCAGGCTTTTCCCCATAGATCGCAGCGGGTTCTTCAATGATAAGATCGTCTGCCTTTACTTTCTTGTCCATTTGAGACTTATTTAATGCTCATTTGGCTAGATCGCAAGTCTTTTGATCAGTATCACCAGGGGAGACAAAGTCAGCTTTACAGTAATTAACGGAAATTCACGAAATTAACGGTTCAAATCGCAGTGCCTGCGGACGCAGCTAGTTCCACTTCGTCATGCGGTCGAATTTGCGTTTGCCATTTATGGCAAGGCGCGCACATTCGCGGGCTTCGTTATGACAGATAAGACCGCCAATCCCGACAATTCGCACGATTTATACGCCGTGCGCCTGCAAAAGCTTGAGAATCTCTGCAAAGAGGATCGCAACCCCTTTGCCGCTAACTGCGCGCAAAGCCATACATCTGAGGAGGCGATTAAACTCTATAAAGAAGGCGTCGCCGATGAGGAACAGCCCAAAGTCGCCGTGGCCGGACGCATCGTCGTCTTCCGCGTGATGGGCAAGGCCAGCTTTATCAAGATCCAAGACCGCGACGGTCAGATCCAGGCCTACGTCACCCGCGACGAATTGCCAGAAGGGGAGTATAACACCTATTTCAAAAAGCTCGATCTTGGCGACATTATCGGCATCGAAGGCCGACTTTTTAAAACCAAGACCGGCGAGATCACCGTCCGTGCCGAAAGCTATACGCTCGTCTCCAAGTCCCTGCGCCCACTTCCCGAGAAATGGGCCGGTCTCACAGACGACGATAAAATCTATCGTCAGCGCTACCTCGACCTGATTGTCAACCAGGACTCACGTCAACGCTTCCGTCACCGCGCCAAAATCATTCAGGAAATGCGCAAGTATCTCTGGGAGCGCGATTTCACCGAAGTCGAGACCCCCATGTTGCAGTCCGTTGCCGGCGGTGCGGCCGCACGTCCATTCATCACCCATTCCAACGCCCTCGATTGCGACTTCTACATGCGCATTGCGCTCGAGCTCTACCTCAAGCGCATGCTCGTCGCAGGCGAAGACCGCGTCTTCGAGATCGGCCGCGTCTTCCGCAACGAAGGCCTCTCCCGACGCCACAACCCAGAGTTCACCATGTTGGAACTCTATCAGGCCTACACCGACTTTCGCGGCATGATGGAGCTCACGCAAGGGCTCATCCAACACGTCGCCAAGACCGTGATTGGCAGCCTCGAAATCGCCCGTCCCGACGGCACCGTCATCAACCTCGACGGTGAATGGCGCGAAGCCAAATATAAGGACCTCATCATCGAAGCCACCGGCGACGCCGACTGGTTCAGCCACAGCCGCGAGGACAAGCTCGAAAAAGCCCGCGCCCTCAATATCGAGGTCGATGGCGAGCTCGAAGACTACGAGATCACCAACAACGTCTTTGAAAAGCTCATTGAGCCCACGCTGATACAGCCCACCTTTGTGACGCACATTCCCAAGGAGCTTTGCCCCTTGGCCAAGATCACGCAAGACGACGACACCACCATCGACGTCTTCGAGCTCTGCATCAACGGACAAGAGATCGCGCCCGCATATTCCGAGCAGAACGACCCCATCATCCAGCGCAAAATGTTCGAGGCCCAGGTCGGGGAAGAAGTGCAAGACATGGACACCGACTTCCTCACCGCGCTCGAGCACGGCATGCCCCCCGCAGGTGGCATGGGCCTAGGAATCGACCGTCTCATCATCCTTCTAACAGGCGCTGAGAGCATTCGTGACACCATCCTGTTCCCAAGTTTAAAGCCCCTCAAACAAGAGGCAGAAAAATAAATAAAAAATTCTCACGAAACTATTGACAAGGGGCAAAATCATTCCCTTTATACGCGCTTTCCCACGAGCCGAGAGGCTCCGAAGAAACGATTTTATTGCTCGGTAGCTCAGCGGTAGAGCAGGTGACTGTTAATCACTTGGTCGCTGGTTCGATCCCAGCCCGAGCAGCCATTTCGTTTTTAAAGCGAACTACTTTCAAAAGTAGTTAACTGGCTCTTATAAGCCCCTGTTCATCAGGGGCTTATTTTATTTTTGGGTGGTTAACCACTTTGTCGTTGGTTCGATTTTTGCCTTTTTATATGCTCTGTTTATGCTGAAATAGCTGGAGGCTGCCATAAAGTGGTTAACTGGCTTCTCGCTGAGAATACCCGATGGAGTTTGGTATTTATTAGTCTTCTTTTCTTGTCAGTTTCGCGAGTGCTTTGCCGAGTTCCTTTAGTGTCGGGTTCATTGAAGCGAGCCGCTGATTCCAGCAAACACAGAGCTCTTGAGCCAAAGGCTTTAGACTTGCGAGTTCAGCCATCTTGAACGACTCGGCTGGTAGCTCTTCGCTGGCGATTGTCGGGAGTATGGCCGCAACAGGGATTGAGGTCAGAGTTTTAGCCATCATCGGGAACGAGCTGCAGCTTACGCTCTTTCTTACGAGGATACCATGTTTGCTGGAAAGCTCTGAGATAAACTTTTGATAGCGTCCTTCGCCTTCCATGATCGCCAAGGGGAAGCTGGAGAAGAGTTGGGCTTCATCCGATGGATCGATTTTGGAGTGGGATGGATAAAAAAACGCAAATTTAAGCGAGCCTACTGGCAGAGTCGCTAAATTTGAGGTGACCGCACTTTTTCGAATGATTCCAAAATCGATTTCTCCCTTATTGATTCCATCTATGATATCGGCGGTTCTTAAGTTCTTAAAGATGACGTCTGCCTTCGCAAACGACTCCTTTATTTCATTTAGTTTAGGTATCAGCTTCCACTGAATAATGCTTTCGCCAGCTCCTATCGTATAGCTGCCGAGTTGGCCGGAGCAGCGCTCCTTGAAGTCCTCTAATGCTGAAAAATACTCGGAAACTAGAGTATGAAGCTCTTTGCCAGTTTCCGATAGAGAGACAGTTCTTCCTTTGCGGTGGAACAGCTCTGTTCCAAAGAATTGCTCAAGATCCTTAATTTGACGGCTATACTGTGTTTGCCGATTGGGGTCGCCTCCGGCTGCCTGAGTGAAGCTTTCTGTTTTGGCGACACGGCAGAAGCTATTGAGTCGATCTAGGGAAAGTCCGGATTTTGAAAAGAGAGCTTGATGCATGACTCTACAGTCATAAATTGTTTAGTTTAGTCCATTTCAAAAAATATGAGATTCCTATATGATGTAGGCATCAAATATGTGGATGCATAGAAATCAGACAAAATTTACAATACCGGGATGGAAGAGCTTCCATGTGTTGGGAAATGCTGCCAATTTCCCAATCATGCAGTCGCATAACTTTGAGTTTCTACGTAAGGATCATCCCGAACTAGCCGATTTGGCTGGTTTTGCGGAGAGCTATTCGTTTGCCGATCCGGTGGGCGCACTTGTGAAGCTCCGCATGTATGCCGAGTTTCTAGTCAAAGCGATCTTCGCGCACCATAAATTGGAACTGACTTTTCAGAGTAATCTGAATGACCTACTGCACGACGCTTCCTTTTGTTCGATTACACCGGCAGTGGTTAAGGATAAACTTCACCTACTCAGAATCAAGGGTAACCAGGCTGCGCACGGCTCTTTGAGTAAAGAAGATGAAGCGCGTGTGCCAGAATACGTCAAAGAGGCTTTCGACCTTGGGCGTTGGCACATCCTCTCCACCAAAGGTGCGCCGGCGATTGAATCTGCGCAATGGACGCCACTCACGCCTGAGATTGCCGATCCCGCTGCGACACTCAAACAGCAGAATAAAGCGCAACAGAAGAAGCTGGCTGAACAAGAAGCCTTGATGGCGAAGCTGCTCTCCGACTTGGAAATGGTGCGCACGAAAGCTGAGGCGACTGGCAAGTCCGAAACCGAAAAGCTCGAACTGCTCAAGCACGCGCAACAAGCCGCCAGCACACTCGAATTTAGCGAAGAGGAAACCCGCTTTAAACTCATCGACGAACTCCTGCGCTCCGTGGGCTGGGATGTCGGCGCGCGCGGCAAAAATACCGCAGAGGTTGAGCAAGAGCGGGAAGTCACCCACCAACCGACGACTAGCGGTATCGGCTATATTGATTATGTGCTGAAAGATCCCAATTCTGGCAAAGTGCTCGCCGTCGTTGAGGCCAAGAAAACGGCAGAAGATGCCGACAAAGGCAAGGTGCAGGCCAAATATTACGCGGACGGCATCGAGAAAGAGACCGGCCACCGTCCAATCATCTTTTACACCAACGGCTACGAGATCTACATCTGGAACGATGGCAAGGGCGAGCCGCCTCGTTCACTCTTTGGTTTTTACTCACAGGACAGCTTGGAATATGAGCTCTACCAAATCGCCAATCGTGAGCAGGTGCTTGGTTCGCTGAATCCAAAGGAACAAATTGTCGATCGTCTCTATCAGATCGAAGCGATTAAGCGCGTCACTGAAAGTTTCGACGCTCGGCGTCGCAAGGCACTGCTCATCCAAGCCACTGGCACCGGAAAGACCCGCGTCGCCATCGCGCTCTCCGAGGTCATGATCCGCGCCAGCTGGGCCAAGCGCATTCTCTTTCTCTGTGACCGTCGTGAACTGCGGAAGCAAGCCAATGACGCCTTTGAGGAGCACATGCCCGATGAACCACGGGTCTACGTGAACCGCAAGACGGGCAACGACCGCAACAAGCGTATCTATCTGGCCACTTATCCGGCCATGATGAAGTGTTTTCAGAATTTCGACGTCGGTTTCTTTGATCTCATCATCGCCGACGAATCACACCGCAGTATCTACAACCGCTACCGCGATCTCTTTCGCTACTTCGACGCCTATCAAGTCGGGCTCACGGCCACGCCGCTCAAGTTCATCTTCCGCAACACTTACAAGCTCTTTGAGTGCGAGAACGAAGATCCCACTGCCAATTACACTTACGAAGACGCGATTGAACACAATCCGCCTTACCTCTGTCCTTTTAAGGTAGTCAAACACACCACCAAGTTCCTGCGGGACGGCATCAAATACAAAGCGCTCAACAAAGTGCAGCAGGAGCAGCTCGATGAACAAGTGGAAGACTCTGAAACGGTCAACTACGAGAAGGAACAAGTCAGCCGCCAGGTTTTCAACCGTGACACCGACCGCGCCATCATTCGCAACCTCATGGAGAACGGACTGCGCGGTCCGGACGGCACACGCGTCGGCAAGACCATCATTTTTGCTCGCAACCACAAACACGCCAAGCAGCTCGTCGATGTCTTCGATGAGTGCTACCCGCAATACGGAGGCGACTTCTGCCTGCGTATCGACAACTACGAGCCGCGCGCCGAGCAGCTGATCGACGATTTCAAAAACACCGACGGCAGTAAAAACCTCACCATCGCCGTATCCGTCGACATGCTCGACACCGGCATCGATGTGCCATCGCTCCTCAACCTCGTCTTTGCCAAGCCGGTAAAGTCCTACGCCAAGTTCTGGCAAATGATCGGCCGTGGCACACGACTTTGCAAAGACCTCTTTGGCCCTGGCAAAGACAAGTCCGAGTTCCTGATCTTCGATCATTGGGGTAACTTCGAATACTTCGACGAACTGGTTAAGGAAGAAGAGCCCTCGCAGAGCAAGAGCCTGCCGCAGCAACTTTTCGAAGCCCGTATCGCCCTCGGCGAGACCGCACTCAAGCAGCAAGACCTCGACGGACTCAAGACCGCCACCGCACTCATCGCGGCCGATATCGCCGCGCTGCCTGCGGACAGCCTTTCCGTGCGTGAAAAGGTCAAGACGGTCAAAGCTATGCAAGCCAGTGGCGTGATCGAAGCCTTCGAGCCTCACACCGTCGCCACGCTCAAGCGCGAGCTTGCGCCGCTCATGCAGTGGCGCGACATCCGCAGCAAGGAAGCCGCGCTACAATTTGATCTTCTCATCGCGAAGCTCGAAGTGGCACGCTTGGAGAAGTCCGCCGCCGCAGACGACCTGACCGATACCGTGGTGGAGCAAGTCTCACAGTTGCCGATCAACCTCAAGCAGGTCGAAGAAAAGCTACCCGCCATTCAAAAGGCGAAAGATCTGGGCTACCATAACAGTGCCAGCGTCAAGGACTTGGAATACCTTCGCACCGAGCTGCGTGGCATCATGAAGCACCGCAAGAAGGATACGGTCAATCCAGTCGCGCCACTCTTCCTCGATGTCGCGGAAGACCAAGCCGGCTACAATAGCCAGGAGCACAAAGTGAAACTCTCCGGGCTCGACCTCGCTGCGTATCGCAGCCGAGTCGAATCCGTGCTCAAGGAACTCTTCGACGCCAACGAAGCCCTGCGCAAAATCAAAGCAGGCCAGGCGATCTTGCCCGATGAACTCAACGAGCTGGTGCACGACGTCTTAATGCACGACCCTTATCTACATCTCGAAGATTTGCTCGTGCACTATCCCAACAAGTCCAAGAGCCTCGCGCTCGCCATTCGCCAAGTCATCGGCATGGATGCCGCCGCCGTCGATGCGCACTTCAAAGACTTCGTGCAAAAGTATCCCGCGCTCAACGCCAACCAAATTCGTTTCTTAGAGATGCTCAAGAGTCACATCAGCCGCTACGGCGTAATCGAGCTCGATCAACTCTGGGAGAGCCCATTCACCAGCATCGATAGCCAAGGCGTCGAAGGTGTTTTTAAAGAAGACGACCAAGTCAACGCACTGCTGGAACTCTTAAAAACTTTAAACAACACCGCCGCTTAAGAGAATATTTTAACCGCTTAAGAACGCTTAATTTACGCTTAAATTTATGACATCCAATTCAGAATATCTCGGCAACCAAGGTTATGCTCTCATGGGGGCAGCATTCGAGGTGTATAAAGAACTTGGCTATGGATTGAGCGAAGAGATCTATCAAGAAAGCTTAGAGTTAGAGCTCGGCTTTCAATCCATTCCATTCATTCCCAAAGAAGAATTAGCAGTCTACTACAAAGGTCATCGGCTGAAGAAAACCTATATCCCCGACCTGCTGGTTCACCGTGAAATCGTCACGGAACTCAAAGCAGTTAAAGCGCTACTTCCCGAGCATGAACAACAACTGCTCAATTACATGCACATTACCAAGAAAGCAGTCGGCTACTTGATCAACTTCGGAACTAAGCAATCTGTCGAATGGAAACGCTACATACTCAAAGAATACATTCCCGACACTCACCCTTAAGCGTAACTTAAGCGCTATTTAAGCGGTCCCCGGCGCAGCCGGAATCCAATTTTCAATCCAATTTTCATGCAATCACTCAAATCTAAAATCGACGCCCTTTGGCTGGAGTTCCACTCCGGCGGGATCACCAATCCGATCACTGTCATCGAGCAGATCTCTTACCTGATGTTCATTCGTCTGCTCGACCTTAACGAATCGCGCCAGGAGAGCCGGGCGCAGCGCTTAGGCAAAGATTTCTCCGGAGTCTTCGGCCCCGATCAACAACACCTGCGCTGGAAGAATTTTAAGCAAATCGGTGGCGATCCTATGCTCAAAACTGTGCGGGACGAAGTCTTTCCTTTCCTGCGCGACGACGTGGTTAAAAAATCACCACTCGGCAAATACTTGGAAAATGCCAACTGCTTGATCCCCACCGGCAACTTGCTGGTCAAAGCCGTCAACGCCATCAACGAGCTGCCCCTCGATAAGGGTGACACCAAGGGCGATCTTTACGAATACCTGCTCTCCAAGTTGCAAAGCGCGGGCATCGCCGGACAGTTCCGCACGCCACGCCACATCATCCGTGCCATGGTTGAGATTCTCGATCCCAAGCCAACCGATACGGTGTGCGACCCCGCTTGTGGCACGGCCGGTTTCTTGGTCGGGGTGATGGATTATCTCAAGCAGAAGTATTCCACGCCTGCTCTGATCGAAACCGATGAGGACGGCGAGAAGCACTATCCCGGCGACCTGCTGGAGCCTTACCGCGAGCACATTCAAAACAGTATGTTCTTCGGCTTCGATTTCGACAGCACCATGCTGCGCATCGCCGCCATGAATTTGCTGCTGCACGATGTGCAGTCGCGAACCCTACACAATCAAGACACACTCGTGTCCAGCTTCAGCGAGCGCATGCCGCAGATAGCAAACAATCACTTCGATGTGATCCTCGCCAATCCACCCTTCAAGGGCAGCATCGATGCCGACAGCACCGATCCCACCCTCAAGAGCAAAGTAAAGACCAAGAAGACGGAATTGCTCTTCCTCGTGCTCATGCTGCGCATGCTCAACAACGGCGGACGCTGCGCCGTGATCGTGCCCGATGGCGTGCTCTTCGGATCCAGCGGTGCCCACGTCGGCGTGCGCAAAATGATCGTCGACGATAACCAACTCGAAGCCGTCATCTCCCTCCCTTCCGGTGTTTTCAAGCCCTATGCCGGAGTCTCGACCGCCATCCTTGTCTTCACCAAAGGCGGCCGCACCGACGACGTCTGGTTTTACGATGTTTTAGCCGACGGCTATTCGCTCGACGACAAGCGAACCCCACAACCCGATAAAGACGATCTGCCCGATCTGCTCAAGCAATGGAACCAAGGCCAGCCTATCGCGCAAAAGACGCGCACCAAAAACTTCAAGGTGCCCGTTGCTGAAATTCGTGATAACAAATACGACCTCTCCATCAACCGCTACAAGGAAGTCGCGTATGAGGAAGTTGAATACGAAGATCCGAAAGTGATCCTCGGTCAGCTAAAGACTTTGGAGCAGGATATTCTCAAGGACATTGAGGCACTGGAAGGGATGTTGGATTAGTATGGGTTACAAATTGTTTCAGGTTTCTGAACTAGCAGAACAAGTTCGAGGAGTTACCTATTCGAAGTCTGATGCTAGTCTGATTGAAAAAGAGGGGTGTCTTCCAATATTGAGAGCCAATAATATAACGGATACTGGGCTCGTTTTAGATAAATTCGTCTATGTCCCTCGACTGAAAATATCAGACAAGCAGTTGTTGCAGGAAGGGGACATTGTAGTTGCAGCATCTAGCGGAAGCATTGATGTCGTAGGTAAAGCTGCCCCTTTAACCGAAAAATTCACCGGAAGTTTTGGTGCATTTTGTAAAGTAGTTAGACCGAACAGCAAAATACACCCCACATATCTGTCTCATTTTTTCAAAACCGAAAAGTATAGGTCAATAATTTCAGCGCTGGCAGCTGGAGCCAATATTAACAACCTTCGAAACGAACATATTGATACACTAAAAATCCCCCTCCCAATGAAAAACGGGAAGCCGGATTTATTGGAGCAGCAGCGGATCGCGGGGATCTTGGATCAGGCGGATGCCATCCGCCGCAAACGCCAGCAAGCCCTCCAACTCACCGACGACTTCCTTCGCGCCACCTTCCTCGACCTCTTCGGCGACCCCGTCACCAACCCCAAGGGCTGGGATGAGTGTAAAATTGGAGACGTAGAAGATTTCATAACCAGCGGGTCCCGTGGATGGGCAAAGTATTACAGTGATTCAGGTGCATTCTTCATCCGCATTCAGAACCTTAAGAATGGAGTATTGGATCTACAAGATGTTGCATATGTAAATGCCCCGAATAATCAGGAAGCAATTCGCACATCAGTTAAAGCTGGGGATATACTACTTAGCATCACTGCAGATTTGGGCCGCGTTGCGGTTGTCCCAGACGACCTGGGACAAGCGCACATTAACCAGCATTTATCCATTCTAAGACTAAACGACATTAATTCTGTCTACGCCGCTCATTACTTGGCATCCGCTGGAGGCGGACATCAATTCGCGGCCTTTAGTCGTAGAGGCGTAAAAGCTGGGTTGAATTTTACTGACATTCGAAACCTCACATTGCTGAGACCTCCCCTTGATTTGCAAAATGAATATCAAAAAATAGTAGAATTCCATTTAAAGCGAATTAACTCACAGAAGCACTTTATAGCACAGAGTGACGATCTCTTCGCCTCACTCCAACAACGCGCCTTTAAAGGAGAACTTTAAAATGAAAGAGCCTGAAACTCCATCGCCCGAGGACTTTGAGAAATTCCAAGCGCTCATGCGAGATATGGTTCCTGTTCCATCTGGTCATTTAATAAGCAATCTGCGACAAGATCATCAGACTCTCGCAAGTTGGCTGCGCGAATTTAAACCTACTTCAGCAGCGCGGTTAATTGCCTCATTGGAAACAATGCCGAGTTTGGCCGAAAACAATATAAGGATCCAAGTCCTGCAGAACATGGCTTTGCTGTGTTGCAAAGGTCATAAAATAGCAAAGCCAAATGACCTTCGGCAATGGACTTCTCAAATGGGTTCGTCGCCGTGGGCACCTCAGGAAGATCCATCCGAAGATGTTTTCGTAGGATACGTGTGCACAACTGAAGGTGGATTTCGGGTTTATCCAGGCACTTTTTCAAACGCTGATTTCATCCTTGAGCGGTTATTGAACTTTCTCTCTGAAAAAGTCAATTTTCCCGGATTTAAGGAATGCTATGAATCAGTCATCGCCCTCCTTCGAATTTCAGATTCGATTGCAGACGAACTAAATCAACACCGATACATTACCAGCGAAAGCGTAGCGGGTGGCCCCATCGAATTGCCGTCCGATGCCGTTATATGCGCACACTCTGGGGCCGTGACGTTTTCGGATGAGCGTCTTTCGAGTCTTGGGATTAATACTACAACACTCGCGGCATTTGTTTTTGACCGCAGTAAACATCAAGATTTAGAATCTAATCCTGTGGTGGGGTCGCCGTTAGAACGCTTCCCTCTACATAAAGAGGAGGGTAGTCTTGTCATTGCGGCACCGTCTTGTCTTTGCCGTGCTGCGGCTGCATTTATTCTCGAAGTAGTTCCTGCCTTAGGAGGTTGGGCCGATACGTTTTTCGGAAAGGAAAGCGCGGAGTTTTTCGTAAACGATGTGCTCCCACGGTTTGGTGTGCGGGCGCTGGAAGGAATAAGCCTACCGAAAAGTCCAGAATGTCTGCCACCATTATTCCCATACGTTGGTCAGTTTGATTTGGGTAAGCCGATTCTGGCATTCACATGGAGCTCAACTTTGTCTACAGGCAGTAATCTTGAAGCAGTTGAGGATATGAGCGAGGAGCAGGCTGATGCTTTGACTCAATACATCGAAGATTGCTGTCGATCATGTGAAAAAGTTGAGGATTTCAAAGGGGGAATCGTCCTTTTTGGATTATCGGGTGTTGGCCGCCCCGTAGTCTTTGCCTTAAAGAGCATTCCGCCTCGCTGGCACTTCTTCTCTTGCGGCTTAGCAGATTGGCAAACTCTCTCATTTGATCACGAATTTAGCGCAAAGAGGCTTTGGTATTTGGGGTGTCAAGAGGACAATCTGGAGCAAGCTAACGTCAAAATCGTCAACACTGCTGGATTTTTTAATCTTTACGCCTTCTGGAAAGATCAAGACTTCATTTTACATCGCCGAGAGATAGATCCGAAAAATCCTCACAATATGCTGATGATTGAAGGGAGTTTTTCAAAAGGTCTCAATCTTGAGCTAAAATCAACCAATGATCGTCACTGCCAAAAAGTGCCTGAAGGAGATGGGTGGCACATCGTTCAACGAAAAGCCGTTGGTCTAAATCCAGATTTGAGTTCAAATATTTTCTATGCTGATCACGATGCCGTCGGTAACGGCATTTTGAGTGGTTGTGCGGAGTGGCAGGGGCATGTCTGGTGGGTCACCGCCAGAGAGCGTCCAAAGAATCCAGAAGTAAGGAATTTATATTACCGCTTATGGGATTGTATTTCTAATTGGATTGAACGGATCTTGCCTGCTGTATCCGAAAAATCGGCATGGGGTGTCGAGCGTTTCAATCTTGAATTACTGTTTGTGGATATTGATGGATGGAAACTGGAGAATGTATCTCAGTTGGCGGACGAGCAAACTGAATTAAACTATCAGTTAGACAGGAGTCACGCGGTTGCTCGACTTAGTATATTTGAAGGTTTCCTAGGGAAGTTTCATCGGGCAGACAATATTGCGGAACGGGAAATTGTCTCGACGATCATTCGAGCTGTTGCAGACATGGCGGATGTAAGTCTTGGACCTGAAGAAGAGGTAGAACTCGTCACACAGATCGTGAAAAACGATAATACACGTTTCTTCCACGTTATTTCATCTGACAACCTTGAATCAATTGTTAGTGGTCCCGGAGATGCTGACCCAGAATTTATTCCACCAGAAGAGCTCGGCAGATTGCGAGTTGGGCTTGCTTTTCTGGTTGATGACAAACTACCCAAGCGAATTACAGATTCTAGTGAGGCTCAAAAAACTCTGGATACGATCGTTCGGAAACTGCAAGAAGATCTTACAGCTAAGCTCAAGCAGTATGATACATTGTCTGTCGTTTCTCGGTCGTTCTCTCAGATGGATGATTTTTCACGTGATCGTTCGCGTTGGAGTTTATCGACAAGAGCCCTTTTGGCTCTGGATGATGGAGCAGATTGGCTGAAGGAACGAATTCGAACAGAGAGTGGAAAACATGCCACTTCTGAAGTCGCAAATAGAGCGCTGATCGAGACGGCCGTATACTCACACGAACCAAACGCAAAAGAGTCTATATCTCAAACGGAACATGCCTCGCTTCTAGCTCAAATTTTTCTAATGATTGAAATTGCAAACCATCGAGACTCAATTGTTAGCGGGTTCGTTCAGGCTAGTCTAGAAATCAATCCGAATGGGATTGTGGATTATCAAGAGGACTTTCAAGAAGCAGTTTTTGCTCCCTACATCACCTCGCGAATCGATGATGGGATCCAGCATGACGCGGATTCATACGGAACCCACTTTCAGAATGCTGAAGAACCTTCTAAAACTTCCGGCGAGCGGAGTAAGGAGGTTTTGAGTTTTGAAAAGGCGTTCGAGGCAGAGTTTGGTTTTAGCTACGACACAATTTTGGATGTTCGAGACTTTTTCACCGAAAAGGCAGTTAAGACAAAAACTGCTGGTGGGACTCTTGGTATTCGCGAGTTTCGATACCTCCTAGAAGAGCATATAGGCCTGAATTCCAAGCAGGCAGATTCATTTGTTGCACGTTTTGTTTTACCAATCAGGCCAAGCTGGAATGCAGAGTTCCCCAAAGGTTGCGACGGGAACGATGTCCTTCCTTGGCGATATTTCAGAGGTCTTTCGGTGTTGCTGCGTCCATTTGTTGAGGTCGAGCGTTCCCCACAACAATTTGCGATATCGGCTACACACCTTCACCGATGGGTTCGATATTTGACTCGCAATATTTGGGAGGGGAATCTTCCAGAGAAGCTCTTTCAATCTAAAGAAATGAGCAGCTACTTTGGCAGCGTAGCTGACAAGAAGGGGAAAGCGTTTACGAGAGAGGTTGCTAATGAAATCCAGAAATTGCTTCCTAATCAAAAAACTGAGATCAAGCTAACTGAGCTTGGAGCTTCGAAGCAGCCTGACCTAGGCGACTTTGATGTTCTGGCATGGGATCATGACACTGGAAAGATATTTTTAATTGAGTGCAAGCGACTAAAGCCCTCGCTCACAGTGCGTCAGGTGATTCAAAAACTTGAGGAATTTCGGGGGGATATGAAAAAGAAGGATTACCTTGCTAAGCACAAACGCAGATGTGCGTGGATAAAAGATCATCCTGAAGCGATATCTAAGATGGCAGGCATTGATGAATCCAGAATAATTTGGGTGCCGCTGCTCGTCACAAGTGACCGAGTTCCGATGGCATTTATTGACGGAATCGACTACCCAAAAAGTCAGGTCGTGGCATTTCAAGATTTAGAGCAGCATATCAAATCACTAGTAAGCCTCGTGGATTAAGAGATCTCACCATGTCCATTACGAAAATCACCATCGAAAACTTTAAAGGCATCGCCGACCGCGTCGAGGTCGACCTAAAGCCGATCACCGCGCTCTTCGGAGCCAACAGCGCTGGCACGCTGCTGCAACAACCCACTTCATTTCCCTTTAAGCGTAAATTAAGTGCCCTTTAAGCGGTCAAAAATACAGAGCCTAAGATAAGCAGAAATCATCACCGCTTAATCACGCTAAATCTACGCTTAACCAAACAGGTAACTGTATTCATTTTAATTTTTCCAATGGCCATCACCCGCATCACCATCGAAAACTTCAAAGGCATCGCCGACCGCGTCGAGGTCGACCTAAAGCCGATCACCGTGCTCTTCGGAGCCAACAGCGCTGGCAAGAGCACATTATTGCAAGCAATGCTCTACCTTCGTGAATTACTGGAGCGCCGCAACGCCGACGCCGACCAGCTGCAAGCCAGCGGTAGCTCCATCGACCTCGGTGGCTTTCAGCAACTAGTGCATGGGCACGATAAAGAAGGCCGCGAAGTGAAGATCGGCGTAACGGTCGAGGTCAGCGACGACGGCTTGCCCGTGATCCCCGTCATGGATTACCGTAGTGATTTGGCTGATGTGAACGCTCGCTCACTGATCGACAACGGTCTGCCTGGAATCAAAACCGTCACGGTGGAAGTGACAGTCGGCTGGGATTTCAACGAAAAACGGCCACTGATCAGAAAATATTCCGTCAGCCTGAATGGTCAGGATTTTGTCGAACTGATCGCCGAATCCAGCCAGCAGGCATATTTGCACCACTGCCGACCAACGCACCGTTTGCTGCAGTCAGCCTTTGCCGAAGGGGGAAGCAATCCCTACGAGTCGACAGAGATCCAATTGCTCTATCGCTACCTAGAGCGCAAATGTCTCATAGCCAACAAGCCAGAAGGCTTTTTACTTTTCAAAGTTCCGATTAATAGCCGCTCCGCGATCCCTAACTGGCAACAGCCTCTATTGCCAGCAGAAGAGACCATTGACATTCGTGCCTCAGCTTGGGACGACGAAGCTAAAGACGCTTACAAAGACTATGCCTGGTCGCAATTTATATTGAGCCACTTGGCTGTAGGTGCGGGGCAGGCAGTGCTCGATGAGTTAAAGAAGGTCTGCTACATCGGCCCTCTCCGTGCGATTCCAAAACGCAACTTTAGCAGCTTACGTTCCCCTCGAGAAGATCGCTGGGCCGATGGCATGGCGGCGTGGGATAAGCTGTATCACTCTGCAACGATACCAGATGGGAACGGCTTGGTATTAGCCACCAGTGAATGGCTCTCGGATCGCCTTGATTTAGGCTACAGTCTGTTGAGTCGTAAGTCCTACGAAGTAGACGAAGACAGCCTGGCACTGCTCACGCTGGAGCGTCTGTCAGAGACCGCGATCGATGAGGACATTGAGGAACGACTCAAAGCAGTGTTGAGTGAAATCTATAGTAGTCCCCTCCGGGCATCGCTGAGTCTCTACGACGCGCGGACGGGCTCGACAGTCGCCCCTTGTGATATCGGCGTGGGAGTCTCGCAAGTCATACCGGTCGTCGTGGGATCCATGGTCGGCGATGGTAATACGATCTGTATTGAGCAACCAGAGCTGCACCTACACCCCGCAGTGCAATCTCGCCTCGGCGATCTATTCATCCATTCCGCAATCACGGAAGACAACAAGCGCTTCATTTTGGAGTCCCACAGTGAGCACTTGATGCTTCGACTGCTGCGCCGTATTCGCGAAACTACGGAAGAGGGCGAAGCCGATGTCGACTATCTCGGCGCAGTCAAACCGGAGCATATTTCGGTATATTATGTAAACGCGGGTGAGCACAAAACTGAGATGATTCCTCTCCGGATTTCCGAGGACGGCGACTTTCTTGACCGCTGGCCGAATGGATTTTTCGAAGAACGCGAATCAGAGTTATTCTAGATGCACGATATTTACGCAATTGAACCTGAGGGCCTCTGTAACAGTTGGGAGCGCTTTGATCGAATCTTCATCGAGGGCATGGGTTATGGCCAGGGCCGCTTGATGGCAGTATTTCCTAGGCTGAAAGATTGGATGCGTGAGGCTAAGCGTAATCCCGCCTTAAATCAGATGGGGCAAGTTAAGGCGAAGAGTATTAAGGAAAAGTATCTGCGTCGTAATGGCGAAGAGTTCAGGAAGCGAACAACCGCAATCAATTTCCCCAATGATTGCAATGGCGCGAACTGGCTAGAGAAGGCGGAAGAGATGCACTCAAGAGTGCCATTTAAGGCAGTGCTCGCTGAAGAGAACCCTCGTTCGAATACAGCAGTAGTCCGCTTCGATGATATTAATGGCGAATGCATACCCTGGTCTGTTCGTAGTTCTGGGCGTATCCCTAGAAATCTCGAATCGCTGTGCGGTTGCACCGAGCACCTACTTAAGCAATGTAGAAAGGTCGCCTTTGTAGATCCTCATTTTTGTTTCGAGACTCGCTTTTTAACAGTGCTGAAAAAGAACCTCGAGCATCTTCGCGACTCCGAACAAATCATAGAAAGCATCGAATTCAACTGTAGCTACAACCCGCAAGAGTGGTCGAAAGGTCGAGAAGACACTTTTCTTTATAATTTTGAACATTCGATGCGCAATGAATCCCATCGATTTATGCCCGCGGGCTCTAAAGAAATTGCGAGTGTCATGTCTTTTAAGATCTGGAGGAATACTCAGAGAGCCAGCGTCCATCCCCGTTTAATTCTAACCGACATCGCAGGGCTTAATATCGAGTCAGGCTTAGATGCCGCCCGCGAACCTGAATCAATGACGCCTGTCTCTCGTATCAGCGGTGTCGAATTACTAGAATGGTGGGCCGAATACACTGAACCAAGCTCACCTTTTGATTTGATTAAGACGATACCAGTTGCAAAAGGTGATAATTTTTAATGCTGAAAGGGCTCAACCCCGTTCAACTGCCTTTAAGCGTAAATTAAGGGCTGTTTAAGCGGTTGAAAAACACAGATACGAAGGTCCGCAGTTTACTAATTCTTGACTGTCAGATTTGGCCTAGTCGAAGGATTAAAAGAAGCCCCATCAATACGTTTCGGTTTTAATGCTGCGGAAATAGTGATGGGCATCGTATGACTATATAGTCATGAGTTATGCATTTGGGACGATTGTAAAGTTTTCGTTAATCAAGTAGTATGTAGATATTCAATTGAACGTTAACCCCAAATACAATGACTGCAAAAATTACATTCTTTCCTCTCGGCAATGCCGATACCTCGCTTATCCGTCTAGCTGACGATCAGCTTGTACTGTTGGATTATGCCAACAAGCGGGACCCCAATAATCAATACGATGCTCGCTGCGACCTTCCCGTTGAATTGCGCAAGGAGTTGGATGATGCGGATCAAGAGGACTTTTCCGTCGTCTGTTTTACGCACCTCGACGATGACCATGTTTGTGGTTCGAGTGATTTCTTTTGGCTAGAGCATGCTGCAAAATATCAAGAGGAGGGTCGACCTAAGATCGATGAATTGTGGGTGCCTGCGGCTGCGATCACAGAGGTAGGAGTTGAGGATTCAGCTTGGGCAATCCGTCAGGAGGCACGCCATCGTTTGAAGCATGGCTCCGGCATCAAAGTCTTTTCACGTCCAGCGGCTTTGGAGTCTTTTCTCAAAGAGAATGGGCTCACGTTGGAATCCCGTGCGCATTGCATCGTTGATGCTGGAACGACGATCCCAGGCTTTAGTTTGGATGGCTCCGAGCAGGTAGAGTTCTTCGTGCATTGCCCCTTCGCATGGCGCAGCGATGAACGTGGTCTTGAAGACCGCAACCAAGATGCGGTTGTGCTGCAGGCCACATTTATAGAAGGTGGTTCAGAAACCTATGCGCTACTCGGTTCCGACGTGGACTGTGATACCATCGGTGAGATTGTAAAAACGAGTCGTAGTCATGACAACGAAGACCGGTTGCTTTGGGATATTTTGCACCTCTTCCATCATTGTTCCTACAAGTCGGTGGGGCCCGAGCGTGGTGTGGACGAAACGGAGCCGACAGAGGAAGTGGCATGGCTCATCGAGGAGCAGAGCCGAGACGGAGCGGTTATCATCAGTCCGAGTAAACCAATCCCCGGCAAAGGGGCAGAGGAAGACGAAGATAAGCAACCTCCGCACCGACAGGCCGCCAACTATTATAAGCGGATTTTGGATAATAAGGATGGGGAATTTAAAGTCACCATGGAAACACCTTCGAAAAATTCACCGAAGCCGTTTAAAATCGAGATTACATCAGCTGGGGCAAAAATTGTCCTCGGCGTGCTTAGTCCGGTAACTTCAGTAACCTCCAAGCCAGCTCGGGCAGGTTAGTATGAGTGATTGGATAAAGTCCATTGGAGAGGAAATCGCCTGTCAGGATCTGAGTGTCGAACTTGCGTGCGAATTTAGGGATTGCGCGATTCGGTATGCCGAAGGGGTCGTTCATTTGTTGAGAGCTTTTCGACTCCCCGATGGGCATGAGGTGATCGAATTTGAGTTAGAGACTGGGCGGCCCCAACGACGAGTTTACGCAATTAATCGCCAGGAGGCCATTGGAGTTGTTTTCCGGACAGATGGTCAGGCACCGTCCGTTTTCGCGCTAAGGGGCGACTTTCCAGATACGCCGCATCAGAACATGGTTCCAGACGAATTCCCCTGCTGTTTATGCGTTGATGACCGTCCTTGGCAGGATGCAAAGTCGACTTACACGGGGAGTGAGCTGCTCTATAGAATTAGGCGATGGTTCGACCGCGCTGGTGTCGGGCAGCTTCATGATCTAGGTCAAGCGCTCGATCCGTATTTCGGTGGTGCGCTATTTAATGTAGTCGTGCCGAACTCGATGTTCACAGGAGGCGCAGGCCTGGAATCTGAAACGGTTGCACTGCGACCAATTGAGGCTAATTCGAATGTCTTAATGCTTAAGGCCGCCACCCCGGAGAATCGGCGTGCGAGCCAAGATCTTGGTGCCATCCTCTTCCTGAATTTTACTGTATCCGAAGCGGACATGGAACGCTTGCGCAAGGCACCCGTAAACTTTCTCGGGCTGTGCCGTGTCATGGAGTCGCGTGGCTTGAATCTGAGTGAGGAACTATCAACTATCATCGACCAATGGGCCGACGATACAGATGGTGATTCTGCTTTTCGCCTGAATGCACGTTTGGGTTTCTTGATTCAAATGCCCGTAATACACCCTGCGACTAAGGAAGTGCATACTGGAAAACCGGTTGGTTTCTTGTGTGGTTCTACTGTCGGAGAGGTTGGAATCGCTTTAGGGAGGCTGTTTAAAGACGTATCCAATACGGGACAGAGATCAGGCTATACAAAGAATATCACGCCGGGAGGTGCAGATGAAGCGCAGCTAGAAGGAATTGAAGTCGGTATGGTTGCGGTCCATCAGGAATTTGATGAGACAACTGCAGCCTCTTTAGCTGGGCGTGATTCTGCTGATCGGCGGCGAATCACGATGGTCGGCGCGGGTGCAGTTGGCTCAATGGTCGCCGAAGCACTTTGCCGCGAGGGTCGCTTCCGCTGGACAATTATTGATCACGACTTGCTGCTTCCGCACAATTTGGAGCGTCATACGCTTAATCAATACGATGTAGGCTGCCTTAAATCGAAATCTGTCGCGGACAGGTTGAATGCGATCCGGCACGACGCGGCTGCAACTGCAATCGATGCGAATGTCCTAATGCAGCATGGTGAGAAAGATCTTGTGAATGAGGCGCTCTGTGCGGCGGATATAATTTTGGATGCCTCCGCTTCCACTGTAGTCGCGCGGAGTTTGTGTGACAGAACTGCAGCGGGACGTCGAGCAAGTGTATTTTTTAATCCGGCTGGCGACACTGCTGTGCTGATGATTGAAGATTCCGAGCGCAAACTTGATCTTCGTCACATTGAGGCTCAATACTACCGGGAGACGCTTAATCATACTCAACTTCGAGAGCATCTATCACAGTCGGTTGAACACATTCCTTATGCTGGCTCTTGTCGTGCAGTAACAAACAGAATGCCTTACACACGGGCGAGCTTACTCAGTTCGTTGCTAGCGGGTGGCCTGTCCGATGGGCTGGATAAAGAGGAGGCCTCACTCGCAGTCTGGTCCGTCGGTAAGAATTATACTGTCGATGCTTTCACTGTCCCTTTGAAGGAGCCGCAGTGCAAAGAGATTGGCGACTGGGAGGTCTGCATTGATCCAGAGCTTGAATCGAAAATTCTGGTGATGCGTGAGGAGCGCTTAGGCAATGAAACGGGAGGAGTCTTGCTTGGCGTGGTCGATCGAATCGCGAAGCGAATCGACTTGGTGGAGGCCTGGCCTGAGCCGGAAGACAGCACTGGTAAGCCGTCAGAATTTAAGCGAGGGATCAAACGCCTCATACCCGACATTAAGAAAGCATGTGAGGCGACATTGGATCAAATTCGCTATGTGGGTGAGTGGCACTCACATCCGGATGGATGCACGACGAATCCCAGCGGGACCGACCTGAATCAAATAATGTGGCTTACAGACGAGTTGGCCATGGACGGCTGTCCCAGTTTGATGATCATTGCGGGGGATGAGGGGCTAACTTTTTTGATCGGTAAATGTATGAAGGAAGGGGAGATGTCATGATCGGGCTAGACACAATCGACAAGTATACCATGAAAGCCCGGGTCTTTCCCGCTGCGATCGCTTTAGCGCCAGCTCTTGCGTTGGCGGTTGCGTATGTTTCTTGGGATAGCTTTTCCCTATCGGATGCATACGCAGCGATTGCTAGTATTGTCTTATTGGTTGTGTTTGCGGATATATCCCGCCGTCATGGAAAGCGGCTTGAAAAGCAGTTGCTTAAAGAATGGGGAGGATTGCCATCGACTCATATGTTTCGGCACGCTGACTCTAGATTTGATACGCCTACAAAAAAGCGCTACCTAACATTTATTAGCCAAAAGATGGGCGAAGATCCACCTTCGGAAGAAGATGAAGTAAACGATCTAGCCGCTTGCGACGCATTTTACAATAGATGCGTTAATTGGTTGAGAGAGAACACTAGTGACAAAGAGAGATTCAGCCTGCTGTTAGAGGAAAATATCAACTATGGGTTTCGTAGGAATTTGCTTGGTTTAAAGGGCAGTGCATTGATTGTGAGCCTGACCGTCGTACTGATTGCAATAGGCTCTTTGTTGTTCGGAATGCCGATTGATGCTTCTTCGTCAATGTCCACGCAACTTGCTCTGCTTGTCGGGTTCGCCGGCATTCATTCGGCTTACTTCATGATGTATGTGACTGATGATGCCGTATCCGAGGCAGCTGAGTTGTATGCGCGTCAACTGATTCTAAGTTGTGAGAAACACATAGCTTCTAGTCCTGCTAGGTAATTATTGTTTAGCCAGAATGATCTTTTGAATCATCTCTATCTGGGCTGATTCTGTTTGCTTTTTTAGAATTCGGCTACGTGCCTTTCGACTGACCTTTCTAATTTGACTAGGTTCGCTCAGCTTCAAAAGTATGCTTTGGGCTCCTGCAGATAGCTTGAGCCAATTCATGACGTGAGTCACAGCTACTTTTGAATATCCGACTTTTTTTGCCAGTCCGATTTGGTCGAGATTACAACGTTCCATCTCCTTTTTCCATCGAATCGCCCGGTGGATTTCATGTTCGGTTTTCTTTGGGCGCTTCCGGTTCTTCGGTGCTTTATGCCCGCATTCTTTATGGACGGGCGAGAGTAGGGCGCAGTTTTCCATCGGCTTCTTCCGGCAGTGGGCGATTTCGATGGAGAGGGTGAAACCGCTTTTTCGTCCTCCAGTGGTTTCGGTTTCACCGAAGAGGGTTTGGATGGCTTCGGTGCGAAGGCGCACCTCGACGCTGAGGTGCCTGCGGCTTTCCCGTGTCCGACGGGCGTTCTCATCGATCGGATCTTTGGCCTGGCCGCCTTCGTTGACGATGATGGATTTGAAAAGGAGCTTGTAGAGTTCCCGTTGCTCTTCCTCGGGGAGGCATTTCACGGCTTCGGCGAAGTGGGCGAGGGCGTGCTGCAGTTTCTTGGGAGCTAGCAAATCCGATTTTAGGGCGTCGATTTCCTTATTGAGCCGAATTTCCTCAGAAACCAGTTCGTTTTTCCGCTCAGTCAGGGCATCGATTCTGTCTTTCAGATTCTTGCCCACGGCAGTCCCGGCCATGTTCAGGACTTTGTCCGTCACCCTTTCGACCTCGGCATCCAATTCTTTCAGTTGCGTACGGATCGCCTGCCGCTCCTTGGAAAGCCTGCGGATTTTTGACGATTTGGTTTTGGGGGCTTTGTCGATGAGGCGCTTGGCCACTTCAGGATTAGCTGCGATTTCCCCGAAGGCTTCCAGCAGGAGTTTTTCCAGAAGCCGAGCCGGTATCCTACGGATCGTGCAGGTCGATTCGTCTCCCTGCTTTTCGTGCTTCGAACAGAGGTAGTAAAAATATTTTTCCATCGAGCCGTCCGGTCTGCGTTTCGTGGAGAAGGTCGGCTTCATGGCGGAGTGGCAACAGCCGCAGCGGATCTTGCCCTTCAGGGGCATAAAGTTTTTGTCCCTTTTCTGGACGATCGCCTCTTTGTTTTTGGGTCTGCGGTCCAAGGCAACCTGGGCTTTCGACCAGACTGCTTCGGGGACGATGGATTCGGCGGCGGAAGGGTATTCCACGCCGTCATGGACGATGACTCCCTTGTAGGTCGGATCCCGAAGGATAGTGAGGACGTGCTCGATCCGGAAACGCTTCCCGCCGGTCACCTTCCCCTTGTTTGAGATGCGCTGTCTTGTGCGGATTTTCCGCTCGTTCAAATCGTTGACGATTTCCATCGGCGTCATGCCGTTGACCGCCATTTCAAAGATATGGAAGACAACCTTTGCATCTTCAGGCACAATATAGAGCCTGCCTTTTTCAATGGCGTATCCCGGCTTCGGCACGCCGCCGTGGGTCAATCCTTTTTCCAGTCGGGTGAGGATGGACCGGCGGACGTCGTCGGCGATGATGTTGCTGGTCAACTCGGCCAGCGCCCAGAAGATGCTCCGAACGAACCTTTCATACGGGGTGTCGTTTCCGCCCGGTTGCGTGGTGGAGACCAGCCGCACCCCGTTCTCTTGCAGCGCTTGGTCGAACTCGTGCCCCAGGCGGCTGTTGCGGAAGGCGCGGCTAAGCCCATAGACCAGCACGACATCGGCGTCGCCCCTTGAGGTGTGCGCGCGCACCCGGTTGATGCCGTCCCTCTTGTCGTTACGCCCCGTCCGACCGTCGTCCGAAATGATTTCGACGATCTCCCACCGCTCACCGACGCGCAGCATCTCCTTGCAGAACTTCCGGCAGCAGTGGATCTGGCTTTTGATCGAGTCCTCTTCCTTGTTGTCCAGTTGCTTCTGGCTGGAAACACGGGCATAAATGATGACACGAGTGACCTTCAGGGCCTTCTCAAATTTCTGTGTGGAAACTGTTATGTCCTTACCCATCTATTTTTCTGTTTTCGGGTGGGGCGTAGCGGACGCCTTTCGTGTTTCCATGCTTTACTATTAGATTTCCTAATAGTAATTCTTTCAGGCGCCTCTGGACTGTAGGCTGGGAGACTGCACAATGCCTGGCCAAATCGCAGGGCCGCGCCTGTCCAAGTAACTGAAGAGTTTTCAGGAGTTGCTTCGAGACGTCATCCAACTCCACTTCGGCATCCCGCAAGTCGGACACCTCTTTTTCATGGCATCCCACTGATTTTGGAATTTTCCCTGAGTGCCAGAGGCTCGCTGCCTTGAGTATCAGTTCAGCCAGTCGCTCCTGCCCTTGAGAATCGCCACTATCACTCCTAATCGCGCACGCAGAGCCTCCCGAGTTCGTTAGAACTTCAGTATTTCGATATGCTCTCGATGCCGTCTGGGACATCTATAGAGGATATCGAAAGATTTCTGAATGGTAAGATCGATTTGTGAACGAAAGCTATTTTGCGCGCGTAAGTGCGTTTTTCTTCATTCAACTTGAGAACAGCTCACCCAAAGATGAGGCTTACTTCCATTTTGGGGCAGGAAAATGCCTCTAAACGGCACATTCCGTGAGGAACAAATTGTGAAAACGAAATTTGTTCCTCATTCTTGAGCTTCATAAGCTCAAGAAACTGTCATTCCGCCGGTTACCGAGATGATCAACCTGCCAGAATGACTTTTGTTCACAATTGACGGCAGTCAGCCAGCCTTCCCCTGATTCCGGGAGGGTGTCGATGCAGGTTGAGCACTTGTCAAAAGCGGGCAGTCCCGAGGCCTGAGTGGTGTGGCCGCATACTACGAGTTTTCCTGAAACATGGCGGATGGGGCCATCGTAGAACCGCCAGAGGAGATCACTCTCGGATTGATCGCTCATTTCCAAGTTCGGATCAAGATTGGCGTGCACGAAGATCGTATCGTCCGTTTCGTGATAAAGAAGGCTGGATTCAAAAAGTCTCCAGTCTTCATCCGGGATGTCATCGAAGCTCTTCGCTCGATACGAATCAAGCGTCGCGCCGCCTCCGCACTCGACCCAAAACGGGAGATGCTCACGGTTGCGCCGAGCCTGCAGAAGCATCGCTTCATGGTTGCCGCGCAGGAAAATCACTGGATAGGCCTTCTTGAGTTCGTGGATTTTCCGCAATACAGCTGCTGAATCCGGCCCCCGGTCGATCACATCGCCGAGTAAAACGATGGTGTCTTCGGGAGCAAGTGGCATGAATTCCAGCAACTGTTTAAGATGCGCGTAGTGCCCGTGAAGGTCGCCGATTGCCCAAGTTGCCATGCTCTTACTCTGTGGGGATTGTCAGAATCGGTGTTGATTCAATGACGCGGTTCAGTGATCTGCAAGGAATGCTTGCAGTGCTCGGAAACGTATTGCCTCTCTGCTGGACTCGTCGCTTATTCGTGAATCAATGTCGGCGACCTCCCAATCGAGCACCCTAAAGAACTGTTCGATCTCTTGCTCCACCGAACCATCGACCGTGCGTAGGGCCGCTTCGATTGCTTTCCGGTCGAGGCATTCGTTGTTCACCGCATCGCAAAATCGGAATCTCCAGCGCCCTTCGCTGAGCGTGATACCGAGACTGTGCCTGCGATTGCCGTAAACAACGGTATCTCTCAGACAGTGGCGGCTATAAATGCGCCATGCGTTCGGAGCAAGTTTTGCGAGTTCACCGAGAGTCGTAGCCGGTTTGAACGAGGACCAGGGTTCAGGGAGTACTTTCAGCCACTGGGGGGCGGGGCCGCGGGTGAGGTTGATTTCTTCTATTTGGATCATTGCGTTGCTTTTCTTGTTTTCTAGGAGGACGGGATCGCCGAGAGGCACTCCGTCCGGGAACAATTTTTAGTTTTGGCGTAGCGGTCCTTCAGATGTCGCATACCGTCTGCAAAACCTTTAGTTGCTCAAAGCTGTCGGGCATTCCTACGATTAGCCGCAAGACCAGTTCCCGGCCGCGCTGGCATGAAACCAACACGTCCAGAAGAAAATCATACCCTTCAATTTGGCTCAATCGGATGCTTCTTTTTCGCTTCGGATCATAGGCCACCATGGATGCACTGGCGCGCGTGCTGCACCCAACCCTCCGTAGGTAGAAGCAGCGCTTAACGTGGCTTGAACAATTCTGATGGGCGGATCTTGAGGCACTTGCAGATCGCCATCAGTTCGTAGTCCAGAATGCCCCGTTCCTGATTTTCGATCCTGGAAATCGCGCTTCGGTCGAGCCAGATGCCCATCTGAGCTAATCGCCCGGCGAGATCGTCCTGTGAAATCTTTCGTTTCGAAGCCAGCCGCTTGCGCCGAATCAGTGGTCCGAAATCATTGAGGGCGGCGTCTTCTCGTGTCTTTTTCATGCATGTGTGGTTTACACACAGCTTGACCTTAGCTTAATCCCGGCTCTAAAGTTTGTGGATATCACACATAACATCAAGAGTCCTAAAAAATATGTATATCATGAAACCATACCAAAATAAGAGCCGCGGCTTCACCCTCGTTGAAATTATGATCGTTGTCGTCATCATCGGCTTGCTGGCTTCGATGGCGATCCCGGCGTTCAAAAAAGTCCGAGAGACCTCTCAGACCAAAGCCATCTACAACAACTTGCGGCAACTGGCCTCTGGAGCAGACCAATACTTCCTCGAATTCGGGGTCGTTGACGTGGAAGTCGCCGACCTCATGGGCTCGGACAGCTATGTGAAGGACTTCGAACCGGTCGCCCAAGAGGAATACCCGACACTGATCTCTCAGGGTGTGGATATCGTCGTCACCAATGCCCCGGGCGGCGTGGACATATCCTGGGAATTCTAGCTCTCAGGTTCTCTCGTTTAGCCGCGGCGGATCCACATAAAGTCGCGCATGTTAAGCAACTCGATTTCGAGCCGGTGCCGTTTGGCCTCGTGTTCTTTGCTCCGGGCCTGAGGTTTCAAGTCCCGCACCTGCCGGATGAGTTGTTCGACCGTATCGGTCAACTCGTGGGCTTGGACTTCAATGGCTTCAAAATTAGTGATGAATTCGTTCATATTTCGGATTTGCTTTCAGATTTGAGGGATTTGCGTAAAGCGCTCGACGATGGCTGCGGCGGATTGTGCGTCTGGCAACTCCAAGGGATGGAGAGCTGCGGTGTTGCCGTGCCGCGCCAAGTGAAGGCAAAGGCTGACCCGCCAGGCTTGCTCGGCTCTTCGACGCAGGACTTCGCCTCGGATGCTTTCATCGGTCATCGCTGTTGCCCGGCAGTGCTGTTCAATCTCCTGAAGATACCCCCGGGCTTGCTTGGAAGCCTCGACGATGGCCGAGGTTCGCTCGAAGCGGTATGCCTTCAAGATGGCCTGGTGCATTTCGGCATAATCCCGCTGGATGCGAGGGATCGTCCTTCCGTCTATTAGCGGAAGTTTTGTATCGGCATGTCCAATACACGCATGCAGAAACCTAGGCAGCAAACCTGAGCGATTTCTCAGGGTCCGCTCCACGAACTTTGCATGAGCGTCCCTTTGTGTCAGCAGGAGTGTCGTCAGGCAGGGACGCCGGAGGCGGACGGCGTTCCGCGACACGCGATTAGTCAGGGCCAAGTCACCGCTGTAACCTTTCAGGAAGAAGGATTCTTCCTTCGTGTCCGGCGTTCCGAGCCGTTTCAAAAAATACCTCGCATCTGCCGAAACCGTGGCAATCGACTCATAGGAACGGTGCATGATTTGCGCCAAGGCTTCCGATGTCGAATCGTCGGCCACGAGGCAAGGTGGCGTGCGATAGCCTTCGCAGGCCATCCGGGCGCGTTCGGCCCGTTGGAGCATTTCGAAGAGGCGCATCGTGCCACCGGAATAAAGCCTGCGGATTTCGGATCGCATCCCTGAAATCTTTGCCTTGAGAAGCTCTTCCCCGGCCCGCGCTTTAACGCAGGGCGTTTCGTCCCACCATTGATGCAAGGCCTCTTCGAACCGGAAAACTGGACCGAGCAAGTCCTTGAAGACTTCGCTTTTTCCAATCCCCGAGCTGACACCGAGCAGCACGAATAGATTGGCCCGAGTCGCCCGCCTGTTGCCGGACTGGATTTCAATACCCGGACCCGCACTGATGGCGATAGACGCGAGTCCGACCATGAGTGGAATCTCGACGGGCACTTGTCGTTCGCGGGCGCAGAGCCTGACCCGATCTAGCAAAACAGGCGGGAGCGAATCCATCCAGTCGGGTTGCTGGTGTGGTGGTCTGGTTCGAACTTTAGGCATCGTGGTCCTCCCTCAGTTGGGCTTCTACGCCGTCGAGGTCCTCGGGCAGCATTTCGCAAAGTTCGTGGCGCGCTTTGTCCGGCTTGCGGACAAGACGGGCGGCCTGGTTCTCCAATGCGATTTCCAGGGCGGTCCGCACCATGCGCGCATTGCCATCGTAGGTAAGTCGGTCGCGGTAGAGCTTCTGCCAGAGCAATTCGCTCCGCAGCAAGAAGCCCTCGGAAGCTTCGAATCCGTTGCTTCGCAGGATTTGCTTTTGGATCGAAAGCAGCTCGGCGGAATCGTAGTCCTCGAAACAGATGCTCCGGTTGAAGCGTGATTTCAGGCCGGGATTCGAGTGGATGAACCTACGCATATCCTGCGGGTATCTGGCGGCCACCACGACGACTCGGCCCCTCCGGTCTTCCATCTGTTTGACAATCCCATCGACAGCCTCACGGCCATAAAGGTCTTCAGTGTCATGCGTTAGTGAATACGCCTCGTCGATGTAGAGAACGCCCCCATCGGCCTCGTCAAAAGCGGCTTCGACCTTCATCGGCGTCTGTCCGAGATACTCACCCACAAGTCCTGCCTTATCGACTTCAACCGTGTGTCCATTTTCCAAGAGGCCGAGAGCGTGCAATATCTTTCCCAACAGCCGCGCAAAGGTGGTTTTCCCCGTCCCCGGGGATCCTGAGAAAACGCTGTGGAAGCCGACCTCGGACTGGGGCAACTTTAGTCGTCTGGCTCCGCTTCGATCTTGGCAAAGTCGGCCAGCCGCCGGATCGAACGTTTCGCAGAGCGCAAGCCGACGAGGCCGTTGACGGCATGCATAGCTTCCTCGAATGCGGCTTCGTCGACGGTGCCGAGCTTCGGTTTGGTCCGTCCCTTGTCCGCTACATTTGAGCTACTGCCTGCGTAATTGCCCATTCCGGGGAGCTGCCAATTGCGCCCTCCGCTCGCCATGGTGGGACTGCCGTCCCCTTCCAAGGCCTCCTTGAAAAGCGCATTGATCGGACCCATCAGCTTCTTCTTGAAGGATTCAGAAGGGGAAGTCATCCGCGACCTCCTTTCCTGCCGTTTCGGCTCCGGCCCATCTGTGGACCAGGTCGATGGTGTCCGCCGAGGCATACCCGTTTTCATGGCACCGGATCTCTGCTGGATACCAATTGTCGAAATTCTTCCGCAGCAGGATCGTCGCCCGCTCGGGATGCAGCATGCGGTAGGCGTAATGCTTTCCCTCCAGAATGCTGCGTGCATAGGTCATGATGCAATTGCTCATCTCCTTACCTTCTTTGAAAAGCGCCCGAACGGAGGTTAGCGGTTCGATCACGAGCTTCGAACTTCCGATCGCTTCCAGCGGCGGAGCCGGAAACCTTGCCAGACTGTTGTCCTTGCCCAAAGCCAGTCGTATCTCCAGAAGGTTGCGAGCCTGAACCAGATCATTGAGTGTCACATTTTTCCCTTTGTAGGGCCAAAGCGGATACTTTTTCGTTACCTGGCGGAATTGCATGATTTCACGGCAGACTTCGGAAACCGAGTCGCACTGCTGGGGCAACTGCGCCTCCGCGCTTATTTGAAGCAAATTGATGTCGAGGCATTCTGCAGGGAGCTGCAAAGTGTCCAACGTTTCCGTTGTGATGGTCTTCAGGTGCCGCATCAGCCGCCTCCGCGCCGGATCGTTCACGGTCACTCGGAGTTGCTCTAGCTGGGCGGGATAACAGTCTTCCACCGGCACTTTCGAAAGGATCCGAAAAGCCTCCCTTGTGGGCGGCAGGCCGAGCACGCGCATCCTCTCTTCCCTCCCGCGATAGAGTGCCGCGATACGATCAATATCACGATCTGTTTGCCGTCTGGATTCATGGATGGCCATCAGGCCGATCAACGCCGGACAATGTCCGCTCCATTGCAAAAAATAGTCCGTATGAAGCTGCGAAACCTCCAGAAGTCCGCGCCACAGGCATTGCGGGAAACACTTTATCACCCGTAACGTGCCATCAGGGATCTTGCCCCGCCACAGCATGGCAAACGGGTCGTCTGATTCGAGGAGATCACAGACGATCGGGTCGGCCTTTTCGGGGTCGCCCAGAACCGTAAAATCCGGCCAGGGGCGCAGCGTGATGTTGTCGACGCGGATGGATGCGTCGGTGAGGAATTGATAGTGGATGGCTGTATTCATGATTCTTATACAATTTTTAGTTGTGGCGTCGGTGTGCCCTCAGCCACCGGCATAGTAGCCCCATCGTGCCCGCTCTAACCTGCCGCTCGTTACCCTTGATCATCGCCTCCTCGATGATCCAATGCCGATATTGCCATTTGATCAGCACGGTCGCGCGCTCCGGTCGGAGCAAACGGTAGGCGTAAGTTTTAAGACGGCTGCATTTGGAGCTGTATCCTTCGATACAGTTGAGCATCTCCCTGCTCTCCTGGGTCAGTGCAGTCCGACTCTTCAGTGGTACGATGTGCAATGCCTCGTCCTCATGTTCACCGATCGGCGGTGGAGGAAATACCTCCACGACATGATTCGTTTTCTTCAGGAATCTGTTGTAGGCCGCGAGGAGCTGGGGCCATGTATGTAGCCGGTTTCGGTACGGCCAGAAATCCATGCAGGCCATTTCTCTGCGATTGGATAGGTCGCTGATGATCTCAAGGAGGGAGAACTCTTCATGCTCGGGTTCCCTGGTTACAAGCTGGTGGATGGCCGGATCGAGGATCGGCGGACAACAGGACAGCAGCCAGAGGTTCTCCGCAGTGATGACCGGAAGATGTTGCAGAAGCCTTCGTTTGTCCGGGATCGCCCACAGGTTCCGCAGGCTTTCGATCCGATAGAGATAGGCGTGCTCGACGGGGATTTTCGCCAAGTTTCTGAGAAAACTCTTTGTATGAGGAAAGCGGGCGTAGTGGAGCACTTGATCCGCATCAAGGTTCTCCCAGAGCGTAGTTCTTTCCTCGATACCGGGCACACTCGCCAGCTTGCGGAACTGCCAGTAGGTCGCCGCCAACAGGGTCAGTGCGGGGTTTAGGTCGGTCTGCCGGATGAAATATTCCGGCATGGCTTGCGCCATTTCGATGAGTTCGCAATGGCATTCGCGAAACTCTCTCAGGCGACTGAGTATTTCGCGGGGGATTGGAGCCCTCCAGGCGGCGCAGCACAGGTCGTCTGAGCAAAGGACTTTTTCAAGGAAGTGCGCGCGCCAAAGCCCGCCAATCCTATTCGAGCCCAACGGACGGAAATCCGGCCAGGCTTGGTAGTTTTCATACTCCATTTGGAGCATGCCGTTTTCGAGCAGTCGTGGGTACATCTTTTTTATGTTTGCAGTCATCGGAGCAACAAAGAGGCCCGCCGTTTTCACGGCGGGCCTCACCCACTCACCAGTTTTATCCACATCCGAGGACGTACCCTCAGATAAATTCGATTAGTCGCGCGGGCTCTGTGTAGGGTCCCGGTTCCAGCCGCATGTGCAGGTCGCGGATCAGACTGCCGACCTCGCACCAATGTGAATGTTGATGGGGAAGCGGGGTCTCAAACTGGACGTGCAGGTGCCCGCCGAAGCGGAACACGTGGTTCCACCCGAATACCTCGTGGATCGTGCAGTTCGGGTAAGAGGGCCAGTGGGTTTCCCTGATCATTTCGTGGAGCGCTTTCGCCCAATGGTAAGGCAGGTCGAACAATCCCACCGGAACCCCGAGGCCGCTGGCTTCGTAGAGCTCGACGAGGTTTTGGGCGACTTCAGGGGCGCTGCGGATGGTCGGCAAGGCATCCAACACCGCCGACAGGAGATTGGGCGGTGCATCCCTGTGTATACCCATCTCGCGATCATATTCGATCAGGTAGTCGGCGCAGGCGAAGTCGCCCCGTTCGAGGTCGTTTTTGTTCAGCTTGTGCAAGGCAACGTAGTGCGCGTTGGCTTCGTCGGGTTGGTAATCATTCTCTATATCGTATTCGTTCATTTTGCTATTATACTGGATTGTCAGGAATGAGGCAAAGAGCCTCGGAATGGAGAGTGGAACCAATGAGTGCGTAGGCCTCGCCCGTGGCGAGTCGTGCCAATGCGCCCATGGCGACGGCCGGAACGCGTATCTCGCGCTCGTGCCGGATCGGGTAATCGACATGCCCGGATCGTTTCGGGCGGTCGAAGTGTGAGGTGTCGACCAGCCGGTCTTTTCGTTCACCAAGGTAAGTTGAAGCAATCAGATCGACCTCGGGATCCCTGCCGCGGAAAAAAACCAAGTTGGCGAAATTCGCCAATGCGGCGCGACGGTCGGTAGGGCCCAAGACGCTATCGAGCGCGGAAAGGCTCTGCGCTGAAGTGACCACAAAACCTCCCCGGCTGCGGATCATGCCCAGGGCCTCGACGTCCGAGTGGAGGTTGCCCCATCCGCCGGTGGCGGCAGTGGCCCAGTCGTCCATCACCAGTCCGGTCAGTGGCGGGAATAAGGAGTGGCTGCGCCCCAAGATAGCTTCGTAGAATCTGCCCTTGACGATGCAGGCAACCAGCCGCGCCACGCTCGCGTGGCGGATGCCGTCGATACTGATGATGAGGATTTTTCCCTGGTCGACCGCGCCAGTGACAGAGTGGCTTTCCCCACCACCAAAGTAGCGATGTGCCAGGGGGGTGTTCATTGGCCCGGTTAGGGACGCAGCCATACTCTGCAGGTTCGAGCGCGTGCGTGCGTCGAGTAAGTCCCACATCCGGTGGGTCGCAATCACTTCATCGTAGAGCAGTCGGGCCGACGGATCCTGTGATTCACTTGGTTCCTTCAATTGTTCGACCTGCTGCTTGTAGTGCGGGTCTTGCAGCCGGTGCAGCAACAGATAACGGATCAACTGGCTAACCACAGCGGGGTAATCCATTTTAGCAGTTTCCTGTAGAGCCAACAGCCTCAGGGCCTGCCGCAGGAGTGCTTCAAGGGTCTGTTCCCAATAGCGGTTTCTCATGTCCCTCGGGATCAATGAAGCTAGCAATGAACCCAGCGTATCCACTTGTCCGATACTAAATGAATTACGATCTCCGAAGACATCGAAGGTGTGCTCACCGCTCCCGTCGATGACGACTAGATCGTCAACGCGTCCCGCTTTAGCCACAGAATCGCGAACAGCCGCGGCCATCTGGCCGTCGGACTTGGTGTCAAGGATTACCAGGCCGACCTTTTCGTGGGAGAGGATGAGCTTCCTCAGAAAGGGAAGGACGAAGCGGCTGGTCTTCCCGGATCCGCTGCCGCCAAGAGCAAGGCTATGGCCGAGTAGATCCTCGCGGCTGAATTCAAGCTTCATCCCAGAAGGTTCAAAACAATCGAGTTCGACGAATGAATTATTCATGGCAGCCCCCTCCAGTGAACAGTTGCAAGATCTCGTCGGAGCGCTTGTCATTGGCCGCATCCGACATGCCGGCGATGGACCACAAGTAGTTCATCCTGGAAAAATCATGGCGGAGGATCTGCAAGAGTGGCTGCGGGTCAAAGCTGGCCGCGCATGAGGGTGCACCTTCTCTTTTGTACGATTCGACGCCGTCGATCAGACAAAGGTAGGCCACCGCCATACTGCCTGCCTCGTTGCTCAGGAAAAATGACCACCAGGGCCACCTTTTATGAAGCTCTTGATAAAAGCGGCGGATTGCCGGGATACAGTAGATTTCGTCGGGGTACTTGTCGTAACCGTCGATGAGGAAAACCAACGAGTCGAATTTCTCCCGCAGTTCCATACCCCAAAGTTGCGGCCAGTGCCCGTAGAGCGCCTCGAAGCGTGTGAAATCCAAGGTCTCTACCTCGGACTGGGTGAAAGTATGTAGTATAATCTGTTTCATTTGTTTCTTAGTTTTAGGAGTTTTTGCGCCGTGGGTTTCGGCTGTGAATCCGCCATGGCTCCAAGAAGCCTTCCTTTTCAAGTTCCACGCAGCATTTGGCGTCCTCGCCGATCTGGTGGCGCTCTTCGTGGTAGCGCTGGCACACGAATTCGATCGGACCACCGCCGCCGGGCTGGTCGCGGTCGATCCCGAAAATCTCACGTATGAGTCGCAGCCAGCGACGGTTTACGAGACGGGCGAGCGGTTGGTATTTCCTAGACTCGTCAATGTGATGCCCGTCGAGATAGTGACCGGGGACGTCGCATTTGCCGCACGCCATGCAGCCGATGCATTCCTTCAATTTGTTCAGGCGCGGGATATTCTGCTTGCGGTTGCGTTTGATTTGACGGGCGGTTTGGCGCGAGATGGCGGATTTGTATTTCTTTGGCATTTTAGTTTCTAATTCTATGTTTCGAGGAGTGGCGTGTTTGCCGCTCGTTTTTATGTCTTCGAGTGATATCAGGTTTGAGATGAGGACGTTTGACATCAGAACAGCTGTCATATTTGTTGACATTAGAGCTAATGTCATTTTTTGTTTCCGGTATGTCACAGGTTCATTCCATACGTAGCCCTCAGGATCTGGGTGTCTTGCTGGTGCAGGCACGAAAAAAAAAGGGACTCTCGCAGCGGCAGTTGGCGAAGGAATTCGGGGTTAGCCAGGCATGGATTTCCCGAGTCGAGCAGGGCTATCAGAAGACTTGGATCGGTCAGGTCTTTCGTCTGGCGGTTTACCTTGGCATCGACCTGACGGTTGAAGTTGGGCCCTCAAAAGAGAAGGAGAGTTCTGGCGCTCCATCTACCTCGAAAAACTACCCTAATCTGGATCAACTTGTTTAAGCATGGCCGTCACCGACCGACAGTTGCATGTTTTCCTGAATGAAACGCCGATGGGTACGCTCAGCCGTGCTCGGGGCGGCAAGTTGTCATTCATTTATAGTGAGGACTATCTGAACAGGGAGGCACCCGTGCCGCTTTCACTCACAATGCCTCTCGACGACCGGCGCTACAGCCATGAGAAGGTGCACACCTGGCTCTGGGGGCTTCTGCCGGATAATGAACTGGTGTTGGCCCGATGGGCGCAACGTTTTCAGGTCAGTCCCTCCAGTGCATTCGGGCTTTTGGAAGGAATGGGGGAGGACTGCGCGGGTGCGGTCCGGTTCATCCGTCCCGAGAAATTTGATCAGGCGGAAAAGGGTGGGAAGCAAGTCGTCACCGAGTCTGAGATCGAGCGAAGGTTACGTGAGCTTAGAAAGGGTCCCGCTTTGGGACGTGAACCTGACGATCGGGGGCAGTTTTCACTGGCTGGTGCCCAATCAAAAACGGCTTTGCAGCGTCGTGGAGAGAAGTGGTACCTCCCCTGGGGGCGAGAACCGACAACACATATCCTGAAACCACCACGTCCTGATATTGACGGACATGTTGAGAACGAACACTTTTGTCTTCGACTGGCGGCTGCGCTGGGGCTCTCGGTTGCGAAAAGCGAAGTCCTCCGTTTTGGGAAAGAGACCGCGATCGCTGTCGAGCGCTATGATCGAATCATGATGAATCGTCGTTTGACCCGGGTGCATCAGGAGGATGCCTGTCAAGTCTTGGGCGTGCATCCGTCTCTAAAGTATCAGAGCGAGGGTGGGCCTGACATTGTCAAGGTCATGGAACTAATGAACCGCTCGAACCACCCCGTCGAGGACCGGCGACGTGTGATGGAGGCGGTGGTTTTCAACTATTTGATTCTGGGAACCGATGCGCATGCCAAGAATTTCAGTATACTGCTCGGCATGAACCAACAAGTGCGTCTTGCGCGGCTTTATGACATTGCCTCGTACTTGCCCTATGTGGAACGGCGTAAAGATTGCCGCTTCGCGATGAAAATCGGTGGTTATTACAAGGAAGCTCAGATACAACCGAGGCACTTCGAGAAAATGGCGCGATCCTGTGAGTTCCCTGCTCAGGAACTGGGCGGCATTCTTAAAGAGATGGCCGAGCGCATGCCGCAGGCGGCAAAAGCGGTTATAGCAGAACTGAATCAACAAGGAATTAAACATTCCGTGCTCGGCAAGCTGGTCAGTGGGATCAACCAGAGGTCGAAGTCTGTGCTCCAAAATTTTGCCAAGGCGTAATTTGTAGCTTTTCGCACCAGTGCTGAAATAGGATCCACTGACTCGCCGTGTCGAGGGTGACGTAGTTGCGGAGCAGGGTGGCAATGGATTCTTTGGTTTTCGAGCAGGTCGCTCCGCGTCCGATAATCATTTCTCGATAAGCTTTCATCGCACCGCAACCTTCGTGTACTTCGATGATTTGGCCATCAACCACAAGGTCGGGCAGCGTCTTGTAGGGGTCGATAACCTCACCATCGGCCTCTTTATGATAACGACTGAAGTATTCGTGACGGTGCAGGGCTTGATTACTTCGCCAGACTGCGGGAAGGGCCACTTTAATCGATGACCGCCCGCCGTTCATTTTCGGGTGCATGTGATATCTGTACACCCAATCATGTTGATCGACGATTCGCCCCGAGTTCAGGAGGTCGGCGATCCACTCTCGTTCCTCGAAGCTCTCGTCATGGTGGAGACGCTTAAGCAAACAGACTGCCTCGTTTAAGATCCGAATCTCGTAATCCGTGAAAATCAAAACACTGCCGACGCTGGCCAGTGACTCTCTGAGATTCTGGATAAAAGGAAATGTTGGAATGCGGTCTTCGCTGTTCAGCCATTCTTTATGCTCGCAGGTCCCGTCTGCGTGAAGAATGTGTACTGAAAACTGAAAGGGGAGAGTCTCATACGGCTTTAGTTCAGAGTGCCATGGAATCGCAGCCATCGTAGTCTCGCAGTCAAAGAATGCGATCGGCCATTGGAGTTTGGCGATTTCTTCACCGAGCAGTGGATCGATCCATTCCTTGCCTGTTTCCAAACAGTCCAATTGCATGAGCTGACGGGCGGCGTGCTGACCTTGGAGATCACTTTTGTTTATATCGAAAAGGGAGGTCTTACTGTCCTGAATCATCTGGTCTGCCAGTAGGGCCTGATTGTTCTGGGGTACTTTCAGCTGGTAAAGCTGGTGCAGATCGAAGAGGTGCGGGTTTGGTTCGGCCAGAGTTCCCCAGCAACTGTGAAAGCCGTCATTTCTGCCGCTGGCACCCTGGAGTCTAAATTCGCAGTTCCGGCAACCGTATCGAAGCCGAGGAGTGGGGCGCACGTCCGACTTCCATGCCTCTGCCATGGCGTCCATAGTGGCGGAAGTGATCGGTTTGATCTTCTCGATGGCTTGCTCGGCTGGGAAGAACTTTAACACAGATTTCGAGCGTCGGGTCTTAAGCGTATTCTCGTCCGCATCTGGAAACGAAATTTGTTCCTCATTTCTGGTAGCGGCTACCTCATCCTCGGATGAACGCGCCTGCTCTTCAGGGAGCAGAAAGTAGGGAACGATAGTCAAATCTTGGAAAGCTCTCTGCAGAACTTCGACTTGGAAAGCCAAGTCATAGACAATTTCCTTAAAGGCGGCTCGCACATCTCCATGCATGTTGATGAGCATTCTGCCTTCCCTGTGCTGTTTCAGATTTCCGACCTTTGATTTAATTTCGACAATATATATAACGTTGTCTTTACGGATCAGCACATCGGGTCGCACGACGAAGTCGTCCTGCACTATACAGCTTTCGAATAGCGTGCAATCATTTTGCAAGCGAGTCCGGGTGATTTGGTCCGCATGGGCGGGATCCGTCTCCTCGATCAATTCAGGATTCGCAAATAGCCGCTGCGCCATGCGTCCAACTGTCCGGCCTTCTTCGGCTAGAAAAGCTAGAAACGCATCGTTATCATTCTTGGATTCAAAGCCAGACCATCCGTAGTGGGCGGTAGTCGGGCAATTCATCCAGCGCGTAAAATCAGTTTTGGTCAGGTAAGGCATAAATTTTTATGTTTGCCGCATTCTCTGACCCTGAGTCAGGGGGCAAGAATGTATGCTCGCTGGCAGGGTCTATGATTACCTGTCCATGCCGATATCGGAACCGGGTGCGTTCTTATTTATCGGTGGCTTCTTGATTGTGTGGTCTTCAAACTCTTCACTTTTTGCTTCCGGCGTGATCGATTGATTTTCCTCTTCGACCTCCGTTACCGTGTTTTTCGGGCGGACGATATCCTTCGGCTGCTCGATAGGAAGGCTTTTTGACTGCGTTGGATCTGGCGGGGCAGGTGCGACTCCCCCATAAATTGTGAACTTGACCGCCATTCGGTGCTCCCGAAGTTTTTGGAGGATGACCGTCATATCTACGTTAAAGTGTTTCTTTTTTTCGGTTTTGGGTTTATAAGTATTTTGTCTGCCTCTTTTTATTACGGTAAGTCCGTCAATTGGTATTTCCTGTTGTGTAAGTTGCCAAAAGCTGTATTCTTCCAGGAAGGCGGGTTTGCGTCCCCGTATCGCGGCGTCTATGACATCCTCTTTGATCTTCGAGGCCGCTTGATCGACCCGGAGTCCTGCCATTTTTCGCTGTATCTCACTATTCTGTTCTCGGACGCTTTGCAGTTCTGAGCGGTGTGTCTCAATGGCAGCCAAAAGAAACTCCTTTACGAAATCCTTTTGCGAATACTTTGAGAGGGCTGCATCCTGGCGGTAGTAGCGATCCAGCATCGAGAACGCAGGGCCCACGATTTTACCGCCACTATACTGAATGCACTGTCGGGTAAACCGATCCTTCTCGGTGAATTTTTCCGCCGCAACCGGATTGTTTGCGCCTGCCATCGCACGCAAAAACTGTTTCGGTAGCTCGATTCGTTCGTCATCGGCTTGTTTCTTCGCGACATACTTCCTCACCATATCCCCGAATTCGTCGGATCGGGCCATGGTTTCAACTAGCCAATCTGCTATATTCGGATCGCGCAGGTCGTTGCCGCTCTCGGATATCGATCCACGAGGGAAGCGGTAGCGCTGCCATTTTCCGAGATCCTCAAATAGAGCCTGTTTACCTGCACGTAACTGGCGCATCTTCTCGTTTAGCTGTTTTTTTTGTTTGAGCAGTTTCTTGAGTTGCTCTGCCTGTTCTTCTCTTAGCATCCGGTTCGCTACTACGCGGTCCGTCAGCCCTTGCGGGTCATTGATGCGAACTTCCATGAGCATATCAAAATGCTTTTCCTGCTCTTCGTAACCCTCGCGCAGTGCGTCGCGCTGCTGGTGCTCATCTGCAGATAGCAGACTTTCGTACTGCTGGGCCTGCCAAAGCTGCTTCTCCTGATCCGAAAGTTCTCTCAGCGCTACATTTTTTCGCATTTTTGTGCGGACCGCGAGCGCCAGTAGTTTGGATTGAGTGAAGCGCGAGGGGCTACGGATTGATGCAGGGCTTTGTCCTTTTATTTCACGTTCGAAGAAGCGACTCACTGCTTTATTCGCGATCTCCTTCATGAATTGGAAGGGTTTGCGGTCGCCACGCTCTTTTCCCTCGTCGGTGACTCGGAGGAGTTTCCCTGATCCGGTCGTGGGAAAAAGCATTACATGTGCATGAATATGAGCCCGATCATGGTGAATCCCGACCAAATAGCCGATTTTTTGGTCGGGATAATATTTCTCCTGATAGCGGCGCATCGTTTTGCGCACAGAGGTCTGGAGCACTTCGTCGGCACTGTGTCCCGTCTTGGCCATCACTTGGCAGAGATCGGGTGGTAGCGATAAGATATACTTGTGAGCGACCCGCTTGATATTTTTCTGTTTTAATCTGGTTTCCCATACCTGTAGACATGCTTCCACAAGGTCATCGTTATCCATTTTATGTGGTATTTGACCTGTCAGTTTAAGCACATCCTCCCTCAGGAAACCGTAAACTTTTAGGCGCCCGCTGACTTCTTTTGTCAGATAATCCAAACCTCTTTTGAGGTGGTTGGGATGATTATTTGCCCGTGCGGCTTCTTTATTTACCCCGTCTTTCATGTGCTCGCAGAGGTAGGCAGTGATACCGGTTCGAACCGTGCGGATGTCGGTCGGGCTGGATGTCTTCTTCCAAATCCCGAGATATTGATGCTGTTCCAAAGCCCCGATCTTTTTTTCTACACTCATAGCGCATGTTTCCCCCAAATATATTCGTTATGGTCGAGTTCCGTATGCTTCGTGAAATCAGCCTCAGGATCCTCCCTCGGTGTGAGTTCCTTTAGAAATTTGTCTAAAAGGGTCTGCCCGGTGCTCAGGCCGTGTCCGAGGGTGGACAATCTTTCCGCCATTAACTGCGTGTAATGTGCCGAGGCATTGCAGTGTGTCTGAAGTTTGGAAAATAATTTGTGACACTGCTCCGCTAAGTTTTCGCACGCAGACCTGCGCGATATCAAGTCGTCGGTCAGGGAATTGGTGTAGCCCTCAATGAGAGGCAGGTATATCTGAACGAGTGACATGATGGTCAAAGTCGCTTCAGCCGGCCTCAAGTTGTAGTAGTCGAGCAGGAGTGTCAGCTTGTACATGGTATGGTGTGTGAGTCGAACTGTGGCGGTTTCTCTCTCTAACAGGTATTTGCAGCCGTGGTTTCTGATGGCAGCGCAAATTCCTGCGGTAGAAAGCGAACTTCTGAAAGGCATCTCGATGGATTTGATATCATCCATTGTTGCTGAAGTTTTTCTGGGCTCTTTGGTTTTTTCGACGCTTCCAGTGGCTGCGCTTTTCGATTCCTGTCTTTCTGCGTAGTCATCACGGGCGCGAAGACCTGCCTCCATGTAGATCGCTCGCCCGCGTGATTCGTCGATTTGGTCCTCTAGCACCTCTGATAATGCGTAACACGCAGACAGAATTTCCTCAAAACCGGTCATTGCATTCCAAAGGTCCTTCCTGAATTGTAGTGGCTGGGGCTTGTCGTACTCGGCTGCGGGGGGTGGGCAGAGGCAGTTACAGGCAAATAGCACCGCCTCGTCGATCAGTTCATTGTGGGTATAGCCCTGGCCTGCGTAGGCGATCTGCGGTAGGATACTCACCCAATATCTCCACAGGTGGGAGTTGCAGCTGAATGCGAAAACGGAATTTTTGTCGAATCGGCTCATGGTTCGTTGTCTTTATTGGTCGAACTCTTGGCTACCATGGTAGGGACTCAGCTCCAATTCCACTGCGGTGAGTGCCGTTACCTCCAGTGACTGGATCTCCATTCCGAGTTCCTCCACCTGACATTCAAGGTTTTTGAGCAGCATGCCCAGCTCGCTGACTGACCGTCGCTCGTCGGAAAAGCACTGCCGGTAGAGCATTATGATCGCGATGTTAGCCACATCACCATTAGGGATGCCGAGTTGGTCGCCAACCAAATCTAACATCTCCAAAACCAGCGGACTACACCACAGGGAGTTTTGTGTCTTCAGATGCAGGTCGGCCAGATGAAGCTTCTGCTCCAACTCGAGTGCCCGCTTCTGTATGTCCAGAGGATCCTGCGACCTTTTCGTCTTACTTCCCTTCTTACGCTTGGATGCGCCAGATATTTTGTCAGCAGATTGTTCGGTTGAACTTGCTGCGTTTTTTAAATTTGGCTTCGCTTTCACATTAATCTATTCCAAATCTACGATTGCGAACGCAAACTGTATTTGTTCAATCGTGGCATTTTACAAATTATTAGCCAAATGTGCTGCTTGTACTCCTTGCTCTCGACGAAGCTATTTCAAAGACTGTTTAATCGCCGCAATCGGCTTGCCGTGCAACAACACTTGTACTGTTTAGCAGACCGCCAAATGTGGAGCGCAAGCGGAACATTTCCGCCGACCATTTGCGCGAGCAAATGGCTATCCTGCGGGTTGCGGTTGAATAATCGCTTTTGGGCCACGAATCGCCGAAAAAAATTAAACAGTTCGGATTTACCCGCGCAGCGGGTAAAAAAATCCATTGTTCGCTGTGACCGGCGAAGCCGTTTCAGGCTTCAATAGACTTGTGGAATCATGACTCAGGGAACATGGAGTCGATCTCGTTTAGGCTAAGTGGACTGAGGGGGTGCAATAGTCCCAACTTGATGGTGTTCCTGCTGACTTGCTTAAAGACGTCTCTAGGGGGGCTCTCTCTCTCTCTCTCTCTCTCTCTCTCTCTCTCTCTCTCTCTCTCTGGCCGACCTAGGGTGGAGGGGCCTCTTCCCAGAATTGGAAGGAGTTTCGGCTTCGCCTTTGACAGCTCAAAAGGGGGAGGGGGAGGGCATCATTGATCTCCGCAAACAAAATCAATCTGCGACAATTGCGACGAAACTTTGCGCGACGTATGCGACATGCTTTTCGAAGGCCAAATAATACTGAATGATTAAGGGCAGTCTGTAATTCTCTGATTAATCTGGCTGTTTTGGGATTCCCCTTAAAGTCTGCAAAAATGTGTCTAGATTCGCAATCGTATTGAGGGACGTAGGCAGCAAAATCTAGATCTAGTTCGGTAGTTAGGAATTCTGTCCATTAACTATTCCCCTTACAGTGTTCTACAGCTTAAATCATTGGAAGAGGGATACTCGCCCGGCATTTGTTTACAGGCGTATGTCGAGGCTTCGCGCTTACTTGGGGGCAGATGCCAAAAGCATAAGCTGGAGGCATGTTGATTCATTTGACTCAAATGTTATTAAAGTGAAAGCGGTTGAAAGAAACGCTGTTTCTGGTTTGGAAGGATCGGTTTGTGATCTCAGGTCTACGCCTCCACTAAGAAGGTGATTGATTCAATTTGGCATCCGGCACTGCCCTAAATAGCTCTGTCGGTATGCTTACCGCGATATACTCCACGTCCGCTGTTGTTTTTGGACGTTGTCTTAAAGCGTGATATCTCCCTCAGGCATATCTTTCCCGGACAGACCGAAGGACTCGCCCCGCTTCGGTATGCCACCTTTTAATCAATTGAATCACATCTACTGTTCAGTTTCTCAGAGCGACTGAGTGCGAAATTCAATAATCGGGTCCGATGATAAGCCCCGATTTGCTGTCCCTGAGTCCCGCAGTCCGTGGCGCATTTCAGGGCGATTGATCCTATTTGCACAGCGACTGGCATAAAAAGGCTCATTTTTTCAAAATATAAGTTGAATATATTAAACGTCTTGAATAAGTTATATGCAATGAGATCCAAAGCTGAAATTTTTGCAGGGCAACTGAACTTCTTGCTGAAGAAAGAAGGCCTGTCGGGGCGGCAGCTTGCCGTTGAGTTGGGAATACCGGAACAGACGGTTTCCAGATGGCGGAGTGGGGCGCGCATGCCCTATCGCCGCCATATCCTGAGCCTAGCTCAGCGGTTCAATGTCGAAGAAGGGGTCTTTTACTCGGAAGACTTTGGCTTGGCCTATCCGATGGCACCGCTCGCATTTGACGAAGAACAGAGCCTCGTCATTAGGCGTTCCCGCTGTCTGGACTATTTGAAGAGGCATCTGACGGCACTGAACGACGCCGAGAGTCTCGACAAAGCATACGGACTTTTAAACGCTCACTTCCCTCTGGAGGAGCCACAGAATATGGAGGAATAAATTATGGGACCAGATGAAGAAAAACTAGAAGAGGGGCTACCGTCGAAGCCTGCAACCGGAGCGCTTGAGGGCAGAGCCGCCCCCATCGTAAGTTTCAGGGAAGAAAAATCGGGGACGCCAACACTCCATCAGCTCGAATCGCTCGCGAGCAATTTTAAGCATCCTGATGGAAAGGGACCATTCGGGGAGTTTGTGAAAGAAGCGGAATCGTTGCAGTTGCCGGCTGACTATGCGTTGTCGCTTTGGGCTTTCGTTGCCACAAGTCTCATTGCGACGCGGACGCTCCATTCCATCTTTGGTGTCGAGCAGAGGCTGAATCCCGCATTCCTTTTTGCAGGCGATGAAATTGGCGTGTCCCGGTTATTGCGAGATATCGGCTTTGAAGTGTTGGCTGAGTGCGACTATAGTAAGACGATCAGCTCCGTGCACATGGCGCAGACGAAAGAGGGATTGGAGCTTTTTAAACGTTACGATTCTCTTAATGTTGTCGATAGCGGCCCAGGGCTTGACCTGAAGACGTGGACACGGGCTCCCAAGGGGCAGATCCCGCTGGAATTGCTTTTTGATGGGGTTCGCCTCGACCGGTATCTTAAAACATTTGCGCGTGCGGCCGATGATGTGCCCGCAGGTGTATCGGTTTTGGCTGGCTGCGGGGTGAACGACCTTTTAGCGGCCTCCCCTGACGCAAAGCGTTTGTTTGGGAGCTTTTTAGTTGTTCCCTCTTTGGGGTGCTCCGGTCGTCAGGCATACTCCGGTGGCGAATTGAAGTCTCTTAGGAACCATTTGCTAAGGTTATTGCCGTTGTCGAAGATTCCGCAGTGCGAATTGCGAATGTCCACAGCGGCTTCAGAGAAATGGAAGGAAATGCTCACCACGCTCAAGTCTCTGCTCACTATTCGTGAGTCGGTCGGGAATGAGGAAAGCCCTTGGCACTATCGGCAGGTTTCAACTCCGCGAAATTGGATCGTCCTGTCCCTCGCTCATGCAATCCACCGCACCTTCTTCTACAAGTTGGGCTTTACTGGCATGTTGGAGCCAGCGGATTTAGAGTTCGCACATACCAACCTCGATCTGAACCATCGGGCTTGGGAGCAGACTGAAGACACTTACGAGAAGAGCCAGCATGTAGAGGAAGCGCTCTGGTATCTCCGTCTTATACAGGATGACTTCGCCAAGAATTATTCGCCAGAAGACGGAGGGATCACCGTCGGGTTTGGCGCATTGAGGCAAAAATACTGTCATCATCCCGGACGGGATAGCAAATACTCATCGAGGGAGTTCCATATCCACGTTCTCGGCGAACTCCAACGCAGAGGCCTCGCGGCTCCGCATCCGAAAACCAGCCGGACTTGGATTTTCTCCAAAAATATGGATCTGCTCAAAGTGCCACCAAAGATGGCGGCTTCCATCGCATGACCTCCGAAAGAATGAAGTGCTCCGAGCAATTCGATTGGAACAAGAGGGACGAGATTTGGTTCATTGTGGGAGTTAACGAAAATTCTCTGGGCTGGGATATCCTATTTTCCCTTACGCCGGTCAGAAGGACGCGTGAAGAAATGGACGCCCTCTTTTTGAACCGGAGGCAGGTGGAGGAGGCGCATGGTTTTCCGATCCGGTGGGATGACTTCGAGAAGACGTTCAGCTACGAACTTCACCACATTGAGGCACCCAATGAAATTTTGGAGCCCCTGCTGGCATTTTCTAGGGACGAGTCCTCACTGAGGTCGATCTGTTCGATCAAAGATGAGATCACGCAGCGTTTGGGCGTTAGATTCAGATATTTCTACGATCAGTGCTTGCCTATATTCTACTACGGAAAAACGATGAGCATCGAAGACATTTTCTTCCGCGATATCTTTCTGGCAAAGATCGATTGGTGTGTCTGCGATCCTTTCAAGTTCGCAGCCTGGGTCCTGAGTGATCGGCGATGGGCCGTGATGACGACGGTTCACGCCATCTGAAGGTTGAGTTCGGAAGATCCCGATTAGACATAAGCGTTATTGCACGATGTAAATTTTTCGATCCCCGATTGGCCAGCCAGGATAAGGCGTTTACTGCAACTCACTAGCTGTCCGAGAAGCGGGGAACTGGCTGTGGGTGTACCGTGGCTTTGCTTGTGGTATTTTTCCACAGAGTGAAGCATGGGAAATCCTTGAGTGAGAAACGCAGTCGAGGTGACTAATTCGCTAATCCATATGCTGACGCAGCCATTGTTGCGGCGACTGTCCGAAGTGTTTTTTAAAGGCTCGGGAAAAGTAATAGACCGTCGAAAAGCCCAGTGCGTTGGCGGTTTCGCCAACACTGTAGCGTTCGCGGAGTAGGAGGTCGCGTGCGCAGTTAAGTTTGATAATATTCTCAAACGCGCGGGGTGCGTATCCGGTTTGCTTTTTGAAGGCGAAGCGGAAGCGTGAATAGCTTACACCGAGCTGTTGTGAAAGTGCCTCCAAGTCGGTGTTCGTTTCAAGATTCGCGAGCATCGTTGCCTTCGCCTGGATCACGAGTTCACCGTCTTTACTTTGCGGGCTATCCTTAGTCAGAGCGCCCGATTTTAGAAAGGCCAGCGCAAGCGGCATATGGCTTGCCAGTATCTGTTCCTTCGCTGGCACGGTCATTTGCAACCAATATAAAATCTGATCGAAATGCTGAATCAGCGCGTCGCTCTGCCCCACCGTGCAGATCGGGGTATCGGCAGAGAAAAACGACCGCATGATTCGGTCCGCTTCGCGGCCTCGGAAACCGACCCAGTATTCGGACCAGCCAGTCTCGGTGGCTGGTTGGTAGTGGTGCCATTCGCCCGGAAAGAGTAAGATGGCCTCGCCTGCACGGACGGTGGTCTTAGCCTGTTTTTGCGATTCGAACGTGCCGGACCCGCGTGAGATGAAGACGATTTGAAACTCGTCCAATGTGCGCCGTCCATCCTTGTCGAAAAGGTAATCCAAGGGGTGACCTTTACTGGGGTATCTAGAGTGGGGTGGCACGGTTTGCCGACCTGCGTGAACGAGCCGCCATCCCCATGCTTTTGCCTGTTGGTCAGTCGGTAGGTAGCGGCTGAAACTGTTTGCTGTCGGGGGCATTGCTGGATTGAGTTCCTCAATGTCAAAAAATGCAAACATAATATCATGCCATGCATTCTAAGAATGCACAAAAAGGTGTATACTGCGCCTTTTTAATCCCCCGCACTATTATGTTTGATCAAGTAAAAGAATTGTATAACTCACTCGGCGTTGACGTAGAGCAAGCCCTCAAAGCTATGGCAAAGACGCCGATTTCCTTGCACTGCTGGCAAGGCGACGACGTCGTCGGCTTCGAAGCTGGTGCCGGTGCACTGGGTAGTGGCCTCGCCGTAACCGGCAATTACCCCGGTAAGGCGCGCACGATCGCCGAGTTGCGTCAGGATTTAGAAAAAGTGCTGTCCATGCTGCCCGGTAAGCACCGATTAAACCTGCATGCGATCTACGGCGATTTCGGCGGTGAGTCGGTGGATCGCGACCAGATCGAGGTGAAGCACTTCCAGAGCTGGATCGACTGGGCAAAAGAGCAGGGCATTGGCCTTGATTTCAACCCATCCTGTTTCTCCCACCCGAAGGCTGACGACGGGCTGACCTTGAGCCATCCGGATCCTGAGATCCGCGAATTTTGGATCGAACATTGCAAACGCAGTCGAATCATCAGCGCGGCAATGGGCGAGCAACTGGGCAGTGCCAGCGTGATGAATGTTTGGGTGCCGGATGGTATGAAGGATATGCCCGCAGATCGTCAAAGCTACCGTCAGCGACTTTCTGATAGCCTCGATGAAATCTTTGCAGAAAAGCTAAATCCCGCGCATCACATAGATGCCGTGGAGTGTAAGCTCTTTGGTATAGGCTCTGAAAGCATGGTCGTCGGTTCGCATGAATTTTACATGGGCTATGCGATCAAAAATCAGACCGCACTGTGCTTGGATGCCGGACACTTCCATCCGACCGAAGGGATCGCCGATAAAATTTCTTCCGTCATGATGTATGTTCCAGAGCTGTTGCTGCACGTTTCCCGCGGTGTGCGCTGGGATAGTGATCACGTCGTGCTCTTTGACGATCAAACTCAAGCGATCATGCAAGAGCTGGTGCGTTGCGATGTATTACCACGCACGCACATCGGACTCGATTTCTTCGACGCGTCCATCAACCGTATTGGCGCATGGACGATTGGTACACGTGCCGCTCAGAAATCGCTCTTATTGGCCTTGCTTGAACCGCGCGAAAAATTGCGTGCCGCGGAACTGTCCGGCGATTATACCACACGTTTGGCACTGCTGGAGCAGGCCAAGGCATTACCATGGTCTATCGTCTGGGAAGAGTTCTGCAAGCGCAACGATGTGCCAGGTGAGTTGACTCTACTCAATGAGGTTAAGGCTTACGAAGCATCGGTTCTATCTGGCCGGCAGTAAATCAAATTAACTTATTTTAATTGCGATATGCAAGATCCCTTCACTTATACGGTCAGTTCAGTGTTGATGCGCCTTGACGGCCTTTTCGCCATTTCGGAATGCCGTTCGCTTGAATAAACAAGTCCAGATATTCTAAGTGGTTTTGGCGGGTTGGATGAACCGTAAACAGCAGAAGGTGATCGAGTATCTTTTGGAGGAGAACCGAATTTTGAAGCAACAGTTTGAGTTGACGGGGAAGGAACTTTGTTTGGACAATCATCAGCGGCGTAATCTGGTGAAGCGAGGTAAGACCATCGGGTGGGCTTAGTTGCAGAAATACGCGACCTTGGTTCGACCGGAAACAATCCTCGGATGGCACCGGTAGTTAATAGCCCTCAAATATACTGGTAAGCGCGTGGTGAAAACCGACCGACAAGAACGCATGGAGGTAATAAGAGAGCTCTGTGTCAAATTTGCTGAGGAGAAAATGGGGTGTGGCTATAGCCGTATCCAAGGGGCTCTGTCAAATTTCGGCTACAAAGTGAGTATGACGATCGTCGGTAACATTCTGCGAGCAAAGGGAATCATTCCTTCACCTGAGCGGGGTAAGCAGTCGAACTGGACGGAGCACGAAAGTGCGGAGATGGTGCATCGCAGATGTGCCCGAAGGGATTTGAGTGCGGGTGCCCTTTGGGCGGCATGAACAGCAAACATTCGTGCGTTTCATATGGACGTTATGTCCGTCGAAGATTTTTTCACGGTCGAGGTCTGGACACTGCGCGGGCTGGTTCGTTGCCACGTATTCTTTGTGATGAACTTGGCGAAGCGTCAGGTTGAGATTGTTCACATCGGCTGTCAGGTCAACGGTGCTGTAATGGCGCAAGTTGCTCGGAACATGACTGACAGCTGCGACGGTATTCTCAAAGGCAGGCGTTTCTTTGTCATGCGACCATGATCCGCTCTACACCAAAGAGTTTCGTCAGATACTCACGGATTCAGAGGTTGAAGTCATCCAAACTCGGGTAGGCTGCCCACAGCAAAACGGTTATGCTGAAAGTTTCGTATCGGCCATCAAACGTGAGTGTATCGATCACATGATCTTCTTCAGCGAGAAGTCTCTGCGTCGAGCTGTAGAACAATATATTGATCATTTTACCACGAGCGTACCACGAAGTGCCGTCGCAGGCGACCAATTACCAAGGGATCGATAATCTGATCCCTTTTCCAAATAGCCCACAAGTGCAGTCTCAAAGCGGACTGATCGTAAAAAGTGAACGACTAGGAGGGTTGCTGAACTACTATCATCATGAAGAAAAGGAGGTGGAAGCAGCGGCGTAAAAATTGAACTAAATATTTCTGAAAACGGCACTCGAAGTTGCCTTACGAAAGTTGATTACGATCATTCTGTGATCGTTCACGAAGTGCCACCGAAGGTGACCAATGATAGAAATAATGCAAGTAAATCGACCCGTATTAGAGGTGTCTGAAGCGGGTCGGAACCGTGATTTCGGTTGTCGTCCGAACACGGCAGCGTTCTTCCGCAAATACAACTCCCGCAAGCATCAGAGCCTGGGCAGGATTACATCTAAACTATCTCTGCAACCTGTCCAAGGTTTGGGTCCACCTTATGGATCTGAGGTGAATTTAGCAGCTTGGATCCGCCTTCGCTCAAGCTATGCTGGGGCCAGTGAATCGTGAACAGCAGTCCGAATTGACGCGTGAGAAGCTTCTTCGGGCAATCATCTGCGCCGTGGTCTGGCTCGGCAAGACGACCTATTTGATCGTGTCTTTCGAGACTTGCACTTCGGTCCAATCATCAATGCCTATTACGGATTTGAAGGGGGCGGTGGTGCTGGCTTCTGCGGGTGTTTCGAG
>NZ_JARXIC010000017.1 GCF_031127905.1 Thalassobacterium sedimentorum | reverse complement strand
GGTGGAAGGGGTGCGGATTTATTGCGAGAGGACGTGAGCATGGACACTGGTACACTGGTAAGATTCCTTATCATGAGATTGCGTCTAGTTGGGTGTTGTAAGTTTAAGTAAATGTCTAGGCCGCCTTAACTGCAGAATTGTACGAAATCTTACGGAAGCGACACCATCCTCGGAGCTTGATCGATTTTTTTGGTTTGCGCCGACTGCGATGAGTCATTGTTTTTCTCCGCTTTCCCTATTCAGCGAGCATTATGACACAAGCCATTAAAATTTACGATACCACACTCCGCGACGGCACACAGGGCGAGGGTGTTTCTTTTACGGTAGCCGGTAAGATTCGAGTCGCCGAGAAATTGGATCAGTTTGGTATTGATTATATTGAAGGAGGCTGGCCTGGGTCAAATCCGCGTGATATGGCTTTCTTCGAGGAAGCTCAGAAGCTAAATCTGAAACATGCGAAGATTGCAGCTTTTGGTTCGACTCGTCGTGCCAGCTTGACTGCGGAGGAGGATCCACAGCTCCAATTGCTTTTGGATGCGAAGACTCCAGTCGTGACTATTTTTGGAAAAACTTGGCTTTTACATGTAGTTGAAATTTTGCGTACCACTGCGGAGGAGAATCTGAAGATGATTGAAGATTCGGTTCGTTTTTTGAAAGAAAATGGGCGTGAAGTTATTTATGATGCAGAGCACTTTTTTGACGGGTTTTGTGATAATCCGGACTATGCATTGCAGACTCTGGAAGCAGCTAAGCGAGGTGGGGCCATTAACCTGACTTTATGTGATACCAATGGTGGCAAGCTCGTTTCCGAAGTGAATGAGATTGTTGACCAAGTGGTGGCCCATTTTCCTGATACACCGATTGGTGTACATTGTCACAATGATTCCGGTCTGGGGGTCGCTGTGTCGCTGGCTGGAGTGGAATCGGGGGCGGCGTTGGTGCAAGGCACCATCAATGGGGTCGGTGAACGCAATGGTAATGGCAACCTAACCACGATTATCCCAAATTTAATTTTGAAAATGGGCAAGGAGCTAAACTGTGCGCCCAATCTGAAGCAACTGCGTGATCTGTCGCTCTTTGTGGATGAGATGGCGAACCGTGCCTCTGATAATTCTGCTCCTTTTGTAGGCCCGGCTGCTTTTGCGCATAAGGGAGGGGTGCACGCTGACGCGGCTGCAAAGGTGAAGCATAGTTACGAGCACATCGAGCCGGAATTGGTTGGTAATCGCACCCGTGTGTTGGTATCTGACATGTCTGGGCGCAGTAGCGTGATGATGAAGGCTAAGGAAATCGGGGTGGATTTAGACCCACGTTCTCCGGAGCTCAAAGAATTCCTTGCCGAGTTGAAAGAGCTTGAATTTCGAGGTTATGGGTATGAGGCTGCAGATGCTTCGTTTAAGTTGTTATTGAATCGCTTTCTGAAAGGTAAGAAAGAGGATTTTGAGTTAATCGGTTACCGTGTGATGGTCGGACATCAATCGTCCTTGAAGCGAACTGTTTCTGAAGCCACTGTCCAGGTGAAGATTGGTGATGAGATACATCATACCGTGGCTGAGGCCAATGGTCCAGTTGGAGCCTTGGATGATGCTTTGCGTAAGGCCATTGCTCCCGTCTTTCCAGAAATCATGGATGTGGAACTGATCGACTTCAAGGTGCGTATTTTAGATAGTCAACATGGTGCGGATGCGCTGATTCGCGTGCAAATCGAGTCGACGGATGGCCATGAAATCTGGGGCACTGTTGGGGCTAGTGATAATATTATCGAAGCGACCTGGGAGGCCTTAGTGGATTCGGTAGAATATAAAATTCTATTGGAGTCGGAGAAAGAGTCAAAGTAGTCGAAGCTGCGTAAACTACGTTACTTCGCGGAATCTGAGGGGAACGCTACCTTAAGTGGTAGGAGTCTCTGTTGCTCCACATCCCAGACTTTTAAGCTTAAGCAGCGTAGAATTTCTTTAGGATGTAATGTGGTGATACGGGGTGTTTGTAGCTCAGGTAGTTTCGCATACACTTCCGGCAGGCGGTAGAAGGGAATCTTCGCATTGAGGTGATGGATGTGGTGATAGCCGATGTTACCGGTCATGAAATTCATGACTGTGCCCATTTTGCAAAAGCTTGAGGAGTCCAATGCTGCCCCTTCGTAGGACCAACCTTCTTTATCTTTAAAGATGACCTGGGGGAAATTATGCTGTGCGTAGAATAAGTAGGAGCCGATGGCACCTGCGGTGAAGAAGGGTATAAATATCGTGAACGCCGCGAGTGTCCATCCGAGTGCGCTGATCACTAGTGTATAGAGTAGTGCGTGGACCAACAGGGCAATGAGCGAATCCCTATTAGCTTTCAAGTTATCCAGCATTGGGATGATACACATGCCCAAAATAAACACTGTAAAATACCCGCATAAGATGGTGACAGGGTGGCGCATGAGTAGGTATTTAAGCCGCTCTTTTTTGGTTGAGTTTTTATAGCGCTCACTCGTCATCACTGGGTATGAGCCAATGTGTGTGCTTCGAAGCTTTGAGTTGTGGTTGTGATGATGGTTGTGTGAGTGTTGCCAGATACAGCTGGGAGTCATGGCAAGGATGCCTCCTAGGCGCATGAGCCATTTGGCTAGTTTGGAATGGGGGAGGATTGCGTGATGTTGGTGGTCGTGATAGATCACAAACATGCGCACCATTAATAGGCCGAGTAGCACTGAGGCTGGAAGTCGTAGGTACCACATGGGGAGCCAAATAATAATGGCTGCGACGACTAGCATATATAGAATAGTCGATAGTATGTGGGCCCAGCTTTGGGCTGTGTTGTCTTTGGCAAATTCGCGCGTTGCCAGTATTAGAGTTTTTCCTGTTCTCATGATGTCCTTTGACGTGGATCCATCATGAAACAAGGCGTAATTGCCGAAGTTATACTTAGACGACTCGCTAAATGTGGAATTAGTAGGGAGCTTTTGCTATGCCTGTTTAACTCTGGCGAGTCTTAATGTTCGAGGATTTCTACTTCGTAACCATCCGGATCCGTGATAAAGGCCATTTTTTTGCCATCACTGAATTTTTCACGCCAGTTTGATGGCCAGAGATCCAAGGGGAGGTTGAGCCCCTCCAGCATTTCGCAATAAGCGATTATGTTGTCGACGCGAATGCAGGTATGTACCAGATCTTCCGGGACTTTGACTTCATAGTCTGGAGAGTAGGTTAGTTCTAGGTTGTGTGCACTGCCTGGTATCTGTAGGTGAGCGAGCTGATTGCCACTGGGGGATTTGTCGGTGCGTTTTAAAACTTTGAAGCCGCAAGTCTGGCAGTACCAATCGATTGATTTTTCGAGGTTGGAGACGCGAATACGGGTGTGGTCGAATGTGATTGGCATGTTATGTTGTGCTGTAGAATGTTAAATCGTTAATTGGAAGATTGCGATTACATCTATGCGCAACTTGCTTAAGATTCAACTTAAAGTTCCAGTTTGGGCAGCAGCTTTATTATTTTACAGGCTTCATACTACAGGCTTCGTACTATAGGCTTCGTACTATAGGCTTCGTACTACAGCCTTGGCCACGCCTTGAACAGTGAGCTCGTTGATTGGGTAGAGCTCTGGATAGAACTTGTTTTCAGCCTTTAAATAGGGAGGTTCACTGCCTCTTTGTATGTAGCGTTTGAGTGTGGTTTCGCCATCAATGAGCGCAGCCACGATATCTCCGTTGCGGGGATCACGCGGTTCTATGACTACCATGTCGCCTTCATAAATCTCTGCATCAACCATGCTATCCCCCCGAACTTGCAGGGCAAAACTGCGCCGTCGGCTCGAATAACCTGCGCTAGCAATGTCGACTTGTAAGCGGCCGATTTCTCCTGCTGGTTCGACGCGGTCGGGATAGCCTGCAGCGATATCACCCATAACAGGTATGTCCACAACTTCAGTTGCGTCTTCTGGGATCGCGTTCATTTCCGGTGCATCGGGGCGGTGGATACGAAATGTGCGTGCCTGCCCTGAGATGCGTTCGATAGCTTCCTTCTTTTCCAAGGCGCGTAGGTGCCCCATCACAGCGTTGGTGCTCTTGAAATTAAATTTCTCCTGAATCTCACGGATACTCGGCCAGTAGCCATTTCTCCATTCATAATGCTCGATAAAGGTGAGGATTTCCTGTTGGCGCGTTGTGAGATCTTTCATGGTGAGCACTTGTTTAGGTGAACAAGTGTCCATTGTCAAGTTTTAGGGTGCCTGTCCTGTTTGCCGCTGGAGGTTTTAAACTTGAATCAGCTTGTCTGCTAGAGCGCGTTCCAGTTCCTGAATCTGGTCAACATCATAAAGAGTTTCCAGGCGAGCAACTTTTAATTGTAGTGCTTGGGCTTTATCGAGTGAGGCCTGTAATGTGTGAGCTGTGCTCCATGGGATCTCCCTGAAAAGTTCGAGGAGGGGCGTCTTCATCGCGATTAAATAGTAGCCACCATCCTCACTGGGGCCGAATACGACGTCTTCTCCGGCCAGTAGTTGCCGCTCTGCTTCTTCTATATGCGATGCATTGAGCTGTGGGCAGTCGCCACCAATGCAGACGACGGATTTGGCGCCACGTTGAAAGGCTGCGGCGACTGCTTGTTCTAAGCGTTCACCCAAGGCACCTTCAAATTGAGGGTAGTACTTATTGTTTTGACCGAGCCAGGTCTGCATTTCTGCTTGCGCGTCGCGGGGGGTGTAATGAATTTCCAGTGGTGACTTTTTTGGCAGTGCAGTTAATTGACGCATGACCAAGGCACGGTAGGCGTGGAGCGCATCCGCAGCGCCGACTGCGTGTGCTAGTCGGGTTTTTACGTAGTTTCTGCGGGGTGCTTTCAGGAATATTAGGATCGTGGGCATCGTAATTAATTTCTAAGTCGAGGGTAGATGGACTTTCGTTCAACTGTAATGAGTCTCGACTACTTATAAAATTCCCTTGTCAGAGGTATGAGATACTGTAGCTAAATCAGGCATGAAAATTTGTTGCATTGGCGCAGGATACGTAGGTGGCCCCACGATGGCTATGATCGCACATCAGTGCAGTGAACATACTGTTACAGTCGTGGACATTAACCAAGCACGTATTGATGCTTGGAATTCCGAAAAATTACCGGTTTTTGAGCCAGGCCTCGACGAAATTGTGGCTGGAGCACGTGGTAAAAATTTATTTTTCTCCACTGATATCGATCAGGCGATTCGTGATGCGGAGATGATTTTCCTCAGTGTGAATACGCCAACGAAGACCTACGGGGTGGGTGCCGGGCGAGCTGCAGATTTGCGTTATATTGAAAAATGTGCGCGCAAGATTGCCGAAGTCGCAGAAAATGATAAGATTGTTGTGGAAAAGTCCACTCTTCCGGTACGCACGGCAGAATCGGTGAAGCGGATATTGGAATCGAATTCAAACGGGCGGAAATTTCAGATTTTGTCCAATCCGGAATTTCTGGCTGAAGGTACAGCCATGACTGACTTGCAGGCACCCGATCGTGTTTTGATCGGTGGTGATCAAACCCCAGAGGGGAAGCTGGCCATTCAGAAGCTGGTGGATGTATATGCGACGTGGGTGCCACGTGAGCGTGTGCTCACGACTAATTTATGGTCCTCGGAATTATCCAAACTGACCGCCAATGCGTTTTTAGCGCAGCGTATTTCTTCCATCAATGCGATATCAGCACTGTGTGAGGCAACCGAGGCCAATGTTGACGAGGTGGCTCATGCCATTGGCACGGATAGCCGGATTGGTCCTAAGTTTTTGAAGGCCTCTGTCGGTTTTGGTGGATCGTGTTTCCAGAAGGATATTCTCAATCTGGTTTATCTTTGTGAACATTTCGGATTGCCTGAGGTGGCGGCTTATTGGAACAGTGTGATCGAGATGAATGACTATCAGAAGCATCGCTTCAGTCATCGTGTCATTTCCGCAATGTTTAATACGGTTTCGGACAAGAAGATTGCGATTCTAGGCTTTGCCTTCAAGAAGGATACCAATGACACACGTGAGTCCGCCGCGATCTATGTTTGCCAGGACTTGTTGGATGAGCAGGCCAATCTCGCTATTTATGATCCAAAGGTTGAGGTCGAACAGATTCAACGTGATTTAGGTATCGACGCAGATCATCCCAACGTCAGTTACTGTAAGGATGCCTATGCCGCGACCCGGGATGCACATGCGATTTTGGTGCTGACTGAATGGGATGAATTTAAGGCGCTCGATTTTCAGAGAATTTATGATCAGATGCAGCTGCCTGCTTTCCTGTTTGACGGTCGTAATTTATTAGACTTGGAAGCTTTGCGTGAGATTGGTTTTGAGGCTAGCGGTATTGGCAAAGGCTAAACGAAACAGCGAATTACCCATTGCCACTCAGGTATTCCCTGTTTTGATTTACGATTTTATTCCCTAAATTATATCACTGTAGACTTATGATTGTTAAGCCACGTATTCGAGGATTTGTTTGTATTACTGCGCACCCCAAGGGATGCGAAGCCAAAGTTCGCCAGGAAATTGAAATTGCTCAAGCGGCCAAGATGTCCGGTGGCCCTAAGAAAGTTCTCGTTATTGGCAGTTCAACTGGCTACGGCCTCTCGACTCGGATTGCGTCTGCGTTCAGTCATGATGCCGCCACTTTGGGCGTGTTTTTTGAGCGTCCCTCAATCAAGGGTAAACCTGCCAGTGCCGGATGGTATAATTCCGTTGCTTTCGAAAAAGCTGCCCATGAGGTAGGTCTCTACGCTAAAAGTATCAATGGGGATGCGTTTTCCGATGAGATAAAGGCTCAAACGATTGAAATGATTAAGGCTGATCTGGGGCAGGTCGACCTTGTGGTTTATAGCCTAGCTTCACCGCGTCGTACTGACCCGAAGACGGGGGAGACATACAAGTCTGTATTGAAGCCGATCGGCGCACCTTTTACCAATCGCACGCTCGATACCGATAAGAATGAAGTTAACGAGGTCACCATCCAACCCGCTGAGGGCGACGATGTTGAGCATACCATAAAAGTTATGGGAGGCGAGGATTGGGAGTTATGGATGGAAGCATTGGATCAGGCTGGAGTGCTGGCACCGGGGGCCAAGAGTGTGGCATATTCTTATATTGGACCCGAGTTGACTTGGCCTGTATATACGAACGGTACGATTGGCCAAGCGAAGAAAGATGTGGAACGTGCTGCAGCGGCCATTACTGAAAAATACGATTGTGCGGCTTATGTTGCAGTGAATAAAGCTGTGGTTACGCAAGCGAGCTCTGCGATTCCTGTGGTGCCGCTTTATATTTCCATTCTCTTTAAAATCATGAAGGGCAAGGGCACACACGAAGATTGCATTGAGCAAATGGTGCGTTTGCTCAATGAGCGTCTTTATGGGGAGGATCTAGAATTGGATAGTGAGGGGCGTATCCGGGTAGATGATTGGGAAATGGAGCCGGACGTGCAGCAAGCGGTTGCCGATATCTGGCCAGGGATCAGCAGTGAGACGCTCTATGAGCAGTCTGATTACGCAGGCTACCAAAATAATTTTCTGTCACTTTTCGGTTTTGGTCTACCTGGTGTCGATTACGCAGAAGATGTAGAAGTCGATGTCGATTTGCCGAGTGCTGATAGATAGCGTTTGCTTTTGCCGCGGGGGCGGGCCTTACAGTTTTGGGGGTGCCTTGAGTATTTCTTGCTGCTTTTTCTTAATTGCAGATGGAGGCTGATGGTTGCTGTGGCTTGGGAATCTAGCACTCCTGGCAATGGCCTACTTAGCTTGTGAACAGAGTTGTTTTCTGAATTGGCATAGTATTTGCTTTGCGTTGGATATGTTTACTCAATGTATGCGATTATTTATGCGATGGCTCTCTATGATGCTTAGGTGTTTTGTGGCGGAGCAGCCCAAGCCAGCCTTTGTGCGAGTGCAAGTCCTCCGGAGTTTAAACGCGACACATTAAGTTTTATGGGATTGCAGCATAAACTGTTGTTCGTAACTGATTTAGATGCGACTTTGTTGGACCATACATACTCGTATGAGGCGGCTGGAGAAGCAATTGCCCGCTTACGTGAATTAGGGCTGCCTTTGGTTTTGAATTCAAGTAAGACGCTGGCGGAAATGGAGGATTTGGCCAAGGAATTAAAATTGGATTCACCTATCGTTGCGGAGAATGGAGGTTTACTAGCCATACAGGAAGAACGGGGAGGCAATTATACGGTAGAGATACATGGGGTGGCGCGTAGTGAGATCTTGAGCGCTGCACATCAATTGCGTCATGCGATGGGCTATCGTTTTGCAGGTTTTGCGGACTGGAGTGATCAAGAATTAGCTGAACGCACGGGGTTGACCGTTCAGCAAGCACAGCGTTCACGTTCGCGTCTTGCTACTGAACCCATTGTATGGAATGATACGGAGTTGCATCGCATTGCTTTTGCTGAGGCATTGGCAGTGGATGGAATACGCATGTTACGGGGGGGGCGCTTTTGGCACCTGATGGGAACAGCCGATAAAGCGGATGGTTTGACCGCAGTATTCGATTTTTTTAAAACGCAAGAGCCAACCGTGAATTGGATAGTGGTGGCATTAGGAGACAGTGCCAATGATACCGCAATGCTCGAAGCGGCTGACATTGCGGTAGTCATTCCGCATGCTGATGGCCCGCATATTACACCTCAGGCACCGCGGGTACTACAGGCTCCGTTTCCGACTTCCAAAGGTTGGAATGCGGCGGTGCTATCTATCCTAAACGAATACTGCTAAATACCTAATACTTAAACTAACTATGGGAGACTTTCATCAACACGGACTGATCACGACACTGCATCAGCTCAACAACCGTCCACTGGAAAAGCTTGAGGCGGATCTAATGCAATTTCGGAAGCGCCGGCCGATGGCCTTGGTACTGCCTTCACTGTATTCAGAACTAAAAATGCCGGCATTGAGTTCGATTGTAGACGAGCTCGCGGATGTGCCTTATTTAGATCAGATTGTGGTAGGTCTGGATCGTGCCAATGAGGCCGAGTACCGGCATGCTTTGGAGTTCTTTAGCCGTTTACCGCAACAACCGGAAGTGCTTTGGAATGATGGGCCTCGCTTGCGTAAGATCGATGCACTCTTAAAAGAAAAAGGCTTGGCCCCCAAGGAGATGGGGAAGGGGCGTAATGTTTGGTACATGTTCGGATATGTGCTGGCTGCTGGAAAGGCGCAGTCAGTCGCGCTGCACGATTGCGATATCACCACTTACAAGCGTGATATGTTGGCACGTCTCATATATCCAGTGGCAAATCCCTCCTTTAGCTATAAGTTTTGTAAGGGCTACTATGCACGTGTCGCCAATAACTCGATGAATGGGCGGGTGTGCCGATTGCTGGTGACGCCGCTGATACGTGCACTTAAGAAAGTTTGCGGAGCCAATGAATATTTAGATTATTTAGATAGTTTTCATTATCCATTGGCAGGTGAGTTCTCCATGCAACGCGATGTGATTGAAGATATTCGCATTCCTTCGGATTGGGGCTTGGAAATGGGCGTACTTTCCGAAATGCAACGCAATTACTCGACCAATCAGATTTGTCAGGTGGACGTCGCTGACACCTACGACCATAAGCACCAAGACCTCTCGCTGGAAGATCGCAGTCGTGGGCTATCGAAGATGAGTTGCGATATCACGAAGTCGCTCTATCGTAAGATGGCCACACAGGGGCAGGTCTTTTCACATGAGCATGTGCGCACGATTAAGGCGGCTTATTTCCGCATCGCGCTGGACTTGGTCGATAGCTATCATAGTGATGCCATGATTAATGGGCTGAAGTTTGACCGTCATACTGAGGGCTCGGCGGTGGAGGTCTTTGCCGAGAATATTCTCAATGCAGGCGAGGAGTTTTTAGATCCGAGCAAATCGATGGATGTGCCATTTATGCCGAGCTGGAAACGAGTCATTGCTGCTGTGCCCGATATTTTGCATCAACTTAAAGAGGCTGTGGAGGATGATCGACAAGAATTTGGCTCCGAGATTGTGGTTAACCCAGCATTACACCCTAAAACGCAGCGTGTGCGTCAGCGTGTTGCGTTGCATGTAAATGAAATTTACGGTGCCGATCAGGCTGAAGAAATTACCGATCATTTACTCGAAGCGGCTAATATGTCGGAACAAGTGGCGCCAGTCGCCTTGGGGACCAGTAAGTGGGATCAGTCGGACGTAATGATGATTACTTACGGGAATTCCATTATCAGCGAAGCGCGTAAGCCGCTGAGAGAGCTGAAGAATTTTCTTGTGCGTGATCTACGCGATACTCTGAGCGCTGTGCATGTGCTGCCCTTCAATCCTTATAGCTCGGATGATGGCTTCTCTGTCATTGATTATAAGGCAGTCGACAGCAATCTCGGGACCTGGGAAGACCTGCAGTCCATCGCAGAGGATTTTGATGTCATGGCTGATTTAGTGATTAATCACTGTTCCAGCCAATCGCGTTGGTTTCAGAATTTTCTTAAAGGCCGAGACCCTGGCCGTGATTATTTTATCGAAGGTACGGACTACGAAGATCTGTCTCAGGTGGTACGTCCACGAAGCACGCCATTATTGACTGAGGTAAAGACAGTGGATGGTGAGAAACATGTGTGGTGCACCTTCAGTGAGGATCAGGTGGATTTGAATTACAAAAATCCAGAGGTACTCTATGAAATCGTACGAATTATACGACATTACGTGGAGCAGGGGATTCGTTACTTTCGCTTGGATGCGATCGCTTTTTTGTGGAAGGAATCCGGGAGTAACTGTGTGCATTTACCACAGACGCATGAGTTAATCAAATTACTCCGTATTGTGATTGAGAATTTGGAGCCTTCCGCGGTCATCATTACAGAGACCAATGTGCCCAATCGCGAAAATTTAAGTTATTTTGGTAATGATAATGAAGCGCATTTAATTTATAACTTTTCACTGCCTCCCTTATTATTGAATTCGATTTTGAGTGGCAACTGTAAGCATTTAAAGACATGGATGATGTCGATGCCTCCAGCTCGGCGTGGTCGGGCCTATCTGAATTTTATCGCTTCACACGATGGCATTGGACTACGTCCCGCTGAGGGCTTGCTTTCGAGTGAGGAGTTAAATGATTTGGTCGAAAATATTCGCGAGAGTGGCGGCGAAATCTCGATGCGTCGCACACCAGAGGGGGACTTAACTCCTTACGAAGCGAACATATCGCTCTACAGTGCGATGGCTAAAACCATTGGCGGTGAAGCTGACAATCTACAAATGGCCCGCTTCCTGTGCGCGCATACCATCATGCTGGCTTTAGAGGGCTTGCCTGCCATTTATATTCACAGTTTACTGGGTACTGAAAATAATCGTGAAGGAATGGCACAAACGGGGCGTGCTCGAACTATCAATCGTTATCAGTGGCCTGTGGATGAGTTACAGGCGGCATTGGAAGATCATACTCGTCATCATCAGGCGGTCTTTTCTGAAATGAAACGGCTTATACAAATTCGTCGTAAACAATCAGCCCTGCATCCGAATGCAACTCAATACACGCTACACTTCTCCGATCAAGTATTTGCATTTTGGCGCGAGAGTCTCAACCGCGATCAATCACTATTTGCCTTGAATAATGTGTCTGCTGAAAAACAGACCATACCATTGGTGGAATTGAACCTCATCGCGACCGAGTCATGGTGTGACCTGATTAGTGGTCAAACTTACAGTGATCTAGAAGGTGAGATTGTGCTGGAGCCATACAGCTGCGTGTGGATTTCAAACAAGGTATAGTCATCCATTACACGGATCGTTGATCCTTGTCTGGGATTGGTATGAATGCTTGCGAGAGATAGCGATTGCCTTTGAGGAAATTCCCTAGACGCTTCGCGCTCTTATGAAAAAAACTTTTCCGCTCACTCACTCCAAAATCCATCCTGAACGCTTGGTCGATTCGATTCGTGCGGAGGTGAATAAGTATCTTAAGCGTGAACGTAACAAGAAGCTACCGGAGGGACAGGATTTTTGGGATTTTGACTGCAAGGCTGGTATTACTGCTGATTCTGCGGTCGAAGTACATGTGAGTGCGCTTTCACGGGCGATTGGGCAGGCTTTGACCGATGGAGGGGAAACCGTTTACGTGGAAGTGATCTCCAAGGCGGCCAAACGTCAGAAAAAGTCAGAACAAGGCGCCTAGCCTGGCAGCTTACGCTGTGACTGACTGAATGAATGCTGCCGGATCTGTTGCTTTGAAAAATGCTGTGCCTGCTACGAGTGTATCAGCTCCGCGTTGCGTGCAGAGTGGAGCCGTTTCTAAATCTACGCCGCCGTCTATTTCTAAGCGGTAATCGAGACCCAGTTCCTTACGCCAACGATCAAATTGTTCGATCTTTGGTAAGACATCGTGCCGAAAGCTCTGGCCTCCAAATCCCGGTTGTACGGTCATTAGGAGCACGATATCACATGCACTTAGGAATTCTTTAGCATCTTCAGCTGGGGTGTCTGGATTGAGCACTACGCCGCATTTGCAGCCTTTTGATTTGATATAGGCGAGGGTGTCAGCCACAGGGTAGTCGGGCTCGACGTGAATCGTAATCTGTTGAGCACCTGCATCAAGGAAGGCATCGATGTAAAGATGGGGATTATCCAGCATTAAATGAACATCGAAGAAGAGCGTCGAGTCGGGACGCATGGCTTTAATCGTTTGTGGACCGAAGCTTAGGTTCGGCACGAAATGGCCATCCATAATGTCGAGGTGCACCCATTCAAGTGCCGCATCTTCAATGGTTTTTAAACTGCTGCGCAGATTGGCATGATCCCCCGCCAGGATAGACGGTGCGAGTAGAGTTGGATGTGGGCTAGGCATGCATTTGATTGAGTGCGAAAAGTTATTATACGCAAAATGATAATCAACGAAAGAGATTCTTTTCCTGCAGTTATTGTTCTTATAATTGCGAATCCCTTAGCCATCACAGCTAAGGGATCCATTGTTGCATATGCGGGCCCGTAAACCTCCAAAACCTTTGAGTGCTTCATGCACGCCAGGGGCCACGGCTTCGTCCATCCAATAGCAGGGGCGGCATTCCTCGCTGCCTTCGAATTCGACTCCTTGCAAGGTGAAGCGTTTGCCGATCAGTGTGTTGAGGTCGACTCCTGAGGTTAAGACATTACGCCGGAACCAGGCGGGGTCGAGCTCGGGGCAGTTGAAATCCTTGCGGATACGCAGATAGACGGCCCAATCGAAGAAGGTGATTTGGCCCTTGTAGTCTTCTTTGTGGTTGAAATAGCGATCACCGACGAGCCCAGATCCCGCGACACAGTCCACGGTATCGACTTTTTGGATGCCGTGGTTGAGACGGCCTTTTCCATGGCGACCAACGAAGTCGTGACCAGTTGAAATGTAGATAGCTTGGATTTTCATGTGGGCTCAGGGATGTGTTTGATGCGGATGCTCTAGGTTCTTTGGGTCAGCACATCCGCAGTGGTTACTTTCGATCCAGGCCTGGGTGTCGTCGGTGTAGATTTCCTTTTTCCAGATCGGGAGTCGGTGTTTAACGTTGTCGATGATATAACGACATGCGAGAAAGGTGTCGCCACGGTGATGAGCAGTTACGCCCACCCAAACCGCGATGTCTCCAGTGGTGAGTGCTCCGGTGCGATGCACCACAGCTGCGTCTTCGATATGAAATTTTTCTTTGGCCTCTTTGAGTATTGTATTCGCAATACTCGGGGCGAGTTGCGGGTAGCCACTGTAGTGAAGTTCTTTGACTACTTTACCTTCGTTATGGTTACGCACCCAGCCTTCGTAGCTGCAGTAAGCGCCTGCTGAGAGTGAGAGCAGTTTTCGGCGTAAGCTGGTGGGCTCGATGGCTTGGTCTGTGAGATGAAAATTCATTATGAATGGGGCAGTGCAAATGGAGAATCAACCGCCAGTCATGGGAGGTAGAAAGGCGATTGAGTCGCCGTCCTTTAGTTCGGTGCTGTGTGCTGATAGTTGGTGGTTGATCGCTACTTGCAAATGCTTGAACTCGTGCGGGAAATTGTAGCTGTGTTTCAAGTTGGCGTAAAGTTCGGCGGGGGAATTGTGGTCGATGCTGCGGGATTCTTCAGTTTTTCCGGCTAAGTCGGCGAGTTGCGCGAAGTATAATATATGGATTTGCATGATAGAGTCGAAGGGATTGAGGGGTGGACGGGGACGCGTGTTTATGTGGTGAATTCGCCCCGGGTTTGTTGGTATTCTTCGGTGGTGTTGACATTATCGAGACTGCGGGGATCGTCTTGTTGCACCAGCGACGCTTCTTTAACGATGAGTAGTTTACGCGGGCAACATTTACCGAGTTTCTGTGATAGAGCCAAGAGTGCGGTATCGCTGCCTGCGGGATAGATCGCGCAGAGTGGCTCGGGCAAGCCGTCGTGGCTACTGCGATAGGCCGTGAGTTGGGGCGCTTGCTGTTGGAAGGCAGCAATGAGTTTCTCCAAGGTAGCGGTTTTCAAATAGGGGAGGTCGCAGGCCAGCACCAGCCAGTGCGCGTCCGGATGCGTGTGCATGGCTGAGAGGATGCCGCAGAGTGGCCCCTTAACGTGCTCAAGCTGATCGTAAATGGCAGTGGTGCCTGCGGGTGTAGCAAAGGCTTGCTCCAAGCGTTGAGAAATAAAGACCTGCGAGCAGACGCTTTGTAGCAGCGCGGCGGTGCGTTCGAGTTGTGTCGGGCCTGAACCGTAGCGGAGCAGTGCCTTGTCGCGCCCCATGCGCTGACTCTGGCCACCGACCAGGACGAGTCCGTAAATTGGGTGAGTCATCAGTGTATGGACGGCGTTAAGCTGTCGGGTTTAAGTGATAGTCGGATTTGCCGCCGGTCTTTTCGACCAGACGGGTGGATTCGATCACGATGTTTTTGGAGGCCGCTTTGCACATATCATACAGTGTCAGCGCGGCACCGCTGGCGGCGGTGAGGGCTTCCATCTCGACGCCAGTCTGGTCCAGCACTTTGACTCTTGCTTCGATCCGTAAGCGCGCCTCATCGACTGGAGTGATCTCAATTTTGACCGACTTGAGGTTGAGTGGATGGCAAAATGGGATCAGCTCGGAGGTCTTTTTGGCGGCCATGGTGCCAGCGATGATAGCAGTATCCAAGATGGGACCTTTTTTGCTACTCCAGCCGGCTTCAGCGAAGGCAGACATGATCTCGCTGCCGAGATAAACATAGCATTCAGCGATGGCCGTGCGCTGCGTGGCCGTTTTGGCGGAAACGTCCACCATGGTGGGACGTTGGTCTTTGTCGATATGGGTAAATTCCATGCCTAGAGTTTCTAATACCAGGGGTGAAAGTCGAAGCTTTTGCCAGTCGGATAGCCTTTTTCCTGAGTCGGGGGCAGTTCGATATAGCCGTCGCTTTGTAGGATACGAACGAGATCGCCTGAATTGTTGGCAGGTTGGGCAGAGGCGATGTTGTTGGCCTTGCGACTGACTGGTAGGAAGATCGTGATATCGTCGCGGGCTTTGACCGGAGCTTCGAGGCTGAGCTGTGGGGGAATTGGGGAGCTGTCTTGTCCCATAAAATGGTCGAGCGCTGGGAGCACATATTGGTGCCAGCAGGTAAGCGTCGAGAGCGGGTTACCCGGGAGGGTGAACACTGCGCACTCGGGATGGCTCCAGAAACCCAGTGGTTTGCCAGGTTTTTGGGCAACACCGTGAAACTGACAGTGCAGCCCGAGTGCGTCCAAGGCTGCGGGAATGTAGTCTTTTTTTCCCATTGAAATGCCACCACTGAGAATGATCAGGTCATGTTGAGCGATGAGAGCCTGGAGTTGCGCTTGGCAGGCGTTCGGTTCGTCGGGCAAGTGGGCTAACTGAGCTGCAGGCAGATCGCGGCGCTTGAGTGCCGCATCGATCATTAAATCGTTGGAGCGGCGGATCTGGTGGGCGGCTGGGGTGGCTGTGATATCGACCAATTCATCGCCTGTGCTGACGACTGCGATGGATGGCTTTTCCGATACCAAGAGTGTTTTGCAGCCACAGCTGGCTGCGACGGCGATCTCGCGTGAGCCGATGCAAATACCTGGTGCGAGCAGCACTTCGCCGATGGGACGGTCGCTGGCATATGCGTGAATGAAATCGCCTGCCGCATGGTCCTTGCGATTGATGACTTGCATATGTGTCTCGTCGATTTGGCGGGTGACTTCGTATGGAACGACGCAGTCCGCATCGCTCGGAACGACGGCACCAGTCATGATTTCGGCGCAAACACCAGGCTCATTGCCTAAGGTCAACTCGGGCGCGCCTGCGGGCGCTTGGGCAATGATCTTGAAAGTGCCGCTCGCGTCGATCTCAGCAGTGCGGATTGCGTAGCCGTCCATCATCGAGCGGTTGAAAGGCGGGAAGGGGCGATCCGCGCTGACTCGTTCGCGTAGAATGCGCCCTGCGCATTGGCTGATGGGGCAGGCCACTGACGGCAATTTTTTGAGTGTCGCCAAGATAATATCTTTGGCTCGTCGGGGCGTGATCAATTCTCTCATTCTATTTTTGATTAAGTCGAAGTTCGATTCGCGGGGAAGTTCGAATTTGGGTCGAGTTTAGGATGAATACGTATTTGACCGCTAGGCGCTGCGCAGGGTTCAGGGTGAACGCTGCTACTTTTAAGATTATTTGTAGGCCATCGCGATTAATTCTTTTAGCCGTTCTATTTCGGCACTGGATGTTTTGGCTATAAAGCCGCGGGCATGGGTGAAGTGAACGTCGTTTTCGGCCTCGAGTTGGGTAAACTCCATGCGTGTGTCATCATTAAAGCGACGCATGCCATAGCCTGTGCCCCGACTGTCAGGGTAAATGAGTGCGAGCACTTCCTCTTCCAAGCCGAGCTTCTCAACATGATAGCCCAAGCCTGCCGATGCTTCGTCTGGCATGGGATCGGTGCGTGGCATGAAGAGTGCCTTAAAACTGTCAAATTCCCAGACTTCCGCATGCTCTGCCACGAAGTCTAGGCGGCTGCGTAAATTCGTAATATAATCGACTGTGTCTTGGCCGATCATGCGCATGATCTCCCAGATCGGCTCGCCGGGCTTATGCTCGCTCTGACTTGCGAAACGGCGCAGAATCGTGATGTCGAGCGGTGAGTTGAGCTTGCCTAGGGTGTCGCGATCCATTCCCAACCACGCGGCGGTATCAACGGGGCCGCGGCAATCAAACCACTCTGCGACTTCCAGCCAGCTACAAAACTCGCGCGCATCTTCGTAAATTCCCATGTGCTGTAGCACCAGCGAGAGGGCGCAGGTGGGCACATGGTCACGCGGAAATTGATGGTGGTCGAAATTATGCAGCTCCGCATTATGCTGATGCCCGATGTCGAGCACCGCCACAGCTGGATCGCAGAGGTCTGTCTCAGTGGGATCGCGGCGTTCAATCGCTACGGGAGCCTGTGTGAGTAGTACCGCACAGGCTAGAAAGTCGTCTTTATGGGCACCGCCCGGATGTGTGATTATCTTTGATAACATATGCGGAGGTTTTCACTTCCGGCGCAGGTGTCGAATGTAAACGTAGGGGCGTCATTTATGACATCCGCGTCGGACGAGCGCTGGATGGAGCGCAACTTGTCATCCGAATTCGCAAAAAGTTTGAACCTAATTGAGATATTTTTGGAAGCTTCGGTTCTCATAACCGGGGAAATGTCGATCGCCCCCGAAACTTAGTTTCGAAGCTGTCTTTCGACCGTCTACTGGATCATGGATTCTTAGAATTGGTATAAATCTTACAAAAAAGCCCCGCTCGTTGGAGCGGGGCCTTGGAGAGATTTAGTGACGGTGCTTACCAGCTATAGTTGGCAGTCACGCCGAAGGTGCGTGGGTTGGCGGGGTTTTCGTAGCGCCGCTCTACCTCGTTATAGTTGTCATCGGGATGGAAATTGTCGAAGGCGAACACACGTTTTTCGTAGCCTTCATCGAATAAATTTTTCGCCCATAGTGTGAAGGTCCAATTGTCATAGCGGTAGCCGATAGCTGCATTGACGGTGGCAAATTCGCTTCGCTTTTCGTTGTGGCTATTGGATTCGTAGTAACTGTCGCTTCCAGTTACTTCAGCATGTGCGAAGAGTCCGCTTTGAGGTTGATAATTAACTCTCAAGTGGTAGTTGTAGCTGGGGGCATTGGCTAGAGTGCGAGAGTCAATTTCTACGGCTACAGGGTCGTCAATATCATCGGCATCCAGGTCTTCATCGATGGACTCATCGGAATCGAGTGCTGTATAGCTATCACGTTCTGTTTCCAACAGGCCGAGACCTGCGCTGATGGACCAGTTTTCACTGATATACCAACTTACTTCGGCTTCGAGCCCTAAGTGTGCTGCATCATTGCCATTGACGGTGAGGTAGCGGAAGAAACCGCCAGCACCGACGGAATCGCGAAGTTGGGCATTTTTACGATGTAAATAAAAACCTGTAATTTGAGTGCTGATGGCACCGTCTGCCCAGTTGCTACGCAAACCCAGTTCGAAGTTATAGAGTGTTTCGTCTTCATAGGTTTTAGGGTCAAAATCGAAGCTGAAAGTGGATACATTGGCTCCGCCTGCTTTATAGCCACGTGCGGCACTTGCGAAGAGCATGTGCTTGTCGTTGATGTCATGCTCGATGGTTAGTTTTCCACCCCATAGTGTGCCGTCTTCGCTGCTATTTCCATTGCTCAAGCGGCCATCGTAATAGTCTGTGTCCGCGCCCGTACTACTGGTTTCCACGTCATATTGCTCGATGCGTAGGCCCAGTATGATCCGTGTTTGCTCGCTCAGGTCGTGCGCGGCTTGTGCATACAATGCGAAGCTTTCGTTTTCGTAGCTGGATGTGGCATCCATCGTCCCAAAGTCGTCGTCGTAATCGGCGACCGAGTCTTCTTCTAGTTTTTGATAATAGAGTCCGAGTGTCCAGCGGTCGATGAAGCCGAGAGCGTCTTCTTGAGCGCTGGAGTCGAAACGTAGGTCATTTGAATAAACCTCACGCTCACGATCGATTTGAAGGAAACCTAAATAGCCGCTGGCAAAAGGCCACGCGACGTAGCCTGCGCCCCAGTCGTTGTCGTAGCTGTAGACTGAGTCCGTTTGAGTGCCGCTGAGGATATTGGTGACATCTACTGTTTCCAGACCTGTCCATGTGGTACGGATGCTACCTGCCATGGATTCTTGCTCATCGCGTCCGATTTGATCGGAGTAGGTATCGAATTCTGTATTGTTGAGCGACCATTCGTCATAGCCATTGTTGGCATCGGCATAGAACAAGGTGGTGTCAAACTGCCAATCGGTAGTGGCGATCCAGCGCAAATTCAGCCGTGTGCTCAGTTCGTCGCGTTCGTTGCTGTCGTCGCGATCAAAGTAGTGGTTGTCGCGAAAGCCGTTTTGCACGAGCTTGTTCGCAGACAGACGAAAGGTGAGTTTCTCGGGGTCGGATTCCAGTAGTGGGCCTCCTACCGCGAAGCCAGCGGAACGTAAGTCATCATTGCCTACTGTGACTTCGGTTTGGCCGGTCCAGTAAGGAGTGGGCTCATTACTCACGATTTTGATCACCCCGCCGGCTGCATTCGCTCCGAAGGCGCCTGCTTGTGGGCCACGCAGCACTTCAACCTGTTGCACGTCGAAGAGATTGCCCACTGTGCCGACTCCGGTTAGATCTATATCGTCGATAAGAAAGCGGACTGCGGAATCCGGCGTTTCGCCTTCGAACTGTGAGTTCTCGCCGATGCCACGAATTTGAATGTAGCGGGGGCGGGAAGTGCCTCCGGTCCATGTCAGGTTGGGGATTGAGTGAATGACATCCTCGAAGTGCTGCGTGCCGCTGTTTTCAAGTGCTGCTTGATCAAAGACAGTGACGCTAGCAGTGGTTTTTTGAATGTCAGATTCCCACAACTCGCCCGTCACGACGGTGGTAGGCAGCATTTGAACTTCTGTTTCTTGGGCGAAGGCGATGCTCGCAATACTTAATAGCGCGATGGCGCGGATAGTGTGTTTCATTTTGGATCTCAATGTATGTGTTGTTGAGATCCGGCTTTGGGCGATTGAAGGTGAATCGCTGAAAAAAACGATCCATTCCTTTTCCTACGCCGGTGTCAACCGGATCAGGTTCAAAGGGATCGCTTCGGCATTATTCGAAAGCATCTCAGACCCATGCAGGTCACCCCTAAGGAAGGTCGCTAGACAAACGGGCGCCATGCCACCTTGTCAAGAGCAAGTCATGGAGACTCCTGTTCGCGGGTCTGTTTAACTTATACGAATTACGCTGCGATTATTATTCGCTAGAGGTCGCAGTACCTCCACGGACCAAGCGCACCATATTATTCACACGTATGACGTTGGATCGTGGACCGCGTCCTTCTGGAGATGCCTCTGGCGCACCACTTTTTAAGTCGCTGCCTTGTGAGCCGCTTCCATTTATATTGAGCCAAGCTTCCTTGCCTGCCAAGGGGTCTTCCACGTGGCTCAAAGCACGGCCGAAGGCAATGTAAACTGCTCGATCTGCATGGCGTGGTCTTATATACGAAGTGCTGGTCCAGTAGTAGGCGTAATCTTTGATGCCTTGTTCATTGATAATTGGAGTTGCATTAAATTTTGACTGAATGCTTGCAGAATCTGAGCTATCTGGGGAGCGTGTGTAATCGACGAGGCTATGTAATTCTTTTGCATTTGGCAGTCTCCAATCGTTATAACCTGCTAATTTCATCGATGCTGCATATTTCAACGCGGCGGGCCAATCCATGGTCTGACCACTGTCATTTTGCATCCAGGTTAATCCAGTCGCGGTATCGGTAATTGTGCCGTCCAGATTATCTTTAAATTGATTGAGCCCATAATTAATGTTTCCGCGTACGTATAGTACTGAGAAGGTTTCTGCTTTGCCATTTGGATCAGTTAAACGGTAACTTTTAATTTGGCCGTTCGCAAAATCGATCCCAAAATATGCGGGTGCGATTGAATGCTTGGTGTCGATGTCGAGGGTACGCGTGGCATAGGGTGTTTCGAAGATGCGCCGAGCTTTGTTAGCCTGAGTATATTTAAATTTAAAAAACTCGTTATTAATGAAAGGTGTAAAGTTCTCGTGATTATTCTGATGCGGCGAAGGCGCGATTCCATTGAATTGAATTAAGGAATAGAGTTCTTTTGCGGTTGGTAGACGCCAGTCGGTATAACCACCAATACGACAATTTTTAGCGCCAGACAAAGCTTCAGCATGCGTCAATTGTGTTTTAGGTTCACGAGTCCACATGAGATCAGTGATCAGGTCGCTTATAGTGCCATCGTTATTGTTTTGGTAATTTGGGGCGTGCCCATTATAGTGTGCATCCTGACCGAAATAGCTTTCATTGACTGTCGGCTCATCGATTGTTTGCTGGGCATCATAATACTGAGCCTGAGCCGTATCGACTATGGTGTAGGGGTGGTCTGACGCCGAGCAGGCGCCGCCGAGTAGTAATAATAACGTCGAAAATTTCATTTTGAACAAAGTACAGTTTGATAGTATTCGTAGCTATTAGTATCGTTCATTACGTGAATTAGTTGCATGTGGCTGGTATTATACCAATTCTAAGAATGATCTGATCGCTTCTAGGAAAACGGTAGATGGCTTTAGTTTTATATCAGCTACTCAGTTGATTTTTTCTAAGCTTAGTCTAAGTTTAGAAAATGGCTAAGAAAAAATCCAAATCCCAATCTGTTAAAGCAACCGAGGCATCGACCAATGTGGTCGAAGCACTGCGCCTTGTCGTCGCTGATAGCTACGCGCTATTGGCCCAAACTCATATTTGTCACTGGAATGTACGGGGACCTTCATTCTTTGCATTGCATGCGGCTTTTGAAGAGCAATATACAGAGTTGTTTAGCGCAATTGATGAAATTGCCGAACGCATTCGTGCGCTTGGTTCACTGGCTCCAGGCGGGCTCGGTAATCTGGCAAAGATGGCAGGCAGCAAAGAAATTGCAGAAGACTCTTCGGCCACACAAATGGTTGAGCACTTACTAGAGGTTAACAAAAAACTGGTGAGTGATTTAAAGAATGCCCGCGATGCTGCGGGGGATGCTGGTGATGATCAGACGGAGGACCTAATGATCGCACGCATACAAGTTCACGAAAAGACTATCTGGATGCTAAACAGTTATCTAGCCTAATCTACGGGCGACTTTCGATTGGACAAAAAAAACATCCAACAAACCCTTGTTCGGCGTTGCTGGTATCAGTGGTTTTTGGTGCTTACACCTCAGGCAGTATCTGTCTGAGGTGTTTCGTTTTAGGACATTGACGCGTACCCTAATATCGTAGAAATTATTTGGCTGCAATGCGTATGTCCAGGGCGCGGCGATTGCCTTTTTTGGCAGGGTAGCGCAGCGCGTGCCGTATGAGCCAACGACGGTTATGAGCCTGTAGTTCGTCCAAGATCAAGCGACTTTCTGCTAACCAGCGGGTGCAAGTATCCAAAGCTAGATTTAGATGATCTTTGGCGATGTCGCCCAGGTGGTTCGCTACGGAGCGTCGCACGTAGAGTTCTGAGTCGTCTTTGAGTTGCTCGAGCAGTGGCAAGCTGAGCGCTGGTTTGAGTTGAATGTTTTTCAATCGCATGGCCCATGGTAGGCGTGAGCGAGTGCCTTCGCTGACGAGTCGGCGAACATGAGGACTTGAGTCTTGGCACCAGGAGTGCAGCCGTTGCAGGCAGGCAGTTTCGTGTTTGATAATAAAGGGACGAATGCTGAATTCGGCGGTGTAGCGTTGGGTGAGCTCGTAGTTGGCGCGCATGCCACTGGCAAAGTCGTTGATTGCGTAGTGGCCGATCCACTCGGAGTGGGGCATATAGAAGAACGGTGCCAGACCGTAGTCCTGCGTCGCTGGCAATTTTGCGCCGAAGGAGTGGATGACTATTTCGCAGGCCTGCGCAGTATTTTGGGGCAATTGTGCATTCAGTGCATGAGCGATATGTCGCGCGCGGTCTTTGAGTTCCAAGTCTTCCAGGCCACGTGTTGCTGTTGCTGTAAAGATGTCGCTGTCGAAACCGGGTGCCACACGGGCAAAGGACTCTGCAATTAGAGCGACATGTTTGGCGTTGATTAATTGCTTGAGTGGGACGCCTGTCAAGATGGTGTTTGGTGCGACGAATTTTTCGGATGGATGCATGACTGAGAGTGTCGCTATTTTAGATTTTCGTAATAGATGAGCTCGTGATCCGGAAGCAGGCTGGGGTGGAATATTTTTATGAGGTCGGCTAAAACTTCCTCGGGATGAACGATGCCACGTTCCCATACGTTGTTGCCACCATTTTCGCCGATTTGACGGGTATTATTGTACACATGTCCGATTTGAGTGGCACGAAATTTGGCAAAGCGTGGGTCGGCAGCGAAGAGTTCACCGAGACTGCGGTAGCCACTGGGATCAATCCAGTAGTCTGCGTTAGCAGCTTTGAGAAAAACGCGCTCCGTATCCAGCGGAATGCCGCCTTGTTGGGTGTTGTCCGACCAGAGATATTGTCCGCCTGCGTCTTGAATCGCACGCGAGGTGTAGCTCGCCCCGCCGGCCACATGCCAAGTGCCGGAGTAGGGGGCACTGGTGAGGACAGTTGGGCGTTGCTGGATGCCTTGGGTTGCTTCTCGTAGTGATTCATAGCGACGCACCGAATTCTCAAAGACTTCGTCTGCTTTGGCAGTCACATCAAAAAAAGGTGCGAGGAACTTAATCCATTCAGCACGTGCGAGTGGGTGTCGCTCCATATAACTGGAGGTGATCACGATGGGTAATCCAGAACGGAGCAGCTTGGCTGGTACATCGAAGGTAGGGTCGCCCGATATGCTGGTCAGGATTAAGTCTGGCTGTAGCAGTAGTAGGCTTTCGATATTCAGGCTTTGTCCGATCTGAATGCTTTGAATCGTGCCCTCTTGTATACGTTTACGGACACTTGGTGCGCTTATATAGTCGATGGTGGCCGCGCCTACGATGCCATCCAGCTGCTCGAGTGCATCGAGATAACCAATGTAAACAGTCTCCATCACCACGACGCGTTTCACCGGGGTGCGAATCACTACAGCATCTTCAGGAAGTTGCGCCGGAAGTGGCGCGTGACGTGGCACGAGTACATAGCGATGATTCTGGTTTGAGTTATGAAACAAATTTTTAACCGTTAACAGTGTATAATCAGGCTCTGTCACGAGGTCAAAATTCTGTGCGTATGCGAGCTGCTGAGTGTTTGAGAGCGTTGTTGCATGGCAACAAACGATACTCCAAATCAATATGAGTGCAGTGGTCAAAAGCTGTTGCATAAACTAGGGCGTGTTTTAGTAAATCTGAAATGATCCTTTATGAGGCCCTCCCGTCCGGGGGCAAGTTTATCGACGAATTTAGTCCCCGATTTCATTTATATTATCTTGTTTCAAGGGAACGATCGCCCTAGCTATCACGCCTGAAATTAAAGTATGACTGCCGAAGAAAAAGATCTTATCAATCAAATGCGCATTGAAGACGCAGACCTCAAGCGCCGTGAAAAAGTGCTGCAACGCCTTGGCGAAATACTGGAGGAGACTTTTATTCTGGATCTCTTACCAGATAAAGCGGTGATGCAGGCTCTGGAAAAGATGGCTGTGTCTAGGACGACTCCGACGAGCCTGAAGCGAAAAGCAAAGTCCTTAGTGAAGGCATACAAAATTTAGTGCATATGTTACCTTGGTTTCAGGATGGGAAATTTCCTCTGTATCTCGCACCGATGGCGCGATTTACCGACATCATTTTTCGAGAGTTCTGCAAGGAACAGGGTGCAGATGTGATGGTTACAGAGTTTGTGCAAGCCGATGCCTTGACACGCGATGACCCTAAGCTCTGGGAGACTGTGGACTTTACCGTGGCGCAACGTCCGATGGGGGTACAGATCTTTGGCTCGAATCCTGACTCGATGGCTGCTGCTGCGCGAATGCTGGTGGACCGTTTACAGCCTGACTTTATCGACATCAACTTTGGTTGTCCCGCCGATCGTGTCATATGTATGGATGCAGGCTCGTCGATGTTGCGGAACCCAAAGAAGCTTGGGATGGTCACGGGTGCAGTGGTGCGCGCAGTACCTGATACGCCGGTCACGGTTAAAATTCGCACAGGTTGGGATGACGATAGTATCGTGGCCAAAGAGGTCGGGCACATTGTAGAGTGTGAAGGCGCACAGGCGTTGGCGATCCATGGCCGCACGAAGGTGCAGGGCTATCGAGGAGATGCCAACTGGCCAGTTATCGCTGAGGTGGCCGAAGAGTTAACCATACCTGTGGTTGGTAATGGCAATATCAGCAGTGCGGAGGACGTGATTCGCATTCAACAGCAAACGAACTGTTCGGGCCTAATGATCGGGCGTGCTGCACTTGGCTACCCTTGGATTTTTCGTGATATTAAGCATTACCTGAAATATGGTGTCGTGCCGGAACCCCCGAGTATTGCTGAGCGTTGGGAGACGATTATTGATTATACCCGTAAAATTATGGCGCGCCCCTATCGAGAGCAGCGGCATAGTGATTTGCGTTGGATGCGGCCTAAGTTTATCGCTCTGACAAAAGGTATGGAAGGTTCCCGCAGAATTCGTGGTTCACTTGGGCAGGTGAATCAGATTGAGGACCTTGAACGGGTAGCACAGCTCCATATTGCACGCCTGGCACAGTCTGAGTCATCCAGATAAGAGCACTTATTGGGATGTTTCTTCGTGCTTATTTAGGTGTTTTATATCTGGACTCTCCATTATTTTCATGCAGTAACGCATTGATGCACCGTATTTTATTTCTATGCATGGGTAACATCTGTCGTTCACCAGCTGGGCACTGCGTGATGCAGCATTTAGTTGATGAGGCAGGCTTGACAGATGGGTTTGAAATTGAGTCAGCAGGGACCATTGGTTTTCATGCTGGATCACCGCCAGACCACCGCATGCAGCAGGTCATGCTTGAGCGAGGAATTCCTGTGATCGGTGAATCTCAGCAATTAGAAAGAGCCGATTTAGCTCACTATGATCTCATTCTTGCCATGGACCGCGAGAATCTAGCGGGGGCTCGTCGGTTGGATCGAACTGGGCAGTATTTAGATAAAATTCAACTGTTCTGTAATTATTGTACAGAGCATAATGTGAGTGAAGTGCCGGACCCTTATTACGGTGGTGACAGGGGCTTCGAACATGTGATGAATATTATAGAAGACGGTTGTCGCAATTTGTTGAAAGTACTGCGTGCTAGTTAAGATCCCATTTCGTTACTGTCATCTTGTTAAATCTTTTTTGATTTTCATCAATTCCTGACTTGACCCACTGGTAAGAGTTTCGACATCTTCCACAACTTCATTTGCTGCGGGTATAGTTTAGAGGTAAAACATCTGCCTTCCACGCAGAGGTCGTCGGTTCGATTCCGTCTACCCGCACCATTTTGATATAAGAGCCTTTAGTCTAGTGACTTAGGGCTTTTTTTGTGTCTTGATTTACGATTTTCAAAGAGCACTGTTTACATATTAGATACGGGCATGTGTTTGCGGCTGAGCAAATGTTGCACTAATGCGGCGGCAATTAGGGCGCTGCCAAAGAGTGCCATGCCTTGCCAGCCTGCGAGACTCATCACTTTCACCCCTAACGCGGACCCTAGGGCGGCACCTAGGAAGTAGCACAGCATATAGACGGCATTCATGCGGCTTTGAGCGGCGGGATCGATGGAGAGCACGCGCACTTGGTTGGCGATCTGCGCCCCAAACACGCCTAGGTCGACGAATACGATGCCGACGATGAGCCCGGTTAAGGTATTTCCCCAGAGCACTAGCACGGCGAAGGCGAATAGGATGAGGACTAGGCCGCTGGTGATTAACTTGCGCGAGCCTAGTGTGTGTACGAAGCGCCCCGACAATTTTGCTCCGAAGATACCAGCTAGGCCAACTAGGCCAAACAAGCCTGCTTGTTGTACGGTGTAAGACATCGGTGCGTCCATGACGTGAATCGCCAGTGTCGCCCACATGGCATTGAATGCGGCAAACCAAAGCGCGCCTGTGATGGCAGAATCCCGCAAGGAGCGATGCTGCTTAAATAAGCTAAACATGGATCCGATCAGTTGCGGATACCTCATTTGGGCAGTGGGCGTGCTGGCTGGTAGATAAACTTTGAGCAAGATGCCCATCACGGCTGCGATGATGGCTGCCGAGAGAAATACACTGCGCCAGCCGAAGTATTCGGCCATACTACCACTGATGGTTCGCGATAGCAGAATGCCAATGGTGACCCCAGTCATGAGAGTGGCGACTACCTTCCCCCGTGATTCCTGCGTTGATAGCGAGGCAGCAAAGGGAATCAATTGCTGGGTTATGTTCGACCCCAGTCCCATGACAAAGCAGGCGAACACTAGGGTGATGAAGTTCGGGGCGAGACAGGCGACTATCAGCGCTAGTGTCAGTAGCCCGGACAGATTGCGAATCAGTGCGCGTCGATCCATTACATCGCCGAGCGGGGAGATCAACAGAATCGCTGCGGAATAGCCTAACTGAGATGCCGCGGGAATGAAGCCGATGCGACCTTCCGCGAGGCCAAAGCTCGCATTGATATCCGGCAGCAGCGGTTGATTGTAAAAAATCGTGGCTGTGGAGGCGGAGGCTGCAGTGGCCATGAGCCACAGCAAGCCGCGTCCAATGGTAGCTTGCGTGGCTGGCTTAGTGGGCGGAGCGGGAGGCATTGCGAGGAGGTGTTTAGCGGTGAACTCGAGAACTACGACGCTTCCGCGATCGAGATGTCGCTCACTTCGGCCTTGGATTTTCGCTGAGTCAGACTGATAAAACAGATGACTGCACTTAGACTCGCGCAGGCGATTAAGCATGCCATTGGGAGTGGATTATTTTCGCCCATCAAGCCCACTAAAGGCGACGCGATGGCGCCCAAGCCAAACTGCGTGGCACCTAATACTGCGGAGGCCGTTCCGGCCGCTTCCGGCACTTGGCGGATAGCCAGAGCGCTGGCATTACCGATGATAGGCCCCACGCTGGCGACTGTGAAGAAGATGGCGGGCATTATAAAGATGGCACCGGCTCCGATGCTGGTGAAAATGAGCACTGCCGCAGCCGCTATCAGTTGCACTGCAAGGCTGATACTGACGAGTGTGCGGGGGGCTACTCGCATCACAAGTCGGGCAGAGATTGCGCCGAATAGAATGATGCCCAGCGCGTTGACGCCAAAGGCGATGGAATACTGCGTCGCGCTCAGACCGAGCACATTTTGAAAGACAAATGGAGAGGCGGCGATATAGCCAAAGAGTGCCATGAAGGCGAAACTCGTGACCAGCGTGTAGCCAAGGTATGCGCGGTGGGTGACTAAGCGGAGGATATTGTGCCGGAGCGCTTGTCGTGATGCATGGACGCGTTGCTCCACAGGCAAGCTTTCTGTGATATAACGAAGGACCCCGATAAAGGCGATCACCGAGAGTAGGGCGGTGACTAGAAACACAGCCCGCCAGCCCGCGGTGGTGACGATTAAAGTCCCGGTGATGGGCGCCAGAATGGGCGCTACGCCGCCTATCATAGTCATGATTTGGGTCTGCCGAGCAACTGTCGCCGAATCGGGTGCGCGGTCGGCGATGATCGCGCGGGCCAGCACTACGCCGGCGGCACCACCAAAACCCTGCAAGCCGCGTAGCACGATTAAGCTTTCGATATTCGGGACAATGACGCACAACAAGCCTGAGAGTATCGTGAGTGCGGTTCCGTATAGCAATGGCTTGCAGCGGCCATAGTTGTCCGACAAGGGACCAATCACCAGTTGCCCCAAGGCCAGCCCAATTAAGAAACTCGTGAGGGTGAGCTGTGTTGCGGAGGCCCCTGCACCCAGTGTTTCGGATATTTGAGGGAATCCGGGCAGATACATGTCGGTGGCGATCGGCGCGACCGCAGATAACAAGGATAGTACGCAGATCGCTTGTAGGCTGAGTGGTGCATGGATTGCTTGAGATTTTTCAGAAAGTGGCATGACGTTTTTTTGCGATTAGAGTTCGTGAATGCCATGAATGTAGCATTTAGTTTGATATAAGGGAAATGTTGATAAGTGATCGCATTAATGCATATTTGTTATAAATAAGGATTATGGAACTACGATTACTTCGAACCTTTGTGGCAGTGGCAGAGTTGAAAAACTTTTCTGCAGCCGCGCGTGAGCTCAATACCGTGCAGCCCGCGGTGAGTCGTCAGATTGCGGATTTAGAAGATGAGCTCGGTGTCAGTTTATTTTGGCGCAGCACCCGGGAGGTTAAGGTCACGGCGGCCGGAGAGATGCTTTGGGGCGAAGCCGTCGCGTTGCTGGCGCATGAGCAGCGAGCCAAAGCATTGGTACAGCGCGCAGCCAGGGGCGAAGTGGGGCGTTTGCGAATCGCTTACATGGGCTCCGCCTGCGCGCATTTTATACCTCAACTGGTGAGAGCCTATACCAAAGCTTTTCCAGAAGTGCAGGTGAGTTTGGTCGAGATGACAGTGCAGCAGCAGCTGGATGCGTTTAATGCTGATTTGATAGATATCGGCTTTTCACGACCTTTGCCGCAAGCGGCCCGGCAAGGGTTTGCCGTGGAGCAAGTATATGTGGATACACTCATGGCAGTGTTGCCCGCAGAACATCGACTGGCGGGAGGAACAGAGCTGGCGTTGGGCCGTCTGATTGAGGAGCCCTTTGTTTTATTTCAGCGCAGTCAGGCGATGGGGCTGTTTGATCAAATCATCAGTGCCTGTGAGCGCGAGGGGCTTGCTCCGCGCATTGTCAGTGAGCCGGAGAGCATGCAGATGCTGGTGACTGAGGTGGCTGCCGGGCTTGGTGTCTCGATCGTGCCGAGCTGTGTGCGACGCCTGTTTACCGCAGGCTGTGTTTTTATCCCGCTGCGTCCGCAAAACTTGTCCATCGCGACTGAACTACACTACCGGGCAGAGGCGCCTCAACCGGCAGTCGAGGCCTTTGTGGCGCTCACTTTGCAAGCCAGGCAGGATATCGAGGCTTAGCTGAGATACCTGCGGCTTTACTGCACTGCATTTACTTGCCTAGATTTCGTTCTTCGATGAAATCTTGCAGAATTAGGGCCGCGGCGCGGGAGTCGATCTCGCCGCTTTGGCGCGAGGGCTTTTTTTTCTGACCTTTAAGCCCCTGTTCGACTGAGTGACTGGAGAGACGTTCGTCGACACGGTGGATCGGCAACCGAAAGCGCTTTTCCAGTTCCAGTATGAATGCGTCGACCTCTTTGGCTTTGAAGCCGACTGATCCGTCCATATTGAGTGGGTAGCCTACCACCAGTTCTTGCGCTCGGCGCTGAACGATCGTGTTTTCGATGTGGCGCATGCGTTCTTTCTTAGATGCGGCTACTGCTGCCTGTAGTGGCATCGCAATGCCGATCTCATCCGCGAAGGCGAGTCCAATGCGTTTTTCACCCCAGTCTATTCCCAGATAGTTCATTGTCTGTTCGAGAGTTGTGATGTGTGAGGCAAGTTGCCAGGCGTTCTAGATTTGGCTTGCGCTTCAGCACACTGAGTTTGAAGCGTTTCGTCGACGATCGCAGCAAGTGCTGAGTTTATCCAGCTAGGTTTACATCCGAAGTGCATCATTACATTAGGCCTTTGTAGGCTTCTTGCACTCCGATTTTTTTGACAAGTTCTTTGATTTCTTGTGCCTTATCTTTGTGGCAGACAAGTGTGGCATCGTCGGTTTTGACCACGATCAGGTCCTTGACACCGAGTAAGGCGACGAGGTGTTTCGCATCGCGGCAGTAGACGATATTATCGCTGGCGTCGGTGAGCTCGGCTTGGCCACGCACGACGTTTCCGTTGTCATCTGCTGGGTAGTGGCGAGCGACCGCAGGCCATTCGCCAACATCGTCCCAGTCGAAGCCCGACTCGACCATTACGACATTTTGGGCTTTTTCAATGATGGCGTAGTCGACTGAGATTTTTTCAAGTTGTGGGTAATGCTCTGCAAGTAAGGAATCGATGTTTTGATTGTTTGCCAGACCTTGATCGATAGTTTGTAGTGCTTGCCAGAGTGTGGGAGTGCTCTTTTCGAGTTCGGCTACGATAGTGGGCACCGACCAAATGAACATACCTGCATTCCAGAAATAATTGCCGGCTTCGAGGTAGTTTTGTGCGGTCTCAAGGTCGGGTTTTTCAACGAAACGTTGCACTTGATACACGCAGCGATCGGCAAAATTCCCCATGGCTTCGCCTTGCTGGATGTAACCATAACCTGTTGCGGGGAAGCTGGCGGTGATACCAATGGTTGCCAATACGGCTTGAGCTTCGGCTGCGGCAAAAGCGCTTTCCAGTGTTTTACGTAGGCCATTCGCATCGTGGATTACAGCATCGGCCGGGAGCATGGCAAAGCAGGCACTCGGATCTTCGCGGCGTACGAGCACAGTGGCGAGCCCGACTGCGGCAGCGGTGTCGCGACCGATGGGTTCACCAATTACTTTATTGGGATCGAGGTCGGGGCAGACTTCAAGCACTGCGTCACGTTGTTCTGCGTTGGTGATCACAAAGACATCCTGTGGTGCAACGAGCCCCGCCAGGCGTTCAATTGTCTGTGCTAGCATTGCTTTGTCGCCGACGATCGGCAACAGTTGTTTGGGGCGGGCGATACGGCTCTCGGGCCAGAAGCGTTCGCCTCGACCACCTGCCATGATAACTACAAATCGTTTAGACATAGCCGCAGATTTCATTTGCTACGCAGAATGGCAAGAATCGAGTTGGCGATTTTGAAGCTGGCTGCATATCGTGTCTTGATCTTCTCTCTGCAATCATATGCTTTGAAGCGCGCCCTATTTGCCACATGCCGAAAAAAAAATCCAAGTTAATCGAAGACGAAGGCCCGAAGAAGAAGGTGATGTACACCCTCAAACTCGATGATGAGAAAATGGATCAACTGGCCGATTTGTTGGAAGCCAAGAGCGGTGGGGAGTGGTCGCCCTATGATGTCGCTTATTCACTATTTGCCTTTAAGGGGGAGAAGGTTAACGTGGTGGGCTATCAGAGTGGGAAGTTGGTCGTATCTGGGAAAAATACCGAGGATTTTGTTCGTGATATTCTTGAGGCTCAGATTACTGGTGATCCGCGGTTAGGTTATGACGAGGTGCATAACCCCGAGTGGTTCACTTTGCATGCCGGTTGTGATGAGAGTGGTAAGGGGGACCTATTCGGTCCACTGGTGACGGCTTGTGTTGTGGCCGACGGTGAAATGGTACGTCACTGGTTAGAGTTGGGGGTTGCTGACAGTAAAAAGCTGACCGATGGCAGCATTTTGAAATTGGATAAAGAAATCCGCCAAACCAAAGGCGTCGTGATTCAGACTGCTTTTGCGCGCATGCCCAAATACAATGAACTCTATAATAAGTTTGGTCGTAATTTAAACAAGTTGTTGGCGTGGTATCACGGTAAATCGCTGAATCAAGCGCTGGACGAGCGTTCAGCGCCCTGGGGGCTGCTGGATCAGTTTACCAAGCAGAAATTGGTCGATGCCTACGTAAAGGATCGTAAAGACTTTAATTTAGTTAGCCGCACCAAGGCTGAGTCGGATCCGGTGGTTGCGGCGGCTTCGATTGTGGCCCGTGCAGTCTATGTGCGTGAAATGAAGCGATTATCCGATGAGATCGGTGAGCCCTTAGTCAAAGGCGCCAGTGGTCAAGTGCTGGCACAGGCGAAAAAAATTGTAGCTGAGAAGGGCGCTGACGCGTTGAAGAATTACGCTAAAATGCACTTTAAGACAGCTTATGAAGCTCAAGGGCTGGAACCTCCAGCCAAGCCGAGTTGGTATAAATATTAAAGCAGGCTGAGTAATCGGCAGGATCAGGTATATGGGGTGGACGGTCAGGATTTGTCGCTTTGAATGGATGGCCTTGTTGACAGGGAGGGCTTAGATGCTTTGCGTGTGGGGATGATTACTTTAACTGATAGTGCCGTCACACAAATCCGTAAACTTGCTGCCGAGAAAGCTGGCGAGGGGCAGATACTTCGTATTTTCGTCGAGGCTGGAGGTTGTTCAGGATTTGAATATGGAATGTCCTTTGACGATAAAAAGGAAGAGGATCAGGTATTGGAAAGCAACGGGGTGTCCTTTTTAATCGATGCCACCAGCCTGGAATATTTGGATGGCAGTGAGGTCGATTTCGATGATGGACTCAGTGGCAAGGGGTTTGATATTCGCAATCCAAACGCGAGCAGCACCTGTGGTTGTGGGCGGTCTTTTAATTAGGACTTTGTGAAATTTAACTGATCTGCATAAAAGCAGCCTTTACGCTTGCCTTGCCGGTGGCGACTGGTATCCATCTGCGCTTCTCTTCTCACTTAGAGTCGAGGAACGGGAGATTTTTCCCACATAACCAATCCTATAACTAAAAGAAACATTGTTTCTCCCAGAGTGGTTAACCTGGGCTTTGAACATAATATGAATACAACACCTAAAGACCTTCTCGATGCAGGCGTACATTTCGGCCACCAGCTCCGTCGCTGGAATCCAAAGTCGAAGCCTTATGTTTACGACAATCGTAACGGCATCTCTATCATTGACTTGGAGCAAACGCACGCGCTCCTCGAAAAGGCATATGCCAAGATCGAAGACGTTGTTGCTTCTGGTAAGGACGTGCTTTTCATTGGTACCAAGAAGCAAGCACAAGAAATCATGCGTGAAGCGGCTACTGCTTGCCAGATGCCATTCTGCGTGAATCGCTGGATGGGTGGAGGTCTCACCAATTTCACCACGATTAAGACATCACTCGCGAAATATCGCAAGTTCCTGAAAATGGACCAAGAGGGTGAACTTGAAAAGCTTCCTGGTAAGGAAGAAGCTGCGATTCGTCGTCAAATGAGCCGCATGAACCGCAACTTCGAAGGCATGCTTGAAGTGAGCGAGTTGCCTGCAGCAGTTTTTATCGTCGATACTAAGAACGAAGAAATCGCAGTAGCTGAAGCCAATCGCCTCGGTATTCCTGTGATCGGTCTTGTGGACACAAATTCGGATCCGACAGTGCTGGATTATCCGATCCCTGGTAATGATGACGCGGTCAAGTCGATCCGTATCATCGTTGATACTATCCTAGAGGCTGCGCAGAATGGATTGGCTCAACGTGAAGCAAAGAAGATTCAAAAGAGTGCTGGACCAATTATTCGTGAGCAGGTTTTTGAGCAACAAGCTGATGTCGAAGTGACATTGCCTGCTGGATATGGTGAGGATGACAAGCCTGCTCAGGAAAGTGCAGCCGCGCCAGCTACTGAAGCAGCCCCTGCTCCTGAATCGACTGAAGAGAGCAAATAAGTTTACTCGATCTAAAACCTTAAAGATTTTATAATATGAGCGTACAAATTAATGCAAAAATGGTCGGCGAACTGCGTGAAAGCACAGGCGCTGGACTAATGGATTGTAAGAAGGCCTTGGTTGAGTCCGAAGGTAATTTCGATGCAGCCGTAGAACTTCTTCGTAAGAAGGGCATGGCTACAGCTGCTAAAAAAGCTGGTCGCGATGCGAGTGATGGCCTCATTGACACATATATCCACCTTGGTGGTAAGGTCGGTGTTATGGTTGAAGTGAGCTGTGAGAGTGATTTCGTTGCGAAGACAGATGATTTCAAGCAGTTTGTAAAAGACATCGCGATGCATATTGCTGCAGCGAGCCCAGTATGCATTTCTCGTGATGACATCGACCCAGCAATCATTGCTGAGGAGCGTAAGGTTGCTGAGGGACAAGCTGAAGGTAAGCCAGCACAAGCGATTGAGAAAATCGTTGAAGGCAAGCTAAACAAATTCTTGAGTGAGTCTTGCCTATTGGAGCAAGCTTTCGTTAAGAATCCTGATCAGACCGTTCAAGAGCTTTTGACTGCAATGATCGCTAAGATGGGCGAGAACATGCAGATCAAGCGTTTCGCCCGATTCCAAGTCGGTGCGTAAGCAGTTGCTGTTTTAATTTTCAACGCCCCGCATCCTTCCGGATGCGGGGCGTTTTTTTTGTATATTTGACAGGCCTTCGAATACGTATTCGGAGCTATTTTTGATTTTCGATGCATGCGGGTTGTTTGAACACAAAAAAACCGCATCCTAGTCTGGATGCAGTTTTAGTGTGAATGTATGTAAATACCTTTACGAAACTATACTAGTTTCGCCTTGAGGTCGTCCTTGGAAGTGAGGCCGACCACAGTCTCTGCGACAGAACCATCCTTGAAAATTAGGATGGTTGGGATGGCGCGGATTTCGTATTTACTGGCGATTTCGCTGTTGTTATCGACGTTTACCTTACAGATCTTGACGGCGTCGCCAAGTTCGGTGGCAAGTTCTTCGAGAATGGGCGCGATGGCCTTGCAGGGGCCGCACCACGGTGCCCAGAAGTCGACGACGACTGGGGCGGAGCCACTGGTCACCGTGGATTCAAAATTGGAGCTATCGAGTTCTGTGATCTTATCGGACATAATTGTCTTGGTTGTTGACGTATTTATTTAAGGAAAGGGAGTGTGTCTTGCAGTAGTAATACTGCAAATGCGATCGCAGCGGCAGCGGCTACAGCATCAACGATGAGCCCTGTCACACCAGTGCCTTTATCCTCATCAAATGAAATAGATGGGTCGGGTGCAGTGGGCTGCGTGGCTGGCTTGGGAGCTGCAGGTGATTTGATTGGTGCCGCTGGTGCCGCTGGTGCCGAAGATATTTTGGGTTTGGCCGGAGCCGCAGGGGTGGAAGGGGACGCAGGGGTGGAAGGGGACGCTTTGCCTTCAGCTAGCTCCTCAAAAGTGAGTGTGGGAGCTGGCTTTGTGGGAGTACGCTGGGCTTTGCTTGTGTCGTGGGGCTCGGTTGAGTTTTCTTTTTGGGGATCCGTCATAATATTATTTAAGCTAAGTGAGGTTTACCTGCTGTCAAGTGACCCTTATTCAGGAGTGCTATCTTTGATGATGTCGGTCAACTCCTTGGGATCGACTGATTCCAGCGTTTTGCCTTTGCGATCCAGTGTTTCAAATGTTTTCATTGCCGTTTCTGTCATACGCTCATGGGTTTCCTGGGAACCGCCGACGATTGCAAAGCGCTCGGCTTTAGTGATGCGTTTATGACCATCCTTATGGTCCAGACCTACGCCAATTAAGTGGGCGGGTGGCTTTGGAGGGAGTTGTTTACTATGATTGTTGAGGCGGTTCATTGTGCGTTAATCGAAATTGGGTGCTGTGGGATCAGGCGCTTCGACGCGCATACAACAAATATCACCAAAGGCATGATCTTGTTGTAAGGAAATTTTATTTAAACGGGTTAATTCAAGTACGGCAAGAAAGCTTGCTACAATTGTGGTGATTGTCGTGGTGGATTCAAAGAGTTCGGAAAAAAGGAACTTTGTCTGATGCTTGATGCGAAGCAGGACTAATTCCATTCGGTCAGATACAGTCACTTGCTCGGCATTGATCTGTCCCTCGTCAATTCGCTCAGCGAGACGGCGTAGTACCTGGTTAAAGGTATTCCATAGGTCGACGCAATCAACTGGCTTGAGTGGACGTTCCACGGCCTCGACGGCATCCTTGGGGCCGATACGCGCGATGAGGTCATTGCTGCTCATTATGAGCTTACGGATGTCTTCTGCGGCTTCTTTGAATTTTCTGTATTCCAGCAGTTGTTGCACGAGTTCCCATCGGGGGTCGATCTCGTCTTCTTCGACATCTTCGTTCGTGCCTTGATCTTTTTTGGGTAAGAGCATGCGGCTCTTGATATACATCAGGGTGGAGGCCATTACGAAAAACTCTCCAGCCAGTTCGAGATCCAGTATTTCCATCGAACCAAGTATTTCGATGTATTGTTCTGTCACGCGTGCAATCGGGATATCGTAGATATCCACTTCGCTGCGCCGAATCAAATAGAGCAGTAGGTCGAGTGGTCCTTCGAATGCCGGTAGCCGAATCGCAAAGTCATGATCTGGTATGAGGGCTTCTTCCATGCCGTGCGTATGTGGGAGGAGGGGGTTATTCGTCTCCTGCTAGACTGAGCTGAATTTGGAATTCAACATCGCTTTCACGTTGTGCTCCTTCGCGAAAAGTAAGCGCATACACCAATTCCCAAGTATTGCCAATTCGGGTGCGTAAGCCCACGCGGATTTTGGTGAAATCGCCGGTGTCTGCGTCGAAATCGACGTCCGATAGGAAAGAATAACGCTCGTTAATCCGGTAGATGAAGTCCAGGCGATACTGGTCGATTTGTTGATTGAGCAGATCGGTTGATAAACCAATCTCCCAGATCTCACCGCTTTTGAGTGTGGTGCGGGTGCGCAACTCCTCCAAGCTGAGTGTTTCGGTTTTAAAGCGGCTAGCTAGATCGAATTTAAGCCAAGGTGCGGGGGTTAATACCAGTTCCACCCATGTTGCATTGAAAGTGTCCTCTTCGTCCCCATCGTAACGAAGTTCCTTTTCGAACAGGATATCTTGATAGAAATTAAGGGCGGCTAAAGTGCGAGATCCATAACCTTTGGCACGGGTTTGGAACAAATTTTCAACGCCCAGTCGGACTAAATGTGTTTCATTGATCTGATCAACATTACGAAGATCACTCAGGTCGAGCAGTGGACGTTGCAGGTCGAAAACTTCTCGGTCGATGGTGGCGATTTCATTCACGTCATCGGGGTCGGAGTAGTAGCGGTAACGTAGGATCGGACGTACCAAATGGCGCAGGCCGTCGATATCCCAGGTTTTATTCGTTGTGGGATAGCTGGCGTATGCACGTGCTTCCAAGTCAAAGCCAAGCTCATAGATCTCTCGATTGAAACTGTCTTCGAGTGGAGAGAGTGCACTTGGGCGAAAGTAATTATCGATTTGTTGGTTGTCGTACTGAGTCAGGCGTGCTCCGGCGAGAGGTGTCAGGGTGAGCCAGTCACTGAGTAGAATCGGGCGTTCGATGCGGTAAGTCAGGTCAAAGCGGTCCGCTTCGCTTTCGACTCCGATTGTTGGGGCATTTTGGTCGAAGTCTTCACGTAGTTGCGCATAGCTGAATGATGCGCGCTGGTAAGCGCCTGTATTAAATATTGGGATGGGTAGAATATCTAAGCGTACTTCCGGGCTGCGCTCTTGAACGAGTTGGAAGTCGTTGGGGCGAAAGCGTCCGAATGCAGAGAGCAGGTAGTTGTCGCCAGCGTACACAGCCTCTGCAAAGGTGTCGGGCCGTTCGTTGTCGTCGAAAATGTCGTCACGAAAATCGCGCGTCACTTCTGAGTCGGACCAGTAACTGACTGAAGCAGTCGCGGTAAAGCGTTCGCCGATATGGTGCTTATGGCGCCATTCTGCAAAACCGCGTTGAGATTCGATTTGATTACCCAAACTGTCCAGGTCACGCTCTGAGTCACTGCCAGTGTCATTGATGGCACCTGTAGAGAGTGCGCCGACGATACTTTGCTGCGCAGAGTTGTAGGCATACTGTGCGGTGGGGCCTGCTAGAACTCCGCGTTGGCTGTAGTAGTCGAGATTCACTCCAGCTCGTAGCCATGATGCAACGGGAAACAAGGTGGTGGTTTGTAGGTAATAGCCAAGTTCGCCATCGGAGCCAGCATTGGCATCGACCATATACGGAGCGCTGCTTAGGTAGTGACGATAGCCGGGCAGGTAGAACACCGGTACGCTGCCGACCCGAAAAGTGGCTCCATCCATGGATACGTATTCGCCTTCATTCTCGTCGTTGACATAGCGAATTTCGTCGGAACTTACACTAAGTCCAAATTTGCTTGGGTTGCCGTAGTAGACGGTGGCGCCTTGAACGGTGGTGTTTTGCGTGGTGCCGCCGGCACTCACACCTGTAACATAGTAAGGCCACTGGCCGGTTCGTAGATAGTCGACCGAAAAAATGCTGTCGTTGGCATCGAAACTCAGTCGCTCTGTGATGAGTCGCCCCCCGTCGCGGGAAATGACCACGTTTCCATCTGCATCGGCCAGTGCATAATCTTGATAGTATGTAATTCGATCTGCACGAATACGAGTATTATCAAAGTCCAAACGGGCGTCACCGCGCGCGACGAGGCGTTGTGCGTCTTCATCGAACTCTAATGGTTCCAGAGAGCTGAGTTCAGGCAGAGCCGCATTCAGGGAAATTGAAAGCGTCAGTGAGAATAGAAATGAGGTGTTCCGAGCGTTTACTAGCACGGGGCGGGACTATGATCAGCCTATTTTCAGTGGACAAGTCTTTTATCCTGAATGGGCGTTATATCCCAAGTGCGGAGAGGTACTTTTAAACCTCTCGCGAACCTACATAGACGCGTGTAACGCGCTTTGTTACTGAGCAAAGTGTTTCCCAAGGGATGGTTTGTGCGGTGTGGCTAAACTCCGTTGCCGTGATTTCATTGGGTGCATTTTTTCCGATGAGCACCACATGGTCGCCGATCTTAGCTTCCGGGCAGTCGGTGACATCCACTATTGTCTGATCCATAGTCACCCGGCCTAGGATGGCACATCGTTGGCCGCGGATGAGAACCGAGCCTTGATTACTTAATTTGAGCGGTACGCCATCGCCATAGCCTGCGGTAAGGATCGCAATGCGAGAGTCGCGGGAGAGTCTATGGGTGCGTGCATAGCTGATGTCGGTATGGGCGGGGAGCTCTTTGATCAGCCCGATTCGAGTATGAAAACTAAAGACTGGTTCGACTGCGACGCGGCCGAGTGCAGATTCTGGATATGGTGGAATTCCGAACTGCAGCAGGCCAATACGGACAGCGTTAAAGGGGCTAGGGCTGCTCAGCGTATCAATGCCGGCGGAGTTGTCGGCATGAATAAGCAGCTCGGGGGGGAGGGCCGTGGTTGTTGCGATGACGTCGAGGAAGCGTTTACGTTGTATTTGAGTGAAGCTAGGATCACTATCTGCACTTGAAAAATGGGTGTATACGCCTTCGAGTTTTAGTGCCGGGTAGGTGCTGATTTTAGCCAGTAGCTCAGTTGCGCTGTCATGCCAAACACCTAAGCGCCCCATACCGGTGTCTATTTTTAAGTGAACTTTGATAATTGTGCTGTGGGCTAGCGCTAAGCTGTTGAGTCGTTCGCATTCGTCCAAAGTGCTGACGGTCGCTGTCAGATCATGTTGGATCAAAAAGTAGTCCTCTTGAGGTAACAGCGGGCTGAGCACGAGTATGGGCCACCCGGCACCCATATGGCGAATGTCAGCAGCTTCAGAAACATTGGCTACAGCGAAGCAGTCCACTCCGCTTTGCATCAGTCGGCGGACGATTTGGGGCATCCCATGCCCATAAGCGTCTGCCTTGACCACGGCAACATAGCGCATGTGAGCTGGTAGCGCGGCTTGGATGCGCTTTAAGTTGCGCTCAAAGGCGGCCAGATCAATTTCGGCCCAGCAACGCAGTGATGAAGTATTGTGTTGAGTGCGAATGGTCAGATTGGGTTGAAAGCTGGTTTATGCGCGATGGCGCTCCGGGGTCCATTTTTGAAAGGTGTTGATACCATTACTATATAGTTCCACTCCTGAAGTGGCGTTCAAGATTGAGCTGTGGTTTCGAAGGGCACTTAACTGAGCAGGTTGGTAGCGGATTGTGTTTGCTTGGGCGGGCGGGCTTTGCCAGCCTTTACGCTGTGGTAAGTGGTAGAGTGGGCCCTTCCAGGTTGCGAGCTGTGCATCGTCAATGACTTCTGCGGCGCCTACCTCCCCATTACGAATGTAGAGGGCGTTCCAGGCCCCTTTTTTCCAATCGGCCACGATCAGAGCTCGTTGTAGTTCCGACTCTGCTTGCAACAAACTATACGCGACTAAGTGTAAGCTATTGTATTTATAGAATTGTGGCGAACCCGGATATAGACGCGACCAAGTCTCGATCGCCATGGCGCAAAGTCTCAAGCCCAAGACGGAGCCCGGTCCTTCGCAGTAGATGTAGTTGCCAATATGCGCGAGTGACAGATCTGCCTCATGTAAGACCTGTTGTATGGCAGGAAACAGCTCCTCCAGGGGAGTGCCCGCACGGTCGATTTTCGCCAACCACTGATCCTGTTCATTCAACAGCCCTGCAAAGACGGCGCTACCAGAGCCGTCAATGACGAGTGAGATTTGTTTTTGTTGCATATGGCTGTCTTAGCACCTGCATCTAGAGGTGCCAGCGTTTATTCTATTAACTCTCTTTAAATTGAGCCACCATACTGGTCACGGTAGCTTTGGCATCGCCATAAATCATCCGTGTATTTGGTGCCGTGAATAGTTGGTTCTCTAGGCCAGAGAAGCCTGCGCCCTTGCCACGTTTAAGGCAGAATGTGGTTTTGGCCTTATGCGCTTCAATAATTGGCATACCATAAATCGGACTGCTCTCATCATTGGCTGCCGCAGGGTTCACTACATCGTTGGCACCTATGACGATTGCAACATCGACCATTTCGATGGTCGGATTGACGTCATCCATTTCAACCAGTTGCTCGTAGGGCACGTCGGCTTCGGCCAGTAGAACATTCATGTGGCCTGGCATGCGACCCGCGACCGGATGGATGGCAAAGCGGACCTCGCAATCGTTTGCTTCCAGTAATTCGCCGAGTTCTTTAACTGCGTGCTGTGCCTGAGCCACGGCCATACCGTAGCCAGGGATAATGATTACGTTTTTGGCGGCTTCTAGTATGTAATAGGCATCTTCGGCTGAAATGGGTTTGAGCTCGCCACTGCTTTCAGTACTGGCGGCCTGTTTGGTGGCGCCAAAACCAGAAAAGAGTACGTTTTTCAGAGTTCGATTCATTGCCTTGCACATAATCACTGTGAGAATGAGTCCGGACGCACCAACTAAACAGCCTGCGACGACGAGTACATTATTATTGATGACAAAGCCAGCGGCGCAAGCCGCGAGGCCGGAACAAGAGTTTAATAGTGAGATCACTACAGGCATGTCACCTCCACCGATTGGCATTACAGCAAAAACGCCTAAGAGCAGGGATAGTAAAATAATAATAATCAGCATGGGATACGCCATCTCTCCAGACGGGGCGGAGCTGAAAATGACACTGCTGACCAGAATCGCCAGCGCGACAAAGCCATTGCAGGTTTTCTGCCCGGAGAAGGTCAAGGCGCGACCACCGAACTGGCCTGAGAGTTTGCCCCAGGCATATATGGAGCCGGTAAATGTGATCCCTCCTATGAAAATGGCCAACACAGTGACTGTGGCGGAGAAGGAACTGAAATGAACAATGGGGGCCGGTGTGTGGATCTCTCCTGACAAGGTGGCAACACGGTGATACTCGGCCCAGCCGACAAGCAGTGATGCGAGGCCGCCGAAACCGTTAAAAAGCGCGACTAACTCAGGCATGCCTGTCATTTTTACTCGCTTTGCCGCGTAGATGCCAATGACTGTGCCTATGGCTAATGCGCTGAGGACGAGCGGGTAATCGAGCCCTTTGCTGAGTAAAGTCACTACAATGGCCACTAGCATGCCCAGCGACGAGAGCTGGTTCCCGCGTTTCGCGGTATCCGCTTTGCCTAGCATTTTGATGCCGAGTATAAATAAAATTGCGGCAACAATATACGATAGATTTAGAATCGTTTCAGCATGCATTATTTGGCCTTTTTCTTAAACATGCTTAGCATGCGGTCGGTGACTAGATAGCCGCCGACCACGTTAATGGTGGCGAGTATAATTGCGGCAAAGCCTAACCAAATTGAGAAACCGCTGGAATCGCTATGTAACGCGAGTATCGCGCCTACGACCGTGATGCCCGAAATTGCATTGGACCCGGACATTAAGGGCGTATGTAGCTGAGAGGGCACTTTTGCGATGAGCTCAAAGCCTAAGAATGCCGCCAGCACGAAGATGAATAGGAGGAGTATAAGTTCCATAGAAGTGCTATTATTAGAGTGGGAGACTGAACGATTCCGATCATTGGATATATTGCCCATGAAGCAAGCCGTAAGGAGTAACCACTGTGAGCTTTCTTGGGGGACTTACTGTAGCTCTTTTCTGTATTGTAAGGGGGATTTTCCGACGAGCTGCTTGAATTGGCGGCTAAAAAAATAAATGTCTTTGTACCCCAGCGCCTCAGCAATTTCGCCCACTCTGAGATGGCTACTCTCTAGGTAGCGACGTGCTTCAATCATCTTGCAGTTTATAAGAAAATGTTTTGGGGCCTGTCCAGTTTGCCGCGTGAATTCACGGTCGAAGTGGGAGCGTGAGACGCCCAGTTGTTGTGCGATTTGGGCGATAGATTCCACCGAGGCTGGAGCTTCACGAAAAATTCGGAGTGCTTCCGATACGCGTTCATTGAGGGCGGCTTCTGTGTTTACATGGTTTTGTCCCGTGCATTGTGCGATAAAATTATAGAGCTTGTGAGCTAGCACCGTATCGTTGTCTCTGCGCAGGGCGATTCGCATAATTACGTCGATTTGGCGTTGAGCCTGGCTCAGCGATTGGACCTGACCTCCCAATTGAGGTAAGTCAGTTATTTGACTCGTTCTCTCTCCGTTGCATAAAGGGTGAAAATGTGCGGAAAAACGGGTGATTCTTGGACCGGAGTAATGGGCTGCAGAGATGTTTTGCTTCGGCGAGAAAATGAAAAAGGCGCCAGGAAATATACGGAATGTTTGCGTTTCGCAGCGCAAGTAGCCCTCACCGGAGAGTGCCATCCAAAAGTTGTAATGTCCATCGCCGGAGGTTCTCCATTCCCAATGCTCAACCTCAGTGCATAGATAAGGAAACCATGGGCGATCCACTACCTCGATAGATGAATAGCTGCAATGGTTGATGCTGGATGTCATTGTTTGTTTCTTTTTAATGCTGTGACTAGGACGACTATCTTTTCGATTCTGACTGTAGGTGGCGTGAGCAAAATTAATTGAAGTTCAGTATGAGGAAATAGTGCAAATTTATGAGAGAGCAATCCATTTTAATTACAGGGTGATTCTGCTATTCTGCTGGGATGTCGAATCCCGAAAATTACCTAGATACTCTCTTTGGACTGAAACAAAAAGTGGCCGTTGTTATTGGCGGCACTGGCGAGCTCTGTGGAGCGATGGCCGAAGGGCTTGCTGCTGCAGGCGCAGAAACAGTTCTGGTTGGTCGCAGTGAAGAAAAAGCTGCAGCGCGATTGGCCAAAATTGAAGCAGCCGGGGGCCGGGCTTACTTTGAAAAGGTGGATGTGAACTCGAAGGCATCGATACAAGCTTTATTGGATCGAGTGTTGGAAAAATCAGGGCAGATTGATATTTTGGTCAATGGTGCAGGTGTCAATTCGCCGACACCTGTTTTGGATATCGAGGAGGCGGAATTTGATAGTATTTTGGACACCAATCTGAAGGCCGTGCTGTTTGCATCACAGGTATTCGGTAAGTACATGCTGGAGCGCGGTGAGGGCGGTAGTATGATTAATATTGGTTCGATGAGTGGGATTATTCCACTCTCACGCGTGTTTACCTATTCTGCGACTAAGGCGGCTGTGCATAATTTGTCCAAGAACCTCGCGCGTGAGTGGGCACCATATAAAGTGCGGGTTAATACTATTGTCCCTGGCTTTTTTCCTGCAGAGCAAAATAAGAAAGTGCTGACGCCTGAGCGTGTGTCATCAATTATGGGGCATACGCCCGCCAAACGCTTTGGCGAGGCGCAGGAATTGATTGGAGCGACTTTGTTGCTGGCCAGTGATGCTGGCAGCTTTATGAATGGTTCTGAGATCGTTGTTGATGGTGGCTATGCCTCTATGACGATTTAGGCTCGAATTGGATGCCGCTTGTTTCCGTTTCAACTAGCTAGTCAAAAATAGACCAGTCTCATTGATCCACTTATATCATTTATGTACTTGCACGAAAATTTCCTTCTTCCCAATAAAACAGCACAGCGTCTGTATCACGAAGTGGCTGCGGAGCAGCCCATCATGGACTATCATTGTCACCTGCCGCCGGAGGATATTGCTGGGAATGCACGTTTTCCTGATCTGGCTCAAGTTTGGTTAGGGGGCGATCACTATAAGTGGCGTGCCATGCGAGCCGCAGGGATTTCGGAAGCGTTTATCACCGGCGATGCATCACCTAAGGAGAAATTTGATGCGTGGGCACGAACCATGCCCGATACCGTGCGTAATCCCTTGCATCATTGGGCGCATTTAGAGCTCAAGCGCTATTTTGATACAGATCTAGTATTGGGGCCGAAGACGGCCGACGAGATCTGGGAGTTGGCGAATGCCAAACTGGCGGAAGATAGTTTTAATGTGCACAATATCTGTGAGCAATTCGACATACGTGCGATTGGTACCACGGATGATCCAATTGATTCACTGGAGCATCACACTGCGCATAATGCAGGGGAGTTGAAGACCAAGATGTTTCCTACATATCGCCCAGATAAGGCGATGATTACTGTCAATGTGCAGGCTTGGAACGTGTGGACTGATCAACTGGCAGCTGTGTGTGACAGGTCGCTGAATTCGGCGAGTGATTTTGTCGCTGCTCTCAAAGCGCGGCATGATTATTTCCATGCAGCAGGCTGTCGTTTGACTGATCATGGGTTGGAATACTGTCCTTTCAGCCCTTGTAGCGCAGAGCAGGCCGAAGTGATCTTTAAAAAACTACGCGCCGGTGAAGCGCCCTCCGCTGAGGAATCTGACCAATGGATGACATATTTGATGCAATATGTTGCGCGTTGGAATGCGGCACGTGGTTGGACGATGCAGTTTCACCTTGGCGCGATTCGTAATACTAATGGGCTCATGTTCAAGAAGCTGGGGCCGGATACAGGGTACGATTCGATGTTCGATGAGCCGATCATCCGTCGCCTCGCGGGCTTTCTAGATAGCGTGGCGACTGAGGATGCGATGCCGAAATGTATTTTCTATCATTTAAATCCAGCCGAACTATACCCACTCGCAACCTTGATGGGAAGCTATCAAGATGGTCAGACGGCTGGCAAAATGCAGCTTGGTTCAGGCTGGTGGCATGTGGATACACTGGATGGTATGCGCACCCAGATTGATGTCTTATCGAGTGTGGGCTTGCTCAGTAAATTCGTGGGGATGTTGACTGATTCACGAAGTTTTTTGAGCTTCCCACGTCATGAATATTTCCGCCGTCTTGTTTGTTCCATTATCGGTGTGGATGTCGAAGCTGGCCTGATTCCTGATGATTCGGAACTGCTCGATAAACTGGTTGCCGATATATGTTACGGCAATGCTAAGAACTATTTTAATTTTCCTGGCGTCTAGCACATTCATGCGGATGTCGAACATCCTTTCAAAAACTAACTTCCAATAACTGCATCTGGCCTAGACACAGACTATCGATTTAATTTCGAGTGTTCTATCGTTGGGAGCTCCAGATATATAAATTATGAAAATCCTACTGACCACTACTTCGTATCAAGATTGTCCCGGCGATCATCATGCATTACTTGAAAGTACAGGCGCTGAAATTGTCCGTGAACGAGGGCCACTTTCGGAGGCTCGTATGTTAGAGCTTGCTGGTGATTTTGATGCCTTTCTCTGTGGTGATGATGAGATTAGCCAGGCGGTGATCGATAAGTCTCTGCCTAAGCTTAAGATTATAGCTAAATATGGCATCGGTGTAGATAAAATTGATGTGAAATATGCCACGGAAAAGAACATTCCGGTTAGTTTTTGTCCGGGCGTAAATCATACTACAGTCGCGGAGCATGTGTTCATGTTATTGCTGGCACTGAACAAAAATCTGATGGAACAGGCCAATGCCACCGCATCTGGACAGTGGAAACGGATGACTGGTCACGAAATTATGGGTAAGACCATCGGGATTATCGGTTTGGGCCGTATTGGGCGTGAAGTTGTGATTCGTGCGAATGCCTTTGGAATGCAATGTGTTGGCTATGATTTATACTGGCCAGAGCAATTTGCCAAAGAGCAGAATGTTGTTCGTGCGGATGGAGTTACTCAGTTGTTACGGCAAAGTGATATCGTGTCCTTGCATACCAATCTGACTGAGGAGACGCGCGACATGATTTGTGCGTCAACGATCAAGAACATGAAAGACGGAGCCATTCTGATTAATTGTGGGCGTGGTGAGTTGACGGATACGGCTGATATCGCGGCGGCACTCGAGAGCGGCAAACTAGGTGGTTATGGAGCGGATGTTTTGGATCAAGAGCCACCTCCCGCGGACCATCCACTTCTTGGTGCTAAAAATTGTATTATCACCCCGCACGTAGGTTCACGCACATATGAGAGTGTTCAGCGTCAAGCAGGTATGGCGACTCAAAATTTGGTTAACCTGCTCAAGGGAGAGAAAGCCCTTGCGCAAGTCAATGATGTGCAACCGCCAGCTGCATTAATTTAATTATTTTAAAGATCCGTTCGTTCTCTTAACACCTGTTATATCTTTCCCTTACTCTTATCACATTTAAGTATGTCTGAAAAATTTTATATTGTACCACAACAGAAACACGATGCGCTTGTCTCAGCTGCATATCAGCACCGCGGTTATACGGAGGATGAAGCTGCGCAAGCGGCTCGTTTTTCTGCTTTTGCCTCGCATCATGGTATTCGTACGCACAATGCGATCAAGGCACTCCACTTAGATCATTTGTTTGGAAGTGCTACAGGGGGATGCACACCAGCGGTGGAAGTCGAGAAGTTACCGTGTCGCTTCGCGGCGAGCGAAATTTGGAACGCCAACAAGAAGTTGGGGCAGGCCACTGCATATGAGGCGATCGACCGCGCTTGTGAGTTGGCGGATGAATATGGTATTGGCCAGGTTTCGGTGGACAATGCATTCCACTATTTATGGGGCGGCGGATATGTAATGGAAGCTGCCAAGCGTGGTTACATTGCATATACTAACTGCACAGCTGCGCTGGCAGAAGTGGTGCCATTTATGGGAAAGTATCCCACATTAGGTACGAACCCTCACAGTTGGGGCTTTCCCACGACCGATGCTGTTGGCTTTCCTATTGTTATCGACTGGGCGACTTCTGTGATTGCGATGGGGCGTGTGCAGCAGTTTCAACGCGAGGGCACGCCGCTGCCAGCGAATGCGGCAGTCGATGCTGAGGGCAACCCAACTACCGATGCGAATTTAGTGAAAGCGCTTGTCCCATTTGGAGCGCATAAAGGCTATGGCTTGAGTCTGATTAATGAGATTGTGGGGGCCTTTATCGGCGGAAGTCTGCCTACTCTGCGTAGCCGGGAAATTCCTGCAGGAGAGAAGCGTACACCCGCGTTCTATTTCCAGGTGATTCATCCCGATGCGATCAATGGAGGAGCATTCGCGCAGGGGCGCGATCAGGCTGGGAATGTGAAGGCTGTGATTGAGGACATTCTCGGACATGGTAATGAGAACTGTTTATTGCCAGGACAACTTGAAGCACGTTGGGCGGAACGTGTTGTGAAGGCGGGGGGCTTACTTTTTTCCGAAGCAGAGATTCAGGCCTTTAATGAGATTGCTCAGGAATGTGGAGAGCAGGGCTGGAGCTTGGCGGAATTCACGTGTGAATCAGTTTGATTAGGATGGGCGTGCGCGCAGTGCGTCTGTCTGCTGTTGAATGGTTTCGGCCAATATATTACGCAGATGGCGACTGCCTGAAATATCGATCCGTTCACCATATTCACTAACCAAATGGCAGAGTGCATCGAGTTCATCGAGGCTGTGCGTTTGATTTATCGTTTGAATGGCATGAATGGCAGCGAGTAATTGCTCGCTGTCCATTTTTGTCAGTGCAGGCATTAGCTGGTTCTGTAATGTGTGGATGAGGAATTCGTAGTCCTGTTTTCCTAATCTTTGTGGGCATATGACTTTTTGTAACCACTGTGAGTTTATTTTAGTCAGCACCGTCGAAGCTTCGGGCGTCAGCGTCTCACTCGCTTGCACGGCAACGTTGGGGGCGGTTGCTTTGTTACAGATCACTAAATTGGGCAGTTCGATTGTGAAGCTGCTGCCGCGTCCTTCCTCGCTGGCGAGTGAAATGCTTCCATTCATCATTTCAACCAGCCTTTGTGAGATGGCTAGACCTAGCCCCGAGCCTGTGCCATTGCGGGTATAATCTCTATTTGCCTGTTCAAAAGCATTGAAAATACGTGTCTGCATTTCTGGAGGAATGCCGATTCCAGAATCCCTGACTTGTAAGGAAATGCTTGCGTGAGTCTTTGAAGCGCGAGTGGATTTTAACTCAATGTCAATTGTCCCATGGTCGGTGAATTTGATCGCATTGCCGATTAGGTTTAGCAAGACTTGTCGAAAGCGTGTCACATCTATTAATAAATGTTGCGGGAAGTCGGGTGTTGATTGGAATGAGAGAATCAGGCCTTTTTGCTTCCATTTAGGACTGAGCATTTGAATTGTTTCATTGCATTCCTTGACTAGGTTTGAGGCCTCTGGATGCATTTTTAGCTTATTGGCTTCTATTTTGGACAGATCAAGTAGATCGTTGATCATGGCCATGAGCATGCTGGCTGATTTATAAACTATATTGAGATAGTCCTGATGGGGAGGATCTTTAAGTTCGGCACGCAGGATGTCAGTGAAACCAATTATCGAATTCATGGGAGTTCGAATTTCATGACTGATGTTAGCCGTAAATTCACTTTTAAGACGGTTGGCCGATTCTGCGTGTTCTTTGGCCATTAAAAGTTCTTCGCTGCGATGCTTGAGTTCTTGTGTGCGCTGTGCGACCAGTGATTCCAGCTGTTCATTATGTCGACGTGTGGATTCGATGCGTAGATTGTGTATTAAATAGGCGGCTAATAGAAAAATACCTGCGATCAAACTATAAAACCAAAGTGTTTGGTGAAAGTGGGGCAGTATTTCAAAACTGAAGTGAGCGCGCTGAGTGGTGAGCTCTGAGGCATTGGGGTCCGTCAGGCAGGTGACTTCAAAGGTATAGTGTCCCGGAGGAAGACTGCTGTAAACCGCTTCACGCTGAGAACTTTCCTGCCATTCTTCGAAACCTTTTAGGCGATAACGGAAGATGGCATCCTCACCTCCTTGAAAGAGAGGAGCTGTATAGCCGATACGTAGGTTACGCAGGTCGGGTGCAAATTCTAGAGTTATATTATTGCTGAGATTGTGCGGCGATACTTCGATTCCATTGACTCTGACATGATCGATTAAGAGCGTTGGCGTGAAATGATTATTATGCAGGCGCATGGGGTCGAGTTCAACCACCCCACCACTAAAGGGGACCCATAATGTGTCTTGACTCGTATACACTTCAGACAGGGCGGTAATGTTATTTGAAGGGAGACCATCGGCTTTATAGTAGCTCTGAAAGCGAAATTCCTGGGTGGGCTGGGGACTGATGATATCATTCAGGCCCACTCGATAGAGTCCTGTATTAGTCGTGAGCCACAGGCTTTCAAAGCGATCGCGCCATACGTGAAAAATGTTGCTGTAAGGGAAATTGGCAGGCAGCTGAAATGTTTGGACTTGGCCATTTTTAATTCGGAAAATACCACCACTAAAGCCCCCCCAGAGAGTTCCTTCGGTATCTTTAGTGATGTGAAATACGGTGGCTGATTCAAGTTGTGTGCCTTGGCTGACAGGAATGACTTCGCCGGCTTTATACGCATAGATACCACCGGATGCCATCGACAGCCAGAGTGTTTCATTATCTTGAAAGAGTGAGAGTATGAGTGCTGAAGGCAGCTCGCTATTTTTAATCGCCCATTCAAATTGATCTCCGTCGTAGAACATGAGTCCATTGTAGGAACCGATCGCCAGTTTACCGTCGGGCATACTTTCTAATTGATACAAAGTATCTGAGCTCAATCCGTTCTCCTGTGTATAGCGCCTCATTTCCCCGTCATGGTACTCATAGAGCCCCTGTCCGTATGTTGAGAAGAAAATATGATTGTCAGAAATGACTTCAATGTCGGTCACATCAATGCCATTCAATTCCGGGTAAACTGTTTCGACATTTCGCTCGTTTTGTTTAATGCAACTGACACCATTACTGCTACCGATTAAATAATGGGTATTATTTATCGGAGTGATACAACGAACCACACCGTACTTGAAGCCATACATCCCTGTGTAAGTTTTAAACACACGTCTCTGTATTAGCTTTAATCCGTTGTTGAAAGTGCTGTATGCGATACTGCCGTCAGCTGTCGCTGCAATGGAGAATACTTGATCGTCGTCCTGATGAATGCTCTTAGGGAGTTTCGATACAGTGCCGCTGCTGTAGCGAAACATTCCATTTTGAGTGCCAATCCACAGGGTCCCGTTGCCTTCACTATGCATGGCGCGTGTGAGGCCGGCTTGCTGGAGCGCGGGGTCCTGAATTAACTGCCATTTGTCATTTATATAATGTAAGAGATCATTTTCAGCTGATATGGCCCAAATTGAGCCATTGTTGCCGGTTTCCATCACTACGATGCGGCCAGATTTTGCTCCCAGATCTCTAGGATCAAAATCTGTCATTTGCCCCTGCACCAAGTGATGTATTTGGCTGGATTTGCCGGCGATCCAAAGGCTGCCATCTTCTGCAAAAATCGCGTAATGAATAGAAATGTCTTTCAGACCCGGAATCGCTTGCTTCTTTAACTGATTGTCTTGGATTTTATAGAATTCACTATCGGCGAGTAATACAACATCACCTTTCCAATCTTTAAATAGTGTATAATCAACAACTTCAGTTAGTTTGTCTGTTTTCCAGTGCTGGAAGCTTCCCTGAGCATATCGAAGTAAGTAGCGGTGGTTAGTGTCGAAGGCCCAGAGAATATTTGCGTCATCAACACAGAGATCAAATGCACCTCCACGCAATGGTGGATAGTCGTGATAGTTTAGATTCTCAAAATCGACTCCGTCGTAACGTATTAGCCCCTCAAAAGATGCAATCCATAGAAAACCTTCTTGCGATACATCAATATAATTGAGCTGATCCATCGGAAGTCCCTCATCGGTCGTGAGGTTTTTGATGAGATAGTCTTCAAGGGGAGGGGGCGCTGCGACTTCGGCCTCTGTTATTGCCATTCCCATTAAGACTCCAGCACATAAGCAACGATAGAATCGGTGACAGAAGAGAGAAATGGAAGCGATGCTCACGGAAGTAAGAAAAGCATTAGATTCACTTGGTTAGAGAGGCAGTTCAATATAAAACCGATTACCGGCATCATTCGCGCGCGGCTCGACACCCACTTTCCCATTGTTCATCGTAACCAGCCGCCGAACAATGGACAGGCCAACACCATGTGACTGTGAGGTGCTGAGTTCTGAGGTGTCTGCTCGCACAAAAGCTTCAAAGAGTGTGGCACGCCGCTCCGGAGCAATGGTTTGCGCCTGATCGATAACTTCAAAACGCATACCATGCGGGAGTATTAAGGAATGAATCAGCCTAATTTGTACGGTGCTTTCTGGCTTGGAATATTTGATCGCATTATTAATTAAATTATCAAACATTTCAACTAGGATGCGGCGACTGATCGCAAGCTCCGGTGTGAATGCTTTATTAAATTTCAAGTGGACATCCTTTTCTTTGGCCTGCAAGTAGTTGAGCTGGAGTAGATAATCGATCACATCGATGACTTGAATGGCTTCGGTCACTACTCGCTGACTTGCATCAGCATCTGCTTGGGCCTCGTTCAGGATCCCGATGACCAAGTCGCTCATCCCCTCTGCTGAATCTCGTATGAGTTCAGTCATTGAGAGCATTTCTTCCAAATTTTCATACTGACTGGATTTTAGCTCTTCAGCGATGTACTGGGTCAGGCCTTTGATCGCTCCGGATGGATTTTTTATATCATGTGCCAAACGTGCCAGCAGTTCGGCTTTTGCCTCTGCCTCTGCCTTTATCTTCTTTTGGGTCGCGCTCAAATTGAGGTGTGTAAATACACGTGCGAGGAGTTCTTCTCTTACAAATGGCTTTTTTATATAATCGACTGCTCCAGCTGTGAATCCGCTCACTATTTCAGCTGGACTACTTGCTGCACTCAAGAAAATGACCGGGATGCTGGCTGTTTCTGGTAGGCTTTTTAGTTTCGCGCAGACATCAAAGCCATCTAATTCGGGCATCATTACATCCAGTAGAATTAGATCGGGTTGCTCGGTGAGCACTGCTTCCAGTGCTTCGCGACCATTGAGTGCCAGAATGAATGAAATATTGGCCCGGCGCAGTATTTCACCCACTAGTTTTAAGTTTTGAGGCTCATCATCGACGATTAAGACTTTCCGGGCTATAGGCTGTGGTTCTGATTTCATCGCGTGACTGGCTCCCCATACCTATATTTAACGCATTTTTACCGAAAAGCCAGAATGACTTTATAAATTAAAACGCGTGGAGGATTAGACACAGGCATGGCCAGAATCACTACTGAAGCACGAGTCAATTCCTCGCAGAATCGGCTAGCGATTGAGCTTTTCTGCAGTCTCTTGTTCCAAGCGCTCAATGTATTCGGACACGTTGCAGGTTAGCATGCGGGTGCTGCCTGGAGAGACTTCCAGCACCTTATTAACGACTCCATCAAGAAAGGCGCGGTCGTGACTGACTAGGATGACGGTGCCCTCATAAAGATTGATGGCTTCTTGCAGCACTTCCTTCGACTTGATGTCCAAGTGATTGGTCGGTTCGTCCAAAATCATGCAGTTGGCCGGATGCATCAACATTTTGGCTAAAGCGACTCGATTTTTCTCACCACCTGAAAGCACAGATGTCTTTTTGAGTGCTTCGTCGCCTGAAAAGAGCAGGGCGCCGAGGGCACCGCGTGGGTTGGCGTCGTCGTTTCCGATGGCTGCTTTTTCAACTTCTTCCAACACCGTATTATTAGGATCAAGTTCATCGGCCTGTGATTGGGCGAAATATCCTAGTACAGTATTAATGCCCTTCTCGACTTCACCACTTTGATAGGGCTCTGTCCCAGCCATAATACGGGCAAGCGTCGATTTACCTGCACCGTTGACCCCGACGACCGCGATGCGATCTCCCTTGTCGATACGTAAGTCAAGTCCATCAAAGATGACATTGTCTCCGTAGGATTTATGTAAATTTTTGATTGTGATTACCTTAGCGCTTGCTGGAGGTGCTTTGGGGAAACGGAAAAACATCTTTTTCTCATCACGGGGAATGGTGATGAGTTCCATCTTTTCAAGTGCTTTGATTCGGCTTTGCACCATGCTGGCTTTCTTCACATTGGAGCGGAAGCGGTTGATCCAATCTTTGACCTCCTTGATTTCCTTTTGCTGATTGGCGTAAGCTTTGCGAAGAGTTTCGAGGCGTTTCTCGCTTTCGGCTACATAGTAACTGTAATTGCCTTTGAAGCTAGTGAGATTACCAAGTTTAAGCTCTAAGGTACGATTGGTGACTTCGTCTAGGAAGGCCCGGTCGTGAGAAATGACGATTAAAGCTCCTTGGTAATGCTTTAGGTATTGCTCGACCCAATGCTGGGAGACGATGTCCAGGTGATTGGTCGGTTCGTCCAAAATGATCAGGGATGGGTTTTGCAAGAGCAGTTTGGCTAGGGCAATGCGCATTTGCCAACCGCCTGAAAATTCGCCAGTGTCGCGCTCGAAGTCGCTTTCTTTGAAGCCCATGCCTAGCAGGATGCGCTCAATTCGTGACTTCATTTTGGCAGGTTCATGATCCTCGAGTTGCTGCTCCCATTCTCCCATCAGGTCGATTAAATCGTAATACTCATCGGTCGAGGTATCCATTTCCAACATCTCCTCTTCCGCTTTCTCCAGATTTTTCTGAAGTTCTAAGATGTCGCCAAATGCACTTTGAGCTTCAGCAAATAGGGTTTTTCCAGAAACAGAGATACCATCTTGGGGAAGGTAGCCAACACTGACGTAGTCCGCTTTATCGATGCTGCCACTATCACAATCAATTTCGCCCATGAGCATGCGTAATAGGGTGGTCTTCCCTGAACCATTAGAACCGACTAAGGCAATTCGGTCGTGTGCGTTGATGACGTTGTTGATTCGGTTGAAGAGTACTTTCTTACCGAAATTATGAGAGACTTGATTAATCGTGATCATTGCCGGGGGGAGGCGCGCTGCGCCGAGTCAGAGTGATTGAGTGTTTGTTGTTTATCAGTGAGGTACAATGCTTGGGTCAACTATCCTGTTCACTTCCGCTATTACCAATATTCCCACGCAAGCGGGAAAGTGCGGGAATGAAACAAGGCATTGCAGCAAATGCAAAGAAAAAGCCCGAGAGCTTTGAAGCTCTCGGGCTGTTATGATTGGTTGTCGTTGAAATTCAGGCTGAATTATTCGTCCTCAGGAGGACCTTGGCGTCCCTTGCGCATCGCTTTCATTTCTTCTTTTGTGATTTCACCGTCACCGTTGGCATCGATTTTATCGAAGTGCTCTAGTAGGCGTTCCATTCCGGCTTCAGTGGCTTCTGCTTTGGAAATAGCACCATTCTCGTCCGTATCTGCCTCTTTCAAGTTCGGTAATTGACCACGGGGACCATTCCCGGCGCGGGTATGCATTTTCTTTTTGGCGGCAATGAGTTCTTTTTTGCTGATCTCGCCATTATCGTCTGCGTCAATCTTGTCGAAGTGTTCTGCGAGTGGGCCTTTGACCTCTTCGAGGGAGAGTGTGCCACTTGCATCGGTATCAAACTGCTCAAACAGCTCTTGGGGTGAGGGGCGCTCGCCTTGTGCTTCACCGCCTTGGCCGTTGGGCTTAGCCTGAGCCGCAAAAACGAAGAGCGAGGAGGAGAGTGTGATCAGTAATAGTGATTTTGTCTTCATGGTCTGTAATATTTGATTGTTAATTTCGCAGCGAAGCGTGCTGCTTAGTATCAATATCGAGACTCACTCAGAAAAGTTTCAGTAGACTGTAATCAGAATTTGTGCAGAGGATTATAATAAATTCGTGGGCAGGCTTTCCTCACTGGCAGTGTATCGAAGCTGAGCATTCGTATCTTGCAGCGATTGAAGGTCCTTGGCGATGTGTTCAAGGCATTGATTATCAATTGTTTCGTCGCAAAGCTCTGCTTCGATTGTTAATGCCAATAAAGTGCACGCGTGTTTCCATGCCTGTCTTTGCTGGCTGTTACATTTGCTCGAGAGCGCTGCTGGTAGGTGGCGCCAGAGTTCTCGCCATTCTTCTGTGAATTGACGACAGAGTGGGCAGGCACTGCTACGGCGCCAGCGCACGAGCTGATGAGTGCTCGCGTCGTTGCGAATGTGCTGACTGAGAAATGTGGCGATTCTTCGCAGCAGTGAGAGTGGATCACTCCAGTTTTCGCCAAGTGATTGCAGTACTTCCTGGTTATTGGGTAACCACTGCCGACTTTCGGCGACTTGCTGCAGGAGGCCGTTAAAATCTCCAAAGTAACGATATATTAATACTTTATCTGCTCCTGCAAGCTGCGAAACTGCGTTGATTCCCAGTGCGCTGCATCCTTCCTTGGCCACCAGTTTCAACACGGCGTTTTGAAATTTCTCTTCGGTTTTGGGTCGTGAACGAGTACGTGGCATGAGCTATAGTGTAGAGCAGTTTTAGCAGGCGCGGCAAGCCTCGCGCGTGCTTGCGTAAAATTAAACCGGGGCGGCGCTATCTCTGGCAAGAGGCTGAGCTAACGCGCGATGTCTTCTTGGCCGAGGACGTTGAGTTGATTGCGCTTTAATGTTTCGGCGGCCAGTTCATTATCTTCCAGGCTAATTGCCAAGGCATAACGTCCATTCGGACGTATGAGAAAGGGATAGATATAGTGGATGTTTATTTCTGCCTGAACCAAGGCACAGGTCACTGTCTTAATCTCTTCTTCGCTGGTTAGCTCAACTGCGATGAGCTCGCTTTGGACGTAGGAAAACTGATGCTCGATCAGTAGTTTTTGTGCGTCCTCAGGGTAATCGACAATGATTCGAATGATGGAACTGTCTGTTGTGTCTAAGATCGAGAGCGCAATTACATGTACCTGATGCACAGAAAGCAGGCCTATTATTTCATTGAGCCGTCCGACTTTGTTATCGGCATGGATCGAGAATTGAATGACCGGTTGGAAATCGCCCGGTCTGCGCATAACTTCTGATGGCATAATAAAAGATATCTAATTGATGAATGTCTGACTTGCACGTATTTTTTTAGTAGAAGTGATTCGGACTTTTGTGGGCTTGGGGATGCGCAGATTCGAGCGTCTATACTATGCTTTAAGCTTTCAAATCTATTCAGATGTCGCTTGTTTAGACCCTTTTCACTCCCCACCTGCCGACGACTTACTTATGTTCGAAACTTTTGAATTTATTAATGAGGACTTTCCATGGTTTTTCAGCGCGCTTGCTGCAATCTTTGGAGCGCTGACTGGAAGTTTTCTGAATGTCTGTATTTACCGTATTCCTGCAGGCCGCTCGATTGTTTTTCCGGGGTCCACTTGTGCCTGTGGTCGCCCCATTCCATTTTATCACAACATACCCATATTCAGTTGGCTGATTCTACGTGGTAAGGCCAGTTGTTGCGGTGCGCCTTTTAGTATTCGTTACCCTGCAATTGAGTTGTTGACTGCAGGTCTTTTTTTGTGGGTTTGGATGGTTTATCCGCCAGTTGTTGCTGCGATTGGCATGCTATATATTGCCTTCTTAATTTGTGCAACATTCATTGATCTAGATCATATGATTATTCCAGATCGTTTCTCTATTGGAGGCATGGTGATTGGTGTTGTTTTATCTTTTATGTTTCCGTCACTGCATGGAGTGCACGGTTTGCCAATGATTTCAAATATCCAGTCCGGCATCACTGCGATTGTGGGAGCGCTGGTCGGGGCGGGCTTGGTTTACTGGATTGCCGTATTGGGAGAAATTGTTTTTCGCAAGCCAGCGATGGGTGAGGGGGATGTTAAATTTGTTGGCTTTATCGGAGCCTTTTGTGGCTGGCAGGGGGCTGTATTTTCAATGTTTGGAGGGGCTCTGGTTGGATCGGCAGTGCTTTTGCCCTGTCTCTTAGTGGGACGAATTCTCGCAGCACTGAAGAAAAATGACTCTGAGGTTGCCGTGGCAGAGGCCTCTGAGGGCACTGATGCAAGCAATGATACTGTGGAGGAAGTGCAATTTGGCGCTCAGGTACCTTTTGGTCCTATGTTGGCAGCGGCTGGTTTGATTTACTTTTTGGGCTTTCACGTTTATGTAGATGCCTATTTTTTAGAATTTGTAGGTTACTTTTTTACCCCCTAACTGGCACTTTGCTGTAAATTGTATACGTTCACTTTATGACGGAATCTGACGAAGTTTTGGTGATTGCTTTGGCCTATTGCTTGTCTTGGGAGATTGCGGGCGCACGTGCGAATCAGCATTGGGCTAAAATTCATAACTACATTGAGCAGAGCAACACTCTATCGGAAACTGAACGCTGGATATGTGAACTGTACGAAGAATCGAGTCCCACTGCCCAGGAAGAACGCTCGGTACTGTATCGAATGAATCTACGCTTGCACAATCCGCGCGTGGTACTGAAATTTCGCCAGGAGGTACTTCAACTGCTGCCAGAGAGTATAGTCGATTTAGCTGCTAAGCATCGACTAATGAATCCTTTGACGGTGCCTAGGGGCTACGGTCCGCTGCGGACTTGGTTGGCTGAGCGTAATATAAAAGGCTTTCGTCCTGCTCCTTTACCATTAGCTGCGTCAGCACCACCTACATTGGCAGCTCGTGAAGCTGATTTTTTGCAATTTATTGAGTTCCCCTATTTTCTGGAAGCGTTTCGTCGCTATTGGCATCGTGCACCCAAAAATAGAAATAACAAACAGACGCGTATCTTATTGACGGTGGCGGCTGCATTGGGGCAAATGATGACGTTTGACAGCTCCGACGAAATCCAGGAATGGTGTAATCGATTGGCACAGATTGGTAGTTATACAGAGCAAACACAGTTAGACGTCGCAGATTTGTGCTTAATCATGGTAGGTGAGTCCTACGACGCTCATGAGCTGGCTTACCGTTTGCTTGTTGATGCTCAGAAAGTTGATCGTCAGAATGTTATAAATTTCTGTGAGCGCTATGCAGATGATCTGACTGGTTTTGCGCGGGAGTTTGTTCGCGGAATGCAGCTGACCAGTTAATCCATCGAGTCTTCGATCGCATTTTGCTGCCGGGCTATATCGTGCAGTGTCACGATGCCCAGTAATTTCCGGGTATCCTTGCGACTGACCACGGGTGCTTGCAGCACATCTTTGACCACTAATGTGTTGGCGGCATCACGGATCGAGTCGTCAGGGTGAATTTCAATGATGTTTTGTCCTTCAGACCATTCGGAAATTCTGCGAGTGTCCTTGGCAGCATGGAGTTCTTCAAGTTCGTGATGGGTGATTACACCCAGTAGTTCCTGTTGATTTTCCTTTGAGACGATGGTATAGCCGTGGTGCTTGTGGCCGTCCTTTTGAATGCGTTCTAAGTTGGCTGTTGCATCCAGCTCGCCGTAAGCACTGCGGCAATCGTGCGTCATAATTGTACTCACCGGCAGATTGCGCCAGTCACGATCGCCCCGGTAAGCTGGTAACTTTTTTAAGCTGATGCCATCTTGCAGGAGTAGGGCGTCATAAATGGGAATACTTCGCAGCTTGCCTGCAATTATGTAGGCGATTAGATTGCCGATCATCAATGGGAGGATCAGCGAGTAGTTTTGTGTCATCTCAAAGATGATGAGCACTGAAGTCAATGGACAGCGAATGACTGCTGCGAAAAAAGCGCCTGTGCCCAGTAGAGCCGTGGCGGCCGCCACCGATTGGTCCACGCCTAGAAATTTGACCATTAGCACACCGAACAAGCCACCGAGCATGCTACCGATAAATAGTACTGGGGCGAAAATACCGCCACTAGCGCCGGAGGCATAGCAAACCGCAGTCGCCAAAAACTTACCCACCAGCAAGAGCAGCAGCACTTGCCAGATCAGGTGACCGTGGAGCGTGGAGTTTAGATCATCATATCCAATGCTAAACACTCCATTGTGGCCGCCGCTGAATTGCCAAACAGTTACCCCAATCAGCCCCACGCTCAGGCCACCCAGAGCAGGGCGTGCCCATGAGGGAATCTTTGTGGCTTGTTTAAACTGTGCCCGTAGTCCCAGTAGCAGCGATACGAACAAGTGGCCTAATAAGCCGGCCGCTGGCCCGATCGCTAAGCAGACCAGCATCCACCAAGACGTTTCAAATACTTCACGCGTGGCATGTAGGGCGCTGTGGTCGCCGATCAAGCTGCGTTCCACCACCGCTGCGACCACCACGGCAATCAGAATGCCGCCCAGCGCCTTGCTGCTGAAGTTATTATCAAAGAGCTCCTCAAACACAAAAGTGATCGCCGAGATCGGGGCGTTAAACGCCGCTGAAATGCCTGCGCCCATTCCCACGGGCACCATGGATTGGATGCGCAGTTTACCCAAACCGAAGATGCGGCCTAATTTGGATGAGATCGCGCTACAAATATGAACCGTCGGTCCTTCACGCCCCAGACTATTTCCGAAACCAACAGAGATCGTGCCGATAATAAAACGCCAGAAAGCCTCCGGCGTTTTAATGATGCCGAAATTTTGGTAATAAGCCGCCTTCGTTTGTGGAATCCCCGAGCCACTTGCAGTGGGGGAGACGTAGCGGATCATCAAGCCCACCAACAGTCCCGCCAGAGCTGGCGAGAAGATCATCGCTGGAATCGTCCAGAAGCCTAGGCCCTCATACAGGGCGAACATATGCTCAAAAGTAAAGGTGATGGCCAAGTGAAAGCTGACTCCCACCAAGCCACAAAGGACTCCGGCGCAGATACATAGCATTAGGAATCGTTGGCCGTCATTAAAACGACCGCGCATCCAATTAGGAAGATTGTTAAGGCTGAATGATTCGCGTGGCATCGGTATGATTTCTGAAAAAGAAAAAGCCGTGCAAAGAGTTCTGCACAGCGTGAATCAGATCTATAAAAAACTCATAGAGATGCGCGAATAAATTTTTTAAAAAAATACTTGGCAAAGTGAAACTTAGTCCTACTGTCCACCACTTCTTCACTTTTGGTGAGATATGCAAGTGGCTAAAGCACGCAGACTGTAAATCTGTTCTCTTTGAGTTCGCTGGTTCGAATCCGGCTCTCACCACCATTATTACAAGCAAGCCCCTCCGGGAACGGGGGGGCTTCTTCGTGTCTAGACGTGACAGGAAGCGGGCTAGCGGCCGATTGAGCTTTGTTGGCGTTTGTGTCTGCTTGTGACTCCAAATGACCCGAAAAGTCTGTAAAACCAGTCCAAATACCAGTCCACGATTTGCCCTCATATAGAGGCGGCATTTTGTCCAATTCAGCCGCAACATTGATGCCGTTATCAATCGTGTAACGGTCTGTCATGGCGCTTGTCTTGTGGCCTAGCAGCTTTTGACGTATGGCGACAGGTGCACCATTCGCCGCAAACATTGTTGCCGAGGTATGGCGCAAAGCGTGGAAGTCTAAATCACCTATTTCAGTCCGATATACGATGCCTAAGGCTTCAAGGTCTTTGCGTAAGCGTGTAGAGTTTGGGATCTTGTAGTCTAAGACCGTATCGGAGGCTTTGAAGCCTGTAGGACGCATCGAAAGCAGGAAGCTTTGAGTTTCCTTGTCGATGTGACGAATCAAGCGCTCTTTCGTCTTGTTGTTGCTGGCTTGTAACTCGATGTAGGGGCGCTCTATGTCTATATGCACGTCAGACCATTGAAGATGCTGCAAAGAGCTTTTGCGAATAGACGTCTTGAATAGTAAGAAGACCGCAGAGCGATAATCTACAGCGCCACCAGGTGGAACCGCTAAGAATTTGCGCAGGATTTCGGGCGACCAGTAGCCGCGCCGTTTTGTTTCTTTACCCTTCGTCGTGATAGGCTTGAGGAATTCAAGTGGATTGTCTTTCAGCACGCGGCAATGCACAAGCCAAGTTGTGAAGGCTTGGGCGTCGCTCTGGTATTCCTTTTTGGTCTTCGCTGAAAGAGCTTGGCCTGTGCGCATGGCTTTAGGATCGCTTGCGAGCCAGTTCTCAAATGAACGCTGTGAGATTGCGTCAGCTGTTCGCCAGTCGCATTCGTCTATGAGTCGTTCGATATGGACGCGCACGCCGTCAATGTGTTTTTGCCCACGCTCTTTTGATTGCAGGCTTTCGAGGTATTCCGCGAGTAGGGCAGGGAGTTCTTTCTTTGGAGCGCCCCAGAGGTAAGAGGGCACTTCCTCACCTGCATGGATACGGTGTTGAACCGTGATGTATTCCTTTAGCCATTTTTCGGCGGTCTGCTTGTCGGGAGTCTGTAACGAAACGCTTCGCTCTTTGAATTCCCAAGGTAGCCGAAAGAATCCACTGTAGCAGGGGTCTTCAACGAGTTTCCCAGCCTTGCGGCGTTTGCGTTTGTCGACTCTCATAGTATCAATTTCGATTAGCTTTTAAGCGTTCAAGGTATGTTTGAATGTCGCTCTCAAATAGGCGTGAAGCTCTACCAACTTTTACGGGTTTTGGAAGTTCGCCTTTTGCGATTAGACGATAAACCTCACGAACCGAAAGACTGATACGATTAGCTACGCTTTTCATACTGTGGAGTTGTTCAGTCATGGCTTCTATTGGTCTTGGGTGTGATAGCGTGCTTCTACTTCTTCAAAGCACTCCCGAGCGTAAGCTTCGTCTTGTCCTTGTAAGTGGCTTTCCATTATGTGCTTGTAGAAGTTGCACACGGTTGTGTGACTAGATTTAATGTTACCATTGACGGCTAGCCATGAAGCGATTCCTCGCCAGCTGTAATCTCTGTATTTTCGTAGGTAAATTATCGTCGATAAGTAAGGAAGTAGCTCTCTTCCAGGCATTAAATCCATCGCTTTGTCTAGAAGCTCAGCTGGGCTAAGAGGTGTTGCCTCTGTTTCTTCGTCCTCGATCTCTGTAGGAACATTATTGTTTGGGTCTTCGTGTGCGTTGTAGTTACTCATGATTTACATACTAGTTTTACGGATGAACTTGTCAATTTATTACTGAATGGTTTTACAGTTGGCATTTACAGTCGCGTCCAGGCACAAAAAAAACCTCCTTAGAGGAGGTCTGAGTAGATATAATTGTAGGTTAACTATCTTTGCGGACTTCTTTGTGTACTGAGAGTAGACTTGTGAGAAATGAGCGAGGCGTCATCAGGTCAAATGTTATACGCGTTAATAGGGCATCGCTTATTGGGATTCTGGTATCACCAATTTCTGCAACCAGTGGGCGTCCATTCCGTTTCATATTCCCAATATAGGGGGCGAATTTTCCGATTTCTCTCCTCGTTCCCCATCTCATCTTAAGTCCGATGCTTTCGCTTAGCTCCATAAAGCTGTCAATGTGTAAAGCTACACGAGTAATTGTCCGATGCTGAATAAGGTCAAATTTCGTCTCATTCTTAAATCCTAAGTGAGCAAAAATTGGTGTGCTGGTCGGGCTAGATATTGATAAAGCTAAGTGGTAATTCGGATCCTCCTGGTTGCCTCCTGAACCATGAAACCATACATCAAAAACTGATTTACTCAAATGTCGCATTTTACCTGTGTAGCTTCCAATAAACATACAATCATCAATGATGTCTGTCGCCCAGCCTCTGGTTCTTGCTATTTCCGTCGAATGCTCAATCTTTTGAGAGAGATTCTCAACTTCAATTTCTTTGGCATTAATTCGTATTTCCATACCGGTATCAGAATCTACGCCGTGATCATCGTTTATAATATTTTTTGTAGAATCCATCCTTTGTGCTTGGCGCATAACTCTGTTAAGTTGGCTGAGGCCACTTTTTCCACGTTTTGAGATAAACGCCTTTAGTTTATCATTTGAGTCACCATCAGTGTCATGTATCAGATTGATGATTTCATCATTAACCTGTCCTTCTTTTACTTCTGCAAATGATAACCCTTTGCCATTTAAAGGATCTACTATTAATAAATCACCAACTTGTATGAAAGACGTTAAGTCTGAGATTAACGCAAACTTGAGATTCTCTTTTATGACGTATTTAGATGCCTTTACTAAGGATTCATAGTTTGAGGTGGATAACGTGGGAGACTTTTGTTTTTTGTATAATCTTCTGGCGATGTGGCCATGATAACTAATTAGCTGCCATGCTATAGTGTCTGCTAATTTACGTAACAAGCATTCGTAGTATTTCTCGGCTTTTCCAGCTTTCTCAATCTTGATTAGCTCCTCACCGATGATAAGCTGAGCTTTCTGGAAACCTTTGTGTTTCGCTCGTGTGTAATCTTTCATCATCAATGGAGAGTTTCGGAATTTTTCAATATCAGGAGCTTCGCCCAATACTGAAATCCCCGATTCACAGGCTAATGAATAAATCTTTCTGATTAGCTTTTCTTGTTCATCTGTTAGCGGTTGTTTCATCGATAGTATTGATTTAGTGAATTCAGTTAAACGCCACTTAAGTAATCTTTCATATTATAGCTACTAACTATGTGAATGAGCTAAGCTGTCACTTATATTAATCTTAATCAAGGAAAGGAAAGCGTGGCATAGGCGGGGCTCCTCGCGGAGCCTCCGCCTATGCCACGCTTTCGATTCTCTGCATCTACTTGCACAAAAAAAGGCACCTCAAACTGCTCTATCAGTCGAAGTGCCCTTTACTGCATTGATTCTTTTGATGGCCTACGGCCAAACGGATTCTCTGCTAATTACTGTATTGGCTTTAGAAGGGGGATCAGGTTAGCAGGCCGAAGCGAACAGACGTTTCAGCATCGCTTTGCGAATGAGCATTCACTTACGGGGCTACGAGCTTCGCTCTATATCGCTGGGCGCGATGGCCTTTGGACGGTGCTGCGCACCTTGCTAGCAGCTATTCGTCGCTGAGATCGCCGCGCACCGTCATTACACCCTTTTCCTTACTCGCCCAGTCCACACGCACGCAAACACGCGTAAATGCTAGCACAGGGGGCAGAGGGGCTTTCTTGTCGGTGGCAATGAAGAAGAAAGTGTTGGTGCCGTCAACGATGGTTACTTTCAGCTGTTTGTATTCTTCATTTTCCCATTTTCGCTCGAGCTTTTCGACAGCGACGACTAGTCCACGGAGAAACAAACCGTCTGTTGGTTTAACTGGTAGTGTTGTGGTGGCAGTAGCTGCCTTATCTTGTTTAGTGTCCATTCTGGTATCTCTTTCTTTAGTTGGTTTAGATGGCACCTGAATACTAAAGCATTCTCAATGGGTGCCACCTGGGCATTGAGAAGCTGTAAAATGATCGCTTGCGCGGATTGCCCAAAAGGGCGCTTGAAGTAGAAATATTTCGAGGCGGCATAGTTGCCGAAAAAATCCTTTCGGTAGGCGACAGCCTTTCGTGACCAGAGTTGAATTTGTTCGCGCAGAGTGTAGGGAACGCGTGAGCTTTGTTGCTCTGTCTGTTCCTGCTTCTTCGGCTCTTTTTGCTTCGTGTAGAAACCGCCGCCAGTTTGCCAAAAGCGAATACCAGCAGAAGGGCGCCCGTCCTTTCTGACTGTCTTGTAGTCAAGCACCCACGCAGGCAGGCAAACACCCGCTTCTTCGTCGCCATCGCCCGAGGCGATTTTTGACACGTATTTGAATAGGTAGCTGAATTCTTTGCGACGGAGCCTTTGAATGTTAGTCATGCCTAATCCCCACCATTGAGAGATTGAGCCGCAGACATCGCGGAAGACGTTCTTAGGAATCCGTTTCTTGTAACCGATTATTAGATGCCAATGCGGATAGCCGTTTTCTTGAAATTCCAGTTTCCAAGCCCAAGGGAAGTCATGCCCGATTGCCTTGCGGAACCGAGCGAGGAAACGCCGCAAACGGTCTTTGCCGATCTCGTAAGCTTTCTTCGGCGATGATACAGAGTCGGGGATTGTTAGCGTGATGAATAGGCAGTGCTTAAACACTGGCAGGCCTTTACGCTCGATTTCTCGTTGCTTCAGAATCACACCGCGAGGCGTTACCCAAGAGGGCGCAGTGTAGGGACGGACCTGCACACCTGTTTCATTTTCGAGGTTAGACATCGGAGCCTTTCTGTTCCGATGATTCAACGATAAGCAGAATTGCAGCCTTCAGCGAATGAGGCAGGCTATCCCATGCACTGACAACGCGGTTTAAGGCATAATCAGTCCCTATATCAGTCCGAGGGGGTTCGATTGTTTTGCTATTCGTTGACTTACAAGTGTTTGTCTTATTCTGCGAGATGGTTCGAATCCGGCTCTCACCACCACTTTAAAGGCCGTCCGCAAGGGCGGCCTTTTTTAGTGGTGAGAACGGATGAAGAACCAGCGCTGGTTCGACGAAAGGAGCGCAGCGACTGGAGATGGGGCCCCCGGAGGGGGATCTCGCAGAGATTTTGCGTCGCAAAACCAATCCGGCTCTCACCACCACTTTAAAGGCCGTCCGCAAGGGCGGCCTTTTTTAGTGATGCTGAGATTTAGAGCTCTCTTGGGTGGCCTCGGTTCTCAGAACCGGGGAGAGGCTCATAGGCCCCGCAACTTAGTTTCGATTGCTCCGACATCGCTTGCAGAGCAAAGCAGGAGGCTAGCCTTTCGGATCATCTAATAAAATTCTGAGATTACTCGCAAAATTTAAAATGTAACTTGACTATTTCGCATTCTTGCGAAATTAATGTAGTGCAATGTCAAATTCCACCTCAGATGTGTTCAAAGCTTTAGGCCATCCGGCTCGGGTGCAGTTCGTCAAACTCTTAGGCGAGGGCGAGAAATGTGTCTGCGATTTGGTCGAAAGTGTGGACCTGGGCTGGTCGACAGTATCGCGTCATCTCTCGGTGCTCAAGGAGGCGGGCATTGTGACCGATGAAAAACGCGGCCTGCAGGTTTTCTACAGACTGAGTCTGCCCTGCGTGAGTCAGTTCATCGCTTGCCTGGAGCAGGATGCCGAAAGGGTCCAACCGGACTGCGCTTGCCACAGCATGGAGAACTGAAACTTTTTTTAATCCATTATTTCGCTATTTCGCGTAATAGTAATATGAATGCTAAAACTGAATATAAAATCGCCGCCTATTTGGGCGCGATCTTTCTGGTCTTTTACTTTCTTCCGGTGGGTAGTGCTCGCTTTGATCACTCCGTCACGGAAGCCTTGGCTTTGACCAAGTGGTATGCGCGTGAGCACGTCGTGCTTTGTCTTTTGCCGGCATTTTGGATAGCGGGCGGCATCGCGGCCTTTGTCTCGCAGTCATCAGTGATGCGCTACTTGGGGCCGAAGGCCCCCAAACCGCTGGCTTATGGCTTCGGTGCGATTTCGGGCACCATCCTTGCGGTTTGTTCCTGTACGGTGCTTCCCTTGTTTGCGGGGATTTATCGTATGGGCGCGGGGCTGGGGCCAGCCACGGCCTTTCTTTATTCCGGGCCTGCGATCAACGCGCTGGCCATCATCCTCACTGCCAAGGTATTGGGCGCACAGATTGGATTGGCCCGGGCGATTGGCGCGGTGAGCTTTAGTGTGCTGATCGGTTTATTGATGGCTTTCTTCTTTCGCAAGGAGGAGCAGCAAAAAGCGGCCGCGGCAGTAGCCATGCCGGACGACGAGGCGGCGCGCCCGCTCTGGCAGACGGCTGCCTTCTTTGCCAGTATGGTGGCCATTTTGGTTTTTGCCAATTGGGGAGGCGCGAACGATGCCGGCTTCTTTGGCGCGGTCTATGCGATCAAGTGGTGGTTGAGTTCGGCCTTTGCCTTGCTGTTTATGTGGATGCTCTGGCGTTGGATGCATGTCTCGGGTCTCCGTGTCTGCCTTACTATTGCTGCGGTCGCTCTGGTTGCGATACTCACGCAGGGACATGCGACTTGGGCGGTGTTCACCGGGGTGCTGGGACTGGTTTGGATGACTGCGGGCCAAAAAGGTGAGACGGGGGAATGGTTTGAGCAGACCTGGTCTTATACCAAACAAATCATGCCGCTCTTACTGGGTGGGGTGTTGGTGGCAGGACTCTTACTCGGTCGGCCAGGCGCGGAGGGATTGATCCCTTCGGAGTGGATCAGCCAGTCGGTCGGAGGCAACTCACTGGGAGCCAACCTGTTTGCCTCCTTAGCGGGCGCCTTCATGTATTTCGCAACGCTCACTGAAATCCCGATTCTGCAAGGCCTGCTTGGCAACGGTATGGGCAGCGGTCCTGCGTTGGCGCTGCTACTGGCGGGCCCCGCGCTGAGTCTGCCCAACATGCTGGTGATCAACTCCATCATCGGGCCCAAGAAGACCACCGTCTACGTTAGCTTGGTGGTGACCATGGCCACCCTCAGCGGCTGGATCTACGGCTTCCTTTTTTCTTAGTCATCCGCAACTCAAACAGGACATATTATGAAACAAATACAAATCCTCGGCACGGGATGTGCCAAATGCAATCAACTCACCGTAGCGGCCGAAGCGGCTGCCAGCGAACTCGGTATCGAGTATACCATCGAGAAGGTCACCGATATGATGCGCTTTGCTGATTTCGGCGTCATGATCACCCCTGCCATGGTAGTGGACGGAGTGGTCAAAGTCGCAGGCAAGGTTCCGTCTGCGGAAGATTTAAAACAAATGCTCCAATAGTGCTGCCATGAAACGTATTCTACAAAGCTTACTTTTATTGCTGGTTCTCCTGGGCATAGGCGCGGGTATTTACCAAAAACTGCAGCCGGCGCCGTCTGTCAGCCCTGAGCCGACAGTCACGGCCGCCGAGGATGCAGTCGCTTCAGCGCCGGTGCGATCCGAACGCATTACGGTCACTTATTTTACCTCCGACGTGCGTTGCATCTCCTGTAAAAAGATCGAAGCCCTCACGCGTGAAACCTTAAACGAGCGCTTTGCCGATGCGCTCGCTGACGGCGCACTGGTGTTTGAAACGCACAACATCGACCGCCCGGAAAACAAGCACTACGTCGAAGACTATGAGCTCTCCTTTAAAACCGTGGTCATCGCCAAAGAATCAGCCGATTCGAAACAAGTCCGCTGGCAGCGCATGGACGATGTGTGGACCTACTTAAATGAGCCCGAGAGTTTTAAGGATTATCTCGATGCCGGTATCCGCGAAGTGCTACCGAAAACAATCTAATCCAAGGTTATGGCTTTATTGATATCCAGCTTCACCGCGCTTTGGCTCGGGATCGTGACCTCGGTCAGCCCCTGTCCTTTGGCGACCAATGTGGCCGCCATCTCAATGCTCAGCCGAAAGGTCGGTAATCAAAGATACGCAGTGCTGGGCGCGCTTGCTTATACCCTCGGCAGGATGATTGTTTATCTGGCCTTGGCGCTTATCCTCTTGGGAGGGCTCAGCTCCATGCCCGGGCTGTCGGCGTTTCTGCGTAACGGAATCGGCCCCTTTATCGGTCCCTTACTCATCTTGACGGGGATGGCGATAGTCGGTTGGTTGCCCTTGCCCTTCGAATTAAAGCTCGGCAGTGCCGCCACCACCGAACGCTTGTCCCGCTGGGGACTGCTGGGCGAATTCATGATCGGTGCGATCTTTGCCCTTTCATTTTGCCCCGTCTCCGCAGCCCTGTTTTTCGGCTCACTCATTCCACTGTCACTGGAATCGTCCCTGCCTCCCGTGCCGGTCTTGCTTTACGGTTTGGGCACTTCGCTCCCGGTCGGGATCATCGCGCTGGTCATCGTCTTCAGCACCCGCAAGGCCAGCGCACTGCTGGGCGGCTTACAAGCCGTGCAGAAGAAATTGCTCTGGGTCACAGCAGCCTTGTTAATCGGCATCGGCGTTTGGTTGACGCTGGCTAGTCTGCTGACAGGCTGAGGTGATTATATCTATAGTCTCAATGCGTATTTTGAGTTTCAGGGGAGTGGCCGAGGCTTCGGCACTACGGATATGGTGTCTTGTTTGATTAAATTCCTGATACACTAAGAACCAGCAGCAGCTTGTCTAAGCTGAAATCACCGCTAAGACAATGAGGCTCTTTAAGCGTACACGATTCGGGCGCATTGATCGCAGAAGTGTGGCTCACCGGCGACGAGTGCACCACTGGACACTTCATTGGATACCCGTAGGTGGCAGCCGCCACATTTGTGAGCCTCGATGCGTGCGACGTAAGGGGGGCGCTTGCAGAGTTTTTTGACTCTGTCGTAGTGAGCGAGGTACTGCTCTGATGTGTCCTTGCGTGCAATTTGCTCCGCAGCTTGAGCCTCTTTGACCGAGGCTTTTAAATTGGTTTCTCGATCACCTAGTTGAGAAATTTGCACTCTTTGCTCGGCAATACGGGCTTCAATCGTGGCCTTTTCCTTTTCAAAAGTTTCACGAGTGGTGTCAATCTCTAGCATGAGTTCAATTTCACGTTCTTCGAGTTCTAAAATCTCGTTTTCAGCTTGCTCAATCTGGGTGGTCAGGGCGCGATATTCATCGTTCTTTTTAACCTCCAGTTGCTGAGTGCGGAATCTGGCAATGGCGCTTTCCTTGGCCTTGACTTCAGTATCCAGCTCGTTGCGTTCAACCTCTTTTTCTTTGAGCGCCTGTTTTGCTGCTTCAATATTGGCTGTTTCAGCGGTTATGTTCGCCTCAAGAGCACTACGCTCTTGAGGGATGCGGGCGAGTTCTTGTTCAATTTTTTGCACCGCGACGTCGCGGTCTTGAACAATTAGAAGCTTTTCGATTTGCGGGTCGGCCATAAGTGCGGTATCTCTCTTCGCTAGACAAAACAGGCTCACTACTAGAGCAACACAAAAGCGACTATGAGCGACACTTCTCTTCAAGATCAAATAGATGACGCCACACTGGATTTCACCTTGGGTGACGGTGTGGGAGCGATTTCCAAGCTGACAGCACTGTCTGAGGCGCATGCCGATTGTTTTGGCGTCTGGCATGCCTTAACCGAGATTTATTTCGCGGAAGGGGATTATGATGCCGCATTACAAGCAGGCGAACGGGCGCACGCGCTATGTCCAGATGATATTCATATTAATACCAGTCTCTCCCGCATTTGGGTCGAGCGTGGAGATAAGGATCGAGCGGAGCACTTTGGAGCACAGGCACGCATGCTTGGGTGGAAGGATGAGTTGAAGTCGCCGCCACAGCAGGATGATATTTAGAGGCATTGACAGCTCGGAATCTTAACACCTAAATCCTGATACACATGGAAGACGTTACTTATACGCTGGAATTTGAAAAGCCGCTGCGCGAGCTTGAAAAACAATTGATCACACTCAACCAGGTCTCGAAGGAGTCCAAGGTGGATGTGACGAGTGAGATTGAGGCTATTGAGGCCAAGATCGATAAAACCAAGATGGAGATTTACTCCAACTTAACGCCTTGGCAGCGCGTGCAACTTTCGCGCCATCCGAAGCGTCCGTATTCGCTCGATTATATTGACATGATCTTTACTGATTTCGAGGAGTTGCACGGGGATCGTCGCTTTCGTGAGGATGCGGCAATTGTGGGGGGACCCGCTTTTCTGAATGGGGAATCTGTCATGGTCTTAGGCCAGCAGAAGGGGCGCAATACACGCGAGAATTTGAAACGGAATTTTGGTTGTCCGCATCCGGAAGGCTATCGCAAAGCCATGCGCTTGATGGAGATGGCGGAAAAGTTTGGGATGCCAGTGGTGACGTTTGTGGATACACCTGGCGCCTATCCTGGTATTGGAGCTGAAGAACGACATGTAGCTGAGGCGATTGCTGTGAACATCCGTGATATGAGTGCCTTAAAAGTACCGATAGTGACTATTGTGATTGGTGAAGGTGGCAGTGGCGGTGCCTTAGGCATGGCGGTGGCCGATGAGGTTATGATTCTGGAGAATGGTTACTATTCAGTGATTTCTCCGGAGGGTTGTGCGGCGATTCTATGGAAAGACCGCGCTGCGGCACCGCAGGCGGCGGATGCCCTTAAATTTAGCCCTGAGTATCTCGCAAAATTTGGAGTGGTTGATCGTGTGATTGATGAACCAATGGGGGGGGCGCATCGTGATTATGCAGTAGCAGCCCAAAATTTAAAGACAGCGATTGTTGATTCACTTGCTAAGCTGCAGAAGAAGAGCACTGAAAAACTTCTTGAGGATCGGTATCAGCGATTCCGTAATTTGGGTGAATATGCTGATTCTGCTGCAATGGAGGCCTAATTCGGCTTAATTCGGCCTAGTGAGATCGTACGTGTGAGATCGTATCGTGATTGCTTCCGGGACAGGCAGTGCCTGCCCCGGAAGGCACTGCCTAAAAAAAACTCCATCCGTTATGGATGGAGTTTTTTTTGAAATTTGAGGGGGCGACTATCTAGTAACCTCCGCCGAAGCCGGGTGCGCCTTGCTCCCAGTCTGCTGGACGACTCCAAGGTACGGATTGTTCGTCTGGGTTGCTGTCGAAGCAGCCAGTCATAGAAAGTGCCCAAAAGGCCAGTGCGAGGAGGATTGTAATGCGGCGATACATTCGATAATTAGTTACAAGCGCTTAGAAGGCTTTAGGTTCTCTATTTAGTTATATTGTGTTGTCGTTATATTAGTGGAGCAGGCTGACGATAGTACCTTCGGCCATTTGTCGCGTTTTAGCTCCTGGCAGGATATTGGCGATGACTAAATCTTTAGAAAGCTGAATGACCTGAATTTGACCTAGATCCTTCATGTCTTTAATAACGCTCACTGTTATACCTGGGCTGAGGCCTAGTTCCGGGCTGTTGCTCAATACGATTAAACCATTTTTAGAGCTTAAGGATTGAATGGCGGTTTGAGCGCCGAGTGAAGCTGTCGGTAGTGGTTGCGAGGGACTTGGTTGAAATGTGCTGGTATAGCCGCTGCCACTTTCTGTGACGGAAGATACACTGTTGCTGATCGTTGCGGCCTTAGAGGATACTTCTTGACTGGTCACTTCAGTTACGCGGGCTTCTGCCTTGGCCAGAGATTCTTTGAGCTCAGCATTTGCCTTTTCCAGCTCGGCAATGCGTTGGTTCAATTGTGCGAGTTCACCTTCCTTGTTGGTTGCAGTTAAGGTCTTTTCAGAGTTTAGGAGTTCGGCACGTAGGCTTTTACTGGTGTCTTCCAAGGCTTGAATAGCCTTTTTATTTTCATTGAGTTGTTGTTGCGTGCGGCTGACTTCTTGCCTGGCCGTATACATTTCAGAGCGAATGCTCTCGAGCTTGCGTTTTTCTTCCGCTAATGCTTCGCGCTCACTTTTTAGGCTGCCTTCAAGTTTGCCGATTTGTTGGTTGACGGTCGTTAATTCGGCTTGTGCAGCTGCAGTTGCTTGTTCTGCTTCATTCAGAGAAATTTGTTGTTCTGCGAGCTTGCCTTTGCCCAAGTAGAAGAGGGCACCAGCTGCAAGTGCGGCAACGATAGCGAGAATGCGAAGTATCATGGATAGACTATTCATTTGTTTGTGTGGGGATGTTTGGTAGATTATTCAGAATAAAAAAGTGACTGATCAATCGGGGTCTTGGTCTCGATGGAGAGTCCGCGCTGGTTAGCGGCAAGACGATTGAGGAGTTTAAAGATTAATTCAGTCTGTGCTTCAAGGTTCAAGTTTTGCGCAATTGTAACCGCATCGAATTTGTTGCCAGCATGCTTTTGGAGGTAAGCGATGACTTGTTGCTCAATCTCGAGAACGGTGGCAGCAGCTTTCTTGCCAGCTTCGACGCCGGGTTGGTGGTATGCGTTGATATTGATCAGGCTGGCGTAGAGCCCAACTGCACGTTCAAACAGGGCGATCAATTGACCGACGGCTTCGGGGGTAACTTCGCGAATGGTGATTGTGATCGACTGACGACCATTGTCATAGAGCGCATCACGAGTGCCTAGGAAAAAGCCTTGTAGGAAGTCGCCCGATGTCGTGCCGGATTCGACTTCGATGGAATCGCCGTCGCGATCTTTAAGTACTTCGATGAAAGTGGCAAAGAAGTTATGTACGCCCTCACGCAGTTGCTGCACATAGGCGTGTTGGTCGGTGGAACCTTTGTTGCCATAAACGGCGATACCCTGGTGCACGACTTTGCCATCGAGGTCGAGTTCTTTGCCGAGCGACTCCATGACAAGTTGCTGCAAATATTTCGAAAATAGCATCAGGCGATCTTTGTAAGGAAGCACGACCATATCCTTGGCACCTTTGGCGTCGGTGGCAAAATACCACATCAGCGCGAGTAGGGCGGCGGGGTTGCTAGCGGTGTCGGTGGAGCGTGTGACTTCATCCATGGCCTTGGCACCTGCGAGCATACGGTCGATGTCGAGGCCTTGAATCGCCGCGGGGAAGAGTCCCACGGCGGCGAGCTCCGAAGTGCGCCCGCCGACCCAGTCCCACATGGGCAGGAAGTCGAGCCAGTTATTGTCTTTGGAAACTTGGTGTAGCTTGCTACCTTCACCGGTGATGGCGATGGCGTGTCGGCCGAAATCCAGGCCGGCTGCTGTGTAGGCGGCGGTGGCTTCGAGCATGCCGTTACGTGTCTCGGGAGTGCCGCCGGACTTGGAGATGACGACGGAGAGGGTTTCGCCAAGTTGGCCCTCTAGCGCGTCGAGTGTGCGGTCCAAGCCATTGGGATCGGTGTTGTCGAAGAAGTAGAGTTTGACCTTATCAGTCTTCGGGCCTCCGAGAGCGTCGGCTACGAATTGTGGGCCGAGCGCGGAGCCGCCGATCCCGATGACCAGTAGATTTTTGAATGCACCTGAGGCGCCTTGAATCGCACCGCTGTGCACGTCGGCTGCGATCTTCTTAATTTTGCTAACGCAGGCTTCAATCTCGGCGGTTAATTCCGCTTGCGGGGCCAGTGCCGGGTTGCGTAGCCAGTAGTGCCCCACCATGCGACCTTCGTCGGGGTTTGCGATCGCACCGGCTTCCAGCTCTTGCATGGCGGTGAAAGCCGCTTGCATGCGTGGCTCCATCTCCGTGAGAAAGTTGTCGCCGAAATCGATGCGGCTAATATCGATCGCAAAATCGAGCTCGTTGATGTTTAGATAGTGTTGTGTGAATCGATCCCAGGACATGGCTTTGTTAATTTTGAATTTTGAATTGGAAATTAAGCGTTCTGCGGGTGCTTACAAATCTTTATCGGTGACAGCACCATCGGATGCGGTGGCAACGGTGGCAGCATATTTCCCCAGGACGCCGCGCTTCGAGCCTGCACCAGTGGGCTCGAAGGCCGCCATGCGAGCTTCGTATTCAGCGTCGTCAATCAGTAGATCCATTGTATTCTTAACGGCGTCGATTTCGATGAGGTCACCGCTCTTGACGATACCGATGGGGCCGCCCTTCGCGGCTTCGGGCGTGATGTGACCGACGTCAAAGCCATGGCTGCCTCCGGAGAAGCGACCATCGGTGATGAGTGCGACTTCCTTGATCAGGCCACGCCCTGCGACAGCGCTTGTGGGCGAGAGCATCTCGCGCATGCCGGGGCCACCGACGGGGCCTTCGTTACGAATCACAACGACATCACCCGCGACTACATCGCCGCGTAAGATGCCAATGAGAGCCTCTTCTTCACCTTCATACACTTTGGCGACACCCTTGAAGTAGAGACCTTCCTTACCAGTGATTTTGCCGACGGCACCTCCGGGGGCGAGGTTGCCGCGCAGGATGCGCAGGTGCGTGGTTTCTTTGATTGGTTGATCGAAGGGGCGGATGATATCTTGCTCGTCAGGGTAGCTGGCGTAAGGTTGCACGTCTTTGAGAGACTCTGCGATGGTCTCGCCGGTCACCGTCAGGCAGTCACCATGAAGCATGCCTCGGTCGAGTAGCATTTTCATCATGGGGCGGATGCCGCCGATACGGACCAGGTGACTCATATTATACTTACCAAATGGTTTTAAATCGGCGAGCAAGGGCACGCGCTCGCCGATTTCTTTGAAATCATCGATGCTGAGTTTGACATCTGCTGAGTGTGCGATGGCAAGCATGTGTAGGATCAGATTTGTTGAGCCGCCAAGAGCCAAGCAGGTGGTGATGGCATTCTCGAAGGCCTTGCGCGTCATGATGTCACGTGGCTTGATGCCATTTTCGAGTAGCTTAAGCACGGCAGCACCCGCCATTTCGCAGTCCTTGCGCTTGGGCTCGCCGATGGCGACTTGAGCGCTACTGCCGGGAAGGCTCATGCCCAGCGCTTCGATGGCACTGGCCATGGTATTGGCGGTATACATACCACCACAAGAACCCGCTCCCGGGATGGCATACTTTTCGACCTCTTTGAGCTCTTCGTCTGTCAGTTCACCTTTGGCGTGTTTGCCGACAGCCTCGAAGACGGAAACGATATCCATCGGGTTACGCTGTTCTTCCTCATCGTGTGGCATCAGACCAGGAAGAATGGTGCCCCCGTAAACAAAGACGGCGGGGCGATTCAGGCGGGCGATCGCGATCATGCAGCCCGGCATATTTTTATCGCAGCCGCCAATTGCCACCAGACCGTCGAAGCCTTCTGCGGCGACGACTGTTTCGATTGAGTCAGCGATCACATCCCGCGAGACTAGGCTATAACGCATGCCCTTGGTGCCCATGCTGATGCCATCCGAAACGGTGATGGTGCTGAAGTTCACGGCTTTGCCGCCGGCATTATTGACGCCGACTGTTGCGTGTTCCGCAAGTTCGCCAAGGTGCATATTGCAAGGCGTCAAGTCGCTGGGGGAACCTGCGATACCAATTTGAGGCTTCTTAAAGTCATCATCTTTAAAGCCGACTGCACGAAGCATTGAGCGAGCAGGTGCACGGTCGTGACCGTCAACGACGATGGATGAGTGTGGGCGATTTGTTGTGTCAGCCATAATAAAATTTCAAATTAAATGTAGATGTAAGGTCTTTCTCGTTGCAGAAAAGTGGAGAATTCAATGAATAGCCGAACAAACGACAATACCCTTTTTACTTTAAACTGACGATATTATCCAATCTAGTTGCACTCATTATATGGATTTCAACCTGAAAAAGACCCTCGAGGCCTTGCTGCTTTCGACTGCAGAAGCGATTACACTTAAGGATATTGTTAAGGTATTTGTTCGTTATCATCAGGAAATGACAGAGGCCAACGAGAGCTTGGCAGCGGGGCAGGGAGATACAGAAGATTTGTTAACGATGCCCGCTGGGCCTGGTTTAGTGACGCAAGCACAGGTAAAAGAGGCTTTAACTTCGTTAAGCAAAGAGGCGGAGCTAGAAGATAAGGCCTACCGATTGCTGGAGGGGCCCAATGGCTATCAGATTGTGACTGCACCTCAGTTTGCTGAGTTTGTGCGTCTTTTACGTGGGGCGCCCCGCCCGATGCGCCTGAGTCCGGCTGCACTTGAAACCTTGTCTATTATCGCCTATCGGCAACCTGTGACCCGTGCCGAGATGGAGGCGATCCGTGGGGTTTCGGTAGACAGCGCGCTACATAAGTTAATTGAGCTGGAACTGGTGTTGGTGACTGGACGTGCGGAATTACCCGGGCGTCCGATTCAGTATGGCACCACCGATAAATTTTTAGAGTTTACCGGGATTCGTGAATTGAGTGCCTTGCCGGCGTCGGATGTTTTAAGTAATCATCAGATTGACGAATGGATGCGTCGCAGTGAGGCGGAGCCAGAGGTGATTTCTGATGAACATGTCGGGCTTTCGAAGGAGCCTAAGTCGGACGAACTGCCGTTGGATGAGAAATTTGTGGAACTGGACTGGCAAAAAGAAAATGTTGAAAGCGATGCAGCGTCTGAATCAGAATTGCTGTCACAGCCCGATTTGGGTGAAAAACCGTCATTATAATGTCTGAAGATATCAGTGCTAAATTACTACAAAATCGCGATGCGATTGATACGATCGACCGCCAGGTTGTGGAGTTACTTAATCAGCGAGTGCTGATAGATGGCGGGGCCGACGAGGCAACGGTGCTTGCGAAGGTGGCTAAATTTAATCCGGGGCCCTTGTCTGATGCGACGTTGCAGGCGATTTATAATGCGCTGATGCTGGCTGGTCTGGATCCCGCCGCGCAAGCTGCAGAGGCTGCGCAAGTTGATACACTTGATTTACGGATTGTAGAATTATTGAGTCAACGTGTGAAGCATGCCAGCGAAATTGGGAAAATAAAGCATGCCAACGGTGCGGATTATTATGATCCCACACGTGAGGCACAGGTCATGGCCAAGGTGTCGGCGCTCAATCCAGGGCCGATTAAGAATGATACTTTGAGGGCGGTCTATCGCGAAGTGATCTCTGGCTCTATTGCTTTAGAAAAAAAGTTGGTGATTGCCTATCTCGGCCCGGAGGCGACCTATACGCATCAGGCGGCGATTAGTAATTTCGGAGTGAGTTTGGATTATCGAGCTATGAAGACGATTCATGATGTCTTTGCCGAAGTTGAGTGTGGTGCGGCAGATTATGGTGTGGTACCAATAGAGAATTCGACTGAGGGCGCCGTTTTTCATTCGATGGATATGTTGGTTGAATCTGATCTGCATATTTGCTCACAAGTTTATATGCCGATCGAGCATTGCTTGATTTCACAGTCGCCCTTGGAGCAGATTAAGGAGGTGCGTTCGAAAGATCAGGCTTTAGGGCAGTGTCGTGAGTGGTTGCGACGTAACTTGCCCGATGCGGAGTTAGTTGATTTTGTGAGTACTGCCGAAGCTGTTCGAGCGGCGAAGGCGAATAAGCATGTAGCTGCAGTTGGTAGCGCGTTGTCTGCACAGCGTTATGACGTTAAAATTCAGGCGCGTGGCATTCAAGATCGTGATGGAAATGTGACGCGGTTTCTGGTTGTTGGAAAGACGCGGGCTAAGCCGCTGGGGGACGGGCATGACAAGACCAGTTTGGTGATTTCTCTGCGGGATGAATGCGGAGCATTGGAAAAAACATTACGCGCGTTTGCCTCTCGAGGTATTAATCTGAGTAAAATTGAGTCGCGTCCGAGTCGGAAAAAGGCATGGGATTACTTTTTCTTTATAGATTTTATCGGTCATTATCAGGATGCTAATGTGCAGGCTGCCTTGGCCGATCTCGAGGGACACTGTCCGTTGGTTAAATGGCTTGGTAGTTATCCGGATCTCACTCGCGTGGCGCTATAGCTGTAGTTTGAGTTTTAGTTGTGCTGCTCGCCACTAAGGTAGAATGACTGAATCTTTGTTGCCGGGAACCTTGTTCTGAGGGAGGGGAGAATCGGAGGTTCTGTTTCGCGGTGAGTCGCTAAAAATGAAATTGTCAAATGCTCTCAAACCCTCCAATGTGCCGAACTTTTTGACAATCCGATCAATCGCCAACATACTATTTACATGCAAGTCACGCTATTAAAGTCCAAACTGCTCCGTGCAGAAGTTACCGACAGAGCCCTTCACTATGAAGGCAGCCTTGCTATTGACTCGGCATTGATGGAACAGATCGGCCTCGTTCCCTATGAAAAGATCCTGGTTGCGAATATTGCCAATGGTGAACGCTTAGAGACCTATGCGATTGAGGCGCCCAAAGGCTCGCATACGATCTCCTTAAATGGTGCTGCCGCTCACAAGGGAGAGTTGGGGGATTTGCTGGTGATCATGTCATTTGCGCAGTTTGACCAGGCGGAAGCTAAAACATGGAAGCCTAAGGTTTTAGTGTTGGCTGATGGCAATAAGCGTGTGGTGCGCGCTGATAACGTTCAGGTGGCCAAAGATGTTTTTGTGGCCACTACATAATTTGCCCCAGAATTAGGCGCTTTTTGGGGGATGCATCTGGTGCTCGGGTAGATTTAGCTACTTTTATGCGGCGATAGAGAATCAGTCGCGATCAATGCGCTCAGCACGCTGTTGCTAAGATTGACTTGGTTTTGACAAAACTACTTATTGAGATTGATTCTCTGTAATTAAAATATCTTGCAGAGCCGATTTATTGGTTTTTCAACAGGTGTATGGAATACACCCTGACCCGAAAAATATTTTTACCTATTGCAGTGCTGTCGACTGTTTCGAGTTCTCTGCTGTCGCCACTACTAATAGCAGAGGAGTTGGCATCGCCCGAGCCAGTGGATATTTTGGCAAGCACTTTGGTCTCAGCTCCACGATTTATGGATGTCGACACGAATATCGCGTCACGAGTACAATTGATCGATGCCGAAACTATTGCAAATTCAGGGGCGACGGACCTTGTGCAACTGCTTCGTCATGAAGCGAATATTCACTTTCGTTCGACATCGGGAAATTCGGCCCAATCTGAAGTTTCCATGGGAGGCTTTGGTGAGAACAGTGGCCAACGGGTGCTGATTATACTGGACGGGCAACGTCTCAATACTGCTGATCTCGCGCAAATAAATTGGCTCTCGATTCCCTTGGGATTGGTGGAATCGGTGGAAGTGATACATGGGGGGCAATCTGCGCTATACGGCAATAATGCTGTGGGGGGTGTGATTAAAATTAACACACGCCGCCCAACTGAGAATGCTTCCGGGCAGTTTCAGGTGAGTGGGGGAAGCTTTGATAGTTATAATGCTCAAATGTCTTATTCAGGTCGCACTGGAGGGCTTGGTTATTCGGTTCATGCTCAACATGACGAGACCGATGGGTATCGAGATAATAGCCAATACGAAGCGAATGCTGGAGGAGTGAAGCTGTCCTGGATGGGCAGTGATTGGTTGGACGCTTATGTTGCTGTGAATGCCGTAGACAGTGAGTACGGTTTACCGGGGCCACTGACACGTGCCGAGTTTTCAGCCGATCCTACTTTTTCCAAAGAATACGAAAATTTCGGTGAGGAACAAATTGTCTATTATCGCGCAGGACTTGATTTGTATCTGACGGACACCTTGTCATTTGCAGTAGATAGCGGCTACACTGATCGGGAGGTGTATGCGATTTATTACGATTATTCGGGGCCGACTCCCAGTTTTCCTTTTGAACTCACTTCGGAGTATAGCATATTTTCTATTAGTCCGAGCCTCACTTTTTCGATGGATTCAGTGACTGCCGTGGTCGGTGTGGACTACTATGATGATGCCGTGGATGTGAGCACAACTTATGGGGACTCTGAGTATGCGCGTGAAACTTTTGCTGGCTTTGGTTCGGTCAGCTACTCACTGACCGAGAACTGGATGCTAACTGCGAGTGCGCGTTATGAGGAGGTCGCAACGGATGGTGTAAATGGTGGAGTGGACCTCGCGCAAGTCGAGGACGATCAATATGCATGGTCTTTGGGAGCGATCAGACAATATGAAGCAACGGGCCGGATATATGGCACTGTGCGGCGTTTCTATCGTTATCCAGCGACTGACGAGATCTTGGTGTATTTTCCCTCGCTCTCTTTTAACCCAGAGTTGAATGCAGAAAATGGTTATGAATTGGAGTTGGGAGCCGACTGGTCGATTCGTGACGTGAGCGTTGGTGGACGTGTTTATCAGCAATGGATGCAGGATGAGATTATTTATGCCAATTACACGAATATGAACCTAGACGAAACAAACCGTTTGGGGGCCGACCTTTACTTGAACTGGCAAATCAATGAGGCGCTGAGTGCGCGTTTTGATTATAGTTGGGTGAATGCAGAGATTGGTGACGGCGTATTTGATGGGTCTGCCATTCCACTCGTTCCTGAACATAAGATACGTTATTGGCTACACTACCAAGCGAATGAGAGTATACGGCTGAGTGCAGGAGCCACCTATACCCATGATCTGTATATTGGAGGGGATTTTGCAAATACCTCAGGTGCGTTGTCCGATTACATTCTTGTTGATTTGAGTGCACGAATTCGAGTGAATGAGCAGATGGAGCTTTTTGTTACCGTCGATAATCTTCTTGATAAAAAATATGTTTCCACTGCATTTGATGTGGATGTACTTTATCCGGGAGCTGGCCGTAGCGCTAAGCTCGGTATGCTTTGGAAATTTTAATTAGCATGATTCATACCCGCCAACGCGAAGTCATTTTGGACGTCTTAAGAGAAGCAGGACGTCCTTTAACGCGTGACGAAATTTTGCGTCTAGGCCGACAGCAGATTGATCGTCTTGGCTCTGCGACTGTGGATCGCGCGATTCGTGAGATGACTGCCGATTTTTACGTAATCGGCGTTGAATTTCCAGGTCAGCCTAAACGTTATGAACTACCGGCTGCCTCTGAGCACCCACATTTCATTTGTCGCGTGTGTGAGCGTGTTTATGATTTACCAGTTAAAATGCAATTACCCAAGATTCAGGCACCCGCTGGCTTTAAGATCAGCGGAGGGGAAATTATCTACTCGGGCAAGTGCCCCAACTGTTGTTAAGCCTCTAATATACCAATTCTAAGAATACATGCTCGAGTAGACGATCTGAAAGACAGCCTCGAAACTAAGTTTCGGGGGCGATCAGCATCTCCCCGGCTCTGAGAACCGAAGTTGCGAAGAATACCTCGATGAGCTTCAAACTTTTTACGAATTGGTATTAGCATTGCGAATTTAATCGTCGCGCTTTTCTAATACGTGTTGAGATTGATTCTCGATAATCAATTAGTGATTGCTAGATCGTTGTTTTAGCTAGAAAGCTACTAGAGACGAACGTCGAGGTGCGGTTTTTGCCACGAGGACGTCGGCGTTGAAAATCATATCAAATTAGAAGACAGATGAAAATAAATACGATTGTACTGAGTGGCCTTACGATGCTGGGAGTATCGCATGGACTCGCAAATATTAATGTGGACTTTAGCGACGTGGCGCTAACGACGCCACCAGCTACAAGCTATGCCGAAGGTGGCGTTTATTATAATGGTAGTGACGGCGCTGGGTCTTTTACCAGTGGAGGCGTGACATTTATTAATACCAATCCTGGTGGCTATTGGGAAGGGTGGTCGTATTCGACGACGAGTGACACCACGACGTCGGGCTTTACAAATCAATATAGTGCGTATTCCGGCAGTGGGTACGGCGATGCTGCTTACGGTATATACTTTCAGCCGTTTAATAATGCGCCGACGATGGAGTTGGATGCCAGTAGTCGCGCCCCACAGTATATGCGGGTGACGAATACCACCTATGCAGCGCTGTCGATGATCGATGGCGATCAATTTGCTAAAGCATTTGGTGGTGTCAGTGGGGACGATGAGGATTGGTTTTTACTGACGATTCGAGGTTTTGATTCGGATATGAATGAGGTCGGTACCGTAGATCATTATTTAGCAGATTATCGTTTTGAAGATAATTCTCAGGATTACATCTTAGATGATTGGGATCTCGTTGATTTAACTAGCCTGGGCAGCAATGTGGCCTCGTTACAGTTTGAACTGACTTCGTCTGATGTGGGCACATATGGCATGAATACACCTGCGTATTTTGCAATGGATGATTTCTATGCGGTACCTGAACCAAGTCGCTTTGCATTGTTTGCAGGAGTACTGGCTCTCTTCGTAATTTGCCGACGTAATCGTCGCTAGTTGACATTTATTGGGCAGCAGTCGCCGCTGGTTACACTAGCGGCGGCTTTGTCGCTGGAACTGTGTCTTTAATTAAATATATTTTAGCGGCCTGTCTGGGCTGCCTTTATACGCTTGCTGAGTCTTCGCTGGAGCCTAGCTCCGTGTACTCTTTGCCCGAATATACGGTTACTGCCTGGCACTTTGATTCCGGCAGCCTGAGTGTGCCGGCCGACGTTGTTACAGTCGATCGTGAGGCGATTGAAAATTCTGCGGCACGTAGCTTGCCTGATCTTTTACAAAGCGAAGCAAATTTAGTTTTTCGCAGCTTCAATGGTAAGGGCAACGAAGGAGAAGTGGCGATGCGAGGGTTTGGTGAGGGCAGTGGTATGCGGGTGCTGATCCTGGTAGATGGTATTAAGGTCAACCGGGCAGACATGGGCAATATCGAGTGGCAGCAACTTTCTTTACGTGATATTGAGTCAGTCGAAGTCCTGCGAGGTGGGCAGAATGTGCTCTACGGGAATCATGCCCTGTCAGGTGTCATTAAGATTACTACCCGCAAAGGTGGAGACGATCGCGCTTCCTTATCCGCATTTACCGGAAGTTTTGGTTATCAGAATTTGGATGCTTCACAGGCTGGGAGTGTGGGAGATTTCTATTATCGTTTAAATGTGAATGATCAGCGCGACGAGGGCTATCGCGATCAATCGCTCAGCCGCTCGCGTGGTGGGAAGCTTAGCTTCGGTTATTTTTTAGGTGAAAACGATGAGTTGAGTTCCAGTTTTGCTTATAATGAAGGCTATGTCGAATTTCCGGGGCCCTTGACGCTGACTGAGTTTGAAGATGATCCCACTCAATCACAAGGAGGGGAACAATACAGTGAATCCGAAAATTATCGATACACCTTCAGTTGGTTGGCTCAACGCGATTGGGGGGAATTGGAAACACATGGAGGCTATAATCGTCGCGATCTCGTTTGGGAGCTTGACGGTATTTATGGGGATAACGATCAACAAGGCTTCAGCTTGACACCTAAATTTAAGCTGGGAAATGCGACTAGCTTTATTGTGTTAGGTTTCGATGTCCTATATGATACGATTGATTTTCTCAGTTTTACGGATGACTCGCGTCAGTATGTGAAAGCGGATGCAGCTCTGTCCCGGTGGACTAGTGGCGCGTATCTTTTTGCTCAGCATGAATTGAGCTCTCCATTGCAAATGAGTGGTGGCCTGCGCTATGAACGTGCCACCACTGATTATGACTATCGTAAATTCGATGAGTCGCAGCTTAGCCCCTACGATCCCATTTTAACGGATCCTTTCAACCCGAATCCCAATTTTAAGTATCCTGCAGATCTTGTGGAGGAGGAATCGTATCGGGATGAACTGACTAAAGATGGTTGGGCTGCTGAACTTTCGTTGAACTATCGAGTAAGTGAAACACTCAGCCTGTGGTTGGGCTACGATCGTGTGTATCGCTATCCGGTCTTGGATGAAGTTGCAGCCTATCAAGGCTTCCCACTGAGTAAACCACTCAATGATGATCTCGAGCCGGAAGTCGGTGATAATTTTGAAAGTGGTCTAAAATATTTCACAGATCGTTGGGAGGCTTCAGTGACACTCTTCCACCTTAGCATAGATAACGAGATCGTGTATGACGATGTGGTGAATCTGAATACAAACATTGGAGCCACCCGTCGCGTAGGGGCTGATTGGATGCTACGCTACACAGGTGAGAATTGGGGAGCTTCGACGCAGTGGTCGTGGGTGGATGCACGCTTGGATTATGGCGATGTGGCCGGCAATCGGGTGCCTCTCGTGGCTAAATTTAATAGCGTGTCGCAAGCATGGTTTCAGCCATTTAAACCTTTACGTGTTTCACTCGTGATGAACTATATGGGCGATCGCTATGTCGGTAACGACTACGAGAATTCAGGTGAACGGCTACCCGCCTATGTGACCTATGATACGCAAATTGCTTACGAGTTGAAGCAATTCTGTAAGCTATTCCTACGCGTCAACAATCTGTTGGATCATCAGTATGTGTCGTCTGCTTACCAAGGCGGTTATTATCCAGCTGCGGGTAGAAGCTTTGTTGTGGGGATGAATGTTCATTTTTAATATGAAAGAATTGTATCTTATATTTGCCTTACTGGTGTATGTCGCCGTTCCATCTGGCTACGCTGATGCACTTGTTTTTGATTTTCCACCAGATTATCCTTATCCTGGAGCTGTTGGAACAGAGACAACCACCGCAGTATCCAAAGACGATGTATCGATTGTCGCGTGGGCCACTGGCGTCTACGATTATTCTCCAGGGACGAATGTGGATGCAGTTTGGCAAGATAGCACCAAAGGCCTGGGGGCGGCTCAGGGGACATCCTATGAGATTGTATGCCTGGGACGTGGGGGGAGTATTACGCTTGAATTTCAACAGCCTATAATGGACGGTAGCGGAGCTGACTTTGCTGTATTTGAGAATAGTTTTAGTGATAGTTTTTTAGAATTGGCCTGGGTGGAAATCTCATCGGATGGAGTCCACTTTGTCAGGTTTCCCAATTTTTCTCAAACGCCGAGTGCGGTGGGAGGCTTTGGCATCGTCGATGCAAATAAGGTGCATGGCTTTGCTGGAAAATATCGAGCAGGCTATGGCACTCCATTTGATTTAGCTGAAATTAAGGCGGCCTATACGACCGCAGTGAACGATGATAGTATTTTTCCTATATCCTATAGCGATGCTTTAGTGGCGAATTACGAGTTTGTTGATTTTAATCAGATTCAGTATGTACGTATTGTCGATGTCGTGGGGGATGGCAGTCAGGTTTCCGCTCTACGAGATCCGTCGACTGGTGCTGGATTTGTACTATACGATCCCTTTCCGACAGTCGGTAGTGCTGGTTTTGATCTAGATGCGGTTGCGGTATTTAACCAAGTTGATCCCGCTGGTTTAGTGCAGAGTATTGATTTTCCTGAGATTGCGAATCAGCGGTTAGCCAAGGGAACACTTGAATTGGCTGCGACGGCAAGTAGTGGCTTGCCGGTGGTATATACAGTTGTCTCTGGAAATGCGACACTAGCTGGCTCTATTTTGACGATGACAGGCTTAGGGCCAGTGGTCGTGAAGGCTGAGCAGAGTGGGGATGCGACTTATGCTGCCGCAACACCAGTGAGTCGCGCTTTTACAGTCGCGGACGAGTTACAGCATATTTATATGATGCCTCTAGCAAATCAATTGGTAGGAGCCTTGAATGTTCAAGTGAATGCATATGCCAGCAGTGGAATGCCAGTTCGTTTATACATCGATGATGGGCCGGAAAATTCGCTAGTGACGGAATGGACGCATCTTTTTTCCAGTGGTTCTGAAGTTGGAACAGTTACCCTGCGTGCCAGCCAAACCGGTGGTGAAAGCGCTGGTGTGACCTATGCACCCGCTACGGATGTCAGCATACGTTTTGAAGTTGTGAACGACGGAGATCGTTTGGCAGCTCTTGATTTCGTTGAATGGCAAGCCTTGCATAACCTCGTAGGAGATGGTTCTTCTGATAGTGACCGGGACGGTGCCAGCGATCTAGCAGAATATGCTGCAGGCACGGATCCGAACCGTGCGGATTCCGTTCGTCGAAATGGATTTGAAATCGATGCATCAGGTGAGTCATACCTGCTCACTGTGCAAGTGGATCGGCGTGCTTTAATTGAGCTGAAGGTTGAAACAAACACGGAGCTCTCAAATACGACCGCATGGCAGAATGTGATACCTGAATTGATGTCGAGCATCGACCTCCCCAGTGAGGATGGTGCCGTACAGGAGTTGCGTTTACGTGTTCCCATTCTGGAAAGTGAACAACAATTTTGGCGGTATAATATAACGCCAGCAAATCCTTAGCCACATAGCGCTGGCTTTGATTCGAGCCAGTCTTGAGTACATATCCATTCGATCAGTAACTCAATGTCGGAAAATGTCTGCATTTCATCCTGAAAGGTCACTTCCCAACATTGAGGATGAACTCTGAGGCTAAAGACAGCTTCAGTGCGTTCTTTCGCGATGCCAAATCCGAGTCGTTCCAGCGCGCGCTGTGTCCAGGTGCGTATTAAACCTTCACCTTCGAGCCAAACGTTCAGGCAGGCGATTGGGTGGGTGCGAAAACTGCCTGATCCCGCATCCCAGTCTAAGTTGTCATTTGCAAATACCTGGGCAAATTGACCATTCAGAGCGAGCGCTTCCGGTGCTCCTTGTATGAGTTCCCCCGCTGGCGTCATCAACCACAGTCTATCGGCGAAGCGAAGCGCTAGGTCTAGATCGTGGGTTGATAGGAGTAAGGCTAAATTCTCACGCTGCGCTAAATTGCGCAGGATCGACATCAACTCTACACGCCGTGGTAGATCCAGGAAGGCGGTGGGCTCATCTAGTAGCATCAATTTAGCTTCTTGAGCTAAGGCCCGTGCAATAGATACTTTTTGTCGTTCACCATCGCTCAATTCGGCGACTTGTCGCTGAGCCAGAGGCAGTGCACCGACTGCTGTGAGTGCCCATTTTATGCGTTCGTGATCTCGTTGAGAGAGGCCTCCAAACCAGCCCGAGTAGGGATGGCGTCCTAGGGACACCATTGAGTAAACATCCATCATACCCGTGGCGAGAGTTTCCGTGAGCACTACGCTCACGGCGCGGGCGCGCTCACGTGGGGAAATATTTTTCAAGGCGATGCCGGATAGGTTTAAGTCACCAGCCAGCGGGGCTTGCATTCCTGCGAGTGTTCGAATCAAAGTCGACTTGCCGGCGCCGTTGGGGCCGAGGAGGCAGACGAACTCGCCTCCGCGTAGAGAACAGTTGAGGCTGGCTGCCACAGTGGTGGCTTCGCTTCCTTGATAGTAGCCAATACTAAGTTCTTGGGCGATAAGTTGTGCCTTTGATTTCATTTAAAATAGGCGTTTCAATTTACGTTGTTTGACCAGTGCCATGATAATGACCGGAGCTCCTACCAAGGCGGTAATCGCATTGAGGGGTAGCACGAAGTCCAGTCCAGGTCCACGCGCCAGAAAGTCGGCTGATACTGAGAGCAGCGCACCTATCAGGATAGAAGCAGGGATAAGTATGTGGTGTTGACTGGATTGAAATAGGTAGCGACTTAGATGTGGCGCTGCGATTCCAAGAAAGCCGATCGGACCACAAAATCCTGTAACTGTGCCTGCTAGGACTGAAGCGCCGAGTAGAACAAAAAAACGCACCTGCTTCGCTCGGGTACCAATACTTTCGGCATAACGCTCACCAAGTAGCAGCGCGTCCAAGGGTTTGATGAATAGTAAAGTGAGCGCAATACTGCCGACAATAGCCGGAGCAAAGAATCGCATCTGTACCCAGCTGACATTTCCATAGTCACCGAATGACCAATTAATAAAGGATTGTAAGCGCTCAGCCATGCTGAAGAACATCAGTATACTGACGAGTGCTCCGATTGTGTAGCTGATCATTAATCCGATGATTAAGACCGACATGATGTCAACCCGTCTTGAGAGCAGTAAGACAACAAACAAGGTGAGGGCGGCGCCTCCACTGGAGGCCAGGATGAGAATCATTTGTCCTGAGTTGCCAAGACCGTCGGTAAGGCTTAGGCCAACCGGACCAATTGCGAGCAATACGATGGCAACGCCGAGGCTGGCCCCTGAATTGACACCAAGCACAAATGGGTCTGCGAGCGGATTGCGGAACACTGTTTGCATGAGTAATCCAGCCGTTCCGAGTGCAGCACCTGCAAGTAATGCTGTGAGTATTTGGGGCAGGCGAAAGTCTAGAATGATCTGGCGATGTACTGGAGGCATACTGTCGCTACCAAGGATTGCCTTAAAGACCTCCGGGAGTGTGAAATGTATGCTCCCCATGCATAGGCTCACAGTCGCCACGCAGAGTAGGCCTAGCCCGATGATTAGAAAAAGCCCGAGCCTGCGTTTAAATGAGTTTGCCGTAAGTGTCATCACAGTCGTTCTTACTGTGAGTCCTGTGACCTCGCTGGCGAACCGAAAGTGAGCGAGGCACTCAATTCGTGCAAAAATTATTTTTAAATCATATCGGGGGGCATTCTAATTTCGGAGCAGCTAATCAGCTGTTGATTGTGCTTACATGAGTGCTTCTATTGTGCTTACTTGAGTGCTTCTTTTAGCAGAGCTTCTGTTGTGGCATTGCTATCAAGCTTTGAAACTGCTTTGCGCACGAGTTTATCGGCGTCTGCGGCTTTATAACCGAGGGTCATTAAGCTGCCAACGGCGTCTTGAAAAGCGCTGGGTTCTGTTGTTGCAATGGGGGCATCCCTTGCTGCTGACGTCGCAGAGGCCACGAGTCTAACTTTATCTTTGAGTTCAATGACTAGTCGTTCGGCTGTTTTCTTACCGATACCGGGGCACTTCGATAGCAGTGCAACGTCAGAACTGGCGATGGCACTGCGTAATAAGTCGGTGGACATGCGGCTTAGCATACTGATGCCAATCTTGGGGCCAATTCCGGATACTTTTTCAATGAGTAAGCGGTAGAAGTCTCTATCCTCACGTGTGGCGAAGCCATACAGTGTAGCACTGTCTTCGCGGTAGACACAGTGAATAAATAGGCTGCATTCGCCACCGATATTGGGCAATTTCTCTGCGGTGGTGATTGGGATGTGAACTTCGTAGCCAACACCACCTGCTTCTAGAACGACTAGCAGTGGAGTGGATTCAAGTAGGGTGCCTTTGAGTCGTGCGATCATGATGTTGAAGGTTGAACGCCCAACTTTGAACGCCAACTTTGAGGCCGGGAATAGTGTATTTGTTCGTATTGCAACTCAAGGGGGAGCCATGGATCTCTGCGCCAACGGCGCTAGTCGTTCAGGCCCAGCACATCTTCCATATTATAAACTCCGGGAGCTTTGCCCACTGCCCACTGAGCTGCGCGAACAGCGCCCTGGGCAAAGATTTTGCGATCTGTTGCGCGGTGAGTGAGCTCGATACGCTCGCCGTCGCCGCAGAAATAGACCGTGTGCTCGCCTACAATGTCGCCACCGCGAATGGCATGCACGCCGATCTCCTTGCGAGGACGTGCACCGACCAAGCCTTCGCGCCCATGCACGACTTGATCGTTGTTGAGCGCGTAGCTATCTTTAAGGATTTCGATGAGTCGTTCTGCGGTGCCGCTGGGGGCATCTTTTTTGTGATGGTGGTGCATCTCCAATACCTCGGGTTCGTACTGTTCGCCGAGAATGGCTGCTGCTTTGCGTGTTAAGTAGTTGAGGGTATTCACGCCAACAGAGTAGTTGCCTGCCCAGACGACGGGAATCTTGCCGCTGACAGTGTCTAAGATCTGTGCTTTTTCTTCCGCTGTGTGTCCGGTGGTCCCGATGACCAGTGGCAGTTTTTTTTCGACCGCAAGCTGGGCGATGCCTGCAGTGACTTCGTGAAAGCTGAATTCGATGATCGCTTCGCAGGCGTCGATGTTTGAGCGTGGGTCGTCGCCTGCGTCGCACGCAGCGGCGATTTCTGCGTTGTTATCTTTCGCAACTGCGGTGATGGCGATACCCATGCGTCCGCGTGAGCCGTTTAGAAGTAGTTTGAGTGGCATGATTGTTTATGCGTTGAGAAGAGCTAGTTCGGCGAGTAAAGGTTGAAGTAATGCGCAGGTCTCATTGGTGATTTGGCTCAGTGGGAGTCGGACTTCGTCGGATTCGATGATGCCTGCTTGCTTGAGGGCATACTTGATCGGCACGGGGTTGGGCTCTGTAAAAATTGCTTTGAAGAAAGGATAGTATTTTAGGAAAGTTTCGCGTGCGCTGATGTAATCATTCTTGTTCGCCGCTTTGACCATTTCCACCAGTGGAGATACGATTAGGTTAGAGGCGACACTGATCACTCCGGTGGCTCCTGCTGACATGAAGGGGAGGGTCAATGCATCGTCACCACTCATCACCGCGTAGTCCGGTCCCAGGGCACGCACGTACTCGGTGACCTTGTCACAAGAGCCTTCAGCGGCTTTCATGCAGCAGACATGAGGATATTTTTCATATAGGCGTGCCGTTACATCGACAGATATTTCAATGCCGCAGCGAGATGGAATTGAGTAGAGAATGATGGGCTTCTCTGTGGATTCAGCAATTTTGCTAAAATGCTGTAGCAGACCCGCCTGACTTGGCTTGTTATAATAGGGAGCCACAACTAGAAAACCATCGGCGCCGGCTTTGTCGGCACGTTGGGTGAGCATGACGGCTTCACTGGTTGAGTTGGAGCCAGTTCCCGCATATACAGGTACCTTGCCTGCCGCCGCTTGCACGGTGGCCTGAATCACTTCGATGTGCTCAGCGTGATCAAGTGTGGGTGACTCTCCAGTCGTGCCAACGGAGACCAGTCCGTCGATACCACCGGCGAGTTGATGGGCGATGAGTTTTTCCAAGTCAGCATAAGCGACCTTGCCCGCTAGCATAGGCGTGGCGAGTGCAGTAAAAACACCTGAGAATTGATTTGTCTTCATAGAGGCTTCAAAAAATAATGTAAATCGACAGCAAGCGGCTGATTCACTCTAGCACGTGCATAAGGTTCTGTATATTCAACAGAAAAATTATTCCCTACCAGATAAAATAATATGGCAGTTCTCGAAACAATTCACGGTCTTCTTAATCTCGCAGTCGAAAATGGCGCCAGTGATATACATATCAAATCAAATAAGCCGGCTTTTTTACGTTTAAGTGGCCGCTTGGAATCAGTGGAGATGGACCCCATTCCGCCTGAGGACATCCGTGAGTTCATCGAGCAGAGTGTGCCTGAGCAATTTTTTGGTAATTGGTCGAGTGATCGACAGGTTGACTACTCTTATCGAGTTGAGAATATTGGCCGTTTTCGGGTGAATGGATTTCTACAGCGTGGTCTGCCGAGTATTGTGATGCGTCACGTAAGTGACCATCCGCCGACTTTTGCAGAGTTGAATATTGATGGCGATGTCCTGTCGAAACTGTGTCGCGAGAAGAATGGCATTGTGATCTTGTGTGGGGCGACGGGGTCGGGGAAGAGTTCCACGCTGGCAGCCATGGTGAATTATATCAATATGAACTTTGATAAGCACATCGTGACACTCGAAGACCCTATTGAGTATACATATACCGATATCAAATCGATTATTAATCAGCGTGAAGTTGGCATTGATTGTCCCAGTTTTGCGGATGGTATGCGTGCCGTACTACGTCAGGATCCGGATGTGATACTGGTGGGTGAGATGCGGGATAAGTCCACTTTTGAAACTGCTTTGCAAGCTGCGGAGACCGGGCACTTGGTGTTTGGCACTTTGCATGCGTCCAGTGCACAGCAGGCGATTCAGCGTCTATTTGAGTTTTTTCCGCAAGAGCGCAAGGTTGCCTTGCAGCGACAGATTGCTTCGTCGCTGCTGGGTACAATCACGCAAAAGTTGTTACCCGCTCTTGAAGGTGGCGGGCGTTATCCAGTGTCTGAGTCTTTCATTCTCGATACCCTGGCACGTAAGATCATTATTGATGGGGATTTTACAAAAATCGAAGCAGTAATTGAAGCCAGCGAGGATACTGGTTCGAAGACCTTTAATCAGGATTTATATCGTTTGGTCAAAGAGGGGAAAGTCACTAAGGCGAACGCTATGAGTCATTCTCCGAACCCGAGTCAGTTGGAAATGAATTTGAAGGGAATTTTCCTCAGCAGTGGCGGCATCGTCCGCTAAATCATAGATTGTGGACTGTCTCATCGTTGGTAAAGTTTGGCCGGAGCCTAGTTCGACCGCTGCTGGGCGTCGCACTCAGGATTTAATGAATGCCTTGCAGCTTGGGGGATGGCAGGTGCATTTCGCTTCGGCCGCACAGCCGGGGGCACATGCTTTGGATCTTGAGCAGCTTGGGGTTCAGGCACATCGTATCGCAGTCAATGATGCTGGCTTCGATACATGGATTCAGGCCTTGGCCCCTGATGTGGTGATATTTGACCGTTTTATGACGGAGGAACAGTTCGGTTGGAGGGTTGCCCGGTGTTGCCCTAATACCTTGCGCGTTTTGGATACCAGTGATTTACATTGTTTACGTGTGGCTCGTGAGCGGGCACTTAAAACTGGCGAAAGCATACAGCTTAGGAATGAAACTGCTTTGCGCGAAATTGCGGCGATTTATCGCTCAGATCTGACATTGATGATCTCTGAGTATGAAATGGAGTTGTTGAGCCAAGAATTTTCAGTTGCTGATTATCAGCTTGGGTATTGGCCTTTTGCATTATCATTATCCAGACCTGTGCCCAATTTTGAAGCTCGTTCAAACTTCATAATGATTGGTAGTTTCTTACATGCACCCAATGTGGATGCGCTACGCTGGTGTCGACAGGCGATCTGGCCGTTGATTCGTACGGCTCTACCTGCTGCAGAGTTACACTTTTACGGTTCATATGGTGAGCGTTATGGTCCTGAGCTTCACGCGCCTAAGGATGGTTTTCATTATAAAGGTCGAGCCATTGATGCACTCGCTACGATGGCAGAGTATCGTGTGAATCTTGCTCCGCTGCGTTATGGTGCCGGCTTGAAGGGGAAGGTATTTGATGGCTTTCAGTCGGGGACACCGACAGTGATGACGGCGATCGCAGCGGAGGGTATTTGTGCGGTCCCGAATGGAGCTCAGGATGAGGCGGTTGCTTTCGCTAAGGCCGCGATCAAGCTGAACCTTGATTCGCAGGCGTGGGCCAGTTGTCAACAGGAGCAATATTTGCTCTGCAATGAGCGTTTTTATCTACCCTATTGGCAGCCTCGTTTAATGGATATTCTTTTACAGGCATACGATCAAAAAACAGCACGACGAGCGCGCAATTTCGTTGGGCAGATGCTGTGTCATCATCAGCATCGTAGCACCGAATTCATGAGCCGTTGGATAGAGGCTAAAAACAAATAACCGTTAGGATATTAGGCTACCTTTCGGACTGTCTACGAGATCATGCATTCTTAGAATTGGTATGGGGGCATTTAAAAACTATTTGAAACTCTAATTGTCTAGTCTTTATTGCGTTACTATATATTCTGTCATGCATAATGAAGTAGGTTCGTTCGGATATCTTGATCGCGTGAATAAGTTGAAACAGCGGCCAACGGCTCTTGATGAACTCAACGAGAGCATTGACTGGTCATGCTTTAAGTCAGTGCTCAAGGAGCATTTAAACTTCAAGGATCGTTCGAAGGGAGGGCGCAAGCCACTGGATGGCATCTTGATGTTCAAAGTGCTGATCTTGCAAAAATACTATAATCTAATACCAATTCGAAAAAAGTTTGGTCCTAATAGATATATCTTTTGTAACCTCGGTTCTAGGAACCGGGGCGATGCCGATCGCTCCCCGAAACAAAGTTT
>NZ_JARXIC010000016.1 GCF_031127905.1 Thalassobacterium sedimentorum | reverse complement strand
GCCATTGGCCCAAAGTCAGGATAAGAAGCGAATCCAGAGAACCAGTTCTAATTACGGTCTTAGAAAGGGCACTTTGAATTATGCAATGGCATTGTGACAAGTCGCGCCCCTACGAGAGAATTAATCTTCGTTGGGTTAATATTTTTGGTAGCTTCGGTTCTCAGAACCGGGGAGATGCCGCTCGCCCCCGAAACTTAGTTTCGAGGTTACCCTTTCGGAGCGTCTACTAGAGCATACAATTCTTAGAATTGCCTTCAGTCTTGGCTTGGCCGCGGTGGGCGTGACAAGTCGTGTGCTTAATTCGGTGTTGCCTGGGGGCGCTACGTTTGCTGCGGGCGGCGGCGGAGCTAACCCGCCTACGTTGTGAACTTTCCACTCCTCACTTCCCACTCTCCACTTCCTACTGGCGCGCGCAGCGCGCCTAGTAGCCGCGGATCGGCGCTAGCCAGCGTTCGGCTTCTTCGAGGTCGAAGCCTTTGCGCTTTGCGTAGTCTTCCATCTGCTCTTTGGCGATGGGGCCGACTTGGAAATACTTGGCCTCGGGGTGGGCGAAATACAAGCCGCTGACGGCGCTGCCGGGGGCCATGGCGAAACTGCTGGTCACGGTGGCGCCGGTGTTTTTCTCGGCGTCGAGGAGCTCCCAAATTGTGGCCTTCTCGGTGTGGTCGGGCTGGCTGGGGTAGCCGGCGGCGGGACGGATGCCGCGATACTGTTCTTTGATTAGGGCTTCGTTGTCGAGGCTCTCATCGGCTGCGTAGCCCCAGAGCTCTTTGCGCACGCGCTTGTGGGTGTATTCGGCCAGGGCTTCGGCGAAGCGGTCTCCGAGGGATTTGACCATGATGGAGTTGTAGTCGTCGCCGGCGTCTTTGAATTCTTGAGCAAATGTATCGACTCCTTCAATACAGCAAACGAAGGCGCCGCAAGCGTCTTTGAGGCCGCTGTCCTTGGGCGCGACAAAGTCACTGAGTGCGAAGTAGGGCTTGTCGGTGTTCTTCTTTTTCTGCTGACGCAGGGTGTGGAAGGTGACGAGTGGTTCGCCGCTGATGGGATCGTAGAGCTCGACGTCGTCGCCGATTGAATTGGCGGGGAAGAGGCCGACCACACTGCGCGCGCGGAAGCGTTTTTCTTCGATGATTTGTTTCAGCAGTTTTTTCGCGTCTTCGTAAATGACCTTGGCTTGCTCGCCGTATTTCTTGTGTTCGAGGATTTTGGGGAAGACGCCCTTGAGCTCCCAGGTCCAGAAGAGGGGGGAGTAGTCGAAGTGTTCGGCTAGTAGCTCCAGGTCGATGTGGTCATCGACGGTGAGGCCGGGCTTTTGCGGTGCGATGAGGTCTGCTTGTTTCCATTCGGGCGCGCAAGCTTGTTTACGCGCTTCGGCGAGTGGAATGAGGTCGGTGGCCTTTTGGCTGGCTGCGAAGCGCTCGCGTTGCAGCTCGTTTTCGGCTGCGACTTCGGCGGCAAAGGTGTCGCGTGTCTTAGGGTTGAGCAGCTTGTTGCAGATCTCAGTCACCAGTGAAGCATCGCCGACGCGCACGACGGGTTGGTCGTAGTGCGGGGCGATCTTGATCGCGGTGTGGGCCTTGCTAGTGGTCGCGCCGCCGATCAGTAGCGGCTGAGTGAAGCCGCGCTTTTTCATCTCTTTGGCGTTGAAAATCATTTCGTCCAACGAGGGCGTAATGAGACCGGAGAGGCCGATGATATCGGCGCCCCAGGCTTCGGCTTCTTCCAGAATCTTGTCGCAGGAGACCATCACGCCGAGGTCTTTGACTTCGTAGTTATTACAGGCGAGCACCACCGCGACGATATTTTTGCCGATGTCGTGCACGTCGCCCTTAACGGTGGCGATGAGGAATTTACCGGCGGAGGAACTTTCGGTGGCGTTGGCCTTTTCTGCTTCCATGAATGGGAGCAAGTGGGCGACGGCGCGCTTCATCACGCGGGCGCTCTTGACCACTTGCGGTAGGAACATGTCGCCATCGCCGAAGAGTTTGCCGACGACTTTCATGCCGTCCATCAGTGGGCCCTCGATGACGTCGAGCGGCTTTTCGTATTTGAGGCGCGCTTCTTCGGTGTCGGCGTCGACGTGGGCGACGATGCCTTTGACCAGTGCGTGCGAGAGGCGCTCTTCGACGCTGCCTTGGCGCCAGTCGTCCTTTAGCTCAGTCGTTTTTTTTTCCGCTGCGGCGGGAATGGCACCACTGCCGGATTTCAAAAAGGCTTCCAGAATCTCCGGATTCTTTTCCTGAGTGGCGCGTTCGAAGAGTGCGCGCAGCGTGTTCATACCTTCCAGCATGGCGGCGTTGATGCGTTCTTCAGGGGTGCCTGCGCCGAGCGTGACGGTGCCGGCTTTGATGGCTTCGGCGAAGTCGATCAGTTTCTCGGTGGCTTCGTCGTTGCGATTGAGTAGCACATCTTCGACCAGCACTTTGAACTTCGGGTCGATCTCGTCGTAGGGCATCAGCATGCCCGGATTGACGATGGCCATGTCGAGGCCGGCCGCGATGCCGTGATGTAGGAAGGCCGCGTGCATGGCTTCGCGCACGGGATTATTACCACGGAAGGAGAAGGAGATATTAGAGAGGCCACCGCTGGTGCGGGCACCGGGGCAGCGTTTTTTAACTTCGCGCACCGCTTCGATGAAGTCGACCGCGTAGTTGTTGTGCTCCTCCATGCCGGTGGCGACGGTGAGGATGTTGAGGTCAAAAATGATGTCCTGCGGGTCCATGCCCACCTCTTCGGTCAGGATCTTATAGGAGCGCTCGGCGATGGCGATCTTGTCATCCTTGGTGGCGGCCTGGCCCTTTTCATCGAAGGCCATCACAATGACCGCCGCGCCGTAGCGCATGACTTTCTTCGCTTGAGCACGAAATTCGTCTTCGCCGCCCTTGAGGCTGATGGAGTTGACGATGCACTTGCCTTGCACGCACTTGAGGCCCGCTTCGATGACCGACCATTTGGAGCTATCGATCATGATGGGCACCTTGCAGATGTCCGGCTCCGAGGCGACGAGGTTGAGGAAGCGTGTCATGCAGGCTTCGCCGTCGAGCATGCCTTCGTCGAAATTGATATCGATGACTTGGGCGCCTTTTTCCACCTGCGAGAGCACGATGGCCAGGGCACCGTTAAAATCGTCGGCCTTGATCAGCTTCTTGAAGCGTGGGGAGCCCGTGACATTGGAGCGTTCGCCCACATTGATGAAGGGCGTCTCGCCCATGATGATGTTGAGCGCTTCCAGACCACTGAGGCGTTGTGCGGGCACCACGGTTGGAATCGGACGTGGAGCGTATTGGGAAACCTCTTTGACCACGGCGCGGATGTGGTCCGGCGTGGTGCCGCAGCAACCACCGACCAGATTGACCAGGCCCGCCTTGGCAAAGCCGCCGACAGCGCTGCCGGTGTGATCGGGCGTTTCGTCGTAACCCGTGGCGGCCAATGGATTGGGTAGGCCCGCATTCGGATAAACGTGCACGTAGGTGTCGGCCACACGTGAGAGCTCTTCCAGGAAGGGCTTCATCAGGTCGGCACCGAGGGCACAGTTGAGCCCGACGCACATTGGCTTGGCGTGGCGGATTGAGTTCCAGCAGGCCTCGACTGTTTGACCCGAGAGCGTGCGGCCCGATTGGTCGGTAATGGTGATCGAAACGATGACCGGGATCTGCGCTTCCAGTGTGTCCTGGAAGTCGGCGATGGCGTGCAGGCAGGCCTTTAGGTTGAGCGTGTCAAAAACAGTTTCTGGCAAGAGCAGGTCGACGCCGCCTTCGACCAGCGCTTCAGTTTGCTCGTAGTAAGCCTTGTAAAGTTCGTCGTAGCTCGTGGCGCGAAAGTCGGGGCTATTGACGTCAGGCGACATCGAGCAAGTGCGATTGGTGGGACCGATCGCGCCCGCGACGAAAGTTGGGCGGCCCTCTTTTGCGGAGACCTCATCGGCTACCTTGCGGGCCAACTTTGCGGACTCGATGTTGATGTCGCGCACGCGGTGCTCGAGGCCGTAGTCGGCCTGTGCGATGGTGGTGCCACTGAAAGTGTTGGTCTCGATGATGTCCGCGCCCGCCTCGAGAAACGCGCGATGGATGTCGGAGATGATGTCCGGGCGGGTGATGGAGAGCAGGTCGTTGTTGCCCTTGAGGTCGCCCTTGACCGCGTCAAAGGAAGCGTCACGAAAGTCCTTTTCCTCCAGCTTGTGTTGCTGGATCATGGTGCCCATCGCGCCGTCCAAAAAGAGGATGCGCTCCGCAAAAAGATCGGCCAGTTGTTGGCCCTTGGCAGTCAGTGGTTTGTTGGAAATTGGATGGCTCATATCTAAGTATCAACATATCCTTATATCTTGATATGTTTAATGCAAGTGGAGAATGGACTTATTTTGGTAAAGGATCGTGTTGTGTTTGAGGGCTATGCAGGAGCCGGGACACTCCCGATACCTTGCAGTTTAAAAGCTGCTGGTGAGTCGTAGTAGGATAGAACCGTAGCGGGAGCGGTTCTCCTGATGTTCGAACTCGTCGCCGCGAAGGGTGTGTGAGAGGCTGACTTCGATCCATTTATAGCGGGCTGCGATGCCGAAGCTGAATTCGCCGACCCAAGGTTCTGAGTTGACTGATTCATCCCAATCGCGAAAGACGGGGCCGTCGAGTGTGATGTCGTGGAGCACGGCATATCCGCGTGCTCCAGTGTAAGCGTAAATAGAGAAGTCTTGGTTGGCAGCACGTCCATTGTCGAAGATGGTTGCGGTGAAGCTGCCGAGCTGTACGCGAGGAGTGATATAGCTGTTGGGGAGGTTATGTCCTATGCGAAGGAGTGCGCCGAGGTAGGCGTCGGTGCGGAAATTACCAAGAGCGGCGCCCCATTCGTAGAAACCGTCGATTTGCAGTGGCCAGTTCTGAGTGTGATCGAAGAAGCGGAGTCGTTGTTTATGATCCAAGTGTACGTTAATAGTTAATTCTGCGGGTGCTTGTGAGTCCCACCCTTGGAAGATCGGGCTGTCCGATATATTATTATGAACCCACTCTTGTACTTCCTGCGCGTAGCTATGTTGGCCAGTCGTGCCGATGGAAAGTGTGGCGCTGCTGGCAGAATCACCCGCGCTGGCTTGTAGGGAAAACTCCAATCCCATCCAGCCTGCGTAGGGGCGTTCGCCTTGTGGAGGGGTGGCTGTGGTGGTATTCTCCGGGGTGAACATGAGCTGCGTAAGGCCGATGCCATATTGAAAAGTGCTTTCCCCTTCATCGGGGAAGCGGAAGTGATTGATTGTATTGCCACGTTCGGCTCCTGTTAGGCGTCGCAGCGTTTTTTCTAGAATGTAGTGTTCTTCGGAACCAGATGCGAGTTGTCGTGCAAATGCGATGCGTGCACCATTGGTGTAGCCCTCGTCAGTGCCTGTGAGCAGGTCGTTATCCCATTGCCCGATAAGTTGCCACGGACGTTCTGCTGCGGTGGAGAGGAGGGAACTGCCGAGACTGCAGAGGACTAGAAGGAGTTGATGGTGTATTGCCATGGAGGGACAGTTTTAGCAACAATCTGTCGCTGGCAAGGCAGGTTTCATGCAGGTGCTGGACAAATTATAAAATCTTTGCAGGCTGCGTGGATATGCCAACAAAGACTACACATCGCGTTTGGGGCGCAATCGTGACGACGGTGGTCGCTTTGGGGGCCAGCATGTATGTGGCCAATCACGATAGTGAGTGGCGCACGTTGTGGCCCAGTTTGGCAGCTTTGGCAGTGGTGTTCGCTTCGGGGAGTGCCTTGGTTGGTTTGTTGGTGGGAGCGATGTGTGGCGCGATTTTATTGGCCGAGGGCTCGTTCACTGGCACCGTTGAGCAGTTAGTCATCAAGCAGTTTTGGCCTATCTTTGGTTCTTCTTGGAAGTTGAGTGCGATGCTTTTTACTTTGGTATTGGGAGGTTTCGTGGCTTTAGTTGAAGCTGGAGGTGGTTTACAGGGCTTAGTGCGTCGCTTGCTGGGCACGGGGCATGCGGCGCATCGGCGCATGCAAACCACTGTTCTAGGTTTTGGTTTATTGGTGTTTTTTGATGGTTTAGCGAATACGATGCTGATTGGTCGTCTTTTACGTTCGGCGGCAGATCGGTGCGGTGTCTCACGAGAGAAGTTAGCCTACTTGGCGGATACGACGGGTTCTGCAGTGGCGTGTTTGGCCTTTATATCAACTTGGATCGCCTTTCAGCTCTCGATGATTCGTGAAGGTTTTGAGTTGGCTGGGCAGAATGAGGTGAGCGCATATAGCTATTTCTTTAGGTCGTCGCCGACGAATTATTATTGTTGGTTTGCGCTGGTGCTGGCCCTTGTATGCGTCTGGAGAGAGTTTAATCCCGGTCCGATGGGAGGGGTTGAACGTGCTGCGCGTCGCTCGCAAAAGTCTGTTGAGGTTGCGGCGTCAGATGTGAGTGCCAGCCACTGGGGACTGGCGATTATTCCGATCGCAGTGCTGACACTTTCGATTCCAGTGCTAACTTATGTGTTAGGTTCAGATAGTCTGTTTCCGTTTAGTTTGAGTAAATTTGCGCTGGCTTATAGTGTGGCTGAAATTTATGTGCCGCAGATTTTAGTCGTTTCGAGCCTGTTGGCTTCTTTGGGGGCTGCCTTGGCATATAGGATGGGGATGCGCCCAAGTGCCGCAGGTCGCGTAGTTCCCAGTTCGAGTGCAGTTTTTATTGCAGGTGTTCGTGAGATCGCTGTGCCTGTTATGATCTTAATTGCAGCGTGGATGTTGGGAGCGGCGATCAGTCAGCTCGGGACTGCTGATTGGTTGTGTGTGAGTCTGCAAGGGCGCTTGCCCGTTTACTTATTGCCGGCTGGCACCTTTGTCTTGGGGGCTGCGATTTCCTTTTCGACGGGCACTTCGTGGGGGACGATGGGGGTGCTGATGCCGTTGGCGATTCCGGTGATTTATTCTTTAACCTCAGGTGAAGTCGATATGGAACGTGACCGTCTAATTGTGGCGTCGATTGGTGCCGTCTTTAGTGGCGCGGTCTTCGGTGATCATTGTAGTCCCTTTTCGGATACTACTATTGTAGCCTCTATCGCCTCGGGAGTGGAGCCTCTCGATCATGTGTGGACGCAGTTACCTTTCGCATTGATTGCGGCATTCGTGGCGGTGTTTGTGGGCTTTGTGCCACTGGGGTTCGGACTGCCGGCCGTGCTTTGTCTGATCGCTGGTGGCTTGGTGCTTTGGGCACTGCCAAGTGTGTGGAAAACGGTAGGCTGAGATTAGGGTCTAGTTTAGATGTTTCGCATAAGCTCCCTGCGACGAAGTTGCAACCAGAGGTTCCACGCGTGCTTCTTTAGGATTTCGCGGGCGTTATCGATCTCAGCTTTACGGGCGGTCAGGTTTTCGTTGGCGATGGTGGATAGGTCGTCAAGATTGTAGAGGTAGACATTTTCAATGTCTTCGACGGCGGGATCGATGTCGCGGGGGAGGGCTAGGTCGATGAGGAAGCAAGGGCGCTCGGGGCGGCGTTTCATGCTTTGCGCAATGATGCTGCGATCCAGTATGGTGCCGGGTGCGGCGGTGGAGCAGATGACAATGTCGAAGTGTTCCAGTTGCGCTTTGAAATCTTCAAAATCAATCGCAGAGCCGCCGAGTTCGTGTGCCAGTTTGTGAGCATTCTCGAAGGTGCGGCTGCTGACTGCGATGTCGTCGGCGCCGCGGCTCTTGAGCGCTTGCGCGGTCTTTTCGCCCACTTCACCGCTACCGAGTAGCAATACGCGGCTTTTGGATAGCTGGCCGAAGATACGGCTGGCTAGATCGACAGCGACGTTGCCGATGCTGATTTGGCCGCGGGTAATGCCGGTCTGCGAGCGGGCGGCTTTGGCGGCTTGAAAGCTCTTTTCAAAGAGGCGGTTGAGCACATTGCCCGTGCACTTGGCGTCGCGTGCTTTGGTGTAGGCCTGCTTGAGTTGGCCGAGGATTTCGGTCTCGCCGACCATTTGCGAGTCGAGGCCGGTGGACACCTCGAGCACGTGTTGCAGCGCTTCGAGGTTATTATGGCTGTAGGCGTATTGCTGGAAGAGTTCGATCGGCACGTTTTGCTTTTCGCAAAACAGTTCACGGATTTCATCCACGCGTTCGATTCGATCGGCCAGCCCGTAGATTTCGAGGCGATTGCAGGTATTGAGCACTAAGCACTCACGAATACCTTCGTGTCCGTGCAGTCGTTGTTGTAGTTCGAGTGCCTGTGGCTGTGTGAGTGCAAAGCGCTCACGCACATCCAGTGGCGTCGCGTGATGCGAGGTGCCCAGCACAAACAGAGATTGCAATACGTCGCTCATGACCAATACGAAATGTGCTTAACGCTCGACGCGGAGGGGCGCTCCAGTCGCTTGAGATTCGGAGTCGCGGGCAGATTGCACCGGCCAGAGTGAGGCGATTGCTAGCACGAAGAGTATGATCGTAGCTATCGCGTGGCGCCGTGTGACGAGTTTCTTTTGAATGCGTAGCACGAAAACGGTGAGATAGCCGAGCCAGATCAGGCAAGTCGCGGTGAGTTTAAATACAGGCACTAGTTCGTGGTTATTGACCCAAAATATGGAGCCAAAGATCAGTGAGGCACTGAGGACAATTACACCAGTGATCAGTAGGCGTTTGGCCATGAGATCCAATTGTTGCACGGAGGGCAGGTATTGGTAGAGGCCTTTGAATTGCTTCTTTTTGAGCCCGTGTTGCTGGATCAGAAACATGATAGAGACCAGCGATAGGATGGCGAAAACACCGTAGCTAAAGATGGCGAGTGCGGCGTGCAGTTCGATCCAAGGGTTGCCACCGAAGATGCCGGGCGGGTAGGCGCGATCCCATGCGGGCACGGCAAATACGCCGGCCGCGAGCAGGGCGGCGAGGCCGGCGGTGAAGAAGCCGAGTAGGCGCAAGCGGAAGGCTGGACCGATGATGAAAAAGAGCAAGACCAGCGACCAGGCGATGAATTGCGCCACTTCAAAGATGTTGCCCAGTGGGCAGGCCTTGATTTCGGCGCCACGCAGGTTGAGCCCCAGTGTTTGGATTAGAAAGCCGCCCACCAATAAGGCGAACATGACCGCGCGCGGGTAGACGCGCCGCATCAGCAGAGCGACCAGCCCAAAGGCAAACGCGCCCCCGTAAATGGCGGCGGCCACCGCGAAGGCGTTTTTATCGGTCATGGCGATTTCGTTGAGCATGGTTGTGAGTTAATTCTTAAAGGTTTTGCTCAGGTCGATATAGTTTACTTGGAGCCCCGTCTGCTCCGCGAGCTGTGCCTGGCGTTTGTCGCAAGTAACAAAAGTTGTGATCTTGCTAACTATGGCTGTGGCAACGTGGAGAATGTCGAGCGTACGACAAAAAATTGCAGCAGAATGGCAGCGTGAGAGTTCGAAACTCTCATTCTCAATTAGTAAGGGATCGGGGCGCAACCGTAGCAGTCGGCCATTTGCAATATCTTCGTCTATGTAGAGGAGTGCTTGCTCTAGTTCTTCGGCGTGTATTCGCTGGCGGCCATAAAGTACCCGCAGAGAGTTTCTGAGTTCCATTTCCCCAATAAAGCTGAGTGGAAGTATCGCTTGCGATTGAGCGATCGCGACAGTTTCTCGGCTTCCATTTTCTTCGTTGTAGAGCTTTAAGAGGGAACTGGTATCAAAGTAGTGGCTAATATTCACCGCGTCCTTCACTTACAATGTCGGACCCCATGTTATCCATCGGTCTTGGACGGTCTCCGTAAATGCTCTTGAGCCGTGCCATTAAATCCGGCCATGGCTTCGGCTCTTTCGTTTCTTGGGCGGGTGTGATGTAGGCCACGGTGTCTTCACCCATGACCCAGCGCAGTGACTCGCCCGCCACGACGCGTTCACGCACCTCTCGGGTGTGCTTCTGCAGCTCGCGCGTGTTGATTGATTTCATGGTAGACATTGTGTCTGACATCGGATTTGGGTCAACTTTATTTACTTTTTCGCGCTTTAGTGCGAAGCCTATTGAGAATCAGAGCTTAATTAACGCAGGCGTCATAAATGAAGCCTCTACATTAGGATTATTATTTTCGTGCCACGTAGGCGGGCGGTGTGGCGTGTGCGGTCTCGTAGGCGCCGTTCTGCCAGTCACGTACTTTGCTCGCGAGGAAATCTATAAATGCCGGAGACTCGTTGAGGCAAGGGATCTGCTCAAACGCTTCGCCGCCGGATTCGAGGAAGCTCTCGCGTCCGCGCATGGCGATTTCCTCCAGTGTTTCGAGGCAGTCAGCGGTGAAGGCAGGGCAAATGACCTTAACATTCTTGTGCCCGTCTTGGGGCAGCTGCTCCAGCACCTTGTCGGTGTAGGGTTGCAGCCAAGGCTCACGTCCGAGGCGGCTTTGGAAGGTGATCATGTATTTGTCTTTGGGTAGATTCGCCGCAGCGACGAATTTCTCCACTGTCATGGCGCACTGGTGACGATAGCAAGTGGCGTGCGCGGGGTGGCAGGTGTTGCAGCAATCGTGGGTGGTCATGCAGTGACTGTGCGATGGGTCGCCTTTGACCAAGTGACGCTGTGGGATGCCGTGGAAGGAGAATACCAGCTTGTCGAAGTCGCCTTTCTCGATGGAGGGCAGGGCGCGTTGGACCATGGCGTCGATGTAGCTCGGCTCTTGGTAGAAGGGCGGCAGCAGCGTCGTTTTGAGGTCGGGCTTCATCTCTCGCGCGGCGTCCATTAGCGCCACCACTGCGGTCTCGTAACTGGACATTGCGTAGTGCGGATACATCGGGATGATAAAGAGGTCGTCGACGCCTTGATCCAGTAGCTCTTTAAGTGCATCGGGAGTGGAGGGGTTGCCATAGCGCATACCGAGGCCGACGGGAATGTCGATTTGAGCGGCGAGGGCCGCCTGTTGCTGGCGGGAGGTGACGATCAGTGGCGAGCCTTCGTCCAGCCAGACTTCAGAATAGGCTTCAGCAGATTCGCGCGGGCGCGTGGGTAGGATCAGGCAGTTTACCAAGAACCAGCGGATCGCATAGGGCGCGTCCAATACACGGCCATCCATGAGGAATTCGCGCAGATACTTGCGCACATCGCTGACTTCGGTGGAATCGGGCGAGCCGAGATTGAGGAGAATGACGCCTTGTTTGGACATAGGCTAAGAGAAGGTCGCCTAGCGCCATTTTGTCAAACCGAAGAGTTAAATCAAGGTCTAAACCACATTATCAGCCTGACAAAAGAGCGCCACGTAGGGACGACTGGGATTGAGCAACTGCTTGTAAGCTACAGCAGGGGGGGGGGCTGGAGTTACGATTCATGGGGGACGATGAGTTCGGTATGGTGTCGCATCCAATCAGTTAAATGTTGTTCGATACGCTCGCAGTCGGTTTTTGCAGCTTTGTCCAGCTGTGAGGGAGCGGGGCTGCGCAGCAGTTGTCTGGCTTGCCCTCTTAGGTCGATGCGAAGGGTGGGCCACCATGATTCACGCACAGGATAGCCTTCGTCTTTGAGTAGCAGGTAGAGAGCTTTGAGGAGGACTACTTCAGGCGCTTTGCCTGCAGCAAAGGCATCCAAGGAGCGGGCTGTCAATTGGAAGAGTCGTTCAGACTCCGGCATGTGTGAGGCATTGCTGACTAGTAGTTGGCTCAAGCGCGCAGCACAGCTCAAGCTATGATAGTTCTGGCCAATAGCCTCTCTACGTTGAAGTAGCAGATACTCTTGAACAAAGCGCATGGTCCGTTGCTGCGACATTTCAAGTGAGATGGAAGCCTGATCGAAAAGGTCGGGCGTGGTGGATGTCTGAGCCCTCTTAGATCTGGAGAGGCGCTTTAGGCATAGAAAAATACCACTTTCTGCGCTTAATAGGTAGAGCTTTAGAAAGGACTCGCCAGAGGGTTCAGTTTTTAGCACGAGCGCCTCTTCGTATTTAGTTGTCATCGGGAGGGGCGCAGCCTTCTGCTTGGTTTGGGTTCTCAATTGGCACCGCTTCTCCTGTTTTCGGATTGGGGACCAGTGCCCCACCGGAAATGATGAGTTTCATGCCATCTGCAATACTCATGTTGAGGCGAGTGATGTCTGCTTCTGGTAGCATCAGTAGGAAACCACTGGTTGGGTTGGGGGTGGTGGGCACAAAAATATTGACGATATGTTCGCCTGTCACGGCTTGTGTTTCACCCTTGGCAGTGCTGGTTAGAAAACCGAGCACATAGCAATGCTTGCGTGGGTATTCGATTAAAACAACCTCTTGGAAGACTGCCTTTTTTTGTTGGCTGAAGGTGTCGACGATCTGCTTGACTGTGCGGTAGACGGTGTTGATGAAGGGGACTTGGTCTAGCAATCGCTCTAAGCCGCTGAGGATGATGCGGCCCAGCACGAAGCGAGAACCATAGCCGAGTAGGGTAATCAATAAAAAAACAACCAGAACCGAGATCGCCTCGAGCCCGAATTCGATGATGGGCTTACTGCGCCACTCTGGGTCTAGATACCAAAAAAAGAAGTTGCTTGCTGGGGTACCCAACTGTTCGAGTAGAAAGTTGATCACGATGATCGTGACTCCCAGCGGGAGCACGACGACAATGCCAGTAATGAATGCGTTTCGAAGAGAGCGGAACATGATAGGGTGAAGATCGGCGGCGCTAGGAGAGCAGGATTCCCAGGGCGAGGCTTCTCGCAATGAATTAATGCGTGGATGTAGAAGATCTGTCTATACTATACCTGAGCATCGATTGATCAACGATTGTGCGGGTCTAGGCTTTGGGACATTCTCATCGAACGTTGACGAGTTCCAGCTCCTGTGTTCTGTGCTTTTTGAGAACCAATTTTGGAAACTATATGATCAATTTACATCACACCTACGATGGTCTCGTCTTTGACATGGACGGCACCTTGGCAGATACCATGCCGACACATTTTGTTGCCTGGTCGCGTTCCATGGCCGCTCATGGTATTGTGTTTAGTGAAGAACGTTTTTACGCCCTGGGTGGTGTGCCAGCTCCAGTTATTGTCGAGATGCTGGCGCGGGAACAAGGTAAGTCCGTCGATGCGGAGGTGGTGGCCGAGGCGAAGGAGGTCCTCTTTCTGGAATTACTCAAGGATGTGCAGCCAGTGATTCCGGTGCATGCGATCGCTGAGTTTCATCGTGAGCATATGCCGATGGCGATTGCAACGGGCAGCCCTAGATGGGTGGCTGAGAAAATTCTCAAAACGCTTGGCATTTATCAGTGGTTTGGCGCGGTGGTTGGGGCTGATGATGTGGTGAATCCAAAACCGGCTCTCGATACCTACCTGCGTGCAGCGGAGCTCATTGGCGTGGATCCTCTACGCTGTCATGCCTTTGAAGATACCGATTTAGGCATGGAAGCGGCGCGCAATGCGGGCATGACTGTGATTAATATTAACACGCTTCTCTAGGGGCGCTGCGGGTGAAGCAATACCGCTGGTGACTATTTGGAGCATCACTCGATTCGCGATCTGACTTCTAGCAACTTTGGGCGCTTGGCTGTGAATCCTGTTCGAGTGAGGCCTGCCGTGTGTTTGTGTCGTGGGTTCTGGAGTCCTCAGCTAGAGAAAACCCATGCTTTACATAATTGTCACCGAGACTAGGCTCGCACGTTTTTTACAGTTGAGCGGCTTTGCAGCTCCGCATTTCGAATAATCCATTTTTTATGAAACAACGCACCATACTGAGGGAAGTTTCCATCAAGGGCAAATCGCTACACACTGGCGAAGAGGTTAATCTGACCTTGAAGCCAGCGCCAGAGAACTCTGGAGTGGTCTTTCGCCGCATCGACTTATTTGGCAAGCCTGAGCTCAAGCCGCTGATCGATCTGGTTGATGATCTGGTGCGCAGCACTACGATCGCCGATGGACATGCCAAAGTACATACCATTGAGCACGTACTGAGTGCACTAAGTGGTTGCGGGGTCGATAACGTGATTATCGAAATGGATGCTAGTGAGCCTCCTATTCTTGACGGTTCTGCTAAGCATTTTGTGAATCTCATCCAGCAGGCCGAGCCTGTGGAGCAAGATGCGGAGCGTGAATACTTCGAGCTCGAAGAGCCGATTTCAGTCACACGGGGGAATTCATCGATTATCGCTCTGCCGCACAATGGTTTTCGTATCACCTGCACTTCAGCGGACGATCGTGGTATTCATACTCAGCATCTGAGCTTGGATATCGACCCGGAGACATATATCGCGCAAGTTGCGCCTGCGCGCACATTTACTATTTACGAAGACATTGAGGAATTGCTCAAGCTCGGCAAGATCAAGGGAGGAAGTCTCGACAGTGCGATCGTGATCAAAGGCGATAAGATTGTTTCTAAGGAGCCACTGCGCTTTAAGGACGAGTTTGTGCGCCACAAGATGCTGGACATTATCGGGGATATTACCCTCGTTGGGATGCCGATCAAGGCACATATCGTTGGAGTGCGCCCCGGACATGCGTTGAATGCAGAACTGTCAAAGGTACTACGCAAGAAGCTGTTGGAGAAGATTAAAGGCGCCAAACAGAAGAAGGAGGAGCGCAAAAAAAAGTTAGTCTCGGTCGATGCTGCAGAAACGGTTATGGATATTCGGCGTGTGCTCGATATTTTGCCCCATCGCTATCCTTTTGTGATGATTGATCGTGTGATCGAGATTGTTAGTGAAGACGAATTAGTCGCGCTCAAGAATGTGACGATTAATGAGCCATATTTTCAGGGGCATTACCCAGGCCGGCCAGTAATGCCAGGAGTGCTGCAAGTCGAGGCGATGGCACAGGCTGCTGGTGTGTTGCTGCTACGTAAGCTGCCCGTCGGAGAGAACAAAATTGCCTTCTTTATGAGCGTGGATAAGGTTAAATTTCGTCAAGCCGTCGAGCCAGGCGATTCGATCGAGATTCGTGTGAAATTGATCAAAATTCGCGGTAATAAAATCGCGACTGCCACGGGGCAGTGCACGGTCGGTGGTAAGGTCGTGTCTAGTGCGGAACTCATGTTCATGTTGGCTGATGCCACAGATTAACCTTAACTCATAGATCTATGGCCACGGACATTCATCCGACCGCAATTATCGAACCTGGTGCTGAGCTGGAAGAGGGGGTCCGTGTGGGAGCCTACGCTTATATCGGTCCCCAAGTTACAATCGCAAAGGGCACAGTGGTGATGCATCACGCGACGGTGGATGGTGCCACCACGATGGGAAACGATAATGAAGTGCATCCATACGCCTATGTCGGCGGTAAAACGCACGATCTTAAATATCGCGGAGGCTGCCCTGGGCTAAAAATCGGTCGCGGTAACGTCTTTCGAGAGTTTACGACTGTACATTGTGCGACCACTGAGGGGACGGATACCATTGTGGGCGATAATAATCTAGTGCTCGCTTACAGCCACATTGCGCATGAGTGCATTGTGGGAAATCATCTTGTGATGAGTAGCCATGCTGCGTTGGGAGGGCATGTCCAGCTTGGCGATCATGTTAACGTTGGCTGGGGGGCAGGTCTACATCAGTTCTGTCGTGTCGGCGATTATGCAATGGTAGGCGCGGCCTCGAAAGTTGTGCAAGATGTGCCGCCTTACATGATAGCCGATGGTAGTCCTGCAATGGTGCGCACGACTAATAAAGTCGGCCTGGAACGTGCTGGATTCACTCCGGAGGATATTAATCTGGTGCGGCGTGTTTTTAAAATGTTCTATAAAGAAGGGCTTAATCGTCGTCAGGCAGCTGAAAAGCTTAGCGCGGAAATGTCTGTCGAGAGCGAGATCGTTAAGACCTTTTTGAGTTTCGTTCACGCTAGTGAACGCGGGCTCTCTTAAGGGGGCCGTAGCTTAGTCGTTCCCTTCCATTTGCCAGTAGTCAGCAATATATTTGTAGTTACTTGAGTAATTGCGCATAATTGCATTGAGTTTTTCGTGTATTCGATTGCTAGTTTTTGCGAGCAGTTTCACGCGTTTCGTTATCATGTATTCTCACTCAAGCGAGTGACTGAATTGATATGATATTAGAAGGAACCGGCTCATGCAATGAACACTTATTGAATCTACTATGTCTACAGAACTCGAGAATCCTCACTATCCCCGCTGGCTCAAGGATGCGATCTTTTATGAAGTGTACCCACAATCGTTTCGCGACAGTAATGGGGATGGTATTGGTGATCTGCCAGGTGTGATTGAAAAATTGGATTACATTCGCAGTCTAGGTTGCGACACGGTGTGGTTGAACCCTTTTTATGCATCACCTTTTCGCGACGCGGGTTATGATGTAACTGACCATTATGCGGTGGCGGAGCGCTACGGGTGCATGGAAGATGTCATTCGTCTGTTTGAGGAAGCGCATCGCCGTGGCATGCGGGTAGTGCTTGATTTAGTTCCCGGGCACACGGCTGAGTTGCACCCTTGGTTTCAGGCATCGGCCAAACATGAGCGTAATGAGTATTCCGATTATTATATTTGGACGGATTCCGTGCTTACGTTGGGGGAAACTGACTTGCGTATGATTGCGGGTGATGTCGAGCGTGAGGGGGCGCATGCGATCAACTTTTTTTCGCACCAACCTGCGTTGAACTATGGTTATGCGCATCCTGATCCAAACTGTAGTTGGCAACAAGCCACGCATGCACCAGGTCCGACTGCTGTGCGTGCGGAGCTCAATCGGCTGATGAGATTTTGGTTAGAGCAGGGCTGTGATGGCTTCCGCGTAGATATGGCGCATTCCTTGATCAAAGGTGGGGGGAATCAAGCGGCGATGCATGAGTTGTGGGCAGAGGTGAGGGCATGGATGGATATTGATTTTCCTGATGCGGTGCTTCTGGCGGAATGGGGGAAGCCTGCTGAGGCCATTCAAGCCGGCTTTCATATGGATTTTATGATTCATTTCGGAACATCGGCTTACACTTCGCTCTTTCGTAAGCAGTGGGGCTTTAGTTTTAGTCTGAATCCATACGGATGTAGTTTCTTTGATCGCTCGGGGCGCGGTAATATTCGTGAGTTTGTAGACGTTTTTGAACGTGAATACGCAGGTTCTAGAGGAAAAGGCTTTGTGAGTCTGCCGACTGGTAATCACGATGTGGCGCCTCGACTTGCTGATGGCCGTGACGCGGAGGATTTGAAGGTCGCCTACGCTTTCTTGCTGACGATGCCTGGTATACCGACAATTTACTATGGTGATGAAATCGGGATGAAAGGAGTTCAGGGGCTACCCTCGAAGGAGGGGGGCTACATTCGTACTATGGTGCGCACGCCGATGCAATGGGATGCGTCGGAGCAGGCAGGCTTTTCGGAGGCAGCGCAGAGCGCTTTTTATCTTCCGCTGGAGGAACGAGCCGACAGGCCGGATGTGGCGACGCAAATGAGTCAACCAGACTCATTACTGCATTGTGTCAGACAGCTTATTGCTTTGCGCCGGGCAATGCCTGCTTTGGGAAATGAGGCGGACTATCGTACGCTTTTCGCCGAGCCAGGGCAGGTGCCCTATGTCTATCTCCGTTCGAACCAGGAGCAGCGGGTAATTGTTGCAATTAATCCAACGGCTCAAATTGCTAGCGTATCTCTGAGCACTTCGATTGTGAATTTGGAGCGAGCGGAGCTTGTTATGGGAGTAGGAGAACTAAAGTTTGAGGCAGACGCGAGCGTGCTAACTCTGCCTTCAGTTTCATTTGGCATCTGGTGTCTTACTTAAATTTGAGAAGGGAAGTGGGCAGCAGCTAAGCCCTAAGTGCGGCAGTGACTCTGACACTGCTTAAGCTTCATTTGCGCGAGCAGCTTTGGCGATAAGAGCGAGTCCTTCTTCCAATCGCTTACGTGGGCAGCCGAAGTTTAGGCGTAAATGTTGTGCCCCGTCGAAAGGAGTGCCATCGCTGAGGCCGACTCCATGTTTTTCGAAGTGTCCAACTGGGTCCTTGAGGCCGAGCCGACTCACATCAAGCCAAGCCAGATAAGTCGACTCCATCGGGCGGAAGGTGATATCCGGTAGTTCGTCCTTAATGAAGTCGTAAATGAGCGTGTAGTTGTTTTGTAAATACTTGAGTAGTGCTTGGCGCCATGGCTCACCATGATTATAGGCTGCGGTGATGCCGGCATATCCGAAGCAATTGACTTCGGTGATGATACCTCGAATTGTTTTTTGAAATTGAGCGCGCAGTTTCGGATTTTCGATAACGGAGAAGGCGCAGGCAAGTCCGGGTAAGTTATAGGTCTTACTGGGTGCCATTAGGGTGACCGTACGTTGTGCGATGCTTTCATTCAGCGTGGCAGTTGCGATGTGTTGGGCGTCTTCGTCGAAGACGAGGTCACAGTGGATCTCGTCGGAGATGAGGATCAGTTCGTGCCGCTCGCAGAAGTCCGCAATGGAGGTGAGTTCTTCCTTTGTATACACGCGGCCGACAGGGTTGTGTGGGCTGCAAAGTACGAATATTTTAGTGTTGGGGCGCACCGCGGCTTCCATTGCTTCGATGTCGAGGGTCCATTGGTCGTCGGTATTCAAGCATAGTGGAACTTTGATAAGTTCACGCTCGGCGTAATCGGGTGCGGTGAGAAAGGGCGGATAGACCGGGGTGGCTGTCATGACGGAGTCACCGGGCTCAGTGAAGGCGTGGCAGCAGAGATTAATGGCAGGCACTAGACCTGGCAGGAAGTTGAGCCAGCCAGCCTTAGCGCTGTAATCATGTTGCCTCTCCAGGTAGTTGAGCACGGCTTCGACAGGTGCATCATGGGGAATGGTGTAGCCAAAAATGCCGTGGTCGAGGCGTGTTTGTAGTGCAGCGAGGATTTCGGGAGCAGAGGTGAAATCCATGTCGGCGACCCATAGTGGAAGAATTTGGCGTCCTTGATACTTATCCCACTTGAGGCTACCATAGTGATTGCGGTCGGGGCAGGTGTCGAAATTGTACATTGCTTGAGTCATGATAAGTGTAGTGACAAGCTTCCAGCTTGTCGGAGTTAGGGCAAGCAACAAGCTATTAGCTGTTTACTGCGAGATTAAAGGTGAGGGGCGACGATCGCCCAAATTTGTTCCTCCAAGCTCTGAATACTCTGGTTTCCATCTAATACATGGAAGCGTTCGGGATGCGCTGCGGCCAGACTTAGATAGCCCTGTCGAACTGCGTGGAAAAATTTGATACTCTCTTGTTCCATGCGGTCGAGTTGCCCACCGCTGCGTTTGTGTGCGCGAGCTAGACCGATCTCTGGTGGCAGGTCGATCAGCAGGGTGAGGTTCGGCAGCATTGGGCCGACTGCAAATTCGTTGATCGTGGCGACAGAGTGTGGATCGATTGCCCTGGCGACACCTTGGTAGACAGTGGTGGAATCTAGAAAACGATCGCAAATGACGATCTGGTCGGTGGCGAGCGCAGGCTCGATTAATTCACGAACATGCTGCGCGCGGCTGGCAGCGAAGAGCAACAGCTCTGCCTCAGCAGACATACCTTGCCCGGCGTCATCGTGTTGCAATAGCTCGCGAATGGCTTCGCCAAGTGCTGTGCCACCGGGCTCTCGAGTTTGGGTGACGCTGCGTTTAGCGGCCTGCAGCCGAGCTTTAAGAGCGGCGATTTGAGTCGACTTGCCGCTGCCTTCGCCGCCTTCGAATGTAATGAATAACCCAGCCATTTACCAAGTGGCGATGAAATCTGAGAGATCTGAAAGTGTGGGGCTGACAGCTGTGCGCACGTAGAAGCCAGATGTGGCGACGGCAACCGTGAGGGCCGCCTCGGGCGTCAGCCCGATCAGACGGGCAGTGACGAAGCCAGAATTAAAGTGGTCGCCAGCGCCTGTGGTGATTTTAGGTTTCTCGCAATAGGGACCTGCGGCGTAAGCGGTGCCTTCGGGGGTGGCGCAGGCTGCATCTGCAACTGGATGAATTACAACAGTGTTTAACTGAAGTTTCTCACGTATGCGAGCAGCCATACTTTGTAGGTTTTCGGGGGTATTGTTCAGCGGTGCAAAGCCTAGTAGTGCATCGACCTGCTCAGCTTCCCGTAGGTTGAGGCCGAGAATGACTTTACCGAATGCTTCAAACTTAGAAAACACGTCGAGCACTTCGAGTAGATCGGCCTCGGAGCGTTTTTCGGGGTCAGCAAGGTCGAAGAAGAAGGTGCGCTCCCTGTTCTTTGAGCAGCTAGGCAGCACTTTTTTAAGGAAGCTGTTAAATACATCTGTGAGAAAGGGGATCATGGTCCAGTTGACCATTGCGATCAGGTCGGACTGGTCGAATACTTCAATCAGTTTGTCTTCGCCCGGGAGTTCACAGAGCCGCTCGTAGGTGATTTCATCCAGGCTTGCCATGGTACCAAACATAATTTTGCCATCATTAAACTCTGCCGCATGTGTGACGCCTGGGTCGGCGATGGAAATGGCTTTGGTTTTTTTCGCGAAATCGCTAAAGACTTGGTGGATGGCGGGCTTGCCCAGGGCGCCTAGGTAGTGAACATTTAAGCCATGGGCGAATTGCGCATTGGCCATAATGGGACCGTTGCCGCCCAGTTTCTCGACGATAGGGGCCATCTCTATATTCGCGCTCTTGCCTGCGGCTGAGCCGATGCGTTTGGCAAAGTCTGTAATAGTGGCTATCGCCTGAAATTGATCTCCGGGGCCCGAGCGTTGGTCGACTGGATGCACGATAACATCAACGAAGCCGTCGATTCCGACGAGCGCATTTTTTGTCGCGGCGAGTGAACTTTTGTCTGCGAGTTCCTGAAGAGTTTGGGTCTTATATTCCATGCGATTGTAGATAACTATAGCGTGAAGAGATAAGGGGAGGTCTGCTCGCGTGCAAGAATGAACCTTGCCGTGATTTGGATGTATCTGGTGAAATAAGAAGGTGATGCACGCCTTCGTGCTGTGCTTATGCTTAGTCTGTTTTGACTTTGCCCTCGGCACTGAGTCTATTGTATTTCAGCAATCGATCCGAAGTCGGCATCAAAGAGCCGCTTGTAGGTGCGCACCGCCAAGCCGTCAGTGAGTCCTGCAGTGTAGTCGCAGAGTCGCCGATAGCGTCCTGCGGCTGTGGCTTCATGATCTAGTAAGGACTGCACTGAGGCGGGCAGCAGGTTCAGCCCCTTGCTTGTTGGATCTGCGCAATGCTCGCAGAGTGCACTGAATAAACGTTCTAAAATGTAACCACCTTTAAACTCAATCTGTTGCAATTGAGTGGATTTGAAGATGAGATCAAGCGCTATGGATTTATAGAGTACACTCTCGGCCTTGACGACTGGGTCGATTTCCAGATCAAAGGCATAGCGTTGGGTGCGATCACTCATAAAGCCTGTGCGCGGCTTCAGGGTACAGGCATGAACAAAGGTGCCGACTCGGCTGCCAAAGTAGGGCTCATAGCTATTGGCTTTGATTTTTTCGCAGAGCTTTTCGACCAGCTTGCTTTGTGCTGTATCCAGCGTCTGCTGCGAGGCCCAATCTGTTAAGCTGCCTACATTAATGTAGCGGGCGTGAATGCCATCGACGATGTCGTGGAGTGAGTAGGCCGTATCATCAGCCCAGTCCATTATTTGGCATTCGATGCTTTTGAATTTATTGAGAGCCTTGGGAGTCTGTAGCTCGTTTGGGTAGGCTTGCTGGTCGAAGACAACATCGCGCCACTGTGCTTGCTCGTTATAAATGAAGTGGTTTTCCGGCGGGCGCTGAGCATGTTTAATCCAGTCGCTTTGTGTCGCTTTGTATTTCATCACACCGTCGAGAAAGGCCCGTGTCGGGGCGATCCCTTTTGTTCGGCCAGGGCGCTCGTAGATCAGCTCTGTCAAAATGCGGAGCGTTTGGCCATTGCCTTCGAAGCCGCCATGGGCGGACATCAAGTGATTGAGCTTACGTTCGCCAATGTGGCCGAAGGGCGGGTGCCCCAAGTCATGTGCCAAGCATATGGCTTCCGTCAAATCCGCGTCGATGTGAAAGCTTTGATTGAGTCGTTCTGAGCTAGCGAGTAGGAATTCGCAGATGGAGCGTCCCACTTTGGCGACCTCAATTGAGTGGGTCAGGCGTGTGCGGTAAAAGTCGTATTCGCCTGATTGAAAGACCTGTGTCTTCGATTGTAAGCGTCGAAATGGGTAAGAAAAAATGATGCGGTCGCGCTCGATTTGAAAGGCGCTACGATAGTCGCCTGCAGGCGAGGCGGTCTCGGGGAAGCGCTCGAGGTCGAAAGGAGAGTAAAATTTATTCTGCATGCATACGGATTTGTTTGTCTAATAGAGTGAGCGCGTTTAAGAGTGTCATCTCAATAATGAAATACCCCATTCGTATAGGAATACTCGCGACTGTGTTTGCGGGATTAATGATCACTTCGTTGTTTCCATTGACCGTGGATGCACGAATCGGCGAGCGACGTGAGTCGATTGAACGTCGCTTGTTTGGGTCGGGCGGTATTGTTTATCGCGATGAAGATATCGAAAGCAGTCGTCGCAAGGGGATGCCTTATCTGAAGTATTTCGATTATTTGCCAAGCTCATCAGATATTAGAATATACTTTAAGACAGCTGATGGGCGACGTCCGGCTTCCTCAGAGCTGGAGGAAAAGCGTATTGCGGCTGGATGGGATTTGCATGTGATCTATGTCAATGGGGAGTCTAGGATTGAGGTCTACAAGCGTAGTCAGGCAATTACTGAGCCTGAGTTGAATCATTTGTTAGCCCTGCATGCTGAAGGCTCTTTTTGGAAGCGTCTTAGCAAGGAGGAAAAGGCTAAGGTTGTGAGTGCCTTTGAATTTGATATGGTTCGAGATGACGGTCGAGTACGCGCTAAAAAATTGGGGGGGAATGCGATCATGTTCTTCGATACCGAGGTTGACACACGCCTGGCTGCGATGAACACCAGTGACTTACAGGAAAAAGCACCCATGAGTGTGGAAGGTTTTTAGTCGCGGCGGACGACAGGTCGAGTGTTTCACCTTCGGTAACTCCTTTCGTGTATGGGGGGCATGCTCTCCCTTTGGTCGAGCTTCAGACCTATCGTCTGAACGGTCGCTTTTTCCAGCTTCGTGGCTTTGAGGGCTAGAGCTTCGAAATTGAGTTTCGGACGAAGCCTGGCGGAGAGAGAGGGATTGGTTTTGCTTCGCAAAATCTCTTCGAGATCGCCTACGGCGCCCCATCTCCAGTCGCTGCGCTTCTTACGTCGAACTTCGTTCTCATCCCTTGTTCCGGCTGCGCCGGATAGCTTCACTTGGCTTTGCCAAGTGGCGGAGAGAGAGGGATTCGAACCCCCGGAACCTTTCGGCTCAAAAGTTTTCAAGACTTCCGCATTCGGCCACTCTGCCATCTCTCCATGCGCTTGAAGGCGTATGTTTAGAATACGAGTTCGGTTGAGTGCAAGCGGTAATTTTGTTTTTTACTTAATAAAAGAGGTTCCGGTCCAGACTGCGGTACTGAATTGCCTCCAGTAAATGGGCTGTTTCAATGCGTTCGCTGCTCGCAAGGTCTGCGATGGTGCGGGCCACTTTGAGAATCCGATCGTAGGCACGGGCTGACAGGGAGAGTTGCTCCATCGCTTGTTGCAAGAGATCACCTTGTTCTTTGTCAATTGTGCAGTGCTTGCGGATTTGTGAGTGTGACATGCGTGCATTACAGCGATCTGATGCGAGCTGTGTTTCTTGGAAGCGCTCGTTTTGTATGGCTCGTGCGGCTTCGCAGCGGGCTCGCATCATTTCTGAGCTTTCGCCTGGTTGCGAATTGCGTAGCTCTTCGATCCGTAATGCGGGGGCTTCGGTATGTAAGTCTATACGATCAAGTAGGGGGCCGCTGATTTTTGAGCGGTAGCGTTGGATCTGAGGCACCGTGCATCGGCACTCGCGAGAATTGTCACCGGAATATCCGCATGGGCATGGATTCATTGCCGCTACCAACATGACGGAACAGGGGAGTGTGATCTTGCCCGCACTGCGCGAGATGGTGACTTGTCCATCCTCAAGAGGTTGGCGTAGCACTTCGAGTGCGGAGCGTTTGAACTCAGGTAACTCATCCAGAAAGAGTACGCCATTGTGGGCTAAGGAAATCTCGCCGGGGCCAGGGATGGAGCCTCCGCCAAGTAGGCCCACATCGCTGATGGTGTGGTGCGGCGAGCGGAAGGGACGTTGGAAGTAGCGATTGTCGCTGGAGAGTGTGGTGCCTGCTGCGGACTGAATGCTGAGGATTTCCAGAAACTCATCGATCTGAGGCTGCGGCATGATGGTCGGGATTCGTTTGGCGATCATGCTTTTGCCAGAGCCTGGGCTTCCGATCATTAGCAGATTATGGCCGCCGCTGACTGCGATCTCAACGGCGCGTCGCACGGCCTGCTGCCCTTTGACTTCGGAGAAGTCGATGCGCTGGCTTTCTGGAGGCGTTTGAAAAAAGCTGCTTTGGTTTGTTGCTAGGGGCTTAATGATGTGCTCGTGATTCAGGAAGCGCACGGCTTCGTCGAGGCTCGCGACGGGGTAGATGGCAACGTCGTCGACTAATGCCGCTTCATCGGCTGATTCCGTCGGCACGATCAATCCACGTTTGCCGAGGCGCTTGGCTAGCATCGCCATGGCGAGCGTGCCTTTGACTGGGCGGGTCTTGCCAGAGAGGCTGAGCTCGCCCGCGATGAGAAAGTTTTCCAATTCGGCATCTTCGCACTTTTTCATGGAGGCGAGGATGGCGAGAGCGATCGGTAGGTCGTAGGCGGGGCCTTCTTTGCGCAGGCCGCCGGGGGCTAAGTTGATGGTGGTGCGCGTGGCTGGCGTGCGAAAGCCACTATTGGCCATGGCGGATAGCACACGGTCTTGCGATTCCTTGACGGCGGTATCGGGCAGGCCGACTAAGATGAAACGAGGGTCGCCTGCTTCGCCTGTATTGACTTCGACTTGTACGAGGTGTGCGTCGACGCCGACGAGTGCTGCAGACTGTGTGATTCCTAGCATAGCTTAATTGAGTTTTTACGAGGGGTGAACGTTCTTTCACTTATAGTGTTGATGCATGCTTGCTTGTCTAGGTTGTAGTTTATTCTAGAAAAGCAGTCCCGGACGGGCTAAGATTCAGTGTTTGAAGGAAGTGCACCGTTGCTCTGAGGTGTCAAGATGTAGGGCTTTGTCCTCTGTTGCTGCATTTGTGCACCTGCTGGTGAGGCTTATGGGGTGTCTAAGTCTGCTTTGAGATTTTCCAAGTGTGGATGTAGCGTTCAAAATCCCTTTGAAAGTCTGCACTGAGTGAGGTGCTTTTTAGCATGCCATGCAGATGTTCGCGGACTGTGTCCACGTTGGCTTTTAATACAGTGATTTCGTGTGCTTCGCCCATAATTGTGCCGCTGCCTAGGTCGCGTGATTGCTGATCCAATACCTTGGCTATGGATTGGTGTACTTTGGGGTTTGCCCGCAGATATGTGATGAGCATCGCATTGCTTTGCGACCTTGGATCTGCGAAATAATGCAAGAAGTGACTGATCGGTTTTCTGACACTGCTTCTCGGTGGACGGATCTCTGTAATCACGGTGTATTTAGGCCGCTCGGCACTGCCATACCACCAAGAGCTGCGCTTATTTTCGTCGGGCGTGAGCTCGAAGAATTCCTCTAATAAGCGTTCATATTCCCGCATGTAGCTTTTAGAACGACGTTCCCAAGAGGAGTAAATGCTGTTTAGATTGCTGCGGTCATAGCGAGAATCAAAGCCAGACATGTCAAAGAATCCTGTCATCGGTGGCACGTCTAAGGTGATTTCTTGTGCCGCTTCTTTGTTTACTTGATCGATTAATGTTTCCAGCGAGCGAAGGTTTTTGTAGATGCCGAGTTTTAGGTTGATCGGTTCTTCTCCGGCTTGGAGCCTTTTGTAGGCCGCATAGATGCTCGGTTGTCGGGTTTGCAAATCGTCTAGGTCAAATGAAGCCCACTCTACAAAAATCTCCGGTTGGCCTTCCGTCACGGTTAGGTATACGCCACTTGAGTTGGCTTCGCGAAGGCCTGCGAAGTCCAGGACGCTACCATTTGCACCTTTGATTGTGACTGGTGCTGCAAACGAGGTGAATGGAAGGCATGCAATCAGTGAGATAGTCAGCAGTAAGGTGAGGTTTTTTGTTGTTTTTACTGCGGCGGTCCATGGCTTGCTGAAGGGGTTTTTCATTCTATTTTAATGACGTTAGGAGTGAGGCTGCGCAAGTTGAAAACAAGGAGCTCCGCTAGAAAAAAGAAAAGTCCATCCTTGCATCGGTACTTAGCATGCGAATTTTGTGAAGGGGATGTGTCATTTACGATCCGCCTTCGCCTACTGTTTTTATCGATAATCTTATGGATACCAATGCAAGTGTCAGCGAATTTAGACTGTCTTCTCGTTTGATCGGGTTGACGGGAGGAATTGGCTGTGGGAAATCCACTGTAGTGGGTTTTTTTAACGATGCAGGCTGGCGCACGATTGAATCGGATGCAGTCGTGCGAGATTTGTTGTCAGCGAACACTGAGGTGCAAGCGCAATTACGTGGGCGCTGGGGCGAGGCTGTTTTTACCGGGAGTGGTGTGGATCGGCGTGCGGTGGCTGCTCGTGTATTTGAGCAGGAGTCCGAGCTTCGATGGCTGGAGGATCTCCTGCATCCACTGGTTCGAGAGCACTGGCAAGCTAGTATTGAAGAGGCGCCTGACGCTGATTGGTTGGTGGAGATTCCCTTACTCTTTGAAAAAAGGCTTGAAACCCTCTTTGATTTAACTGTCTGTGTTGCAAGTCCTCCTGATGTAGTTGAACGGCGTATGGTTGCCAGAGGTTACACGGGAGCGGAGGTCGCGCAACGCCGTGAGCGGCAGATGCCTCTTGAAGAAAAAGTCGAGCGCGCTGATTATCTTATCTCCAATGCCGGAAGCCTTGAATTTTTGAAACGACAAACCACGAGATTAATTGAGCAGATCACCACACTATAGGGATGGATTACTTTGATTTGCTTGATCCCTCTGAAAATACTTACCCAGCGACGCCTTGAGCGTCCTATAGACATACAGCCATGAGCTCTGACGAAGAAAACAACGCCCTCCCTCTGGAGGATACCTCCACTGCTGCTGAAGCGGCGCCCCGTAAGCGTGCGACCAAGAAGGCCGCGAAAAAGGCGGCTAAGAAAGGCGCCAAGAAAGCTGCTAAAAAGGCAGCCAAGAAGGCTGTGAAAAAACGGGCGACGAAGAAACGTGCGGCGCGCAAGCTTGTGGATGACGCGCAGGCTGATATGTTTACCCCGGGCGAAATTACTCCAGCTGCTGTGCAGGCTGCGGCACTTGAACAGACACCGCGCGGCGAGAAGTCGGTTGCACGCGAGCAGCCGGTTATACGCGAGCAGCCGGATGTGGCTGGTTCCAGTTCTGGGGATGAGGTGACTTTTAGTGCGAACATTAAAGTCGATCAGTTTGAAGAGCCGGAGGCTGCTCCAGCGGGGAAGGGCACGCCTCCGCCCCGTGAAAAACGTGAGCCGCGTGAAAAACGTGAGCCTCGTGAACCTCGTGGGCGTCAGTCCAATGCAGGTGAGTCGCGCGGGGCAGACGCTGCCGAAGGCGGTAAGCCGTCTGGAGCAGGTCCGCGGCAGCCGCATCCGAATGACCGTCACAAGGGCAACGGTAAATTTAACAAGAATAATAAGAATAATAATAACAACAAGCGCAAGCGGGGTAAGAATCGCTGGGATAAGAATAAGGGGCGTCGTAACCGCGAGGAGGATACTCCGATTGAATTTGGCGATTTGTTGGATTGGGAGGTTTTGGCTAAGCGTGAGGAACTGCTTGCCTTGGCTGATGAGTTGCGTTCGGGTGGCGGCGAGCCTTTGGACTACACACGCATATATAATATGCTGTTGCCGGAATTGCGCGAAGAGGTGGCAGGCTTGGACCTTAAGGTGCCGCATGCGCCGAATCGTGATCAGTTGATCAACGCGCTGGTGGCGTATGCTGCAGAGAAAAAGGCAGCGATTCTGACTACTGGAGTGCTTGAGATCCTTGAGGACAATGAGGGCGGCTTGCTCGTTTATGAGCGTGATAGTTATCGTGTGAAGGCGCTGAGTGCATATGTGCCACAGTCGTTTATCGAGCACTATGGCTTGCAGCGGGGGCACATTGTGAAGGCGCAGCTGCAACCGCATCGTGAGGGCGAATCGTGCCCGGTTGTCGTCAAGGTAGAGACTGTGATGGGGCAGGACCCCGAGACATTGAGTGAGATTGTGCCTTTTACGGAGCGCGTGCCGTATTACCCCACTTCGCGTATTCTGATGGAGGCTGACTCGGAGGCGAAGTGGGATAACCTCTCGATGCGTGTCGTTGATTGCTTGACGCCGGTTGGATTTGGTCAGCGCGGACTAATTGTTGCTCCGCCTCGGACGGGTAAAACTGTTTTGATGCAGGGAATGGCGAACTCTATTCAAAAGAATTACCCAGACGCCCACTTGATTATACTTTTGATTGATGAGCGACCTGAGGAGGTGACGGATTTTCGACGTCAGGTGAATGGCGAAGTGATTAGTTCGACCTTTGATGAGGCGGCCGAAAGTCATGTGCACGCGGCGGAAATGGTTATTGAGAAGGCACGCCGTATGGTGGAAGTCGGTAAGGATGTGATTATTTTGCTGGATTCGATCACCCGTTTGGCGCGTGCCTATAACACCACCATGCCAAGTAGTGGTAAGATTCTTTCCGGTGGTGTGGAAGCCAACGCTCTGCAGAAACCGAAGCGTTTCTTTGGGTCTGCGCGCAATATTGAGGACGGTGGCAGTTTGACAATTATCGCCACCGCGCTGGTGGAAACTGGCAGTAAAATGGATGAAGTTATTTTTGAAGAATTCAAAGGGACGGGGAATATGGAGCTTCATTTAGACCGCGGTCTGTCCGATAAACGAATTTTTCCAGCATTAAGTATGGATAAGAGTGGCACTCGGAAGGAAGAGTTGCTTTATCATCCAGATGAAATGCTTAAAATTTATTCATTGCGCAGAGCTATGAAAGGCCTACCGTCGACTGATGCTATGGAAATGCTCATTCAACGTATTAAGAAAACCAACACTAATGCGGAGTTCTTGATGAGCGTCGCCCGTTAATTTTTATTCTCACCATTTAAGCCCCACCCCGATACTTATCTATCTGTGACTTCCGCCGACGAATTTGTTCTCCAACTATTAACTGATAAAGGCCTCCTCGAAGACAGTGCCATCGAATCTGCACGTGCTCAGGTAACCGAAGCCGGTTACGAGGGCAGTGAAGATACTGCGATTCTAGAAGCACTCCTTGCCGAGGCGGCAGTGACTCAACTGCAAGTGTCTCAGGTGCTTGCCGAAGAGTTTAACATGGAGACAGTCGATCTGGCTGATGTCCGTGTTTCATCCGAGGCGCTTGAAGCGGTGCCTTATGAATTAGCGAACCGCTATAAGGTCGTGCCGCTCGAGGTGGATGACAGTGAGGCTGAGCTCGCAGTGTTTGATCCGCTCGACATGGATGCGATCGACAGCATTAGCCACGTGATCAAGCGCTCTATAGTTTGCCGGGTGGCTCCACTCGAAGATATTGAGAAGGCGATACATCAGTATTATGACGGTGCGCGCAGTGAGCAGGTTGATGACATTTTTTCAGGGATGGAAGATCCCGACGCCTTGCCCAGTCAGATCGACCTCCCAGAGGTTGAGAATGCGAGTGAGGAAGAGGCGCCCATTATTAAGTATGTGCACATGGTCATTTCGGAGGCCCTGAAACGCCGTGCTTCAGATATTCACATGGAACCATTGGAAAAGCGTTTTCGTGTGCGTTACCGTATTGACGGTGTGCTGCACGAGGTGGAAAACCCGCCCAAGCGGCTGCAGCCTTCGATTGTCTCGCGAATTAAGTTGATGTCGAATGTGAGCATTGCTGAAAAACGAGTGCCACAGGACGGTCGTATCAATATTAAGGTGGGCGCTAAAATCATTGACCTTCGTGTTTCGACGTTGCCGACAGCCTTTGGTGAGAGTATCGTGATGCGTATTCTTGATAAGGAAAGTTTACGCTTGGGTTTGCCCGAACTCGGTTTCTTTAGTGATGACCAAGCTGCTTTTGAAAAGATCATCGCGCTTCCGGACGGTGTGTTTTTGGTGACCGGACCGACCGGTTCAGGTAAATCCACGACGCTCTATTCTGCGTTGAACTACATTAACCATCCCGACCGTAAGATTATCACCGTAGAAGATCCGGTGGAGTATGAAATGGCGGGTGTGAATCAGGTTCAGGTGCGACGCGATGTTGGGATGACTTTCTCTGCTGCCTTGCGTTCGATGCTTCGTCAAGCGCCCAATATCATCATGGTGGGGGAAATTCGTGATAAGGAAACTGCCGAAATCGCGATTAACGCTGCGCTTACCGGCCACATGGTGTTCAGTACCTTGCACACCAACGATGCACCTAGTGCGGTCAGTCGACTCATTGATATCGGCATCAAGCCATTCCTTGTGGCTGCGGCTGTGCGTGCGGTACTGGCTCAGCGATTGGTGCGGCGCAACTGTCCTAATTGTCGTACTAGCTGCGAGCATGATGAGAAATTACTGAACTCGCTGGGCATTCGTTCAGATCAGGCTGTGGATGCTTCCTTTATGAAAGGTGAGGGCTGTTTGAAGTGCAATGGCACTGGCTTCCGTGGCCGGGTGGGCATTTTTGAAATGTTCAGAGTCAATGAAGAGCTGCAGTCGATGATTTATGAAGAGGCGAGCTTGGTTGCACTGCGCGATAAAGCTCGCGAGATGGGGATGCGTAATATGCGGGAAGACGGCATTCGTAAGGTGTTGGCTGGCGTGACGGTGCCGCATGAGGTGCTGCATGCGACTGTGTCGGATTCAATTTAATTGATTAATTAGATACGTCTTAATTTGAACCGGAGCTGCTCACGATGACCTATGAAATGAATGACCTTTTGGAACTGATGGTCGATCAGGGTGCGTCGGATTTGCATATTCGTGTGAATCAACCGCCAACGCTTCGTATTAGTGGTTCGATGGTGCCGGTCGAAGGTCCGAAGCTCGATGCCGAAGCCTCGGAGGATTTGATGAAGGCGATTACTTCAGTTTCCAATCAGGAGCAGTTGAAGACTACTGGGGGCGCGGACTTTGGTTTTGCGTATCAAAACAAGGCGCGTTTCCGTGTGAGTGTGATGCGGGCTAAAGGCTGCTATGGCATGGTGCTGCGGCAGATCCCTAATGATTTATTCACTCTGGGAGATATCGGCCTGCCGGATAAGATTAAGGAATTGATCAGTCGTCCACGCGGATTGATTCTAGTGACTGGCCCGACTGGATCTGGCAAGTCGACTACCTTGGCCTCGATGGTGAATTGGATTAACGAAAATAAAGAGGGTCATATCATCACCATCGAAGATCCTATTGAATATTTTCATGATCATAAAAAGTGCATTGTCACCCAGCGTGAAGTCGGAAATGACGTCACTTCGTTTGCCGCGGCGATTCGAGGTGCACTGCGCCAGGACCCCGATGTTATTCTGGTGGGTGAAATGCGCGATTTGGAAACGATTGAGGCGGCCGTTGGCGCCGCGGAGACGGGACACTTGGTATTTGCCACCTTGCACACTACGGGTGCTGCCCGTACTGTAGATCGAATCGTTGATGCATTCCCTGCAGATATGAAGGACCAGATGCGCACTCAATTGGCCGCTTCAATTATTGCGGTGATTTCTCAGGTCCTTTGTAAAAAGGTCGGAGGTGGGCGCATTGCATCATTTGAGATCATGGTGACAACGACTTCGATCGCCCAATTGATTCGAGAGAATAAGACCTATCGTATCGCCTCAGACATTCAGACTGGCGCGAGTCGTGGTATGATCAGTCTCGACGCCCATTTGCTTAGTCTCTTTAATCGCAACTTAATTAGTGCTGACGAGGCGCTAGGCAAATCCCAGAACTCGGATTCGATGCGCGAAAAGCTCATTGAAAACGGTGCTGTATTTTCAACTTAAACCATTTTTTCAACCCCGACGATTCAGAGATCCTACCTCGATGTTCGAAGATCATAACGATACAATTTACGAAATAATTAAAGGTGCCGACTTGCTCGACCCTGCACAGCTTGATGAGCTCAACGAGTCGCATCTGCATACCGGTAAGTCACTGGCAGATGCCGTGATCGATTCGGGTGTTGTCGATCGCGGACAGATTCTGGCTGCGGTTGCTGACTACCTCGGTTACGAGTATTTAGCCTCGCCGCCGAATCAGATTGCGGAGGAGATTACTTCCACCGTGCGCGCCAGTGTCGCTCGTATGTACGCCGTTGTTCCTTATCAGGTGGATGATACCTCGGTCTCCTTGCTCGCGCAGGACCCCTTTAATCCCGCAATTATTGATGACCTGACCTTTACGCTCAATAAGGACATTACAATAGTGGTCTGCAATCCGGAGCATATTGATTCCCTGCTGACTTCTACTTACGGGGAAGAAGATTCCTCGATTGATGACATCCTGGGAGACTTGGGAGAAAGTTTTAATGATTCCCAAGACGAGCTCTCTGAGGGAGATTTAGCGGATATGGCGAATCAGACGCCCATTATTCGTTTTGTGAATTTGGTGCTTCAGCAGGCGATTAAGGATAAGGCATCCGACGTTCACTTCGAACCCTTTGAAGATCAGTTCCGTATTCGTTATCGGATCGACGGTGCGCTGTATGAAATGGCACCTCCGCCCAAGAGCCTTGCGGTTCCAGTGACCTCCCGTGTCAAGGTGTTGTCTAATATGAACATTTCGGAGACGCGGATTCCGCAGGACGGTCGTATTAAAATGACTATTGCGGGGCGTCCTGTCGATCTACGTGTGTCCACGCTGCCGACTCAATTCGGCGAGTCTGTCGTGTTGCGTGTGCTCGATAAGTCGGTGGTCAATCTGGATTTGGAGGCGCTCAGTTTGCCAGACGATATTCTGCAAACGATTCGCGATCTTGTGGACCGTCCCAACGGTATTTTTATTGTTACCGGGCCGACTGGATCTGGTAAAACCACAACCTTATACAGTGCCTTGCGTGAGGTGAACGACGTTGAGACTAAGATTTTGACTGCCGAAGATCCTGTTGAGTATGAAATCGACGGTATTATGCAGGTTGCGGTTAATCACCAAGTCGGCCTTGACTTCTCTCGTGCCTTGCGAGCCTTCCTACGTCAGGACCCTGATAAGATTATGGTTGGTGAGATTCGTGACTTGGAGACTGCTCAGATTGCGGTTCAGGCTTCGCTAACCGGGCACGTTGTGTTGAGCACGCTGCATACGAATGATGCTCCCGGCGCCGTCACACGTTTGATTGATATGGGCTTGGAGCCCTTCCTGATTTCCGCCTCGCTTGAAGCCATCCTGGCACAGCGCTTGGTGCGCCGTATCTGTCGCACTTGTCGCACTGCGTATGAGCCGGGGCATGATTTGATTGAGATGCTGGATGTGGATCCACTCGAGATTGCTGACAAAGATTTCTACTACGGCGATGGCTGTCCTGAATGTAGTAATACTGGCTATCGCGGTCGTATTGGTCTATTTGAGATGATTGTCGTTTCGGATGCGATTCGTGAGTTGATCAATAACCGCGCGCCGACCTTGACGATTAAGCAAAAAGCACTCGAGCAAGGTATGCGAAGCTTGCGTGACGATGGCTTGCGTGCCATTTTTGACGGTAATTCTACGATCGAAGAAGTTCTAAAATATACATAAACCTCCAAACTCCCCATGGCAAAATTCAAATACACGGCGATTGACGCCAACGGTAAGCAGAAAACCGGTACAGTCGAAGCGGCGAGTCAGGACGAAGCGAGCTCTAAGCTGAGCGCCTCCGGTCTGATGCCGACTAAAATTGTTGAATCAGGTGGTAGCGCTCCCGCTAAAGCCTCTTCGACTAAAAGTAGCAAAAAAGCTAAAAAATCCGGTGGCTTCGGTAAGGTCATCAAAGGTGAAGATCTCACCACTTTTACTCGTCAATTGGCAACGCTGCTAGATGCAGGTCTGCCGCTCTTGCGCGCACTGGAGGTGATGATTCGTCAAGAAAAGAATGCTCGTTTTCAAGCGGTGCTCGAGCAGATTGCCGATCAAGTTAAGTCGGGTAACTCTTTTTCGGATGGGTTGGCGCAGCATCCTAAGATCTTCGACCGTCTCTTTGTGAATATGGTGCGAGCCGGTGAAGCTGGGGGTGTGCTTGATGTTGTGCTCTCGCGTTTGGCGGGTTTCATGGAAAAAGCCCTCAAAACCAAGAAAAAGGTTAAAGCAGCGATGGTCTATCCGATCGTTGTGGTTGGGGTTGCAGTTTCTATTGTGGCCCTGCTAATGGTGGTCGTGGTGCCAAAATTCCAGACCATTTTCGATGATATGCTGGAAGGTGCCGCATTGCCTGGACCAACGCAGTTGGTCGTGGGGATTAGTAATTTCATGCGAGATAACATTGTACTCACTTTGGTGCTGATGGTGGTCGCCTTTTTTGGCATGAAATTCTTCTTAAAGACGCCGTTCGGTTCCAAGATGTTTAATTGGCTCTCTATTAACACGCCTAAGGTTGGTGATCTAGTGCGTAAGGTTAACATTGCGCGTATCACCCGCACCTTCGGTACTCTCCTTTCCAGTGGTGTGCCTATCCTACAGTCGATTACGATTACTAAAGATATCACTGGCAATAAATACTACGAGAATGCGCTGACACGCATCCACGATAGTGTGCGTGATGGCGAGTCGCTCGCATCTCCTATGGCTCGTGAACCGGTTTTTCCCAATATGGTGACCAGTATGGTGGACGTCGGGGAAGAAACTGGTGAGTTGGCTGAAATGCTGAATCGTGTTGCGGATAATTATGATGAAGACGTGGATAACGCCGTGGCCGGTATTACCTCGATCATCGAACCCGTGATGATTGTCTTCCTTGCGGTCGTTGTCGGCTTTATCGTGATTGCGCTGTTCTTGCCAATCGTTGAAATCATTAAACAGTTGACTGGTTGATTCGTCCGGCACGCTGTTAATTCTTTCCGAGCCCGTAGCACTCTGTGCTACGGGCTTTTTTCGCTGTTTTCACTATAGAGCGAGCAAAGACCGCTTTTCGACTTCCTTAGCCTATGGTGTCCGCATTTGCTGTTTTGATAAGAATTGACTCAGAGCCGAACTTGACGCTTTTAATTTAGCTTATGTCATCGACTAAAAAATACGATCTCGTCGTCATCGGCGGTGGCCCTGCGGGCTACGCTGCAGCTATCCGTGCCGGTCAACTTGGCAAAAAAGTTGCCTGCGTTGAGCAAGAGCGCCCGGGCGGCACTTGTTTGAACTGGGGCTGCATTCCATCCAAGGCATTGCTTAAAAGTGCAGAGCTTTATAATACGATCCAGCATAGTGAAGATCTTGGTATCTCGGTGAAGGGCGTTGATTACGATTTTTCGAAGATTGTAGGCCGTTCGCGCAACGTGGCAGACACGATGGCCAAAGGCATTGGCTTTCTCTTTAAAAAGAACAAGGTCGATCACATCATCGGAACGGGCACTATCAATGTGCCCGGCATGGTCGAAGTCACTGAGGGGAAGGACAAGGGGAAGATTCTCTCGACTGAAAAGACTCTGATTGCGACAGGCTGCAAGCCACGTCGTTTACCCGACTTGGAGGTGGACGGCGAACGTGTGATGACTTCTCGCCAGGCGCTGGAAATGAAAAAGCAGCCGAAGTCCATTGTCATTGTAGGTGCAGGCGCGATTGGCGCAGAGTTCGCTTACTTTTTGAATTCCTTTGGCACTAAGGTCACCTTAGTTGAAATGCTGGATCAAGTGCTCCCTGTTGAAGACCACGAAACAGCTGCTGTTGTCGAGCGATCCTTTAAGGAAAGTGGGATTGATTGCCGTGTCTCCACTGCAGTGGAGAATATCAAGGTCAGCGCAAAGAATGTGAAGATGGATCTGGTCAAAGGCGAAGAGAGCGAGAGCATTACCGCCGATTCTATTTTACTCGCGATCGGAGTGGTGGCCAATACCGAGGGCTTATTGTCTCCACGTACGAAGCTGGCGCTTGATCGCGGCTATGTGAAGGTGGATGAAAACTACGAGTCTTCCGTGAAAGGTATCTATGCCGCTGGTGATATTATTGGGCCGCCCTGGTTGGCTCACGTCGCGACTTTTGAAGCCATTCAAGCGGTCAATGGCATGTTCGGGCACGGTAAGCCTGAGCGTGTGCGTGAGTTCCCAGGCTGCACATACTGTATGCCTCAAGTGGCTTCGATTGGTAAGACTGAAAAGAAGTTAAAGGAGGAGGGGATCGAGTATAAAGTGGGCAAATTCCCATTCCAAGCTTCGGGGAAAGCGGTGGCCTCAAATCATCCGGAGGGCTTTGTTAAGATGCTAGTCGATCCTAAATATGGTGAGATTCTGGGCGCGCACATCGTGGGTTCCGATGCGACTGAAATGATTGCAGAATATGGCCTGGGGATGAAGCTGGAGGCTACGGCCGAAGAGATCCACAATACGATTCACGCACATCCAACGCTGAGTGAGGCGATGATGGAGGCGGCAGCGTCTGTATTTGGCGAAGCAATTCATATTTAAGTCTCTGATCCCTTAGTTTGTTCAAAAGGCCGGATTCACTCGAAGTCCGGCCTTTTTTGTGTCATGATACCAGCTTGATGATTAAGCCAATCGATCGAGGAGGCTTGCTATTGCCTGAGTGTCAACTGTGGTTGGATCCGCGTAAGCGTAAGTCTTTTGCGGTGATCTCGCATGCGCATGGCGACCATGTAGCAAGCCATGATTGCTATTTGGCCACTCCCGAGACCATTGCCCTGATCCGGGTGCGTAATGGGAATGCGATGGCCAACCGTGCAAAAGTATTACCCTTCGGTGAGGTCTATGTCGGCCCAGGCTATCGACTGCGTTTTTATCCTGCCGGTCATGTGCTCGGCTCGGCTATGGTATATATAGAGACGGATGCTGGAGATACTTTCCTGTATACTGGAGACTTTAAAACGCGTCAGGGACTCTCCGCTGAGAGTATCGAAATTCCACAGGCTGATACTCTGGTGATGGAAACTACCTTTGGGCGGGCGGAGTATGTGTTTCCCAGTTTTGAGGCGACTTGTGAGCGGGTGCATGCTTTTTGCGATCGCGCGCAGGTGGACCGGCATACGCCGGTTCTATTAGCGTACAGCTTGGGCAAAGCTCAGGAAGTATTGAAGGTTCTAGCCACGCGCTCGCAGACTTTGATGGTGCACAAGAGCATCGCAGCGATCAATCAGGTCTATAATGCCTATGAGCAAGTGATGCCACAAACACGCCCATTGGATTTTCTTAATATGCGTGAGAGTATCGTGGTGATGCCGCCTGCTGTGTTAAAAAAACTGCCGCGTAAGGATTGCTTAGTCGCGATGGTGAGCGGCTGGGGTATGAATGATTCCGCTAAGTATCGCTATGGCGTGGACGAGGTCATTCCACTGTCTGATCATGCAGATTTCCCTGATTTACTGCAATTTGTGGATGTCGTCGCGCCCCAAACAGTTTACACCACCCACGGGTATCAACAGGAATTCGCCGCGAGCCTAAGAGCTCGTGGCTATGCCGCATGGTCATTGGTGGGAGAGGATCAGTTGGAATGGGCCTTTGAGCCGTGATACAGAGTCTCATTATCACTTGACGGCGCTTAATTGCTGGTTACCTCTTCACCTTTCAGCTCTCGAGGCGCATGACGTTGCTGTATGAAGGTGTCTCGATTGTGAAACATTCCTACCAAACAGATTTTCGCTCTCTTGCTTATTTATGTGCTATGCTGCTACACGCTACGGTTTCTATGGATGTTTTTGCATCTGTTGTGTCTTTTTGAATTTAAAGTGCTTGGGCTTGGGTGAGGCGGTTCGCAAATACTGATGCAAGCGCAGCAATCAGGCATATTTTTGAGCGAAGTGCGGGAGGCGGCTGCGGTGCCGGCTTGTCCTTTTCTGCCACCTCAACGCTGGGACTGGGAAGGGCAGGAGTTGTATGGACATGCGGAATGGTTTCAGTTGCGGCCTGGGCTTGATTACATCTATGCAGAATGTCGCTTGAATGGACCGAGCCAGTGCCGAATTGATTTGGCGGGGGCGTATTTGGTAATCGGTTATGTGACGCGGGGTTGGGCCAAGTGGGCGACTCCTGATGGAGCTGTGGAGAAAATTGAAGCAGGACAATGGTTTACCATGCCACGTCGTGCATTTGCGATTGATCGGACCGATGCGGATGGGGTGGCCATGGGGCTCTGTATTTGCTCTCAGGCGATGGCTCGTCAATTGTCAGAACTGTGTCCACCAGGGGAGGTGGGAGCGCAGTTGCAGCATTGGGTTGCATCCGAGGTGCAGCTTGAATTGGCCGGAGGGCCGATGGGGGTGAGTACATTTGCACTTGCTCGGCAGGTGGCCGCGCACGAAAGCTCTGGTTTGAAGCGACGGCTCCAGATTGAATCCAATACTCTTGCATGGATTGCCGAGTTACTCAGTCAAGGTGAGCCAGTCTTAGAGCAGACTGCTTCTGCACTGAATGCAGACGACCGTGATGCTGTCGAACGCCTGTGCCAGCAAATGCGTGCTGAGCCTGGATACGAGTACTCTCTCGATGAGTTGTGTCAGATCTCCAGCTTAAATGAGCATAAGCTGAAATCTGCTTTTAAGCTACTATACGGTAAGACTACCTTCGGTTATCTGCGTGAACTGCGTATGGATCATGCCGCTCATTTGTTGAAAGAGGATCGCTTTAGTGTGATACAAGTGGCCAATGAGGTCGGATATTCTAACGCCAGTCATTTTGCCCGTGCATTTAAAATGCGGCACGGTCTCTTGCCCAAAGCATATCAATGTTTGCATCGCAAGCGGTGAGGCTCAGGCAAATTTGGATTTCGTAGTTATGAGCAGACTAGACTTGCTTATACTCGTGGCTGTGAGGCGACTGATCGGGGATTTGCATTGAGTCTCTTATAGAAATTTTAGCTAATGTATCGGGTGCATCAGAATTCTGCATACCCTGCGGAGTCGTGTATGCGTTTGTTACTGATGCGCATTTTATTTTTCATGAAACGCTTTCGTAAAGTAGTCTTTCGGGTGCATCTCTGTGTCGGAGTTGTTGCTGGGCTTATTATCGGATTACTTTGCCTGACTGGGGCTGTGCTCGCTTTTGAGGACGATTTTATCGCAGCGGCTGAAAAAGACTCAGTCATTCTGGAGCTTGCTGCCGCAGCGGAGCGCAAGGCGATCGACGAGTTGGTGCGTATGGCCCAAGAGGCTGAGCCGGATGCGATATTTTCGCAGATCGTGATTGCCTCCGAGCCGAGCACTGCTTGGCGCTTGAACATCGGACGCCGCGACTTTCGCTATCTCAATCCTTATACGGGAGAGATTTGGCAAAGCGAAGCGCAGGGATTGCGCGATTTTTTCTTTTTTAATTTCGAACTGCACCGTTGGTTGGTTTTGCAGGGTGACTCGCGTGATACCGGGCGTATGATCACCAATGTCGCCAACCTGGGCTTTCTCTTTCTTTGCTTGAGTGGCCTGTATCTGTGGTTCCCACGCGTGTGGCGTTGGAAGGCCTTTCGTGCTGTGCTGATGCTCAAGCGCGGCGCTAAAGGCAAGGCGCGTGATTTTAATTGGCACAACGTTTTTGGTTTCTGGGCGCTGATTCCGCTCATTCTGATGATTTTGACCGGTGCGTATTTCTATTATGATTGGGCCAAGGCGGGAGCTCGGGGGCTCTTGGGGCCTTCTGCGCCACGTCCGGGGACGCAGCTGGTGGCCAGGGGAGCCGCGGCGGCAACGAGTGGTGCGCCGCTCAGCATGCAGGCCCGTTTCGATGTCGCTAGCGCATGGAGTGCCGATTGGGAAGAAATCACTATGCCGATTGTCAGCAGCGCGAGCCGTGGACGACGCGCTGCGGGGCGCGGTATTGGATCTGGAGCCGGCCGCGGCTCTGGACTGGCGCCAGGTGGTGGAACCGGTGGCCAGGGTGCAGGCGATGGCAGTGGTCCCGGCGGTGCTATCGTCGCCGGCAGTGGTCCCGGCGCGGCTCAGGGCGGCGGACGACGTGGTCCCAGCGTCGATCCTGCTGTGGTTTTAGTGCAAGAGGCGGGACAATGGTTTCCGTATAACCGCCCTTCCGAGCTCTTGGTCGATCTGCATTCGGGGGTGATCACGGCTCAGCGTCAGCCCTCAGATCTCAGCCTTCGTGAGAAATTACACAGTTCCTTGCGCTACATTCACACCGGCGAGGCCGGGCTGTTGCCAGGTAAAATTATCGCCTTTCTTGGCTGTTTCGCCGGGCTGATCCTTGTTTATTCCGGCTTCGCTTTGAGCTACCGCCGCTTGATGAGCAGCCGCCGTAAAAAGACAGCGAGTTGATTCGTGGAGGGCAATGCTCACTGGCTAAGATCCGTCTTGGCGTCCGATTCCCATCCGCTCCCGTGCCTCGATGCATTGAGCACTGCCGGCTTCAAACCGCCTACAGACTGCCGGGCGGGTGGCGTATATGCGGCACAGCTGGTCTTCTTTTAAAAACGCACAGCTCTCCAAAAAGGGGAGCGGGTGCATTTGGTAAGCTTTGTCCTGGGTGGCCAGGTGGGACTCCAGTTGTCGAGTCTCACGCCGGATCGCGGGTTCGCGCTCGGCATCGGTCTCGCTGGCAAAAATCGGAAAGCAGCGGCAGCAGGCGCCGCAGTTTTCACAGTCGTATTCCAGGCGCGGCATTAGCGTATCCAAACGAGATCGCCTGCCTCGACTCGCTCAAAGAGCTCGATCATTTCGCGATTGCGCAGCTGCACGCAGCCCGCGCTGGCGGGTTGTCCGATCAGTTCTTCTTTGTTGGTGCCGTGAATATACACGTAGCGATCGTAGGTGTCGCAGCCGGGGCCGCTGTTTTTGCCCGGCTCCAGACCGCGCATGCGTAGGATACGACTGGTGATCAGGCTGCGCGCGGCATCTTCCTCGGAGACCTCGGTGTAAAGTTCTCCCGTCGCTACCCGTCCCTTAAAGACCATGCCTTCCGGCGCATCGGCTCCAATCTTGTCGGCGATGGTGTGGAGTCCCGAGGGAGTGCCAAAAGAATCTGCCACACAAGAGGGCGGATTTTTTGAGGTTGAGACTGTATATTCTTTCACTAGCTTGCTATTTTCCAGAACGACCATTGTTTGGTCGGCAATTGAAACCAGCAAGCAGCGATCTGTAGGTGTTATTGACAAGGCCTCACAGCTTTGTTTTACACGCGCGCTTTCCTCTATTAAATCAAATGGCATATAACGTAGGCATCCTCGGAGCGACTGGTGCAGTCGGTCAAGAAATCATTCGTCTCCTTCACGAGCGTGAGTTCCCCATCGCGGAACTTCGTTTGCTCGCATCGGCACGCTCCGCGGGCAAGACACAATCGTTTGGCGACAAATCCTGGACGATTCAAGAAGCGACTCCAGAGAGCTTCGCAGGGCTGGACGTCTGCATCTTTAGCGCCGGGGGCGACCAGTCCAAGCTCTTCGCTGCCGAGGCCGTCAAGCGCGGTTGTATCGTCGTCGATAACAGCTCCGCCTTCCGCCAGGACCCGAACGTGCCACTGGTCATTCCCGAGATCAATCCCGACTCGGTCGACAATCACCAAGGCATTTTGGCCAACCCGAATTGCTCGACAGCGATCTCGTTGATGGGGCTCTATCCGCTGCACAAAGCCTTCGGCCTGAAGTCTTTTATCGCCTCCACTTATCAAGCCGTTTCTGGCAGTGGCGCCGGCGGCTTGATCGAACTCGATCAACAGGCCCACGCTTGGGCTGAAGGGGGTGAGATGAAGCAAGAAGTGTATCCGCATCAGATCGCCTTCAATCTCATTCCTCACGTCGACAAATTTCTTGACGACGGCTACACCAAGGAAGAGATGAAGATGCTCAACGAGGGCCGCAAGATCATGGGGATCGACGATCTCCGCGTGACTTGCACCTGTGTGCGTGTGCCCGTTTTCCGTGCCCACTCGATCTCGATCAGTGCTGAATTTGAAAAGCCCGTTACTGTTGAAGCCGCGCGCGAAGCCGTGCGTAATTTCGAAGGCGCCGAGCTGGTGGACAATCCCGCGAACGCCGAATATCCGATGCCGCTCAACTACTCCGAGGTGGTGCCTTGTGGCGTCGGCCGCATCCGCAAAGATCTGGTATTCGAAAACGGCCTCGCGCTTTGGGTGACTGGCGACCAGCTCTGGAAGGGCGCTGCCCTCAACGCCATTCAAATCGCCGAGCTCCTGCACAAAAAGGGGAAGCTCGGAGCAGCCTAACGTAGTCGGGTTGGCTCCGCCGCCCGATCGCCGAGTCTAGACGCGTCGTCTTCGCTCCGTACGAGGCAGGGCAGGGCGGCAGAGCCAACCCTGCTACGTTCGTTTCGAATTCAATCCACAATTTCGCTCTTATGTCCGAACTCCACACACTCCTCGATTTCGGCATTTGTGTGATACTGTGGCTGGTGCAGTGCATCATTTATCCGAGCTTCTTGCACATGGAGGGGGCGTCGATGATCGATTGGCATAAGACTTATGTCTTTCGTTTCACCTGGATCATCGCTCCGTTGATGATCTTGCAACTCATTTGTGCCGCTTGGGCGGTGTGGGCGTTCGGCACCGTCTTGAGCTGGCTGGTCTTGATGCTGGTCATGACATGCTGGGGGCTGTCCTTTTTTGTATCCGTGCCGCTACACCGCCAGATCGATCAAGGTGATCCGACGCAAATCAAGCGCCGGCGGCTGATCTGGACCAATTGGCCGCGCACGCTTTTATGGACGGCAGTATTTATTTTAGGTTGGTAGTTGCGGGGCAGGGCTTTTCGAGAGCTTTAAGTATGAGCCTGAATTCATGCGTTTGAAACAACGACTAAAGTCGTCAGTCTTACCTGATACTATCAGAATGATATCTATAGGCTTTTTACAGTAATAGAGTGTGATGAGCGTTGTAAAGTTTCCGCGAGTATTCGGCAGATCTGAATTCATTAGGGATAAAAGGCATCCGTTTGCCTGAACTGTTGAACGCTCTAGCTACATATTATGGGCTAAGTATCACGTTCGAATGATTTTAAATCTGTCACAGCGAGCCTATGATGAGACGATTGCTTTAATTTGTATTTGTCGTAGCAGGTGGTGATTTTTGAGAATCAAGGCTTGCTGTGTGTTGGCAGAGTTGATTTTTTGCGACACTCAATCATTTAGGGCCTGTAGCTCAGCGGTTAGAGCAGGGGACTCATAATCCCTTGGTCGTGGGTTCGAACCCCACCGGGCCCACCACTCCGAAGGAGTGCCATTTACGAGCGTAGCGAGTTTTGGGGTGAAGAACCCGCGAAGTGGGTTTGACGGAGCGAAGCGGAGATGGGGCAGCGCTTGCGCTGGTCGCGTAGCGATGCCTAAAGCACCAACCCCACCGGGCCCACCACTCCGAAGGAGTGCCATTTGCGAGCGTAGCGAGTTTTGGGGTGAAGAACCCGCGAAGTGGGATGTTCCGCACGACATCAAAATGTCGTCCCTGGTTACTTGAAGTCCGGATCTGGCCGAGCATTTGCAGCTAAGTATTTCTAGGCGCTAGCTACATCCGAATTGTGAATTATCGTGGGTGTAAGCAGTGCGTATGCTTGAGCGCAGCGAAAGAAAATTGCTTGCGATGGTGACTCGCTCGTTGCTGATTTGAGTGATGTATCCTTGGCAGCATGAGCGGCGATTTAATGCGTATCCGCAGTATTTTAAGCAGACCTTTGGCCAACGGGTGCAGAAGGTCTCAATCGATGCAGGTTTTGATTGTCCGAATCGAGATGGCACGGTTGCGTATGGTGGTTGCACCTTTTGTGATAATGAGGCCTTTAATCCGTCATACTGTCGTCCAGAGGTGAGTGTGAGGGAGCAGATTGGGGTGGGCATGCGGTTTCATCGTAAACGCTATCATGATCCAGGACGTTATTTGGCTTACTTCCAAGCTTATAGCAATACGCATGCGCCGCTCGCGCAGTTGAAGCGGATTTATGAGGAGGCCTTGGCGGTGCCGGGGGTGATTGGTTTGGTCATTGGCACGCGTCCGGATTGTTTGGATCTAGAGAAGTTGGATTATTTTCGTCAGCTGGCTGAGACCAAGTATGTTGTTTTAGAAATTGGCATCGAGTCTTGCTATGATGCCACTTTGAAGCGCATCAATCGCGGGCACTCATACGCACAGGCGGTGGATGCTATTCACCTGGCCGCGGCGCGAGGGATACATGTGGGGACTCATTTAATTTTTGGTCTGCCTGGGGAGTCGCAGGACATGCTGTTGGCGCAGGCGCAAATGCTGTCGCGCTTGCCGCTGAATACGATTAAGTTTCATCAATTGCAGTTGATCCGGGGCACCGCGATGGTGACTGATTACGAACGCCACCCTGAGGATTTTCATTTTTACCAGTTGCAGGCGTATTTAGAATTAATGTGTCGCTTTATTGAGCGCTTGGATCCGCGCATTGTGATTGAGCGCTTCTTTGCTGAAGCGCCACCCGAGCTGGATGTGACTCCTATTCGCTGGAATTTACGCAATGATCAATTGTTGCAGCAATTCGAGCGCTTGTTGGAACGCGAGAATACGTGGCAGGGGCGCTTATGTGCCTTCCGGTAGCGGTCCTCGACGTACTTGATGGAAGCCTGAGGCCTTGCTAACTGCGATGTGTGTGTGTGCCTTAACCGACCACGTTGGATAGTTGGAAGATTGGCAAGAACATGGCCATCACGATGCCGCCGATGACAACACCCAGGAAGGTGATCAGTAATGGCTCCATCAATGATGTTAGGGCTTTTACCAGTGTGTCGACTTCGGCATCATAGAAATCAGCGACTTTGACTAGCATGCCGTCGACATTGCCTGTTTGTTCGCCAGCGCGACTCATGTGTTTAATCATGGGCGGGAAATAGGGGTCGGAGGCAATGACGTCTGAAACTTGCCCGCCTTCGCTGATGTGCTTGGAGATTTGCTTGCAGGCATTTTCAACGAAGGTGTTGCCGGATGCGGTGGCGACGATTTCAAGCGTCTTGAGAATGGGGACACCTGAGCGCATCAAGATGGCGTAGGTGCGGCAGAAGCGGGAAAGGTTCACTTTGCGCGTGAGTTCACCGATTACGGGCAGTTTAATGATTAGATTGTCTTTGACACGCTTACCTCTAGGGGTGGATACGAAACGTTTGACCAGCCAGATAATGCCGGCGATGCCGAGGATGAGTAACAGGATATATGATTTCAGGAAGTCGCTGAGTCCGATTAGAAATTGTGTCGGTTTGGGAAGTTCGGCTCCAAAGTCGTTGAACATTTCGGCAAAAACCGGGATGACGAAGACCAATAGCACATTCACTAGCACGACGGCCAGACCGATGACTACGAGTGGATAGACCAGTGCACCCTTGACCTGTTTGATCAATTTGACGGTTTCTTCAAAATAGGTGGAGGTCTTTTCGAGGATTTCTGCTAAGCTGCCGCTGGCTTCACCGGCCTCTACCATGGAGACAAATAGGTTGGGGAAGGCTCTGGGATAGACGGCACAGGCCTCCGAAAATGAGCGGCCGGCGGAGACGTCGTTTTTGACGTTACGGATGATGATCTGAAATACAGGGTTTTCAGTTTGCTCTTCGAGGGCTTCCAGTGCGCCGACCAAGGGCAGGCCAGCCTCAAGCATGGCTGCCAGTTGCTGGGTGAATATAGTGAGTTCGACCAGTTTTACCTTCTTCCTCTTGGCCTGCTTTTCATAGGACTTTTGTTTGGCGAGTCGTTGCCCTTCGGCAAAGCTTCTTTTCTTTTTGTTGCTGGTGGTCGCCTTCGAGTTGAGTGTAGCCATGAGTGAGAGTTTGGTGATTGTGGTGTCGGTGAATCTTTTCTAACAGATGCTATAGATGCAAGTACTTGGCGTGTCTGGTCTGTTTTTTGCGTAAAAATTAACGAAAATACCTTGGGCACTGACTGTGGTGAATGCTGTGTGCGTAGTTGTGAGGAGCGATATAAAGGTATAAATCTCTGTGATCGCGCCTTGACAGGTGCGGGGGCAGGGGTTTTTCTCTCCCGCTTTTCCCAAATAGAGGCACTTTCTTATGAAACCAACATATCGACCTTCCAAAATCCGTCGCGCACGCAAATTCGGCTTCCGCGCACGTAATGCTACACACTCCGGCCGCAAGGTCTTGGCAGCGCGCCGCGCTAAGGGCCGTCATCGTCTGGCCGCTTAGTCGTGCTAGTCATATAGTGGTGCATCATCGCAGGCGTATTCTATAGAGGCCATGGGGATCCCGGCTTCAATGCGCTTACGTAAGCCACGCGAATTTCAAGGAGTCCGCAGTCTGGGTCATCGTATCCACTGCGGACCTTTTATTTTTCAATGCCATGTGGGGGAGCGGGCCGTAGCGCCGCGTCTGGGTATTATTGCGAGCCGCCGTGTGGGCAATGCGGTGAAGCGCAATTACGGTAAGCGCCTCTTTCGAGAGCTTTTCCGGCAGCATGCGGATGCCCTGCCGCAGGGGAGTGAGCTGGTGGTGGTGCTGCGTCATCATTTTGATCGGTACAGTTATGATGATTTGGAGCAGCGTTTACTGCGGGCCTGTGCGAGTATTCGCAAGAAACACGAGGTGCAATAATGAGCTGTTGGAAACCGATTCGTACTCTTCTGCTTGGGCCGCCGTCGCTGTTATCACGCTGTGCAGTATTTTTGGTGCGAGTGTATCAATTACTGATTTCGCCGCTTAAGCAGATTTTGTTTGGCACTTCTTGTGGTTGCCGTTTTCAACCGACCTGCTCTTGTTATACCCGTGAGGCACTTCTACGGCACGGTTTTTTCTATGGCTTCTGGCTGGGGTTGCGGCGGATTTTACGCTGTCATCCATGGCATCCCGGCGGATTTGATCCTGTTCCGGACTTGAAAAGCAAGTCAAGGCACGACATTTCACCTCCTTTCAATACTCATTTAGATGGATAAAAAGAACACAATTTTAGGCGTTGTCTTTATTGCGGCCGGTATTGGCTTCATGTTTTGGCAAAGCCAGCAAATCGAACAACAGCGCATTGAGCAGCTGCAACAGGCGGAGACGCTGGGAGCACCTGCGGGGCAATCGACCACTCCGGCGGATGCTGTGATCTCTGCTGTCGAAGGGGGCAGACCTTCGCAAGCTGATGAACCTGCAGTGGCGGTGGCGGACCTCTTTGTGGCGGCGCAAGACGCGGAAGCAGGTGCATCCGAGGCTCCCATGCGCGAGGAAAAAACGGTTCATTTGGCCAATGACTTCATTGAAGCTGTGTTCACGACACGTGGAGGCGCGATCAAAACGGTTGATTTCTTGCAAACTAAGCGGGGCGAACGTGATGATTATGTCTTTAATCAGGATGGTTTTTTGCCTGCATTGAGCTTGAGTTACCAGTCCGGCGATGGAGCCATGCGTGAGTTTGCGCTGGATTATAGTATCGCCGAGCAAACATCTGATTCGATTACTTTTGTGTTGGATAATGGGGAGGGCATGGTGATTCGTCGCAGCTATCGTATTGCCCCTTCTGGATCAGATGCGGAGCCCTATATGATTGAGCATAGCACGGTGTTTGAGAATCAATCTGCTGTGGCGATCAACCCGCGCACAATCTATTTCAATCTGGGCACTGCACGGCCTATTTCTGAGGGGAAGCAGAGTGCAAATTATTTGAATGTTGGGCATTTTAACGGGAAGGATGCGGATTTCGTTCCGATTACCAAATTGACGGGCAGTCCGGGCTTCTTGTTTGGTATTGGGGCAAATCAGCCGAGTGATCAGCTCGAAATCGAGGATCGTATTGAGTGGGCCTCTGTTAAGAATCAGTTTTTTGCCAGTGTGCTCTCTTCTGCCGACACATTAGGCGACGATCTATTTATCTATCCGGTCGCAGCTGCTGATCGCGAAGATGGTCAGCCGGGGCGTCCGGGGATTTCCGGCAGTGTCGGTTATGAAGTTGGCTCTTTGGCGGCGGGTGAGGCAAGGTCGATGGACTTTCAGTTCTTTATTGGCCCGAAGGAGTTTAAACGTCTACAGGCCCTGGGCAATCAGCAGGACTTGGTCATGCAATTCGGAAAGTTCTTCGGATTCTTTAGTAAGCTGTTGCTTTCCTTTATGTATGCGATCCATTCGGTGGTGCCTAGCTGGGGCTGGTCCATTGTAATTATGACGATTTGTATCAAATTGCTCTTCTGGCCGTTGACGGCAAAGGCTAGTAAGTCGCAGAAGCGTATGGCTAAGATTCAAGGTCCGATGGCCGAGATGAAGGAAAAGTATAAGGATAATCCTCAGAAAATCCAACAAGAGACGCTAAAGTTATTTAAAGAGCATCAGGTGAATCCTGTCGCTGGCTGTCTGCCGATGCTGATTCAGATGCCTATTTTCCTAGGATTGTTTTATATGTTACGCACGGCTTCTGAGCTGCGACATGAGCCTTTCCTGTGGGTGAATGATCTCTCGTTGCCAGACACACAATTTGAAATCGGTGGTTTCCCGATTAACATCCTACCTATGATTATGGGAGTCACCATGTTCTTGCAAATGAGCATGATGCCTGTGTCGCCTACGGCGGATCCGATGCAGCAGAAGATTTTCAAGTTCCTACCTTTTATCTTTTTGATCTTCTTATACAATTTCGCTTCTGGCCTTGTTGTCTACTGGACGGTGCAGAATATTCTCACTATCGTGCAGCAAAAGATTATTAACAGTCGGCCGGATGAGGAGTTGAAGCCTGCTGTGGCCACCGCGACGTCGGCTGCCAGGACTAAAGGCAAGGGGAGCGCACCTAAGGCTAAAGCAAAGCGTAAATAAGGGGACAGCTGGTGTTGTTGGTATCGCTTATGCTTGTTGCTTCATTTCGTTTTTGAGGCAGTGAGCGAAACGAGGCTTGGCACGTTCGCTGCGCGGATGAGTTTTTCGTGAATTCATCGGTCAGCATTGTCCCTCAGGCGCTTTAATGGCTTGGGTCCTGCTCAGCTGAGTCTCATTCCATCGTGTGCTTTGGCAGTAAAGTCGCCTCACTTTATGGCGTAGTTATTAATTTTATATAATTCAGACATTTTATCGATTCATGAAATCATACTATCTATTTTCTTGCTTACTGTTAGCTGCCGCGGCGAATGCTGCGGTAGTGACTATTTCAGACTTATCGCTTAGCGCTTGGATGAGTAGTAATCCGACAGTGAGTCCGGGGACAGATTATTATATTTCCAGCGATAGCGGGCCGGAGGGTGCGGACGAGCTGCTGTTTAATAATCTGGCGACGACGATGGTGTATGTGGAAAATAGTTTTGGTGTGGCCGGAGGTGGCGCGCGACTGAGTTGGGATATTACGCTGACGCCATCCTACAGCTTTGCTAATACAGGAGGACTTTTCTGGTATGAAGATACTGGCGATGTTGGCCGGGATTATTTGGCCGTGCGCTACTCGGATACTGGTGTCACAGAGACCAATGAGATCTTTTTTGAAGCCAATGTTGCCGGCTCAAATATCAATGTGACACTTATACAAGATTTTAGCTTTGATGGCGCATTGAATTTTTCAGTGGAGATGGTCTATGCAGAGTCAAACGAATGGGTCTTGAGCGGGCAGATCTCGAGTGCCAGTGAGGTGCTCTGGGATAGTTCACAGACGGGCACCGTTGCGATCGCGAGTAGCATATTGGTGGGGGACAATGACATCTTCTTTGGGGCGAATGATTATACGCAGCAAGGAGGGACGGATCCATTCACGCGTATGAGCGGGGCCTTTGGTGTGGTGCCTGAGCCGGCTGCATTGGGTCTGATGTTGGGGCTGTTTGCTGGGCTGTCTGTGTGTCTCCGACGTCGCTAAGCTGTTTTTTTTGCAGACTGGGGGCGTCTGAAATGGATTACTTGCTGTTTGGCGAACTTCAGTTCATACTGGCCTTTCAGAGGTTGTAGAATGGATCCCGACCCAGAGGCTGGATTGGCCTTGATTTTGGAGGTTCGGTCCTAAACTATACTTGATATTAGTTTTAGAGCATATTTTCTGCTCTATTTAATGTCTTTGCGTGAGCTGAGACACTAATCATATCATGTAGGTCCGGGCTTATCCGGGCTTATAGAAAAATATATTCTCAAAATTCAACTTTCTATCAGCTATGTCAGGACACAGTAAATGGGCTACAATTAAACGGGCGAAGGGTGCCGCGGATGCAAAGCGCGGTAAGATCTTCAGTGTAATCAGCAAGGATCTCACCTTGGCAGCACGTGAAGGTGGAGGAGATCCCGCAATGAATCCACGTTTGCGCACAGTGATCGCCAAGGCTAAATCGGCAAATATGCCTTTAGATAATGTCGATCGCGCAATCAAAAAAGGCACAGGCGAATTGCCAGGGGTCACCTATGAAGAGCTGGTTTATGAAGGCTACGGTGCCGGTGGTGTAGGAATTATCGTAGAAATCACCACTGATAATAAAAATCGTTCTGCTTCTGAGGTGCGCAGTACCATGACTAAGAATGCCGGCAATCTGGCTGGTGTCGGTGCGGTGGCATTCCAATTCGATCGCAAGGGGCAAATTATTATCGACTCCAGTAAGATTAGTGAGGAAGCGCTGATGGACATCGCTTTGGAGGCGGGTGCCGAAGATATTAAAAACGAAGGCACACACTTTGAAGTCATCTGCCCAATGGTGGATTATGATTCCTTGTCACAGGCGCTCAATGAGCAGAATATTGAGACAGAGTCTTCAGAGCTCGCATACATCCCCAATATTATGGTGCCGGTAGAGGATAAGGAAACCGCTCGCAAGGTGCTCCATTTAATTGAGAAACTGGATGACCTTGAAGATGTTAAAGCCGTTCATTCGAATATGGATCTTGCAGATGACCTGCTTGATGACGAAGATGCATAATAAATGCTGCTAGAGTGTTCTAAAATCACTTGCCAAGTGCAAAGACTATACTCACGTTAAAGATTACTTTTAATTAAACCCCACAAATAAAAATGCGTATCAAGATCCTCGCTCTTCTGTCTCTTTCATTTGCCGCACTGGTATTTACCGGCTGCGATGGTGGTAAAGCCCAAATGGGCACCCAGGAAGCCAATCTCCTCGGTATCGCCAAAGTTGAAAAAGAGTCCTATCAGCCTAGTGGTAGCACGACATTTGCAATTAGCACCGACGAGCTCTACACTCGTAAGAATTATGATGGTGATAAGGTGACACTTCTCTGGGGCCTAGTCACACTTAAGGATTATTAGGATCCTCTGAATCTTTCGGATTTGTAGCTGCAGTTTATTAACTGCTATTCTCGGCTGATTCGAATCGTTCGGAGACTTGATTTTCTCTGAATCGGATTCGTCTTTTATCAAAACCGCCTCAGGTCTGGGGCGGTTTTTTTGCTGTCTGTTTACGCCGGTTCCGATCTTCTATGGCGTCATTGGCTCGGGGTGCTGCGTGCTATCGGATGATTTTAGTGTGGTCGATTGAGCTTTGCGATGTACATTTGTCGCATGCCCAATTCGAATCAGAATAGCTTGGAAACCGGTCGCGATGCCATGCGTGCAGAAGCGACCGCGATTGAGATGGCCGCTGCGCGGCTAGATGCTTCGTTTGCTGCCGCTGTTGACCTTATTTTGGCCGCGCCCAGTAAACTTGTGATCTGTGGCATTGGTAAATCCGGACACATTGGGGCCAAGCTTGCAGCCACTTTCTCCAGTAGTGGTACGCCTTCAGTTTTTTTGCATGCAGCGGAAGCCATTCATGGCGACCTGGGTGTTTATAAAGCCGGGGATCCCACAATTGTGCTTTCAAAAAGTGGTAGTACTGCGGAGGTGCTGCGTCTCTTACCTTTCTTTCGTAAATTTAAGTCACCGGTCATTGCCATCGTAGGGAACATTGATTCGCCCATCGCAGAGGCTGCGGACGTGGTGATCGATGCCAGTGTGGAGAAAGAAGCCGACCCACTCAATCTGATGCCAACTTCCAGCTCGACTGTGAGTCTGGCAATTGGTGATGCCTTGGCCGCGGCCCTAGTCAAGGCCCGCGATTTTACTGCCGAGGAATTTGCTACGTTTCATCCCGGTGGGCAATTGGGGCGTAATTTATTGATGACGGTGGGGGAGGTGATGCATCCGGTCGAGCGAGTGGCTTGTGCCTTGGTGGGTGAAACCTTGCGCGAGGTCGTTATTCGTATGACTCAAGCACCCTTCGGAGCCGCCTGTGTGTTGGCGCCAACAGGTGAATTGCAGGGAATTCTCACTGATGGTGACATTCGACGAATTCTTTCAGAAGAGGGTGATATATTGGCAAAGAAGGTGGGTGATTGCATGACCGCAGCGCCTATTTCAACACACCTCGAAATGAGCTTGAGTGAAGCGGTGCGTGTGATGGAGGATCGGCCATCGCAAATCTCCGTGTTACCAGTGGTTGATCAGGGCAGTGGTCGATGCATCGGTTTGCTGCGACTGCACGATGTTTATCAGCCTAGTTTTTCGTAGTTTATGTTAAGAAGCGTTCGGTTAGGCAGTTTACAATATAATCATGCGCTTCTTCCACTGTATCGACGATTTTAAAAAGATCCACGTCTTCAGGAGAGATGGTCCCCCATTTCACCAGAGCGTCAAAGTTGACAACATCATTCCAGAATTCGCTTCCGAAGAGTACTATTGGCGGTAGCTTTTCGATTTTTTTGGTTTGGACTAGCGTGAGCGTTTCAAAAAGCTCGTCCATAGTGCCAAAGCCTCCTGGAAAAGCGACCAATGCTTTGGCTAAGAGTACAAACCAATATTTGCGCACGAAGAAATAGTGAAATTCAAATTTGAGCTCTTCGGGAATGTATGGATTGACGCCTTGCTCGAAGGGAAGACTGATGCCTAGGCCTATTGATTTGCCTCCTACGTTGTGTGCCCCGAGGTTGGCTGCCTCCATGATTCCCGGGCCACCACCGGAACAGATCAGGAAGCGGTCCTGATGTTCTCCCGGCAGATTGAGTGACCATTGGGTGAGTGATTCGGATAGTTTGACCGCAGCCTCATAATAGGGGGCAGATTGTACTGAGCAGGTAGCTTGGTGCAAACTGCGCGCTTCTTCGATTGTGAGTTTGTCGGGATTTTTGATTCTAGCTTGTACCGTGGCTAACTGTTCTTCAGCTATTTCCAGCGGTTTGATACGCGCAGAGCCAAAGAGAACGATGGTGTCTTCAACTTTTTCTTTAGCAAAGCGCAGCCCTGGTTCAGTCATTTCGCACAGTACGCGAATGCTGCGGGCTGGATCACTATTTAAGAAATCACGATTGTTATAAGCCTTTTGTGGCCAGTCATCACGAGAGCGTTCGGGGGGGAGTGTCATAGCTTATGGAAGTGGATGAAAAATGATGGATATGCCGTTAGGCTGTGTGCGCTAGCCTACGGAGTCTTTGAGTATTATCAACTGTGGAACATGCTTTCACTTTGGAGGATGCTTGCTGGCTCCATGTACTTGCCAGACTTGGTTGAGTGTCTAGATGGCCAACTTGAGTTCCCAGAAAATCGTGTTTAAAATGTGTGCTTGCTAAGCGTAAAATCCCTTTACTTGGTCGATGATTTTACTGCAAAGCTGTACTTTACGTGGGTTGATGAGAAGTTGAACGGCACTATGGCGGCCCTCATCGCAGGGAAAAGGGAGGATGAGTGCCGGTAGGAAGCTCAGGCTGGTCGGGGCGTTGAGCCGAATTAAGTCGTTGCTAATCTGGCCACTCCAGTCGGCTCGATCTGGGGTGGGACTAGCACTTATAGGAATAATGAGATAATCATATTCTTGAAAGAAATTCACCATTGTTTCGCGTACCCTTTGTTGAGTTAAGGCGGCCTTATCTGCCTTTTCTGCATTGCAGATTTGGCCAGCTTCGATTCGACGAAGCAGATGCTCTGGGTAGCGGGTTCGGTATTCTTCGATCCAGTATTGGTGGATTGAGTAGAGTTCGCGGCTTTCTATAGTGGCGAATGCTTCACTGGATTCTTTAAAGGCTTTGCAGAGGGCTTTATTTGGCCTGGGGGTATCATGGACATCCAGATAGCGCGTCAATTCCATCATGTTTATTTTTAGATTTGGGTCGAGCTGAATGCTGGGGTCGTTTAGCAGGTAGCCGCGTGGCGATTCAATTTGTTGGGTGGGGGGCGTCGGGCAGATGGCAGCAATACTGCTTTGCAGATCCTCGATCTGTGCGGTGATCCAAGCCACAGAATCCAAGGATGGAACGATGGGAAAGACGCCTTCCCGGGCATAGACATTATTCCCCATGCGAAAGCCAAAGAGGCCGTGAAATGCTGCGGGGATGCGCATGCCTGCAGAACTGTCGAGACCGAAGGCAATCGGTACCCATCCCGCGCTTACTGCGTGCGCGCAGGCGCCGGCGCCGCCCCCACAAATATAGCGTAAACCATCAGCGTGCGGACAGCTGCCAAAGCTTAGATTACGACCGCGTGGATCGATGCCAAATTCGCTGGGTACCGTCTTCGCGAGTAGTATTGCACCTAAGCTCGTGAGTTTATGGTACAATAGGCTGCTGTCTTCTAGAGGCGTTTCAAAGGGTTCTTGGAAGGGAGCGCCGCAACGGGTTGGCAGTTCTTGGATGTCGAAGAGGTCTTGCAGCATGTAGGGGATGCCGCTAAGCGGTGCGTCCTTGAGTTCGCTTGCCGCCTGGCTATTCTGCAAGAGAGTATCTGTATCCGGTATTGCAGCAAGCAGTGCCCGGCGGGTTTCCGCAGGTAATGTTTCAAGTCGATTTAGAAATAGACTGACGAGTCGATCAGGGGCGCCACGTGTAATACGGCGCCATTCAGCAAAACTGTTGGTAATTTTCGCCATTAATTATTCTTTACCGAAGCGGCGCTCCCATTCGCTCCAACTAATTTCACTAAAGGTTGGCTTACCAAATGGCGATGTATGAGGTGTTTCACAGCCAAGCAAAGACTCGGCTAGTTGCTGCACCGCAGGTTCACTGGTGGTGTCGCTGCGTCGGTAACTGCCTTCGACAGCTAATTTGGCAACTGCTTCCCATATGAGCTCGTTCTGTTTGCGGGAACCGCCGCGTTGACGCAATAAATCCACCATGTCGCGCACAAAGCCTTCAGCTTGCTCGGGCTGTAACCAGGCGGGCACAGCTTCGATACGATAAAAGTGTCGACCGAATTCTTCAATATGGAAGCCTTGCTGATTCACTAAGTCCAGATGTGCCAGTAGGGCTTCTGATGCCAGCGGTTCGAGTTCGATTGGATGTGGGATTAGTAGCCCTTGGCTGGGGGGGGCACTTTCTCTGTAGCTTCGTAATATGCGTTCAAAGCGTACGCGCTGGTCTGCGTGGCGTATGTGTAGCATGACTAGCCCACGGGGGGTGTCGAACAGTCCATATTGTTTTTTGAGTAGAGTGATGAGTCGCCAAGTTGCGGCAGTGGCAGCAGCGGCTGTCGCCGGCTTGGGGACTGTGTTGACTGGCTTTGGGATGGCCGCTGGGGTCGGTGTGGGGAGCTTTGTTTGGGGACTGGGCTTCGATGTGGATTGCGGCGCTTGCGACAGGGGTGTTGGTTTTATTTGCGAGCTTGCAGCGTGCGTTACTGATGGCTGGGAGCGTGGAGTTGTTCCAAGTGCAGGTCGGGGGGATGTCGATTGAAATGACTCGACAACATCACAGGGGGCTGGTGTTTCGCTTTCGGCTTCCAGGTGGTCGTTCGAATGGCTGGTCTTTACTGATATTTCGGAGGTGGCCTGTGCGCGTTGTGCCTCGCTAGCTGTCATGAGTGTCTCTGTGATCGCGCCTAATACAAAGCGGCGAATGGCCCCATCATTGCGGAAGCGTACCTCGCGTTTTGCTGGGTGTACGTTGACATCGACTTCCTGAGTGTTGATCTCTAAAAATAGGAAGGCGGGTGGGTAGCGGCCTTTTTGAATGCGGCCGTGGTAGGCATCTAATACCGCAAAGCCGAGCGTGCGACTGTCAACGGGACGACGGTTGACCAACGTGACTAGCTCGCGCCGTGTGGAACGTCCGACGCCGGGTTTCGCTGTCAGGCCAGTTAGGCGATAGCCTGTCTTGGAATCGTATGCATCGACGGGGATTAGGTCGTCCGCGAGGCTGCGGCCCCAAATCTCGGCAATACGATCACGCAAACTTTCGCAGGCAGGTGATTGAAAGACTATGCGGCCTCCCTCCAGCACGCGGAACGCCACCTTGGGATGAGCCACCGCAAAGAGCCGTGTGTTATAAGTAATGTGAGCGGTTTCAGTGGGGTCTGTCTTGAGGAACTTGCGTCGAGCCGGCACCGAGTTAAATAGTTGAGCCACTTCAATGACGGTGCCAACCGGCATACCGCAGGCCTTTTTTTCGAGCATCTTACCACCGTTGATTTTAATTTCGGTGCCATGCTCCCAGCCCTCGGCACGCGTGCGCAGAGTAAAGCGTGAAACTGAGGCGATAGAGGGGAGCGCTTCTCCGCGGAAGCCGAAGCTCGATACTTCATTGAGGTCCGAAGCTTCGCGAATCTTACTGGTGGCATGCCGCTCCAGCGAGAGTAGGGCTTCATCCGGACTCATGCCTTTGCCATTGTCTTCAATTCGTATGTAGGATTTGCCGCCGTTACGAAATTCGACTTCGATACGGGTGGCACCTGCATCGATACTGTTTTCTACCAGTTCTTTGACGACGGCGACTGGGCGCTCAATGACTTCGCCAGCGGCGATTTGATTGGCGACTCGGTCAGATAGTATGCGGATTGAAGACATAGTTTACGGAACCTTACTCTTTTGAAGCACAGGGCCGTGGCTGCAAAGCAATTTCTTAATAAGTAAATCCGGACTTGTGGTTTTGGAGCATGGCTTACACTAACAAGGTATCGGCCAAAACCAAAGTGTCTCCTTTGCCATCGTGCTGGAGATCCTATAGTAGATTTCTTAACTCTCTTACCAACAATAATATGCCTAATCGACTTTCTGCAGAAAATAGTCTTTATTTACAGCAACACGCCCATAACCCGGTGGACTGGTACCCTTGGGGCGAGGAAGCACTTCAAGCTGCTGAAGAATCGGGCAAGCCGCTGCTGGTTTCGATTGGTTATTCCGCCTGTCATTGGTGTCACGTCATGGCGCACGAAAGCTTCGAGGACGAATACATCGCAGGTATTATGAATAAGCACTTCATCTGCGTGAAAGTCGATCGTGAGGAGCGGCCTGATGTGGATCAAGTTTACATGGAAGCGGTGCAAATGATTCAGCAACAGGGCGGTTGGCCGCTGAATGTCTTTTGTCTGCCAGACGGACGTCCTTTCTTCGGCGGCACTTATTTTCCGCCGGAAGATCGAGGTCAGGGGCTGATCCCGTGGCCGCAGATGTGTATGCGAATCGCCGATTTTTATAAACGCTCTAAGGAGGAGCTGATTGAAAATGCGGAGGCGATTCAAAAAAACATTCTCGCGGGCACTCAAGCTTCCAATATGGGTGGGGCATCGGGCGCCTGGAATACTGAGCTGCTGATCGAGGCAGCGGTCGGTATTTGCGGTAATCATGATGATCAATATGGAGGCTTTGGCAGTGCGCCCAAATTTCCACCTTCCATGTCGCTTAATTTCCTGCGTGCATTGCGTGCTCAAGCTGAGCCTGAATTGGCCCAGCGAATTGAAGCCATTAGCGCCACGACGCTGCGTGCGATGGCTCACGGTGGGCTTTTTGATCAATTCGGGGGCGGCTTTGCCCGCTATAGCGTGGATGCCCACTGGCTGATTCCCCACTTTGAGAAGATGCTTTATGATAATGCGCTGCTGATTGACGCCTACACACGCGCTTGGCTTGATGCTCAAGATCCGCTCTATGCGGCTGTGGTTGCAGAAACCATTGCTTGGTTAGAGCGTGAAATGTCAGCGCCAGGTGGTGGCTTTTACGCAGCGCTGGATGCGGATAGCGAGGGCGAAGAAGGCCGTTTCTACGTCTGGACGCCGGAAGAGGTTGACGCCGTGTTAGGGCCCTCGCTTGCGCGCGAAGTGCGCGCCGCATATAATATTACGGCTGAGGGGAATTTTGAGCAAGGCAACAGTAATCCCGCGTTGGTGGAACCCGACTTTGCCGTGCGTGAAAAACTCGCTGATGCCCGCCGTCAACTGCGCGAGCATCGGGAAGCCGAACGTGAAGCGCCGGGGCTGGACACTAAGGTCAGCACTGCATGGAATGCCATGTTGATCCGGGCACTCGTGGACGCTGGATTTTATTTTAATCGTCCTGAGTGGATACAGCGCGCACGCCAATGTGCTGATTTTTTGTGGGATCAGCTGGTCGCCGAAACTGAGACGGGTATTCAGCTCAAAGCCGTTTATTACGAGGCTGGTGGGGCTCAGGTGGATGGTTTTTTGCATGATTATGCACTTTTAGCCGAAGCCTGTCTCTCTATCGCTTCCAAAATCGACTGGGTCGATGCTGGTGCATCTGCTAGGTATCAAGCCCGTGCTCAAGTTTGCGTGGATCAGGCCTTGCAAGACTTTACCGATGCGCATTCGGTCGGCTATTATTTCACCTCTGAGGCGACAGCAACCCCGGTTGCTCGGCGTAAAGAGTGGTTTGACAATGCAACGCCGTCTGGCAATTCAGTGATGCTACATGCACTGAGTGGGCTTTATGCGCTGACTGGCGAAGGCTGCTATGCCGCCGAGTTCGAGGCCACGTTGCCAGCCTTTGCTGATTACGCGCGCAAAGTTGCTTCTGGTGTGGCTCACGGGCTCGAGGCTGCTGCGACTCATCAGGCCGGTATCGTCGTGATCAAAGTCGGGCAAGGCGTAGATCTGTCCACCGTGCGTGACGGTCTCGCCGCCCAACCCTGGCGTCGAAGCTTCATCCTGCAAAGCGTCGACCTGTCTGCCCAGCAGATTCAAGTCTGCCTCGGCACACAATGCCTCGCATCGACCAAGGATCTCGCGGAAGCAATGCAATCAATTCAATCTAGCTGAATGGAAAAATGTAGCGATGTGACAAGTCGCGCCCCTGCCAATTAAGCACTCTTTTAAAATGTCCGACGATCTCCACGAGCTCTACCAATCGATTATTCTCGATCATAATAAGCGCCCGCGTCATTATGGGGCGCTGACGGAAGCGACTCATCAGGCCGAGGGCTACAATCCTCTTTGTGGTGATAAGATTACAGTCTTCCTGCGCATCGTGAATGACCGTATTGAAGCCATTCAATTTGAAGCCGCCTGTTGCGCAATCTGTAAGTCCAGTGCCTCGATGATGACAGAGGCATTGTTCGGCCAAAGTGTTGTAGAGGGCGAATCGATCCGTAGTGGCTTAAGTCGTATTTTGAATTCGAATACGGACAGCAGCCCTGGTTTGGAAACTGCTGGCGAGCTCGCATCACTTGCAGGTGTACGTAAGTTTCCAGCGCGTATCAAGTGCGCTACGCTTCCTTGGCATACTTATCAAGCGGCGCTACGCGGTGAGGCTAAAACAGTTTCGGAGTAGTCAGCTGTTGGATCGTATTGCGTTTAGTTCGTCTTGGGCAATGTCGTGGAACTCCTCCGATATCCGATCGTCCTTTGCGACAAGCGTCCAGAACTCGAGTGCTAGCGGGCGTATTTAGTTTCATGTCGTTGCATTTTGCACAATTGGTAACTTTGGTCTGAAAGTGACTTGTGGGACTTCGTCGCGTGTTCATGCTTATATAGAGTTTGACTGGTCGATTTGCTCTGCAACCAATAGGTCGCGCTAGCGACCTTCCACTAGTTTATCGACTGGCGGACTGAATTCGACTATGAGATGCACGGGTTGCTTGCTCTGAAAGGATATGTGGTGATGAACTTTAGTTGTTCGTCGCCTGCGGAAGAGCTTTATTTGAGTTGAAGGTTAAACTTTACAGATATAATTTCGTTGTACTGTCGCATGTCGATTTGGTATGCAAAGGTAGGTGACGTTCACTTACCCTTACATACTTTATGAAAACCATTCCCCCTTCGTGTATATTATTTCGTAATTGCTCACGTGCATTTACATTAATTGAATTGTTATCGGTTATCGCGATTGTTGGTGTATTAATTGCGATACTTGTGCCTGTGTTTGCGTCCGTTCGTGAACAAGGCGAGTCTGCAAAGTGTCAGTCAAACCTTCGGCAGATTGGGGTCGCGTTGAGTCTATATTCTCAAATGAATAGTGGGTTTCTCCCTGGGAAGGATGGTCTTTCCAGCGCGTTTAAGGCTGTTAAGAAGGTCGCGCTTGTCGATTTGCAGCCATATATCGCGCATTCTATGGATGAATCGGTGGACTCTACTAGTTTGCAAGGAGTGTGGCGCTGTCCTTCTGGGCCTGACGTTTGGACGGTGACTTATTCACCAAATGTTACGATGTGGGAGCTTGATTTGAAGCGTTTGCTCAATCCGGCTAGTTTTGCCATTATGTGGGATCGAGGTGGGGTTGAGAGTAAGCCTCCGGGGACTCAGGATCCAGGTGAGCCATGGCATGGAAGTAAATATCATACTCTGTTTGCTGATAATCATGTAGAAGCATTAAGCAAAGATAAGCTAAGTGAGTGCATGGTGTTCGAAACTAATTAATTTCAGGGATTTATTATCCGCTAATTATTATGAGAGTTAAATTATATATATATAAATCCCTAAGACTATTGGTTTTATTATCCTTCCTTGGGAGGGGGGCTCCTGTCTTAGCTGCGCCGGATGTTGAGCATATTATTGTGTCTTATGATAAAGACGAATTTGCTGGTTGGCCTGCAAATCAAGGTATCTGGATCTGGGGAGATGACATTCTGGTTGGATATAATATTGGTAAATATAAATATAGAGATGGAAAGCATAGCATTGACCCTGAGGAGAGAATGCAGGTTGCATTTTCTCGTAGTCAAGACGGAGGGCATACATGGGAACGAGAGTCGGCTTACGATGCTGTAGGGTTTAGAAGGTCTGATTTAAAGGCGTCTAGTGATTTTGATGCTGATAGTTTTCTGTCGCCGAATTTTGCGATGAAGTTCAGATATGATAGTTACCATTATTCGAATGATCGTGGGTTGACCTGGGAAGGGCCATTCGAATTACAAAGATTTGAAGATCCAAATCTAATTGCCCGTACAAATTATATCGTAACTGGAGGTGATTCAGCGCTTGTCTTTTTGACTTCATCTCCGCGAGCTCATAGTACTAAGTTGGGGCGTGGTCGATCATTTATGGTGGAAACGAGTGACCGCGGAAAAACTTTTGAGTTTATTTCTTGGATTGGTCCTGATTTGGGAGAAGGCTTGCCTGATTCGGAACTGCCTGCTTTTTCTACGATGCCCTCGGCTGTTGAGATCGAAGATGGTCATCTAGTGTGTACATTGCGTCAAAGAGTGAATCGAAGGAAGTGGACTGATGTTTATGAATCTACAGATCATGGTCGGACGTGGGAGCATATTAGTCTTCTGGAGAAGGGCTCTACGAATCCTGCTGTCTTAGTTAACTTGGGCGGGACTCGATTGGCTGCAATTTACGGATGGCGAGGACGACCTTTTGGGTTGAGAGCAAAGTTAAGTAGAGATGGTGGACATAATTGGAGTGATGAGATTATCCTTAGAGATGATGGGATTAGTTGGGATATTGGATATCCTCGTGCAGTAGTTCGAGAGGATGGTACTGTCGTCGTCGTGTATTATTATTCGACTAAAGAAATGACTGAGCAGCACATTGCTGCAACTCTTTGGAGACCTCACTTTGATTAATACTCAAGACGTTACTTGAGTGTGCGAGTGGTTTTTCCATCTTTCCATGTGCCTTCAGCTAAAATGCTGAAGGGTTGTTTTGGAATGCCCTTGTCATTATGATGTATCATGCTCACTACTGATTCAACGGCTTGATGCCCGATGGAGCAAACGCCTTCATCGATGCCAGAAATATAATCGTCTTGATAAGGAGTTGCGGCAACTGCAAGACCGATGTCATTAGGCACTTCAAGGTGGATCTTTTTTAGCCAGCCTTTAATTTCGTGAATGAGAGTAGAGGAGATGATAATTGCGTCTGGATTGTTTGATTTTAGCCAGTCTAGGAAGGTTCTTTCATTGAAGTCATTTGCTAGCAGCGGCGGAGGGCTGTCGCTTGTTGATGAGAGTCTTAATTCGCGTTGGGCGATCCAATAGCCTCCGAGATAATTGTGGTCAACACGTTCATCATTTGCAGATGGCATGGCAAATCCTATACGACGGTAACCCAAATTATGAAGCTTTTTAACTACAGACCTGATGTTCCGAAATTGGTTATTCATGATGACATGCAGTTTAGGTGATTCTAACGAGTATCCGAGCGTGACTGATGAAAAATGCTCCCATTTGAGTTCAATTTTTGAATGAGAGGTTGGCAGTGGGGCGATGATGAGCCCTTGAATGTTCCGAGCCAGGAGAATGTTGGTTGCGCGGGGTGCACTCATTTTGGGCTCTTTTATCCAAAAATGTTCAATTTTGTAGCCGAGTTCTTGTGCTCTTTTTCTTACGCCATCGTAATAACCAGAGAGCTGAATCATTTCTTTCCAGCCGGTTTTTGTTGCAAAGGCTGTGACCCAGCCGATGGTGCCTTGGAATTTTGGTGCAGCACTGGAAGTGCGGTATGCATTCAGCGCTGATAGGGCAGGGTCGGGGTGATAGTTGTGTTTTACCGCTAGTTTTTGAATTCGAATTCTCGTTTGTTCTGGGATAGAAGGGTGGCTTCTTAGTGAAAGTGATACCGTCATTGGTGATACACCAGCAATTTTTGCTAAATCTCGTTGAGATACATGTCCTTTCATTGGATGAATGATTGTTGTTTGATGATTGGGGATCAAGTAATTATAGGCTTATTTTACAGAAATAGTAAGGCAGTTATTCCCAATTATTTGGTTCGTATTCAGGTTGCATTGATGAACTCTGATATACCTAAAAATGCAAATTCACAGAAGGCTCGGTCTTACGATGTAATTGTTTGTGGGGGGGGGCCATCTGGTATTGCAGCAGCTTTGGCATCGGCAAGACGAGGAGCAAAAACTTTATTGATCGAACGCTATGGATTTTGTGGTGGGATGGCAACTGCGGCATTGGTAAATCCTTTTTCCGGACACGCATATAGAGATCAATTGGCGCCTGATAAAAAGCGTGCTTCACTTATTGGGGGTATTTTTAAGGAAATTGCTTGTCGGCTTCATGAAAGGGGAGGATTTGGTTCGGTCCTGATGGATGCAGCATTCGATGAAGAATTGCTAAAACGGGTCTATGATGCTGCGCTTATCGAAGCTGGTGTAGTTGTTCGATATCATACGCAATTGCGTGGCGTGCAGCAAGACGGCGATCGTATCGTATCCATCAAAACTATTTCAAAAGGAGGTGAGACGGAGTATCGAGCAAAGACTTTTATCGATTGTTCGGGGGATGGCGATCTCGCGGCAAGTGTTGGTTGTTCATTTTCGGTTGGCCGTTCTTCCGACGGATTGACGCAAGCGATGACAGTCAGCTTTCGGATGGCGAATGTTGATAAAAGAGATATGTATGCTGCGGGTAGTATGCGTGCCGCTCGAGATTTGGTGGAGCCATATTTTCAGAGAGCTTTAGCAGCGGGTGAACTTCACTACCCTTATCGGAATTTTATACACTTCTACGATTATCCACGACCTGGTGTATTGCATTTTAATATGACTCGCATTACATGCGTCTCTGGTTTATCTACTGAAGATCTTACTTTAGCGGAAATCGAGGGACGTCGTCAGGCCTATGTCCTAGGGGAGTGGCTAGTGGAGAATGTCCCATATTTTAAGAATGCATTTATTGATAAAGTTGCCTGTCAGGTGGGTATCCGTGAGACGCGCCATATCCATGGACTATATACTATGACTACTGAAGATATAGTTGAGGCTAAGAAATTTAAAGATGGAATAGCAAGGTCACGTTATTTTATTGATATACATAATCCGAAAGGTGCGAAAGATCTGCATCAACAAGATGGCGCTAGAGGGCGGGTTCTTAGTTCATTTGGGCCACCGGAAGATGATTTCTATGAAATTCCATTTAGAAGTTTGGTGAGTCCTTCGTGCTCAAATCTATTGGTTGCCTGTCGAGCTTTATCTGCTTCGCATGAAGCTTCTGCTGCAGTCCGTGTGATGGCAACGATGCATGCGGTTGGCGAGGCGGCTGGTATTGCTTCGTCCGAAGCGGTCGCTCAGGGAGTCGATGTTACTTCGATATCTGGCGAGTGGGTGCGTTCTCAAATTCCATATATGGAAGAGGGGCCAGATTATGGGTATCCCTGGAGTGAAGAATTCAAAATTCAGTCGCACTCAACAATAATGCCTTTAGAGGTCGTTTCGGGTCGATGATCTATTGCTGTTAATACCACTCTATAAAATACTTAATCCCCCAGCTTGTTTTGAAACTCCAAATTTTTGATATTATTGTCATTGGCCTTTATTTCGCCTGTATGCTGGGAATTGGCTATTTTGTTTCAAAACGGAATAAGGATACTGAGGATTACTTTCTGGGTGGTCGTAACATACCGGGGTGGGCCATCGGTGTTAGTTTTGTGGGCACCATGATTAGTTCGGTGACTTTTCTAGCGCTACCTGCTGATGCTTTTAAAACGGCTTGGATTCGCTTCTTGCCGAATTTCGCATTCCCCGTTGTTACATTAATTGCTGCGTATGTATTTCTTCCTTTCTTCCGTCGAGGAACGATTTCATCCGCCTATCAATACTTAGGATTGAGATTCGGTTCTTCAATCGCAACCTATGGGGCATGTGTTTACATCGGTGCCCAAGTGGTGCGCTCGTCTTCAATTGTGTATTTGATGGCTCTTTTGATGTCTACGATGACCGGTTTATCCATAGATGCTTCTATCGTCGTATCTGGAGCAATCACTGCATTCTACACGGTTAAGGGAGGTTTTGAGGCAGTCGTATGGACAGATGTCATTCAGACTATTATTTTAGTTATGGGGGCTCTGATTATTATTGGAATGGTGATTTTGAGTCTCCCAGGAGGCATGACACAAATTATAACTGAAGGCTGGGCTGCTGGTAAATTTGCATTTAATGATTTAGATATAAAGACTGGTGAGTTAGCTTCGATGGAGCATGGATTCTCGTTATCAGAGAAAACAACAGTGATGTTGCTGCTTGTTGGCTTTACGCAGTTTTTGACAGGAAAGTTGAACCAAGAGACAGTCCAGCGCTGGTGCTCGACAAGCTCGATTCGCGAAGCGAGAAAGTCGATGTGGATTCTTGGAGGAAGTTCATTGCCAATTTGGGGGGCATTCATGTTCATGGGAACTTCCCTGTGGGTGTATTATCAACACTTTCCTGATACGGTATCCGCTGGAGTTTTAGACGGAACTTTAAAATCAGAATCAATTTTACCTCATTTTATTGTTACTGAAATGCCGGTCGGCTTGGCTGGGCTTGTCATTGCGGGCGCGTTAGCTGCAGCTATGAGCACGTTGAGTAGTTCGATTAATTCCACTAGTATGGTGATAGTGAATGATATTTATCAACCGCTGATCAAGAAAGGTGTTAAGAAAGAGGGGGATCTTAGGGTAGGTTTGGGGGCAGCTTTAACGGTTTCGCTTTTGATGATTGGAGGCGCTTTTGTATTTCTGTATTCAGAAACAAAGACGCTGACGGACTTTACAATTATTATTACGGCTGTGTTTGGTGGTGGGATCGCAGGTATTTTCCTTTTTGGTATGTTTACTCGAAGAGGGGATGCGAGAGCAGTGGTTGTTGGAATCGTGCTGACTCTATCGTTTACACTCTATGCGCTCTTGATGCAGTTTAATGTAGTAACGCGAATTTTTGATCCCTATTATACGGCGATCCTTGGTAATATTATTATGATTCTAGTGAGTTATGTCGCTTCAATGGTATTTCCTGCAAATACGAGAGACCTGACAAATTTGACCGTATGGGACCAAACTCAGGATGGTATTTCCTAGCAGTGAAATTATGAATGCTAAGCACAAAATTATTTCGTTCGGTTCGCTTAATGTTGATCATGTTTGGCACTTGGACTCATTGCCTTCGCCTGGCGTGACGATAGCTTGTGACGAGGCGTCCAGATCATGGGGAGGCAAGGGAGCCAATCAAGCCGTTGCCGCGGCACGCATGGGAGGGGACGTGACCTTGGTTGCCGCTCTAAAAGGGGACAGCTTGGGACATGAGTATGTAAAATATTTGTCAGCTCAGGGCATTGAGACTGATCTGTTGAATGTTCAGTTAGAGGTGGAAACTGGATCCGCTCAAATCTATGTGGATCAGCATGGTGAAAACATGATAGTTGTGCACGGGGGGGCGAATGAGCTTTGGACGAAGGAGACTGCTCGCTCGAGACTTCAATCTCTTCTCGGGCAAGATGACATCCTCTTACTGCAGTTTGAGGTACCTGTGCCTGCTGTAATGTCCGCATTGGATCAGGCGCAGCAAGTGGGCAGTCGAAGTGTCTTAAATGCTTCACCTGTAAATAACGATTTTCCATGGGGAAAATGTGCAATCGATACTATTATTGTAAATGAACACGAGTGCCTAGAGATATTTGGAAAGGCTCCGAACCATATATTTGCTTGGAGTGCTACGGAGGTTAAGGAGTTGCTCAGGCGCTATAGAATTGGTCATCTCATAGTAACGCGAGGTGCCCGTGCGACTTATTTGATTTCTGAGGTTGAAAGGGCGGAGATTCCCACTTTCCCAGTGTCTCCAGTGGATACCGTCGGCGCTGGTGATACGTTTGCCGGTGTTTTGGGGGCTTGCCTTGCTAGGTCCATCGATTGGAAACATGCGATTGCGACGGCCAACTACGCGGCAGCCATGGCGACTCTGAAGCATGGCGCTCAGGCGGCAATGCCCTTCTTGTCTGCGCTTGAAATGCCTATGAAGTTCAGGCGTTTTCCTACTTTACAGAAAAAGCTCTGAGATTGTTTTCATTTTACTTTAAACATTCAAAGTGCGTTTGAATTGCCGAAGTTGGCTCTCTTTTCCCCAACAACCCCCAACTAAAGTTAGAATAATACACATGAAAAAGAAAACTGCCTTACTTGTAATTATTGCTGCGTCTTTTACTGGAATTTCAGTAAAGGCTCAATCATCGCTTGCAGAGTGGTCATTTGATAATGGCACCGCTGGTGATGTTAATAATATATCGGCCTCCAGCGTGAGCAGTGGACTGACTGCTAGTCATTTAAGTGCTAGTGGCGGTACGAGTGCAAATGGTATTGTGACCGCGACTTATGGAACTATTCAAGCTACAGGGAGCGACAGCTTTGATGGAGCTGGATTTGAAGTGAGCATGGATATCACATCAAATTCTACTGCCCCAACGAGTAGTGATTATGCATTGAATTTTAATATTACGGTTGGTGCTGGCAAGACTCTCGAGTTAGCGAATTTCTCTTTTGATCTGGGATATGATACGAATTATGCAACATCAGGAGCCAATTATTATGCGCCTTACGCACAGTTGTTTGTATCAACTAATGGCACTAGTTGGAGCTCTGTCGGCAGTCCCGAAACGCTTGATATTGCCGATGAGAGTATTTTTAGTACAGGCAGCGGCTCTGGGGGTGTTCATTATATTTCTAGCGGTATTATAGTTGACTTGTCGTCCTCAAATGTTGGCGGAATTCTAAGTGAAGGCTCAACAGCCTACTTCCGATTGGCATTATCGGATGTTGGATCTAGTTCTGATCGGCGGCGTGTCTTCATTGATAATGTTGGAATAACAGGAGTCATCCCTGAAGTCTCCTGTTTCGGATTCGTCAGTGGGGCACTTGCATTCATGTGGGTGATGCTGCGTCGTTGTTCGGTCTAAAGGTTCATCTATCTTCTGCCTTTTATTAGGCATTTTCTATATCTATAGCCTCGCTTCCATGTCTGAGGATTGGGGCTAGTGTGTGTCATTGTGAATATAATCTATGAATTATTGTATCTTAAAGAAAATTGTGCTTAGCACATTGTTGTTTCCTCTCGTATCCTGTGCTGGCGATAAGCATGTCGATCACAATGTCGAAAATTACGTCGTCTATCATAATAAGAGTGAATTTGCGGGGTGGCCTGCGAATGAAGGTCTGTGGCAGTGGGATAACGAAGTTTTGACTGCTTTTGAGGTTGCTACTTTTGTTGAGACTGAAGGCGATCACAGTATTGACCGCAACAGTCCTAAACGAATCGTGTTTGCGAGAAGTATGGACGGGGGGAGAACATGGACCACAGAAGAGCATGAGGAAATATTACCGCCAGCTTATCTCGGTGACGAAACACTTTACCAACAGGCATCTGCTGCGTCAGCGCCTAAACAGTATCTTGGAGGGTATGATTTTGAGAGCCCTGATTTTGCTATGAAATTACGGGGAAAGAATTTTTATGTTTCCAATGATCGCGGCCATAACTGGGAGGGGCCTTTTCTCCTTCCTGAATACGGTTATACCAGTGAAGCACGAACCAGCTATATTGTAACTGGTAAAGATTCGATGCTGCTATTTATGACTGGTCGTATCAATAATAACGGACTTCGCTACGGGCGATCATTAGTGCTAGAAACAAATAATGGAGGCAAAACCTTTGAATTTGTTTCTTGGATTGGAGAAGATTTTGAACCCGAACTCAGCGCCGCGGAACGTGAGAATGGTACACTTTTTTCTATCATGCCTTCAGCAGTAGAACTAGGAGAGGGGCATTATGTTGTTTCAGTCCGCCAGCGTGCTCATCGTCGAAAATGGACTGATATTTTTGAGACTAAAGACAATTGCAGAACCTGGGAGAAGATTAGCTTGTTAGAGAAAGGTTCTAGTAATCCTGCTACACTTGTTGTGCTTAATAATGGTGACCTTGCTGCAGTTTATGGTAGTCGTAGGCAGAGTCCTACTGAGGTGGTGGCTAAAATAAGTAAAGACAAAGGGCATACCTGGAGCAAAGAAATCGTATTACGAAACGATGGGCGCAAGTGGGATATCGGTTACTCCCGTGCAACTGTCCTTCCAGGTGGAGATGTTTTAGGTATTTACTATTTCACTACAGATGAAATGCCTGAAAACTTTATTGGCGCAACTCGATGGACACCCGCGTTGCTGAGCGAATGAATTGATAGAGTTCAAGATTTGCCGATTATGCATAATGTAACACGATTCCGAGTTGTTCTTGATACAGATACATTTAATGAAGTGGATGATCAATTCACGCTCGCGTATGCGTTTCTTTCTCCCGATCAAATCAACTTGGAGGCATGTTATGCTGCTCCGTTCCTCAATGCCCGGTCATTAAGCGCTGAGGATGGAATGGAGAAAAGTTATCAAGAAATCCATGTGGTTTCAAATTTATTAAAAACAAATTTCGACGGGCATATATTTCGTGGAGCCACGCACTTTCTAGAATCAAAAGAAAGACCAGTTGAAAGTGACGCCACCCGAGATTTGATTGCACGGGCTATGCAGTCTAGTCAGGAAGACCCGCTTCATGTTGTCGGGATTGCTGCGGCTACTAATTTGGCATCAGCTCTAATTATTGAGCCTCGAATTAAGGAATTTGTTCGCTTTTATTGGTTGGGAGGAAGCCCTTTGTATTGGCGGACTGCAGACGAGTTTAATCTCAAACAGGATGTGCTTTCAGCTCAAGTGTTATTTGAATCTGGAGTCGATTTGACTTTGATTCCTTGTAAGAATGTAGCCGAACATATGCGTGTCAGTTCTGCTGATTTAAAAGATGCGCTTCTCAGTCCAAACCCGCTATGTGATTTTTTGCTGCAGCGTTTCGATCAATATATGGAAGAGAAGGACTTTCTTTCAAAGCCTTTGTGGGATGTGGTTGCTATGGCACTATTGGTGAATCCGGACTGGGTCCCCTGTGATGGAGTCGATTCACCGTTGTTACGTGACGATAAGACATGGGGGGGCTGTGTTCATGGGCACAAGATCAAGGTTGCTAGAGAGATTCGCCGTGACGCTATATTTAGAGATCTGTGTCGTAAATTGAATGAGTTTTCCTAGTTTATAAAACGCTCGTTATCATGATGGAATTTTTTAGAATTATATTGTTCACCTTGATTCCTATTTCGTGCATTTTTTCAGAAATTCGTTTAGCCCCTTTGTTTCAAGATCATGGTGTTTTGCAGCGTGATATGCCATTGCGTATTTGGGGAGTAGCTGATCCAGGCGAGCCTGTTAAGGTATTTTTTTTAGGGAAAAAGGAAGAAGCTATTGCTGCAAGTAATGGTGAATGGTCAGTCACTCTAGCGCCATCATCTGCATCGAATCAGCCGCAGTCGTTGGTCGTTCAAGGGGCCAATCATACTATTACCGTAAAGGACCTCCTGGTCGGAGAACTCTGGTTTTGCTCGGGACAATCCAACATGGCTTGGACGGTGAAGCTTTCGAATGATTCAGAGCGTGAAGTTTTGCAGGCGAACTACCCGAGTATTAGGCTTTATCAGGTTCCTAAGGCATCATCCAATAAGCCTGAAAGTAATGTCGGTGGTGAGTGGAGAGTGTGTATGCCGAAGACAATCGCGGATTTTTCGGCGGTAGCCTATTATTTCGGGCGGCATTTACATGAAGCACTCGACGTTCCAATCGGTTTGATCAATAGTAGTTGGGGGGCGACCCAGGCTGAAGCATGGATCAGTGCGGAGGCACTTCGCAAATCAAGCGTTTATCCTAATGTTAAAAAACGCTGGGAATCCGTGTTGGCTAGTTATCCTAGTGACTTCGATAGGTATCGAGCTAAGTTGGATGCTTGGAGGCAGGCTTCAAGAGAGGCAGCGAGTCGGGGAGATCAAATTAAGGCTAAAGCACCGCGTGCGCCTCTAGGTCCGGGGAGTAAGCGAGAACCGTCAGGCTTATACAATGGAATGGTCGCACCATTTCTTCCGGCGACTATCCGCGGTGTTATTTGGTATCAAGGAGAGAGTAACGCAGTGCAACACGAAGAGTATGAAGAACTGTTCACTTCCTTGATCCAAGATTGGCGCTCTGGTTTCGAGCAGCCTTCATTATTCTTTAATTATGTTCAGTTAGCGAATGTACACAGGAAATATGATCCCACCAAACAAGAGTTTTCTTATATCAGGGAAGCACAACGTCATGTTCTGAAGTTGGCAGATACTGGAATGGCGGTGGCAGTTGATATCGGTGAGAGGAACCAGATACACCCAGGTAACAAGCAAGAGGTCGGCAGGCGTCTGGCTGCGATCGCTTTGGCTCAAGTTTACGACAAAGATGTCACTTTCTATGGCCCTTCAGTAGTTGCAGCCTATTCCCTGGGAAGGCAGGTTCGGGTTGAGTTCGATTCAGGTGCAAACCATTTAGTCTTAAATGATTTAGAGGATCATGGTTTTGAATTGGCGGGCAGTGATGAGGTTTTTTACGCAGCAGAAGCAACATTGATGGGTTCAGTGTTATTACTTGAGTCGGATGATATAGCGTCTCCCCAGTATATACGCTATGCATGGGGGAACGATCCAATCGTCAGCGTTTTCAACGATGCTAGTTATCCCGCCAGCCCTTTTCTTCTGGAATTGAACTCTGAGAACTTGGATGAATAATTATGTTAATATAGAACTGTTGTTTTAGTGATATTGTTAGAGGGGTTAAATTGGTTTATGGGCTTTGGATCTGGTGAGGGAATTCTTAAGCTGGTAACGGAGGCTTATGTTTTAGAACTGGTGGGGAGGGTGGCGGTAAAAGTGCTGCCTTGACTGAGTTTGCTGCTGACTTCGATTTTTCCACCCATGTTTCTAATGATGGTTTGAGCGAGTGCGAGCCCCAGTCCGGAGTGTCCAGCGTGGGCGTCGCTGCGCGAGAGGTCGGCACGGTAAAAGCGGTCGAAGATGCGAGGAAGAGCTTCGGTTGAAATGCCAGGGCCATCGTCGCTTATGTTGACGATGATGGCGTTCGGGCTGTGGGTGAGTTTGATTTGCACGAGGCCGTTGCCTTGGTGGTGCTGTACCGCGTTGCCGACTAAATTATTAAAGACGATAGCAAGTAAGTCGGGGTTGGCTGTGAGTGGGCAGTTGGGGAGTTCTGCCTGTAGTTTCACGGCTTTGGTCTCGGCTAATGCTTGGTGGAGTTTGATAGACTTTTGAATAATGGTGGCGAGGTCGCAGTCGACAGTAGCAAGGGGCGCGTAGCCATCGTCCTGGCGGGCTAGTAATAATAGGCTTTCGACTAAGTGACGCATCCGGGTCGCGGCGTCGTGACAGAGCTCAAAGGACTCTTGATAGTCTTCAGCGTTGCGCATAATCCCGCGTTTACGCATGCGTTGGCTTTCCGAAAGCAGGATGGTGAGCGGCGTGCGCAGCTCATGGGAGGCGTCGGCGGTGAATTGACGTTGTTGCTCGAGAATGGCATTGAGCCGGTCGAAGCTATGGTTGAGAACGTGGCTGAGCTGGTCGAGTTCGCTGTCGGTGCCAGCGGTATTGATGCGTTCATTGAGGTTGCCTTCGGCTATGCGAGTGGCGGTCTGGCTTATGAACTGAATGGGGCGTATGGCCTTGCCGGCCAGCCACCATCCGCCGAGCAGGCCGATCAGCCAGAGGCCGGAGCCGCTGGCGCCGAGTGACCAGCCAAAACGGTGTTTTTCCTCGAGCTCCGACTGGATGTCATGACCGATGATGATACGAAAACCGAAATTGAAACTGTGGGCACTCTCTCGTAGATTTCCGTGTGTGCGGAATTCTTCCTGCATGCCGACTTCGTCGGGGAGGGGCAGGAAACTGAGTTGATCGGGCGCGTTTTCTGACTTTAATAGCAGTTCGCCGTCGGCATTGGCGAAGGCGAAGTAATAATAGCCGCTGGCATTGCCAGAGAACTCGTTGAGTGCTTCCTCGGGCAACTGGATCTTGCCTGTTTCGAAAATTTGATAGAGCTCTTCGGGAAAGGGGATGCGTTTGTTACCGTTGTTGCGCTCGGAAAAGTAGGATTCATTGGCTTCGATTAGACTCTTGAACAGTTGTCGTTCGTGGCGCTGTATCTCGCGGTCGATGCGGCGGCTTTGATTGAGCCATGCCAGTTGATAGGCGGTCATACAAAAGGCTGCGATGGCGATGAACAGAATGAGGCCGTGCCAGACTTGAATGCGCCAGCGGATGGATTGAAAAGGGCGTTTCATTCGATACAGTAGCCGTGTCCGCGGCGGGTGGTGATGATATTGGCGCCGAGTTTCTTGCGTAGGTTGGAAACGTGGACATCGAGTAAGTTGGAGAGGCTGTTGTCGTTTTCGTCAAAGAGACGCTCGTAGAGTAAGCTGCGGCTGACGACTTCGCCGCGATGAAGAGCGAGGTATTCAAATAGTGAATACTCTCGGGCAGTGAGTTCGATCTCTTGGTCGTCCTTGCTCAGGCTGCGGCGGGCAGTGTCGATCAGTAATCCATTGATCTCGATTTGTGATTGGGTTTTGCCAGAAGTTCGGCGGATTAGAGCGCGAAGTCGCGCTACGAGCTCATCACTGTCGAAGGGTTTAGTTAGATAGTCGTCGGCTCCTGTATTCAGTCCTTTGATACGATCTGGAACGCTGTCGCGAGCGGTCAGCATGAGCACTGGCACCGTATGCTGAGGGCGCAGTTGCTCCAGCACTTGCCAGCCGTCGAGCTTGGGCATCATGACGTCGAGCACCAGTGCATCATAAAGTCCCTCACTTGCTTTAAACAGGCCTTCCTCGCCGTCGGCAGCTTGGTCGACGGCGAAGCCTTCCTCTTTAAGCGTGGCGCTGAGGCTACGGCGTAGGCCGGGGTCATCTTCTATGACTAATATACGCATGGTTGTGTCTTATTCATGACGCAGCGCGTCGATGGGATCAAGCTTGGAGGCTCGGCGTGCGGGGGCAAAGCCGAACACGATGCCGACAATGGCGGAGAAGGCAAATGCGATGAGGTTGATCTCTAAGTTGAAACTGAAGGGAATCTGGATCAGCGGCGCAAGAACTTGGCAGAAAACAAGGGCCAGACCGATTCCGATCATGCCGCCGACACAGGAGAGCGTGAGGGCTTCCACTAAGAATTGCCAGAGCACTTCTTTGGCTGTGGCACCAATGGCGAGGCGAATCCCAATTTCCCGCGTGCGCTCGGTGACTGAAACCAACATGATATTCATAATGCCGATGCCCCCCACGAGTAGCGAGACCCCCGCCACGGCGGAGAGTAGCATGGTCATCAGCTCGGTGGAGGAACTCAGGGTTTCCGCGATTTGACGTGTATCGAACACGGTGAAATTATCGTCCTGATTGCTTTGAATATTGCGGCGCTGCCGCAGTAAGGAAGAAATTTCGCTGATGAGCAGGTCACTGTTGTAATCGTCCTCGGCGGAGATGCTCATTTGGCTGACATCGCGGGAGGAGGTGCGCCCGCCGAGGCGCCGCTGCATGGTTGTGAGCGGCACGACGATGGTATCGTCTTGATCGCCCATGCCGGCCTGACCTTTGGCTTTCAGTAGGCCGATTACTTGTAGCGAGGCCTGGCCGACTCGGATCTTTTTACCGATCGGGTCTTCGCTGCCGAAGAGTTCGGTTTTGACGGTGTTACCAATGACGGCAACCGCTTCGCCCGTGCGGGCATCTGCTTCGGTGAAGAAACGTCCTGAGGCGAGTGACCATTTATTAATGCTGAAGTAGTCTACTGTCGTGCCGATAATGCTGGTATTGCGGGCCTCTTGCAGATAAATGGTGCTGAGTGATGCTGTGCGCACCGGGGCGATGGCGGCCACCCCAGAGATTTGTTCGGCGATCGCCGTGACATCCGACTCGGTGAAATTGGGAACACCTGCGGAGGATGCCCGGGGGCCGAAGCCGGAGCCAGGCCGGACCATGACCAAATTACTACCCAGATCGGAAATCTGGTTTTTCACGGCGGCGGTCGTGCCTTCCCCCAGAGTGACCATGGTGACCACAGCGGCGACGCCGATGATGATGCCGAGCACGGTGAGAAAGGCGCGGGTTAAATTGCGTTTAATCTCCCGGAGGGCGATTAAGAATGCGTTGGTGAGCATAATAAGCATAGCGATTATTGGGCTGCGATTCGGTGGTGTGTCTGATCGTGATCAATGAGGCCATCAATCACGCGCACGGTGCGTTTGGCATATTGAGCGACATCATCTTCGTGAGTGACCATGAGAATAGTAATGCCGCGCTCACTGTTGAGTTGGGTCAAGAGCTCCATAATTTCACAGGTCGTTTGTGAGTCCAGATTGCCGGTGGGCTCATCGGCGAAAAGCGTGCTGGGATTAGTTACAATCGCCCGAGCAATGGCGACGCGTTGTTGTTGTCCTCCCGAGAGCTCGGCCGGGGTGTTACGCTCTTTATCGGGGAGGCCGACTTGGGCGAGTGCCCGGCGTGCCATTTCATGACGTTCGGCGCGCTTAATGCCACGGTAGAGCAGGGGCAGTTCGACGTTTTCGATGGCACTGGTGCGGGCGAGTAAGTTGAAGCCTTGAAAGATGAAGCCCAGAGCGTAGCGTCGCAACAGGGAGCGTTGCACCGAGTTTAAGCTTTCCACGGCAATCCCTTCATAGCGATAGGCACCTGTAGTGGGCCGGTCCAGGCAGCCGAGCAGGTTCATCAAAGTCGATTTACCCGAGCCGCTGGGCCCCATGATAGAGACGAATTCACCTTTATCGATCTTTAGGTTGATGCCCTTGAGAGCCTGAAATGCGGCGCTGCCCTGACCGTAGGTCTTGGTCAGATTGTTCAACTCGATGAGAGTGGAGGTGGGTGTGCTCATAGTCTGGTATTGCTTTCACTGAGGATGACTTGAGTGCCTTCGCTAATTTCGTCTGAGATGACTTCTGTGTAGCTGCCATCGCTAATGCCGAGCTGGACTTCGACTGGCTTAGGGTGGCCATCTTCAAGTATCCAAATGGTGGATGCACCATCGGTTTTGGTTGGCATCATACCTTCCGGGCGGCTGCCTCTTTGAGAACCAGGCCGTTTCGGGCGCGGGATCAGACTATCAAGAAAAGAAGTTTTTTCTGTGCTCGCTTTGGCGCTGAGTTGATCGGGAGGTGTGGGGCTAAAGCGCAGGGCGGCGACCGGAACGATGAGCACGTTTTGATGATGTGCTACGTCGATGTCGGCAGTGGCTGTCATCCCCGGGCGTAGGCTAAGATCCTCGTTGCTGACTGATAGGTCCGTTTCGTAAGTGACCACATTGTCGGTGACTTCGGAGCCGTAGGCGACCTTCAGTACGATGGCTTCGAAGCTACGGTCTGGCCAGGCGTCGACGGTGAAACTCGCTTTTTGTCCGGCGGCCACGCGACCGATGTCAGCTTCAGCGACAGCGACTTCCAGTTCCATTTGGGAGAGGTCCTCCGCGACAATGAAGAGTTCGGGTGTGGAGTAGCTTGCGGCCACGGTTTGACCGACCTCAATGCTGCGACTGAGCACAATGCCATTGGTGGGCGATACGATGAGTGCTTTGGACAGGCTGTTGGCCTTGGTCTCGACGTCGGCCTGGGCTTCGCTGATGGCGGCTTCGGCGCTGGTGATGTCGGCCTTGGCACGTTCCACCGCAGCGACGGTGGTGGCGTAGTCTGCTTTGGAAGGAAGTTTACCGCCGCTGAGTCGTTGCAATTCTTGTTGGCGTGTCAGCGTCGCCTCGGCTTCCGTCAGAGTGGCTTGCTTTTGAAGTAGCGCCGCCTTGGCAGATTCGAGTGCGGCTTTACTGGATTTGAGCTGATTTTCCAGCGTGACGGTGTCGAGTCGTGCCAAGGGCTGGCCTTTGGTGACCTGGTCGTTGGTGTCGACATACACTTCTACCGTGGTGCCGGAGAGCTCACTGCCCACAGAGACTTCATTGGTGGGTTCCAGATTACCAGTGGCGGTAACGGTGAGACGAATGTCGCCGCGTTGTAGTGCATGGGTTTTAAAACTTGGCCCACGGGACTGTGCTTGAGCGCGCTGGCTATAGAAATACCAAGCGCTGAGCGCGAGCAGCAGGACGATGCCGATGGCATAATAGCGCTTTTTAGAATTGGTCGTATGGCTGCCAGCTTGTATCGCTTGGCTGAGGTCGGTGCTCGACTGTTTGTTTGGATCTTTCATAAGGATAATCAATTACAGTGTTTCGTTTGCAGAAGAAGTGTCCCAGCCGCCGCCGAGTGCTTTATAGAGTTGCACATGTGCGTTGAGAGCCTCGGCTTGGGTGCTGGTGAGGCTTTGATCGAGACTAAGTTCGGTTCTTTGGGCATCCAGTACCGTGAGCAGGTCGACCTCGCCGGCTTTATACTGTAGTTGAGCCAGTTGAGTGGCATTTTGTGCGGCTTCACAGGCACGTTGAAGAGTCGTGATTTGCTGGTTACGCTTATCGATCGAACTGAGCGCATTTTCGACTTCAGCTAGTGCGTTGAGCACAGTGTTTTCGTATTCTAGATATGCTTGCTGGAGGAGTTCATTTTGAACTTCGATGTTGCGGCGAATTCGGCCTGCATCCCAGAGCGGGGCACTCAGCCCTGCGGCTAGATTACTGATTAAGGATTGTGGATCCAGGAGGTCGCCCGCTTGGAGTGCTTCAATTCCTATGGATCCGCTCAGATTGAGTGATGGCAGGCGACTGCGTTCTGCTGCTGTTAAGCGCGCCTGAGCTGCAAGAATTGTATTTTCGCTTGAACGAATGTCGGGACGTTGGCGCAGTGTTTCCGCTGGAATGCCGACGGCAATGTTGGCGGGAGCGCTAGGAAAGCTGGTGGGCAATTGTAGCTGGCCCTGTAGTGCTGCGGGCGTGCGGCCAGTTAGGATGGCTAAGCTGTTACGGGTTTCTACCAGGCTTTGTTCCAGTTCCGGGATTTGGGCACGCACTTGCTCAGTTGCAGCGATTGATTGTTGGCTATTGAGAGCATCACTTTCACCAGCCTGTTCTTGCCATTGCACAATTTCCTGAGTGCTTTCGCGTGTGGCTAAATTTTGGCGGACAATGTCTAGTTGAGTGGTGTAGCTGCAGAGAGTGAGATAGGTCGAGGCCACTTCCGCTGCGAGTGTGACCTGGGCTTGGCGATAGTCCTCTTCGCTGGCAGCGAGTGCCGCATCGGCAGCGGCCACATACTGTTGTTGACGTCCGAAGAGATCCACCTCCCAGCTTGCGTCCAGTGCTGCTTGGTAGCTGTCCGAGTGGGTGGAATTTGAATTGTTCAGGTCTCTGGTCTGTGTGCCCGATCCAGCGATGCTGGCAGCCAGTGAGGGCCAGAGTTCCGCGCTTTCCAGCCCCCGTTCCGCACGGGCTTGACGGATGGTAGAGAGTGCCGAGCGCAGGTCTGGATTTTTTTCTATGGCATCGGTGATGAGTGCTTCCATTTGCGGGTCGTCAAAGCGTTGCCACCACCGGCTAAGTGCTGCTGTATCGAGGGTGGATTGGCTAGAGTTGACTGATTGCCAGGTGTGTGGAAGCTGTGTGTCGAAGTGGGCCTTTTGCTCGAGCGAGGAGGAGGTCGTGGCGCAGGCAGTCAACCAGCCTAAACTGAGTGTGATTGCTCCGGCACTGAGGAATTGTTGAATCGATGTATGGTTCTGCTTGATCATATCGCATTGGGTTGAGGATGTGATGAGTGTAGCAGGACGAACCTTTAGAATGCATTAAGCTGGAACTTTTTTTGCGTTTTTTTCTCAATGTATACTATGCATAGATTCATTCATTTTGTTTTTCGCGGATTGTTATATTGGGTATGTTTTTTGGGTGTGAATCACGGCGCGCTGGCCTCGGAGGGGTTTGAGTTGCCTTTGGACACGCAGGCCGTCGATCGTGAAGATCCGAATTATTTGACGAGTTATGCGCCGATTTTGAAACCGGCTAAAGAGGCGGTCGTGGCGGTGCACTCAGCGAGTATTTTGCGCTATATTCGGCAGCGGGGGATGGACCCTCGAATTGAAATGCTGCGACGTTACTATGGGCTGCCGACTCCTGACCGCGAGGAACCGGAGGAAATTGAGCGCCGTATTAATGAGGGCGTGGGCTCGGGGGTGGTGATCGCCGCCGACGGCTATATTTTGACTAATAATCATGTGATCACAGCGCGGGATGGTGAGCCTGCGGACGAGATATTAGTGGAATTGAATGACGGGCGTGAATTAACGGCACAGCTAGTGGGGCGGGACCCGCGGAGCGATCTGGCGGTGCTTAAGGTGGAAGCGGACCATTTACCGTATTTACCTGTTGCGGACAGTGATCAGTTAGAGGTCGGGGATGTGGTTTTTGCGATTGGCAATCCGATGGGGGTGGGGTTGACAATTACTCAGGGGATTGTCTCGGCGACCAAGCGTGGTAATTTGTCGATTTTAGGGGAATTGGGCTATGAGAGTTTTATTCAAACCGATGCGCCGATCAATCCCGGTAACTCTGGTGGAGCCTTGGTGGATGCCTATGGGCGTCTGGTAGGTATTAATACGGCGATACTCTCGCGCAGTGGGGGCAGTATTGGGCTCGGCTTTGCCATTCCCTCAACTTTTGCGCGGTCAATTGCACTGGCATTAGTGCGTGATGGGGAAGTGCGTCGTGGGATTCTTGGTATACAGTTAAAAGATGTGAATGCTGAGTATGCTGAAGCGTTTAAAGTGCCGGAGGGAACCGGGGTGCTGGTAGAATCGGTCGTTGAGGGCTTGCCGGCGGCAGTGGCTGGCCTCGTGGCGGGGGATGTTATTGTCGGGATTAATGATGGGGCGGTGGAGGATATAAAGGATTTGCGCATTCAGGTGGCGGCGAGTCCTCCCGGGGCATCTGTGCGGGTTCAGTTTCGGCGTGCGGGTGTTCTAAAAGAATTAGACGTAGTTTTGGGAGATCCGAATGATCCCTACGGTACGGGGACGCTGCGTGCTACTTTGCTCGAGGGTGTGAGTTTTACGCGAATGGATGCGGCACAGCGTCAGAAGTATGGTTTGAGCGATGAAATTCAGGGGCTGGTCGTGGACGAGGTGGCTGAGGATTCACCGTATGTAGATTCGTTGGCGCCGGGATTGGTCTTTGTTGAAATTAATGGAGTGGTGCCTGAATCCATTGAGCATGGACGTACATTACTGGAGTCGCGTCGTGTGAGCCGTGTGTATGTGTATTACCGAGGACATGTTACTTATTTGGCGATTCGACCGTAGGCAGTTGGATTAGACTGTTGTGGTGGGGTATCTCCCTTTTAACTATAAATTTACGAATTTAGTATAGTAGGATTTTTCGTATGGATTCACGCTTCTGATGTCTTGACCTTGCAGGCGATCGTGCCGCATGTTTACTGAGAAATTTAACCATGCAGCAGCACCGCGCCTTAATTCTCCGTAGTAATCGTTTCTTAGGTTCTGCCCTTGTCGACAAGGGGCTGGTCTCTTCGTCTGATCTGGAAGAAGCCAATGGCAAGTTTATGGAGGCGATTCAATCGGCCGATTTGAAACGTGCATCGATTCTTTCGACTCTTTTGTTTGAGCTTAAAAAGCTCGAAGAAGCAAAGTTATTGGAGTATTTAGTGGAAGAGGAAAAACTGGGGTTAATTGACTTGGCCTATGTCGAATTGCAGTCATTGCGCCCGATGAATGTGGATTTATCGCTGTGCTGGGCTTCCTCTACGGTTCCATTTGATTATGTAGAGGGCACCTATATGGTGGCTACTTGTTACTACATGAGTGCACCTGTGGTTAAGCATTGGGAAAGTGTACTCGACGGTCGTGTGATCTGGTATGGAACATCAACATCTTCATTCAGTCGCGCACTTGAGCGTATCGAGGAGATCCACGAAGCCGAAGACACGGCTAAGGACGAATTATAATTTTCAACGAGTCGACTCAACTTTATATGCCATACAGCGTTTTAATTCTAGATGATGATGCAGACTTTAACAGTCTGCTGACTGATATTTTCGAGCAAGCCGATTACGTAGTGACGTCATTGACTGATCCTATTGAGGCGGTGGACGTCTTCCGCGATACTGATTATGATCTAGTGGTGACGGATCACAAGATGCCGGAAATGACGGGAGCGGAATACATGAAGGTGATCAAGCAACTCAAGCCTGAGGTACCTGTGATCATGGTGTCCGGTTATTTGGAGAACGACACCATTCGTGAGTTAATTAGTGAGGGCGTCGGCGGCGTTTTTCTCAAACCCTTGAATATTTTTTCCTTATTGGAGCGAACGGCTGAATTGATTGAAGAGGCCAAGAAATTGGAGAGTGCGCCTGCTGGCGGCATCGAGGATGGACTAGGCAGCGATGTGAGTGCGAAGTTAGGTTTTGCATTTCGTTCTTATCCTTGCAAATCGGGGGCTTCAGCTGCGTTTGCGGAGCGTCTGTATAGTTTGCGCAATTTTAAATCCACGCTATCTTTGATTGGGGAGCCTGGTATGCATTACCGCAGCATTTGTGAAGATATCCAGGGCTTTTATGAAAGTAGTGCCGAGCAATTTATCTTTCTGAGTGCGAGTGCGTTCGATCAAGAGCAGGCGCTGACTTTAATTGATGCCGCCAAGCGTGCAGGTGCGGAGCGAGTGACTTGTGTATTGTTGGAGTTGGAGACTATGAGTGCTGCGCAGAAAACATTGGCGACTGCACTCTCCAAGCACGAAGGGGTCTTTGAAGATATCGGTGTTTCGTTACGGACAATATTCTGCGTGAGTGGTGATTTAGATTCGTTATTTGATGAGGGCTTGATCGACGAGAATCTCTATATATTGATGGGGACGGCGGAAGTGCGTGTGCCACCGCTGCGTGAATGTCAGGTAGATGTTGGGGTGATGGCTCAGCAGTTGGTCGTTGAGGTGGCGCGTGAGCAGGCGCTTGCGTCCGTACCTCGTTTTGAGCGTTCTGCGCGCGATTTATTTCGTCAGCACAAGTGGGAGCGGAATTTTGAAGAATTGCGCCAGATAGTACGTCAGATCGTCGAAGAACATCCGGGCGATGTGATTACCCATGCTACGGTAAAATCGGCACTTCAAGTCACTGAAGGGGCCTCGCAACGCACTCTTTTCGAATCGCATCTTTCCAGTCAACAGGTGGACTATTTGCGAGCGGTTGCTATTCTTTTTGGAGGGGATCGCAGTCAGACTGCCAGTTTTTTTGGCACTGATGTGATTTCGATTGAAGCGAAAATGAAATAGTTGGTTCACTGCTTTTTTAGAACACTTACAGAATTATATATATGGCCGGACGAATACTAGTTTTAGATGACGAAGAGAATTACGCAGAAATGCTGCAGGATTTACTCCGTGAGAATAGTTATCGTGTTGACATGGCAACTCGCCCTGAGCGGGCAATTACGCAGTTGGAGGAGATTCCTTATGATCTGGTGATCTCAGATTATAAGATGCCTGTGATGGACGGGGCCGACTTTTTGAAGAAGGCACGGGAGCTGTATCCTAATTTACCCTTTATTTTGGTGTCTGGTCTCATGAATACGCCAGAATTGGTCAAAGTGGCGAATATGAGTGTTACCTTGGTCATGGAGAAACCCTTGGATACGGAGGTTTTCTTACAGCATGTAGCGCGTTTTTCAGCTCCCATGACCGATATTGAAAAAGAGCAATTTGTGCAGGAAGGCGCTTCGCTTGCATCGGAGCGAGTCGCGCATAGTTATCCAGAGGAGCCGAGGTTTTTCAGTGCCAGTAATTTCTTATCAAACCGTTTTTTGCAGAATGCATGGGTCATTGCCAAAGAAGCTCGCGAGCTCTTTATCTTGGAGTCTGTTGGGGGCGATGCTGAGTTAGCGATCAAGGATCTCTCAAATTGGCGTGGTAATGGAGACATGCCCGTGGAGGTGCTTGCACTGCCGGATACGAATGAAGCAGCCATAGTCAAGCTGCGTGAAGTGCTGGCTGACTTTGAAAAGAGCCGTCTGATCGGTGTGCGGATAAATTCGCTTTCGGATATCGCGCGCGCTCATAAATTGACAGAGCTGGCACTGCGTGAGCTCGAGGGCTCTGAGCCATTGCTATTGGTTTATATTGTGAATGCTGAGCGTGCCGATACTTCAGAATTTGTAGCGGCGGCTGCAGAATGTGGGGTGGTGTTGCCATCGCTGAGTCTTCGTCCGAGTGACATTGCGGTTTATGCGCGCCGCACTGCTCGTATCTCAGCAGAGCGTGCCGGGCGCAGCCAAGGCGCTGAGTTTACCCCGGAAGCGGTTTACGTGCTGCTCTCTTATGACTGGCCCGGCAATTTTAAGCAATTACAGGAAGTCGTGTCCGCTGCCGTGAATGCCAGCGCCGACGAGTTCATTACGCTGGAAGTGCTGAACACTGTTTTGGAAACTGAATTCGAGGTGGTTGCGCCTGATCAGCGGATTGCGACATTGATGAAGACTGAGCAATGCCGTTACCTGAAAGAGCAACTTGAGGAGGGAGGGTTGACGGCTGCGGAGCTAGCAAAGAAGCTCGAGCTCGACCCTTCCGTTCAGACCAAGGATGATCTTTATAATATGCCCTTGTTGCGCTCTGAGTTGAATCGCTTCTGATTGTTCGCGCTTCTGCATTCTTTTATTTTTAACGATTCTTAAATTATGGCTCTTGCTCGTATCCAAACTGCTATCCTGGAGAATTTGCTTCAGATGGGTCATTTGACCGATGCACAATTTAAGAATATTACTGAGACGGATGAGGAGCTATCTGGTGAGGCCATCGAAACCTTATTGGCGACTGATTATAAAATTACACAATATCAGTTACTTTTTGCCAAGAGTCGCGCGTTTGAACTGACTCCGATTAATATCAAACACTGCATGCTGACGGAGACGACTTTCTCCAAACTAGATCAGGATTTTTGTCAGGAACACAAGGTGCTGCCGCTCGGATTTGCGGGAGATTATATTATCATTGCATTAAGTAATCCCTTTGATCTGCGAGTCACCAGTAAGGTGCAAGAGGTTTCCGGGATGAAGGTGAGTGTGTTACTCGGTCTTCAGTCTGAAATCGATAAGATTATTGTTGATAAGAATGATCAGCACCAAGCCGTCGGTTTTGGAGATGTGGTCGAAGCGTTGGGAGCTGATTACGAGAGTGATGATGAGATTGATGAAGAAGACTTTTCAGATGAGGAGTCGGCTCCGATCATCAAGTTGGCGAATCGGATTGTAGAAGAAGCATATTTTGCAGGTGCTAGTGATATTCATATCGAGCCGTTTGAGAAAGAGACGCGAGTGCGGGTTCGAGTGGATGGTGTTTTGCTGAATCGATTGACGATTCCGCCGGCAGCTTCGGGAGCTTTGTTGGCACGTTTGAAGGTGATGGCGCAACTGGACATCGCAGAGAAACGCATGCCGCAAGACGGGCGTATTATATTTAAACAGTACAATAAGAAGGGCATCGATGTCGACTTACGTGTGTCCACTGCGCCATTAAATCATGGCGAGGGCATCGTTATGCGCATACTAGATAAGCAGAAGAGCACCTTGCCTTTGCCTGCGCTTGGTTTTTCAGACCGTAATTTAAGGCTTTACCGGGATTTAATTCAGCGGCCATATGGTATGATTTTGCACTGTGGACCGACTGGTTCGGGTAAGTCGATGACACTTTATTCTGCGTTGAATGAGATTAATACGGCAGATATTTGTATTCGTACCGCTGAGGATCCGATTGAGTATACTTTGCCAGGGCTTTTGCAGATGCAGATGCAACGTAAGATCGGTCTGACCTTTGCTTCCGCGTTGCGTAGTTTCTTGCGTCAGGATCCGGATGTTATTTTGGTGGGAGAAATTCGAGACCGTGAGACTGCGGGGATTGCAGTGGAAGCGGCTTTGACCGGGCACTTGCTCTTTAGTACATTACACACGAACGATGCGCCGACGACGGTTTCTCGACTGACGGAAATGGGGATAGAACCTTTCATGATTTCTGCCTCATTGATTTGTGTGTGCGCACAGCGCTTGATGCGACGCGTGTGTAAATCATGTAAGCGAAATTACCTGCAGGAGGGGAATGAAGCAGAGATTATGCAGCGTGCGCTCAGTTGGACAGGACGAGTTCCGGGGGCGAGCGAGGATGGTTGCCCGAGTTGTGGCGGTAATGGATATAAGGGACGTGTCGGTATTCACGAGCTGATGTCAACCAGTGAAGAATTGATTAAGGCAATCAATGCTGGAGAAGAGGCTGCCGTGATCAAGCGTATTGCAATGCGTAACGGGATGATGACCTTACACCAGGATAGCATGCTGAAAGTGAAAGAGGGTCTGACCACTATGAGTGAGGCCATTTCAACGGTACCGCCGGATATGGAAGAATATGAGGTGGATCACAATGTAGTGGAACCTGCCTAAGGAGGGGCGCTGAAGAGCCCGGCTATTCTTGGGCGTTGCTGCCGTATCCGACTAAATTTCTTGTGTGGCAATCAGGGCGCCCAAGAAGACCAATTCGGTTTCGCTAGTATTGCGAATTGCCTGTGACTCGCCACTGCGCGTAATTTGTAATGTGCCAGGGGTGAAAGGATGTTCGCTACCGTTGTCGACTACGACACCAGTGCCTGAGATACAGTAGTAAAAGTCTTCTTCGTTTTGATGGGAGTGATCGCCTACGCTGGCACCGGGTTCCAGGCGTACGACGCCGACACTTTTGATTGCGCTACCAGGGAAGAGGTCGAGTAGTTTATGGGCGGTCACACTGCCGGTGCCACCGCGGACGCCTTCAGCGATTTCTGGAATTACTTTATGCACGTTTTTGATCATATGGTTAATTTACGCATAACTGCTGCTTAGTCATTAATAAAGTGGAGGCTTTTACAGTGTCAGGCGTACGTCATTGATGTGGGGAGGTAAGATTAGATGCGCCTGCCACATCCATCTGCTACTGACCCGTCGCTTCGTTCAGAATACGTGTGGCTCGTTCGGCGACGCTTTCTTTGGGGCCATCGTCGTAGCGGTAGACTCCATTCCGGCGGCGGGGCGAATGCTCAGCTTTTTTCTGACCACTGGTGTGAATCGTGATTGTAGGTGGCCGATAATAGTAGCGACTATCTATAACCGGATCGGTGTAATAGCTTAGACCATTATTGCGGCTGCGTTCGCTACGTTCTGTTTCCTGGCGTAATTTTTCGGTTTCTAGGCGAGCGCTCGCGGCCGCTTTTTCGGCTTGAGCGACGCGTGCTTCTAGTTCTGCGATACGTTGTTGGCTGCGGAGTTCAGTGAGTTCCGTCTCATAGCCGGCCAGCGAGGAGGAGATTTGTTCAGTTACATCGACCTCAGGATATCGAATTTGGAAACTGCGCCAGTAATCCAGCTGTTCCTTGGCAGAGCGGGTCGCAAATTCCCGACTTGCCATTTTGTCTGCACGGATAGACAGGCCTTCCTTTGTATGAGCAGCTTGGCGACGTTCCTGGTCGGCCAGCCATTCCTCGCGTTCGAGGCGCAGTCGCTCCTGATCCTTTGCAAACTGTTCATCGCTCATCAAATCGATTTCAGTGACGGACCCTTGGGTTAGAGTAATTTCTCCCTGGGGGTAGAGTAGTAGAGTTTTTTGACGTAACTCAATTGTGCCCATGGGTTTGCCTAATGTTTCAATGACTTGTTCTGTGCTATCGCCTTTCTTGATTGCTACAGCAGACAGTGGCAGCGGGAGTGATAAGCAGATGAGGAGAGCGAAGCGGAGGTAGGATTTCATGGTGGCAATGAGTATACTTCAAGAGTGGCGAAAGGCAAACCGACAGAGAAATTCAAATTTTGGTTGAGAATCGGCGCGCTCGCTTCATCTTCGGCTACTTTTCAACACTTTAGACTACTATTTACTAACATGGAAGATGTCATCATTCTCGGAACCGGCTGTGCCGGCCTCACTGCAGCCATTTATACCGGGCGGGCACAACTGAACCCACTTGTTCTGGAAGGAGCACAGCCTGGAGGTCAGCTTACGACGACTTCCGAAGTCGAAAATTTCCCAGGTTTTCCTGAGGGGATCGATGGGTACATGATGATGGATAACTTGCGTAAGCAGGCGGCTCGTTTTGGTGCGCGCTATGAACATGCCAAAGTGGATAAAATTGAGATTGTCGATGGTGTGAAGAAGTTGTATGCGGGCGATAAAGTCTTCGAAGCCAAAGCGGTCATTGTGGCCACAGGAGCCCGACCACGTTTGCTGGGTATCCCGGGGGAGCAGGAAATGTATGGTGGCAAAGGCGTGACAACCTGTGCGACTTGCGATGGTGCATTTTATCGCGACATGGAAGTCGTGGTGGTCGGTGGCGGTGATTCTGCCGCGGAGGAGGCGCTCTTTTTGACACGTTTCTGCTCGAAAGTGACTTTAATTCATCGTCGTGATGAGTTGCGGGCTTCACAGATTATGGCGGATCGTGCCACTTCACACGAGAAGATCGAGATGGCTTGGAATAGCGCACCAACTGAGATTTTAGCGGATGAAAAGGGGTTTACGCGTGCGATTTGTGTTCAAGATACGTTAACTGGCGAGACGCGTGAGATCCCTTGTAAGGGCGTTTTTATTGCAATTGGTCATATTCCGAATACAGATTTTGTCGATGGTCTGTTAGAGCGGGATAGCGATGGCTACGTTGTACCAATGGCGGGAAGCCAAGTGAAGACTCAATACGAAGGCTTTTATGCTGCGGGTGACTGTGTGGATCATGTGTATCGCCAAGCGATCACCGCCGCGGGTATGGGCTGTCAGGCCGCGATCGAAGCGGAGCGCTGGTTGGCTGAGCAAGCTTAACCAGGCTGTTGATCGTATAAAAAATTCAAGTCATGGACCTCTCTGATCTCAGGCAAAGCTATACTAAGGACAGTTTCAGCGAAAGCGATTTGTTGGAATCCCCTTTTGCGCAGTTTGAGCTGTGGTTTCGCGAGGCTGAGCAGTGCGATCTAGAAGAGCCGAATGCTATGTGCTTAGCGACGGCGGATGCCAATGGCCTACCAAGCACGCGTGTCGTATTGCTCAAGGACTTTTCCGAAAATGGGCTGACTTTTTATACCAATTATCAGAGTCGCAAAGCGGCTGAGCTAGAGGCCAATCCTCAGGCTGCGGCCAATTTCCTGTGGTTACCACTGCAGCGGCAGGTCAATGTGATCGGTCGTGTGGAGCGTGTGACCAAGGCCGAATCGCTTAAATATTTCCTGAGTCGCCCATTTAGTAGCCAGCTTGGGGCGTGGGCTTCACCTCAAAGTCAGATCATTACCTCGCGGAGTATTTTGGAGACCAAACTTGATCAGATGAAGCGCAAGTTTGCTGAAGGAAAAGTGCCCTTGCCTGATAATTGGGGCGGTTACCGCATCGTGCCTGAGTCCTTTGAGTTTTGGCAGGGGCGAGCCAATCGTCTGCACGATCGTTTTATGTACCAGCGCGATAAGTCGGGGCAGTGGCGTGCGCAGCGGTTGGCTCCGTAACTGGGGAGTTGGACCTTCAGAATTCGACGTTCACCTTGGACGTTCAGTGTGAGACGTTCATTTTTCCCGCTTTACTCCTCAGCGGCGGCTTCTATTACCAACAGTACGATGGTGGACGAAAATACAGAGATTGATTCCAAGATGGAGCGCGTGATTGCCAGTGGGCACATCAAGCCGATCTCTGAGGAATTGAAGAACTGGGCCAATCCCGAGGTGGCTGACTTTATTCTGCGATTGGACAAGCCGCATCAAATTTTGGTTTATCGTGCGCTGCCACGGGATCGAGCAGCCGATGTATTTGCCTATTTTGAACCAGAGGATCAGGATGCATTTTTAGAGGCTTTGACTGATGCAGATACACGTGTGCTTCTGGCAGATCTGAGCCCCGACGATCGCACGGCCATGCTGGAAGAGTTGCCAGCCACCGTGACGCGGCGCTTGATGCAATTGCTGAGCCCCGAGGATTTGGCCGAATCACGCCAGTTGTTAGGTTATCCTGAAGAGAGTGTCGGCCGCTTGATGACGCCGGATTATATTCGGATTCGTGCTGAATGGACCTGTGATCATGCTTTGGCGCATATTCGGAAATACGGGCGCGATAGTGAGATTTTTAATATATTATACGTCACCGATGGTAATGGGGTGTTAGTGGATATCGTGCGCATGCGTCGTCTGATTATGTTGCCACCTTCGACGATTATTTCAGAGATATTAAATTATCAGTTTGTCTGCCTGTCCGCTTACGACGATCGCGAAGTCGCCGTGGAGCAGATTCAGCGTTATGACGTGAATGCGCTGCCAGTTGTCGATTCGGAAGGGGTGCTGGTCGGTATCGTGACCGTGGATGATATCATGGATGTGGCCGAAGAAGAGGCAACGGAAGATTTTCACAAGGGGGCTGCGGTGACTCCTTTGGAGATGAATTATACGGCGGCAGCCCCTACGGTTTTGTTTCAGAAGCGCATTGGATGGCTGGTTATTTTGATTTTTGTCAATTTGCTCTCGGCCGCGGTCATTTCAAATTATCAAGAATATCTGCAGACCTACGTGGCGCTGGTACTCTTCATGCCACTCTTAATTGCCAGCGGAGGGAATACGGGTGCGCAATCGGCCACGTTGATGGTACGTGCCTTGTCTACGGGGGACTTGAAGCTGGATGGCTGGTGGCAAGCCCTATGTAAGGAGGTGTTTGTTGGGTTGATGTTGGGACTGGCCATGGGAGGGCTTACCTGGCTGCTTGGAATTTATCGCAGCGGTATGGAGGTGGCTCTAGTTGTGGGCCTGAGCATGCTTAGTATTGTGTTGGTCGCTAATTTGCTTGGGGTATTATTACCTTTCACGCTGAGTAAATTTAAGCTCGACCCCGCGGTCGCCAGTAGCCCTTTAATTACCTCTGTAATGGATGCGATTGGGCTGACCATTTACTTTTCAATCGCAGTGGCGATTTTATCATAATTACATTAATAATCTCGCTATGGCAGAAAATTTCAAATCACTCGGCGTACGTGCCGATCTCGTTAAAGGCCTGGATCAGCTGGGGATTCAGGTGCCTACCCCAGTACAACATGCGGTCATACCGTTTTTGTTACAGGAGGGCAGTGACCTGATTGCGCAAGCGCAGACAGGCACTGGGAAAACCGCTGCCTTTGGTGTGCCGCTGTTGATGCAGGTTGATCCTGCCATAGATAAAATTCAGGGACTGATTATCGCGCCGACGCGTGAGTTGGCCAAACAGATCGGGAAAGAGCTTTTTCGTTTTACCAAATTTAGTGAGCCAAAGATTTTTGTCGAGGTTGCCGCTGGCGGGGACAAGCTTGAGGATCAGATTCAACGCTTGAGCCGGCCCACACCGGTTCTTGTCGCCACTCCGGGACGCTTAATGGATTTATTGAAAGCCGGACTACAGCTGGACGGTGTGCAGTATCTCGTTCTGGATGAGGCCGATGAAATGCTCAGCATGGGCTTTCAGCAGGAACTGGGGGCTATCTTTAAAGCGACTCGCAACCGCCAGGCGACTTGGCTCTTTTCGGCGACCTTTCAGAAGCGTGTGCAGGGCTTGATCTCGGATCATATGTCGGCCAGCGCTCATCGGGTGCAAGTGGAACCTAAGCAGATTGTAAATCGTAATATCGACCACCAATTTGCGATTTGCGCTCGTGAGGAAAAGGATGCCTTTATTATTAATTATTTAAAAGAGCAGGGCAGTGAGCGTGGGTTGATTTTCTGTCGTACGAGGGCTGGAGCGATTCGCATGGGTGAAGAATTGGAAAAAGCCGGCCTTTCGGTCGGTGTGATTCAAGGCGACCTCAGCCAACGCGACCGTGACAAGGTGATGCGTGCTTTCAAGAAGGCACGCACACAGTTTTTAATTGCGACCGATGTAGCTGCGCGTGGTATCGATGTAGAGAGCTTGTCTTTTGTGATTCAACATCAGTTGCCTGATGCGATTCAATATTACACCCACCGCAGTGGGCGCACCGCGCGTGCGGGGAAGAAGGGCGTATCGTTGACTTTGATCGAGCCCAATGAGCGTGGGCAAATTACTAAGTTAGAGCAGTCATTGGGGCTGAACTTCACTTTAGTAGATTAGAGGCAGGGGAAATTGCTTCTAAATAAATGTAATGGAGAAGGTCTTTTTTGGTTTCTAACTAGCTTATTTATAGTGCCTTAGGGGCTTCTGCGAGGAGCTCGTTGATGAGCCTGGAGTTTTAAGGAATGTCGATGCACTTCTTTAATAGATGGGTCTTGCTCCATGCTAGGAGTGGTTTTCACTTGGTGATATGTCTATTCGTCGCGATCTTGATTTTGAGATGAGCTTTTTTGAAAGCCTGCATCGTCGCATGCCCAAAGATGTGCGAGTCGCCTCCGTTTTGGCTCATATTTACACTGAGACGGGCCATATTGATTCCGGGCTGAAGATGGACCGAAAGTTGGTGCGTTTAAACCCCAAGGATCCTACGGCACACTACAATTTGGCTTGTAGCTTGTGTCTCAAGGGGAGGAATGCAGAAGCTGTTGCGGTGCTGCGAACTGCAATTTCTTTCGGTTATAAGGATTTCGATTGGATGCAGCACGACCCGGATTTGAGTGGACTACATGAATATGCTGGTTTTCACCAGTTATTGATAGATTTGAAGATTGGCTAATGCTTTGTGACCTTATCTGATTGTATGAGTTATGCATCCGCACCAATCGATCGGTCTTCATAGGAATACGTTGCGTGGCTTCATTTGGAGTCAGCAAGGCGCGTTGAGGACTTATATGTTCTGGCGTATCCTGAGTATTTTGGCGATTACGCCTTTTCCAATCTTATCTCAACGCATTGTGGACGTTGCGATTCCTGAGGACAATCTAACGGGAGTCTTTTATTATACAGGGCTATCGCTAACACTGTTGATTGTGCATTTCGTATCGATGCGGATCGCAGTGAACAATTTATCGACGCAGTCACAGGAGATTTTTCGCCGCTTGCGAAGTCGGATTTTTCATAAGCTGAACTTCATGCATTTCGGGTTCTTGGATTCGATCCAGACGGGGCGATTGCTGTCAAAATATGCTTTTGATACTAATAATATTGAAGCGACGGTGATACAGATTGTGACTGGGATCATTCCAGAGTTGCTGCGCTCATTTTTGTTAATCATGGCCTTAGCCTACATCAATATCTGGCTGCTGTTGATTGTGTTGGTCAGTATTCCGATCTTTGCAATGGTGCGTATCTACTTTTTCCGGCAAATTGAATTTAATAACCATGAGGTGCGTGTGGCGCGTGAGCGGATGACCGGGCAGGCAAATGAATTTATCTCAGCGATTAAGTTGGTGCGTGGATACGGTCAAGAGCAGGAGGCGAAAAAGCAGATGGGGGCGGTGAGCGATGCGTACAGTGCCAAGCGCATTTCGCAGATGCAGTTGAATCAGTCGCTGGGGTATATTTTATTTACTGTGGTGACTTCCTTGTCCCTGTTTGCGGTGGCGCTGTGTGGATGGCTTGTGATTGGAGATAAAATGACGCTGGGTGCGATGGTGGCATTGGTGGGGGCGCTGCCGGTCTGCCTCGCGCCTGTGAATATGATTACTCAATTCAGCATGCAATACCTGCTCGGAGCTGAAAGTTATAAAAGTATTAAGGAGCTGATGGATTCCGCGTACGTTGAGGAATGGCAGGGCACGCGTGTGCTGGAGCCTATGCGTGGCGAAATTGAATTTCGTAATGTTAGTTTCGCCTACGATAAGGAGAAAGAGCATCGTACTATACGGAACTTTTCTACCATCATACGCCCGGGCGAGCATGTTGCTTTTGTGGGTCCCAGTGGCTCGGGGAAGAGTACCATGGTCAGTTTAATGCTTGGCTTTTATGCGCCAATCGATGGCGAAATTCTGATCGACGGAGTGTCTCAGTCGGACTTAGCCATTCGCGAGTTCCGTCAGGAGTGTGCCATTGTGATGCAGGATAATTTACTGCTCTCTGGCACGCTGCTGGATAACATTCGTTTCGGACGGCCTGGAGCTACGGAAGCTGAGGTTCGCGAGGCTGCACGGCATGCCAGTGCACTTGAGTTTATAGAAGCACTCCCCGAAGGTTTTCAAACTAAGGTCGGTGAGCGTGGTGTCAGTCTTTCTGGTGGACAGCGTCAGCGGATTGCGATTGCACGGGCTTTATTGCGCAACCCCAGGGTCTTGATTTTAGACGAAGCCACCAGTGCGCTTGATTATGAGAGTGAGAAGTCAGTGCAAGCTGCCATTGAGTACTTAGCCCAGGGCCGCACCACCATTACGATTGCGCATCGTTTAAGTACCATTCGTAGTGCGGACCGTATTATCGTACTCAAGGCTGGCGAGTGTATTAGTGAAGGTACTTGGGATGAGCTTGCTGCTCAAGAGGGGGCCTTTAAAGACTTACTGGATGCCCAAGCCTAAGCCGAAACCAACAACGACCATCGTTGAAGTGATTGCCCTGTCAGGATTTGATAAGGCACTTGCCTACGCGGTGCCACCTGCCTGCCAAGCGATGCTGCAACTCGGTTCATTGGTACGTATTCCGCTGCGTCGACGCAGTGAGTTGGGCGTCGTGACACGCCTGGGTACGAACCAAGTGGTGCCACCGGGAAAGCTTAAAATGCTCTTCGAAGTCGTGCAGCCTTATCCAGTATTGACGCCGGATTTAATGGAGCTCTTTCGTTGGGCACAGCAGTATTATGCCTCTACTCCCGAGGCGATATTGGAAACAATGATTCCAGCCGCGATTCGAAAGGGCATGAAACCGAAGACGCGTCGTTATATTTCTAAAGGTAAGGCACCTACTACAGCAGAGCTTGAAGCATTAATGACACGAGCGCCTAAGCAGGCTGCGATCCTTAAGTTTATTCGTCAGCAGGTGAAACCCTTGCCCAGGGCAGATATTCTCAAGGCTATGAAAATTAGTGCTTCGGCATGTGATGGGCTGGTGGCCAAGGGCTTTTTACGTGAAACCGACACCGAGGAGGAACGTATAGCCTATGAGGATGAGCTGGGGGACCAGGAGACCGTGGTGACGGAGACACGTCCAGAATTGACAGATGAGCAAGATGCTGCAGTGAAGGCGATCCACCGTGCGATTTCGGCGGATGCCTTCAGTGTGCGGCTGTTGCATGGCGTGACGGGCTCGGGTAAAACTGAAGTGTATTTGAATGCCATTGAAAAGATTGTGGCCGAAGGTGGTGGAGTTATCTTTTTAGTGCCGGAAGTGGCTTTGGCGCCGCAGACTGTTGGGCGCGTGCGTGCGCGGCTTGAGGCGCGTGGTGTGCACACGGTGGTTTGGCATAGTCATCTCTCGGAGGGGGAGCGTTACGACGCGTGGAAGGCGCTGGCCAGCGGCGAAGCCCACGTTGTCGTGGGAGCGCGTTCCGCAGTGTTCGCACCTGTGCAAAATCTAAAGCTCATGATTGTCGACGAAGAACATGAGCCCTCGTATAAGCAAGAGGAGTCGCCGCGCTACAACGGGCGCGACGTTGCGGTGTACCGTGCGCACATTAATAAGTCTGTCTGTGTATTGGGCTCCGCGACGCCTTCACTTGAATCATTGTATAATGTCGAGCGTGGCAAATACGCGGTCGATCGCATACTTAATCGTGTGGATCATCGTCAGTTGCCTAAAATTCACTTAATTGATATGCGGCGGGAAGCTTTGCAAGGCAAGGGGGCCTCGCCTATTTCCCGTACCTTGGCCAATAAGCTGGTGGACCGTTTCGAAAAAAAAGAGCAGAGCATCCTCTTTCTCAACCGACGCGGTTTTTCCACCAGTATTCTGTGTCCGGACTGCGGCTATGTGGCCTCGTGTAAGCATTGTAGTATTCCAATGACCTTTCACCGCACAGATGGGAAATTGCGTTGTCATTTGTGTGGTGAGCAGAGTGAGGCGCCACTCAAATGCCCCGAATGTAAGTCGATTAATATTCGTAAAAAGGGGCTCGGGACTCAAAAAATTGAAGACATTGTGCAAAAGATTCTACCACGTGCAAAAATTGTGCGCATGGATGCAGATTCGATGTCTAAAAAGAATCTTTATCGAAAGATTTTAAATGACTTCCGAATTGGTAAAATTGACCTATTGGTCGGCACTCAGATGATTGCTAAAGGCTTGGATTTTCCGAATGTCACCTTGGTGGGGCTGGTTGATGCTGACAAGTCGTTGCATGTGGAAGATTTTCGAGCTGCTGAGCGTACGTTCCAATTGATTGTGCAGGTCTCTGGGCGTTCTGGCCGCGGCGACCGTGCTGGAGAGGTCGTGATACAAACCAGCACGCCACATGCGCCGCCAATTCAGTTTGCACGAAAGTCGGACTTTGATGGCTTTCAGTTGGAAGAGCTGGAGCAGCGGCGTGAATTTAATTATCCGCCCTTTCGGCACCTGATTCGCCATCTGTTTCGAGGGCGCAATCCAGACAAGGTTAATTTTTATATTGATCAGTGGTTGAAGGTGCTGGAGGTTGAGATGGATGGGAAATTGGAGATCCGTGGCCCAGCGCCTGCTCCGATCGAAAAGATCCGGGATGAGTATCGCTTCCAATTATGGTATTTTGCGCCGAGTGCCAGTCGCGTGATTAGTCAGCTTGTCGCTCTGCGTCAGCAGTTTAAAATGGATAAAGAGGTGATCGATTTGATCGATGTGGACCCGATGAATATGAGCTAAGTCAAGTGAGCAGCTGATCGACTCGAAGCGCTCTGACTCGTCGGGGCAAACTATGTATGTGTCAGAATTCGTTTCGTGTTATGTCAGTTAGAGTAGATAGGGTAGGCCAAAGAGAAAGAACAGAAACATGCAGACCGCTACGATGAAGAGGGCCAAGCAACCAATTTTCGCGCGTAGAATGTCGTTCTGTGTCTTGGGCTTGTAAGTGCTTTCGAAGTCGCTGGTGGCACTTTCAAGCGGATAGGGCGGTTCTGTGACAGATGTGGGGCTTTTCTTGGTTGGGGGTGTATACTCAGTTGGGGGTGTATAGATTTGTGCGCCTGAGGGAAGCGGCGGGGGCGAGGCGGTTTGCGAACCGTCGGATTCATTCTCTGGCTTGGCATTGAATGGCTTGGGAGAGGCCGATTGTTTTTCGAGTTGAATGCTTGTGTTACTTTCCGCATCCTCAGAATTTTGAGCCGGAGACGTGGAGACAGTGGGTGTGTCGTCGTGTGCCAGGGTGCTCTGTTCGGCAATTTTTGCGTCCAGCCAGTGTAGGTGCGCTTGGACTTGTTGGCGCTGCTTTTGGAGCTCTTCGAGTGTGATAGCCATCGGAATGACTTTGAACGTGGAACATTCGGACTAGTTCGTCGAATCATTTTTCACTGTGAGGAGCTTGTCGGTGCGCGTCGTCGCTGCAATGGTGCGGATCTACGCAAGGGCAGTGCCATGGCTATACGAAAAAAAATCCCACTCCTTGAATAGGAATGGGATTTAGTTAAAAAGTCTATACGTATACTTTACGCGACCGCTTCTTCAATCACATTGATTTTGCGGTGAAGCTTATCGAAAGCAACACGGCCGTCCTTCAATGCGAACAGAGTGTGATCGCGGCCCATGCCGACGTTGGCACCTGCATGGAAACGTGTGCCGCGCTGACGAATGATGATGTTACCAGCTACGACGACTTCGCCGCCAAATTTTTTGACGCCAAGACGCTTTGCGTTGCTGTCGCGACCGTTACGTGAAGTTCCTTGTCCTTTTTTATGTGACATCGTTCAGTATCTCCTGAGTGGTTAAAAATTATCCGTTGATGGATTCGATTTTGATAACAGAAAGGTGCTGGCGATGGCCACGGCGTTTTTTGTAGCCTTGGCGACGCTTCTTTTTGAAGACGACGATCTTCTTGTCCTTTTTGTTTTCGAGAATGGTGACCTTGACGGATGCGCCCTCGACCAGAGGAGTGCCGAAGCGTGCGTCCGCACCTTCACCGATCATGAGGACTTCGCTGATGTCTACAGAGTCACCGGCTTCCGTTCCTGGGAAGGCGTTTACTTTGAGGACATCGCCTTCTGTTACGGTGAATTGGCGACCTTGTGTTTTGATAGTGGCTTTCATGGGAAAAGGGGGAGAGCAAATCGTGCTTGGCGACGAAATCAAGACGTTTTTTCGTCTATTTTCCTAAATCTAGTCAATTACGATCTCAGATGGGTTGTAATCGACTTGTGGATAGCTGAGGTGCATGTCCTCCAGGCAGCTAACGACGATACGGGCGACTAGTAGATTGCGGGCCCATTTTTTATTGGCGGGTATGATGTACCATGGTGCGTAAGAGGTGCTGGTTTTAGCAAAAACCTCCTCGTAAGCGGCCACGTACTCGCTCCACTTACTGCGGGCGACGAGATCCGATTGGTCAAATTTCCAATTTTTGGCAGGCGTATCCAGTCGTTCCTGGAGTCGTTGCTTTTGGGTGTCGCGGTCGATATGCAGGAAAAATTTTAAAATGACAGTGTCCTCATCCGCGAGCAATTGTTCAAAATCGTTGATGTGGCGGTAGCGTTTGCGCCAGATGGCGGGAGGCTTCAGTTTGTTTACGCGCACCGCCAGCACGTCTTCGTAGTGGCTGCGATCGAATATCATGATTTCGCCTCTGGCGGGGGTGCGCTTGTGAACACGCCAAAGATAGTCCCGCGCGAGTTCACGAGTGGAGGGTCTTTCGAAGCTGGCCACGTGGACTCCCTGTGGGTTGACACCGCGAAACACGTGGCGAATTGTGCCATTCTTGCCGCTCGTGTCCATGCCTTGTAGCACGAAGAGGAGTTTTTTACGGCGATCGACAAAGAAGCGCTGTTGCAGCTCAGCGAGACGTTCATGCAGAGCGCTTAGCTCTTTTTTTGCATCGCTCTTACTGGTTGGTAAGTCCTTCCATGGGTTCGAGGAAACCTTTGATATCTCATTATTCTGAGTCTTGGTTATGCGGTAGGCGTCAAAGTCGCTAAGTTTCATTGTTGGTTAGTGAGTCTTGCTAGGCTGGATTGGTCAATAATGGATCACTTGCGCACGTAGACCATGACGACTTCGCCTGCGCGTGTATGGAGCAGGCCTGTAAATTCACGGTTTGGTTCGCGATAATAATTAATGAATGAGTCGTAAAATTCGTCTGGAATGTAGGCTGTGATGGCGCCGCCATCTTCACCATTGTAAGCGGTGTGTGCTTGGACTGCACGAAAACTCTCAGGGCTGTCGGCATCGCTAGCAGTGATTGCAGCGATGTGGACAGTGACTTCGGTATTGAGGTATTTTTCGATGTTGGCTTGGTAAAAGGCAAATGTGAAGGCTGGTGGGGGTGGGTCTTCTGTGACGATCATGTGGCTGAAATCTGCCAAGGTATTGGCAGAGATTCCTGGTATTTGTATCAGAGATTCGATGCTTTCGATGGGGCGAGCGGCAATTATACGAGCTGCATAGGCTTGGCCGATTCCTGGGAGCTCCTGCAGTTCTGCGCTGGTCGCGGTGTTTATATTCAAGCGATCTTTGAGTGATGTCCCTGTAGCGGTGTGCGGTGCCTGTATTTCGCTGGAGTTGATACCGCTGCGATGGATCAGACTTTCAAGTCCTGACATTTGCATCGAACCTGTTGCCAGTGCCCAGATGCCGTCTTCTTCGTGCTGGGCCTTGCGCTCTTGCTCCTTGAGCCGCGCTAGAAAGGTGCGGGGAGTGAGGCCGCCGGGCCAGCGATTCTCGGTGGGTTTGCCATAGAGACGTGCCAGACCTGCGCGTATCAATTCGCTGGATAGAAATTGCTCTCCTTTTTGAATGAGAGCGAAGTAGCGTTGATGGTGACTGCTACCGCGTGCATCTTCCCATTGGGTAATCACAGTAAACTCTCCACGGAGAAAATTCTGGGTGAAGGAGCTCGCAAGTTTACCGGTATTGGTGACGTCTTGCTCGGGAATGGAGAAATAGCGTGCCTGATCGCGGACTCGATCGATATACGTTTCAGAGGTCTCTGGTGCATCGACGAAATAGAGGCGAAAGCTGTATTTTTCATTGCGGTAAGCGACTTGAAAGCTGTCCCCATCGTTAAAGTGTGCCTTGACTAGCCGACAGCCTTCCAGCACTTCCCAGGTGCCTTCGACTTGTTCTGCTGCCCGTGAGTGGAGGCTCCACGAGAGAATACATAGCAGTGTAAAAAGCATCCGCATACAGGTTGTATTAGAGTTTGGGGGACTGCTGGCAAGGCTTGGATTGTGTCTGCTTTGATTTAGGTGGGCTTGCTATCTGATATGCAGCCAGTTTAAATGAATCCATATGTCGGCTGCATCCACAATTGCGAAACTGAGCTCTACTTTGGGCACCCTGGTCCCGCGGGGCTGTGCTTTTGCAGTGACAGCAGTGGATGGAAGCCATGTCGCGAAGCTTTCGCAGCGTGAGCATGCTTGGAGTGTCGACTGGGGGGTGCATCGTCTGCAGGAGTTTGCGGCTGGGCGTTTCTGCGCGCACAGTGCGCTGGCTCAGTTGCAGGTTGTTTGCGATGATTTGCTGCCGGACGCTCGGGGACTGCCTGTATGGCCTGAATGTGTGCTGGGGAGCATCTCGCATAGCCGTGGAATTGCGCTGGCAGTGCTTACTCGCAATGCCCCTCCGCGTCTGCTGGGGGTGGACTTGGAAAAGACTAATCGCCTAAGTGTGGCGGCGATTCAAAAGGTGGTGCATCCATTGGAAATGGATTTCGTGGCGGGCGATCAACTGCGGGCGTCCGTGTTGTTTAGTTTGAAGGAGGCCTTTTATAAGGCGCAGTTCGCGCATTGCCGCACTGATGGGAATTTCCAGGATTTGGCGCTAGCATTGGATATGCAGTCTGGAGTGGCGAGAGTTTTACTACTGGAGCGACGATTCGCGACTGAGTTGCAGCATCTTAATTTCAGATTCCGACTGGTCGACGATTATGTGTTGAGTCTGTGCTGGCTATGAATTGTCGTTGACCCAGCTTTGCGAGCCGGACCGGCACTCTTGATTAAGCCTCGTCACGCCGCCAAGGACGGCTACTGATCTGTTGGATTTCACCGCGAGAAAGCTCCAGCCAGAGCGTCAAGGCTTGGTTGCGGGTGAGGCCATTCATATAGCGAGGGGGCTCGTCGGCTGTGTCGAGATTTTCAAAGGTGACTACACCGCTGGGGTAGACGGAGAGACTCCAGCCGCTGCTGTCGTGCACCAGTGAAACGTCCGGATGTTCACAGTCGAGTACGTCCTGTGTATCGAGACTGTCCAGTAAGTGACGCATTTTTTCAGCTGTTGGATTCAGCTCAGTGATACCGAAGACGTCAGTTGTGTGGTAGAGTTCCATGGGTGCCATACGGTGGATGCAGTCGTTGCTATAGGCTGAGGTGCAGCACCTTGGAGTTTCGTCCGTTATTGGCGTAGTCTTCACGCCGTTCAGCAGGCAGATCGTCGATGCCGCCCTCTGTGAAGCCACAGACTTTGGAGAAAAATTTATTGGCTTGGGTGGTCATTGCGATGACGCGCTTTGCGCCGCGCGTTTTGGCTTCTGCGCAAGCAAATTCTACCATCTTGCGACCGACACCTTTATTCTGGTAGAATGGTTGCACGTATACGCTGCCGACTTCGATGACCTCGCCATTGTCATAGCTCTTCAGGTTGACACAGCCCACGATACTGCCGTCGATTTCGTAAACCAAATATTTGTCAATGGTGGCTTCGATGGATTCCTGTGAACGTTCGCGCAAGCTTTCACTGCGAACAGCATTGCGGGTGATGTTAAAAATTGAGTGTGCATCGGCGGCAACTGCTCGTCGTATGGATTGATAATCATTACTATAGACCATGGTTCCAATGCCCACTTTATCGAAAATTTCGTTGAGCAATGCCCCAAAGGCTCTGCCATCAAGTATGTGGGCGCGTGGGGTGCCCGCATGAATGGCCCTGACTGCTTGCCTTGATTTGCTCTGTAAGCGGTCTGGGATTTTTTCGGCTGCTGTTTGAAGTAGGCGTTCCAAGTCGGCGACCGGGAGATTGGTTAATGGTTGATCATCAAGCTTTAGCCCTTCTTCGGTAGTCATATAGATTAGCTTGGAGGCACTTAGCTTGGAGGCCAGTTCGGATGCGAGTAGGTCGGAGTTGATTCGCAGCGGGGTGCCCTCGCGACTGAAGGCGATGGGCGTAATGACTGGGATGGTATCGGCATCGAGCAGTTTATTAAATAACACCACATCCAGTTTGTCGACTGTGCCGCTGCTGAGTTGATCTTCGCCTTTGACTATTCCGATTTCCTTACTCCGGACTCCGTTGCATGTGGCGCAGCGCAGACCGTTACGTGTGAGCCCCTGCATGACTTGTAAACTGACAATCGCGGCGGCTTCTGTGGCCAGTTCGAGGGTGGCGGTGTCCGTTCTTTGTTCGCCGTGAGGATCGCTGATGACTGTTTTCTTTTGGGCGGCGAGTGCTTTGAGTTGTTGGCCGATGCCGTGCACGAGGACTACCTTGATATTCAGAGAGCGGAGCACGGCGATGTCTAGTAGCACATTCTGGAAGTTTTCATGTGCGACCAGGCTACCATCCAGCGCGAGTACGAAGACATGGTCCCGAAACATGGGGACATATTTAAGAATCCCACGTAGGTCGGTGGGCTTAATTGTGTTTTCGTTATTCTCGATGGTGTTCATTATACGCGCATTCAGTGTGCGATTCCTCTACGGGCTTGCAAGGCGCATGTTTTCAAGTTGATCCTAGGGGGCGACTTTTCACGCCTGTATTCGAGCGGGCCTTATTACATGACACTTGTTTTTATGGGCGTGAGAAGCCTGCCCTGTCCTTACGTATGAGCAAAGACCCCTTAGATCAGATCCCAGCTGCCTTCGCCGAACCGCTGGAGAGTTTTCTCGCATGGTTGGAACTTGAGCGTGGGCTCGCGGCCAATACGCTTGCGGCCTATACCCGTGATCTGGCGCAGTGTGTGGGGTTTTTAACTAAGTTGGGCGTGCATGATTGGCAGCAGGTTGAGTCGGGGCATGTGGCTGCGTGGACGGCTAGTCTGAGTCGTGCCGGTTTTGCACGCAGCAGCCAAGCGCGCAAGTTATCAGCTTTGCGTATGCTGGCAAAGCATCTCGTGCGGGACAATGTACGTAAGGATGATATGACGGAACTACTGGGGGCGCCAAAACTTGAGCGTCGATTGCCTGAGGTGCTGACGCGGGAGGAGGTCGAGCGGCTGCTTCTGGCACCTTCGGATCGCACCCCACATGGGCTGCGTGATCGCGCTATTTTGGAGCTCTTTTATAGTAGTGGTCTGCGTGTTTCTGAGCTGTGTGGTATCTTATTGCAAAGTATTCATCTAGATGAGGGCTATGTGCGTGTGTCAGGCAAGGGGGCGAAAGAGCGGATCGCGCCGATAGGAGGGGCAGCGATTCAGGCGGTGCAAAATTACCTCTCAGGTGGACGCCCTTATTTAGTTAAGTCGCGCACCGGGAGTGAACTTTTTTTGAGTCAACAAGGGCGTGCGATTTCGCGCAAAATGGTCTGGGTCTCAGTTAAAGAGCACGCCCGTCGGGCGGGCATCAAGAAGCCGATCAAGCCGCATTTACTACGACATTCCTTTGCGACGCATTTATTGGAAGGTGGCGCTGACCTGCGTGCGATTCAGGAGATGTTGGGGCATGCAGATATTTCGACCACTCAAATTTACACCTCTGTGCAGTCGCAACGGCTGGTAGATGAGCACGCGCTGTTTCATCCTCGCGCTAAGAAGTGAATGATGCTCGAGCCAGCGATTCTCTCTCTCTTTATATTACGAACCAGGCGATGAGTGAAAAAGGTGACTAAAAAATGAATTACAGAAGTGTGCGACGGCGCAGCATGACGAAGCCTAGGGCGCAGGTGCCCGCGAGTAGGGCGAAGGTTCCTGGTTCCGGAACGATCGTGACTGTGAAGGCTTCAATCGCGAAATTGCCATCAAGCCAGGCAATGCTAAATGATTCATTCGCAGCTAAAGCATTCGCCTCAGTGAATGTGATTGTATTCGATGAGTTATTGTCGAAGTCACCATTGTTGAGGGTAATTTCAGGATTGGAATTAGTGAAAGAGAGCAGTAGTGAGTCTCCGCCATCTCCAGTGAAACTGCCCATGTCTAAAAAATCTAAGGTAATGGCTTTATTGAAGGAAAACGTGAGCGCATCTCCAGCTGCCGATAGAGTGCCCCCACTGTCTATGCCGATGCCAGTATTTGTATCGCTAATGCCTAATTGACTGGGAGTGACTGTGAGATTCAGGCCAGCGACGATAGAGCTTAAGTCAAAGACTGTCGCACCTGTGGCTCCATCCATAGCTGTTTCAAAACTGGCTCCAAGCGATGGGTTGCCATTGATGGTATCGTCGTCAAATTGGAAATCGATACTTTGTGCAGAAGCCGAAAGGCCGCAGAGAACTGTGGCGGTGAGGAGTATGCGTGTCAGTTTCATAGGCATGCAGGGGTGAAGTCATGTCTGGTGTTTACTATGCAGTATTCGTGCCAATAATCAACTGTAGAATTGTATTCATTCTGTATCACACCTGCAGTAATACCGATTCTCATAATTAATGCGCATGTAGTGGTCTCAAGTAGCGTTTACTGAAGCGCGAATCCACCCATTACCAAATAGGCGTATGACACG
>NZ_JARXIC010000164.1 GCF_031127905.1 Thalassobacterium sedimentorum | reverse complement strand
GTCGCAGTCGGCGCCAATGGCACCATACTACGCTCTGTCGACGGGGCGACATGGACCAAGCAGCCGCTCTCTGGCGTCGCCGCCAACACGAACTTTCAAGACATTATTTGGACTGGCGATGCCTTTTATGCCGTCGGCGCGAGCTACGACATGACTATCGGAGGATGGAACGGTGTGATCTGCAAATCAGAAACTGGACAAAATTGGACCCTCGATTACCAGGTACCATCGGAACAGACTGCGCTGGCATATAACAAAAATTCCGAACTCATGGGCATCAGCTACGACGCAAACTCAACCTTGGT
>NZ_JARXIC010000163.1 GCF_031127905.1 Thalassobacterium sedimentorum | reverse complement strand
GTCGCAGTCGGCGCCAATGGCACCATACTACGCTCTGTCGACGGGGCGACATGGACCAAGCAGCCGCTCTCTGGCGTCGCCGCCAACACGAACTTCCAGGACATTATTTGGACCGGGGATGCTTTCTATGCTGTCGGCGCGAGCTACGACGTGACTATCGAAGGATGGAACGGTGTGATCTGTAAATCAGAAACCGGACAAACTTGGACGCTCGATTACCAGGTACCATCGGAACAGACTGCGCTGGCATATAACAAAAATTCCGAACTCATGGGCATCAGCTACGACGCAAACTCAACCTTGGT
>NZ_JARXIC010000162.1 GCF_031127905.1 Thalassobacterium sedimentorum | reverse complement strand
TCTTTGCTATACATTCCGATGGCAGCAGTGATGCCTACGGGTAAGTCGTATCATTCGTTTGACGGTTCCACGTAGTGGAACCATTGCTAGTTGCAATGGCGCTATTATCAAGCGAGGAGGTCTCAAATTTCATTGACTTCCAAGCGAGTCGCACATTGACCACAATCGAATCGCCCTCGGTCGCTTCGATTGCAACTGCAGCAACATACGGAAGCCCAAAAGGGGTCAAACGCAAAATATAAATATTTGACCAATCCCCGACTCCGTGGCTAGCCTCGTTTTCATGCCACGCAAACAACGGATCGAA
>NZ_JARXIC010000161.1 GCF_031127905.1 Thalassobacterium sedimentorum | reverse complement strand
TCATGGATCGCCTCCCAAACGCCTTCGTGTTTCCACTTTGAGAAGTAGTGGTAGCAGATACGCCAAGGTGGAAGGTCGTGGGGAAGCATCCTCCATGCGCATCCGCTGCGCACCAAGTAGAAAATCGCATTGACGATGTCGCGCTTCGAATAGCGCGGCGGCCGGCCCAAAATTGAACCACCGGGAATGAGTGGCTCAAGTAGTGCCCATTCTTTGTCTGTCAGATCGCTTGGGTAGTTTTCTCGCATCCAAACTATATGCGAGATTCGAGCACTCTCGTACAGCCCAAATTACGCATTTAAGCTTTTATTGGAC
>NZ_JARXIC010000160.1 GCF_031127905.1 Thalassobacterium sedimentorum | reverse complement strand
TCAAAGGCTTGATTCAGTCCGATGGCTATGAAGCCTACGAAAGCCTAGCCAAGAAGGATGAAGGGGTTACCCGCACCGCATGCTGGGCGCATGTACGTCGCAAGTTTGTCGATGCCACTAAAGAACATCCGAAGTTGATTGGCCTACTTCTGCGCCAAATCGGCTCGCTCTACCAATGGGAGCAACTCTGGCGTGAACGACTCAGCGTCACTGGACGAGCCGAACAGCGCCAAGCCAAGTTCGAGTCTCATCTGCGTATCATCCATGCCATAGTGAAAATCCTGGCTCGGCGTAGCCGACCTAAGTCTAAATCTGGAAAAGC
>NZ_JARXIC010000015.1 GCF_031127905.1 Thalassobacterium sedimentorum | reverse complement strand
TTTTGCATACAAAAACGCTACTTACCAACGGCCTTTACGTCAGCTTTTTATTTGAGCTTTTATACTCAATTATGCCGCTTAAGTCCGTGCCATTCACCTTAGGCCTGCTCTAAATCCTAGCAGTGCGGTATCCTAGGTTCTCTGAACCGGGGCGGCGAGGCTCGCTGATCCGTAACCGGCATTTGAATTAGCCTTCGACCAAAGAGTACATTTCATACTATTCCTAAAAGTGTTTGATCCTATTGAGACCTCAGCTGGCCCTTCAAAAAGCTCCGCGGGCGCCTCGCGAAGCAATCCCGACTTCGTCCGCCAGCTACGGCTGACGATTCAGGGTATAGTCTAATTTGATAAAAGAACGATCGGCTTCACTAAATGGAATTTCGACTTCAATATATTGCGATTGAGCGTCTTCTTCTATGATTCGGGTATGCGATTGCAACGGCTCCCAGCCCGAGTCCAAGTTTGAGGTATTCAAAACTTGAATACCTCCGTCTAACTCGCCCCGACGTGCCCAGTATCGGAGTACTAAACTACTCGACGTAAATTTTGTGCTCATGACCTCGTCGCTTTGATTGAATAACTGAGGATCACTGCCTGACAGGTACTCTTGAATATTTAATAACTGATCGCCGTCGGGGTCGCCTGTGGGTTCCAGATCAGCCCCACTCAATCCGACCAACTCTGCGGACTGCCACTGAGCGTATGTTTGCCCAAAATGAGCGACTAGTATTTGATCTGCATTCATCGTCAAATCGAGGGTGGCATGACTGCTATCTGAATCACCGGACCATCTGATGAATGACCAGCCATCTTCAGGAACCGCAGTGAGCGTGACCGTCTCCCCATCTTCAAACCGATCCTGAGGGACCGTAGAATCAATACGGCCGGCACCGACGACATCGTGAACTAATAAATGGTAGCTGGTAAAGGAAGCCGTAAGGTCCTTATCCTCACTCATAGTGAGAGTCAGTTGATTCAAGCCACCTGGCGTATCACCTTCCCATCCAGTGAATTCAGTATGCTTATCCTCTAGCGCAACCAAGTTCACCTGCGCATTACTTGTGTAGCGAACAGCATTGGTATCTTGACCGGTCTCACCATCGCCGCTGGTCGATACGTTGAGTAACCATTCTGGAACCACGACACTCGCCACGCTTGTGCTCTTAAAATTGTTGTTTGAGTATTTTTCCTGAGCGGAGTCGTTTGGATTAATCTGCGACAGCACATAATAGCTACCCCCCTTAATCGTATCAGGCAGCGTCCCCTCGGTCACCCACTGATTGCTCTGCATGGGGTCTGGCAACCCTGCTGCCACACTCGCCACACCGAGCACTGCATCATCGTCGCTCCAATACTTATCTTTTGATAATCTAAATTCGATATCGAAAGGCACTGAAGTGCTGGTCTCAGAACTGGCATTAAACACTTCGAAATCGAGTGCTATCGTATCACCGATACCATATTCACCCGCCGTCACGTTTAGCGAGCGATTCACCCAGTCGAATTCTGAATATAGAATCAATCGCGATCCGGTAAGGTATAATTTCCCATCAACCGTGGATGCTCCATCGACGAAGTCAATTTGCTTGAGCAACTCCCAACTAAGCCCATCGACAGAGGCATACAAGTTACCGTCAGAATTAATATAAACCAGACCATCTAAGCCTGCAGCAAGATCGTCCGGCGTATTAGATCCGGCAGGGAGTGTCGTGGCTGATTGCGTCCAAGTTAGTCCATCGGTTGATCGATAGGTAACATAACTGCCATATGAACTATAAGAGAGCAGAACCACTGCACCATCAATTTCAACAAAATCATAGATCTTGCTAGCTGGAGAGACGCCTGCCGCCCAAGTCGCACCATTGTCATACGAGATCGCGAGATCACTGATTCCCGAAAGGCTTGTGCCTTGGAGAGCAATCAGCATCGAAGCCCCCGGCACGACAGCCACCGTATTTAGCGTCGCATCGACTACAAAATACTCCCAATGGATACCGTCACTTGAACGCGCAAACCTTCCATCAGAAGCAGCGGCGACAAATAAACCACGCAGGCGATCAAAGCGTATTTCTGTAGGTGCGCCTTCTAATACAAGAGTCCAGTTTTTACCGTCGGTCGATTGATAGAGGTCAGAATTGATACGTACCAAAAACTTCCCGGCACCATAAACCACATCTTCGATTGATTGAATCATCGTCCAACCGTCGAAGCCCGTAGTCGGCCGATGCCACGACTTGCCCGCATCCTCGGACCACGCAATTCCAGGATAGTGTAAGCTGTGATTCGCGACCCAGATCCCGTTGCCCTCAACAATGTTCTCAATGCGCATGGGATCGTTTTCCAATGCCTCCACTGTCCAGGACTGAAGATCACGACTATAAGCAATTCCTTCATTCGTAACGGCGACAGCGTAACTGCCATCGGCAAGTTGCCAAACTTCAGATGAACCTGAGGGTTTGCTAGCTAACCTTGACCAGTTGACTCCATCAAGTGAGCGATAAACCGCGGAACGTGTGACGCCCACATACTGCCCTGAAAAATACTCAATGCTCTCCGCGAAGGCGTCTCCAGTGCTTGCCTCCCACAAAAGTCCATCTTCGGAGCAGGCCAAAATCTCATCATCATCGAAAAGAAAAAAGCGATTAGCCAAGAATTCAATACGATCCGGGGTCGCTCCAGCCCAAGCCGCAGGGCTCCATGCATTCAAGTCGAACGAGAATTGTACACTTCCGTCTGCCATGATCGCCACAAAACGGTCCAGCCCCCAAGCCGCATCAACGGCACGCCCTAAACCTGTATTCGTAAACTGCACCTCATAATCCGATGTAATTTCAAATGTATATAAAGCGGTATCAATCGAATAGCCGCTATTGATCGCAAGACCGCGCCCCGTATCTCCCAATACAATTTTCGAAAGATCGAAAGAAGCTTTTGTTGGCGAATTAAACCACTGAAATCCGTCGACGGAGAAAACAATACCATCTCCAAGGCTCGACATCGAATAAGGTGCCGCAAAAATACCATCGTTGAATTGAAGCGCTTGACGGAGCGTTACATTACTTCCCTCCATTTGAGAGGCGACCCAGTTCTGCCCATCAAGTGAGGTGTAAAATACACCCTCGCTGCTCGATAAAATCTGTAGCTCATTGCCAGCAACCGCGAAGCTAGGTTTTGAATCCAGTTTGGGGAGTTGTAGAGTCTCCCAAGTTTCAAAGTCACTACTTCGTAAGGTTATGCCATCTCGTGTGAAAAGATAAATATCGTCCCCGAACTGCGCACTTCCAACGGTCTCATAAGGACTATAAGGCGAATACCACGCGGGATTCTGACTTTTGTTCACCGATATTTTGATCAATGCACTTGTTCTCAGGCCACTGTCATCGGTGGCAATTGCTCTGAGGTCGCCCAAACCACTTTCTTTGACGAAGATGTTAAACTCGTGACTCCCATTACGGGTGCTACTGTAAACCAGCTCGCCACGCCAATAGCAGTTAATCGAGTTGAAGTGTCCTTCAGGATCAAAGGCTGTGATTTGAACAGGCACATCAGTAAATTCAGATACAGTGCCATAGTCGACGGGAGCGACGATCTCACAAACCGGCGCACTGGATACCGGCGTTCCTGATTGCATAATCAGCCCGTCGTCACCAACTCCGACAATCGTGTTCAGCCCAAACGCCACATCATTAAACTGACTATTGAGTGCGCTAATGCCCCAAGTGATTCCATCTGCGGATAAATATATCTGACTCCCGGATACGATACCAAACTGGCTCTCGATCCTGAAAAGATTCGGGATCGAACTAAGGTTCAAATTTGTGGTATGACTGCTCCAACTGGAGCCACCATCTGCTGAGATATGAAATTTGCGGTAAGCATCATAGACATAGATTTTGCCCCCCTCTGCCAAGATACCATTCTGATACCCGTAGCCACCAGGAAGTGTCAGCACTTCCCAGAGATCACCGTCTGTGGTGACCGACACACGGGACCAGCTGGATACAATAATTCGACCGTCCATCGCATACAAACGAGAATTCCCAGAGACAGAAATCTCTTCATTTTGTGTCCAGAGACTACCATCCGTAGATTCGTAAAGTTTGGCAGAACTGCTACTACCATGATCGTATTGAATCATATAGTAACGCCCATTTCCGTAAACAATATCGACTAACAGACCTTGCTGAGCATTCAGCAGCGGTTCTAAACTCGCTGGGTGAGTGCCCCGATATAGATACTGGTTCCCACTGGAATATGAGTTCGAAGACTTTGCCCAGAATAGGCCGTTCGCATAATGAATATCGCCGATACTATAGCCCGCCGAGCTAGGCATTGCAATTTGGCTCCAATCACTCCCGTCGGCGGAATAGTACATTCTGCCTGAATAAGAAGTCTTCCAGAAGGCATAAAATCCGTGGTCGATCGAAATGACTCGATCCAGATCGTCAGTGATCCGATTAAATTCCTCCAAATTTAAGTTCTCAACAGTAGTCGAACTTGCAAGCAAGCCGCCTTCGCCACCAACAAGGATCCGATCATTATCTGCAATTGCCTGGGTAATATCCTTCGCCGTAGTCGAGCCACGAACGTATTGTAGCCCAGACCAATTCGGCAGGGATGTAGATGTATAATAACTTCGTCCTTCAAAGCCATAGAATTGACCGTCATGAAACCCCATCACTTCCTTCAAGTCCCCATTTCCCAGAGCATCCCAAGTGATACCGTCTACAGAACGAAAGACCGCCGATGAGAAATTCACATAGAAATAACCCTCAATAAAATGACAATACTCCCAATAAGGCCACACATCGGAAGGAACGGTCGCTTCCACCCAGTTGACGCCATCTGAGCTGGAGTAAACTGTCTTTGAATTCGATTTGAATGCAAGAAAACGCCCACCGCCGGCTCGCAGCATACCAATATTCGTCAGCGAAGTCGTCGACCAATCAATGCCATTACTTGAGTGCCAAATACGGCGATCTCCTGTGCGCAAGACAAACAGCCCATTTTCAAATTCAATGCTTTGTGGTGTTTCATTTCCAAAACTGACCAAGTGCTTCGTCCAAACGACGCCATCAGGAGACGTTAAGACCGGCTTTGGATCGAAAAATGAACCTTCCCCGAGTCCAACGGCAACAAACTGACCATTGCCATAAGTAAGGTCAAAGGCACGCATATCACCGGGCAACTCGATGGATTGCCAGACACCACCATCAATAGATTTTAAAAGCACCGACTCGGTTCCGGTGGCAACGGCATAGTAGACGCCATCGTGTATCAGCATGCTTCGTATATCTGCCCCCTGTGGCAGCGGGTTTCTCCAGATCCAATCTTCTAAAGGATTCGCAACCACATCCAATGCCATCGGGCGAGAAAGTCGCGTGCCCTCACTATTAGAGACAAGCACCTCATAGATGCCAGCATCGGTATCTTCAAAATTATTAAAACTCAGAACCGGAGCATCTTCATCAGGTAGAATGACACCGTCTTTTTTCCACTGATAAGTTAATGGTGCGCTCCCGTAAGCTCGCACGGATAATTCCGCATAAGAGCTACTGGCCAATGCTTTACTAGACGATTGCCAGGCGATTTCAGGCGCGCTCAGAAACTGCATGATCGCGCTCGCGTCACTTTGTACGCTCGTATGCTCATTTCTGATCAAGCAATGGTAGCTACCAAAGTCTTCTTCACGTAAGGAATAAAACCGCAAGATGCTTTGATTACCTCCCGCAATCGCATTGCCGTCACGATACCACTGATAAGAGAGGTCCAGTCCACTACTGGCTCCCACAGAAAGAGTAACGACATCACCAACCTTGGCATTTCTCGACTGAGGTTGTGAGTAAATCGAGATATCACTTTTATAAGCACCGTTTAGCTGAAAATCACCTGCAGGAGTTTCCCGGTAAGAATCAACGACAAAGAAATACTCTTGCCCACTTTCAGCCGTGAATTGGAGCGCGCTCGTCAATGAACGGCCACCATCATCATCTGAAGCGACCTCACTCAAAACGCCTGCATCCCTCGTATAGACTGCTAGAACAGTATCAAAGCCCGAACCCAGTGTATTCAAATAAAAGACTTCATCCTCAGCAGCAAGCCACTGATACCAAACACTCCGAGAAGTCGCCACCCCGGCATGCCGGGGCTCCAGCGGTTCATGAGTCGCCGCAAAATTAAAACCATCCACGGAGAAGTTCGAAGCCTCAATGCGGACCGCTTCATTAATATTATCATTTGCAGCGCGCTGCATGAGAGTTAAATGAAACGTATTCAGCGCTTCACCCGTTGAATCGACTCGAATGCGGTAGGTCGTGCCCGCCTCAGTCTGAAAATAGCCAGACCGGCTGCTCGATTGACTTGACAGAAGTGCTGTCTCGTTGACTTGCGACTCTTTAAAAACCGCCACCCAGCCCTCATTCGAACTCGCTTGAAAGCCTAACTGCATCCAACCATCTTGCTCACTCGTGATAGTGAACCACAAACTGCCCGTTCCATCCATGGGGGCCTGATAGCCACTGAGCGCCTCATCCACCGTCGCACCGACGGTGCTCCCAGTCCACTCAGCATAGGGCCATGACAGTTCAATCGCATCATCATAGGCATCTCCCATGACTGCGCTGCTGCTTAGCTCCAACGCATTATTCAACGACAGTATGCCCGCAAAGCGTACCTTCCCCTGCATCGCGTCGGTATTTTTGACCGACGCATAAAGTCGATTCAAGAGCTCATCGACCCCCTCATCTGGATACTCAGCCTTCAATAATGCCAGTGCTCCACTCACATGTGGTGCAGCCATGGACGTGCCACTCAAATATCGATAAGAACTATCCCCCACCTCGCGCGGGCGTGGAGGCACCCCATCGACATACCTGCCCATAACAAATGATGTCGACCAAATCGATTCACCGGGCGCAGAGAGATCAACAGTACCACTTCCGAAATTCGAGAACGTGGATAACTCCCCGTCACGTCGGTGAGACGCAACCGATACGATATTATTCAAATCATAGGAGGCAGGGAACTGTGGCTGGTAATCATTATTTCCGGAGTTATTTCCCGCCGATGCCACAAAAATGACACCATTCGCATATGCGTATGCGAGCGCAGTTTGCATCGCCGCGCTCTCACCTCCACCACCAAAGCTGCCGTTTATAATATCCGCTCCCATGTTGACAGCATAATAGACACCGCTAATCGCGCCTGAAGTCGTCCCAAGACCGTTCTCGCCCAGAAACTTAAGCGCCATCAACTGCACATCCCATGCAACACCGGTGACTCCAATACTATTATTACCGACCGCGCCCACCGTGCCTGCGACATGCGTCCCATGCCCATTATCATCATCTGGGCTCTTCAATGGATTTATAAAATTCGCTCCATGAATATCATCAATCCACCCGTTGCCATCGTTATCAATGCCGTCACCAGCGATCTCCGCTGAATTCACCCACATATTAGCCGCGAGGTCCTCATGAAATGTCAAAATCCCAGTGTCTAAAATCGCGACAACGACCTCCGCGGCCGAGGTCCGACGCTCCCAAGCCTCTCTCGCATCGATATCGTAGTTGGAATAATGATTAAGGCCCCACAAGGTATCATGCTCATACGCAGGATCATTCGCGGCTAACTGTCCTAATTTCAAATAGTCAGGCTCCACCGATGCAACCACATGTGTCATCGTCGCAATTTCGCGTTGCGCCTCAGTAAGCGCCTCTTCGCTCTCCAGCGGATCAAAGGCTGCGAGCAAAAAAGGACTCGTAGCGGGAGTGTCCCGAACCTCATACCCCGCAGCAAGAATAGCTTGCCGCAATTGCTCTTTGCTCGTGCCAGCCTCAGGCATCACGATTAAATGGTCCGCAACCATCGAACGAACAGATTGCACTGCATCAGCAGCGTCCTCAACTGGCGCCGGCACCACTTCTTCAGATCGAATTAGTGGATAATGAAAATCGGTTTCGTAGAGGCGAACAAACCTTCGAGGTCCGTGCGCGTCTTTGGGGATCTCCCAAGTCCGCAAAACCTGCGTCGTAGATGAGTCAAGAAAGCCCGGAATTCGACTCACTAGGGCCGAGCCTAGTCGCGCATCGTCATCCTGAACTTCGTCTCGCGATTCTGCTACAAGCGTAGAGCCCAGAGTATGATCTAAGCGGGTCGAAGGAAGCGTATTAGTGACTGTGTTGCCAGAAGCACTCAGCAGGCGATCGTCAGCAGAAGCGATCACTTCGCCTTGAGATAAGGTGGAAACTATGGCTTGATACTTTGTCTCTCCGCCCTGCTGGCTCAGGAACAAGAATAGTAATACAGCGGAGGCACAAATAAATGTATAAAATTTATTAAATTTTCCCATCGGGAAAATGATAATTACCAAAATTCAATCCCTGCAACAGATAAACTTCGAAAAACACAGTTAGCATAACGCTCGATTCAACGAAATAGATTGATTGCAGTATAAGTTCCACACGTTGTGGCGCCTGCACATGTTGCATAAACAATGAAGCAGTCGAATGGTGCCTGCTTTCGAGGGCCTCAAGCGCAAGCCGCCGTCACCACGACTCACACGATTCATACCCGAGAAGCCGAAAGCCCACCGATCCACAGCAGCTCTCATGACGCGGGCGGGCGCCCAAAGGCATAAAAAACAAGTCGCACCCCTACATCAATGATGCCGCCGCACTCAACATAATACGCAGCGCGACCGCTCCGGCACTCGGCGGGCGTCACAAGTAACGCCCCCTACGCCTTCGCCTGCTCGTAGAGCCACTTGTCCATCTTGTTGGCGGTGATGACACCGTAATTCATGGTGCCCAGCCAGCCGGACATGATGATGCCGACGGAGCCGGCGTGGTAGAGGCCTTGGATTTGATCGGAAAGTTCCATCGAGACCTTGAGGCCTTCGAATTTGGTGCCGAAGGAGGTGCCTTGCATGGACTTGGTGTAATAGTTCACCGTGCGTGGGGTGGCGGCTTCGATGTGGTCGATCTTGTCGCGCACGCCGGGGATGAAAGTTTCCAAGCTGCTGACGCACTCTTCGCACATGCGGGCCTTTTCGGCTTCGTATTGCTCGTCGGTTAAATCGTTCCACTCGTCCCAGCGGGCGTTTAAGGACGCGACCACAGTGTAGCGTGGCTCCTTGAGGTGTGGGCGGGTTTCCGGATAATAAACGGAAAAGGTGTGGCTGCTAGTGTGTATCGATGTGAGCTCATCGATGGTGTATTCGGGGGCTTTGGAAGTAAAGACGAGGTCGCCGATGTTCGGGATGGTCTCGCCCTTCTTGATGCCCATGTAAACTTGGCAGGAACTGGTGTTGTTACGCACCGCCTTGGCCTCGGCCACAAACTCGGAGCTGAATTTATCTTCGCCCACCAGATACTCGATGGTGTTGCGCACGTTGGCGTTGGAGAGCACGGCCTTGCACTTGACGGTGCGGATCGGGAATTCTTCGCTGCCGGAGTTTTGACTGCGCACGCGCACGCCGACGACTTTGCCGTCTTCCACATCCACGCCTTCGACCAGGGCATTCTTGCGCACCTCGCAGCCGTTTTTCTCCAGCTCGGCGACCATCTTTTTGATCAAAGTATCGGTGCCGCCTTGGAAGGTGAACACACCCTTGCTCATGAAATTGGAGAATACGATCCCGTATGTAATGGCAGGGTCGTCGATATGCGAGCCGTTGGCGTAGGAGATCGGCTCCATTAGCAAGCGGTGCACATCGCTGCGGCCGGGGAAGAACTCTTCGAACATTTCACCCGTGGTCTGCGTGTTGTCGTCATAGAAATTCATCTGGCGCAGGTGGGTGTAGAAGGCTTCCACCTTCTCGCGGTCGACTTTGAAGTCGTTGACCAAAATATTGGTAAAGTCTTCGCGGTCGAAGGAGGTCCACACATCCATCTGCGGATTAATGAAACGAACATCTTTGAGCTGGTGGATGGAATCGGCGATCTCCTTGGTCCAATATTTGCGACAGCTCTTGACCATGCCATGCGGGAAGCCGTGCAAGGAGATATCGAAGATGTGTCCACCGGGACGCTTAAACCAAGTCGCGAGCCCACCGAACTGGTAGTGGTGTTCGAGCAAGAGGACCTTGTGACCGTTCTTCGCCAAGTAGTTCGCCCCGGTGAGTCCACCCAAGCCGGAGCCGATGACGACGACGTCATATTCTTCTTTAATGCCTTTGAGCCAATCCTTTGCCATAATATTTCAGTTTGTAATCAGAAAATAGAGGTCAGAAGACAGAAGGCTAAATCGACGAACCCGCAAGGTGAAAAATCTGGCCGAAGGAAAGCAGGCAATCCATCACGCGGTAGGGACGCCTCGCCGAGGCGTCCGTTCGTCCAATCAGCCGCAAACGTAAACGAAGCTCTCGGACACTCGCCGCGCCCCGGGACAACGGCTCTCTCGGCGAGAGAGCCCTACCAGACACGGGCAACGCCAACCGGTAGGGACGCCTCGCCGAGGCGTCCGTTCGTCCAATCAGCCGCAAACGTAAACGAAGCTCTCGGACGCTCGCGCGTCTCGGAACAACGGCTCTCTCGGCGAGAGAGCCCTACCAAACACGGGCAACGCCAACCGGTAGGGACGCCTCGCCGAGGCGTCCGTTCGTCCAAGCAGCCGCAAGCGTAAACGAAGCTCTCGGCCCCTCGCCGCGCCTCGGAACAACGGCTCTCTCGGCGAGAGAGCCCTACCAAACACGGGCAACGCCAACCGGTAGGGACGCCTCGCCGAGGCGTCCGTTCGTCCAATCAGCCGCAAATGTAAACGAAGCTCTCGAACGCTCGCCGCGCCCCGGAACAACGGCTCTCTCGGCGAGAGAGCCCTACCAGTAAACTGCTTTAATGCCCGCAAATACAGGCGTATTCCTCTAGCTGGCAGCCACCGCAGATGTGTTGGTTCAGATAGAACTTCTCACGCACGGTTTTAGCCTCGGGAGATGGCTTGATCGAGATCACGATCGGCATGCGAGGCTGATCCGCGAGGGGCTCTACAGAGCGCAACACGTCACCGACGCGCTCGAAGCTATATTTCACGGGTGCGGAACGATCCCCGCCGATGAGGCTCACTGTTTGTTGCTCGGGCGCAATCGCCTCCCCCTCCGCGTTCAGGAAAGTGATTTGCGCGTAGCGATCGGGAGTGAGAAAGAACTCCGCATGGGGCTCAACTTGCTCGATGACGCGTCCGCCATTGGGACCGGCGGATTCGGCTGCCTGCGCAAGCGATGCGGCGCTAAGCAGGCTCAGGCTGACTAGGAGGACGGTGATGTATTGTTTGATTTTCATAATATTTGATTGGTTGCTTGGATTGGGTGACAAATACCTCGCGCCACTACTCAGAAGCAGCGGATTCGAGGCGGATGGATTTCTCTGCCGACTGGCGACAGAAAGTGTAGAAAATGGCGGGCGTCACTGCGAGGCCGAGCAGCGTGGAGCTGATCAGGCCCCCGACGATGACAATCGCCACGGGATTGAGAATTTCTTTGCCGGCCTCATCGGCGGCCAGCAGCAGCGGCACCAAGGCGAGTCCGGCGGAGATAGCGGTCATCAGAATCGGCACCAGGCGCTCTTGGGTGCCACGAATCACCATGGCCTTGGAAAAGGCTTCGGCCTCGTGGCGCATCAGGTGCAAATAGTGCGAGAGCAACATGATGTTATTGCGCGCAGCGATCCCGGTGACGGCGATGAAACCGACTAAGGTGGCGATACTGATATTGTTGAGCGTCAGGCTGGTATAGAAGATCCCACCGACCAAAGAGATCGGAATGATGGTGAGCACCACCACGACAAAGCTAAATGTTTTAAAGTAGCTATAGAGCAGGAACACGATCAGCAGCAGGATCAGCGAACACATGATCAGAATGGTGCGACGCGCCTCTTGCTGCGCTTGATACTCGCCCTCGAAGGAGACGGTGTATCCGAGCGGCAACTTCAGCTGTGTCGCCACAGCCTCTTGCAACGCTTCCACCACCTGATTGAGATCGCTCACAGTGGGGTTGATCGAAACCACAAAGCGGCGCAGTGTATTTTCGCGTAAAATGGTATTGGGTCCCTTGGCCTGGCGGATGTCGGCCACCGAACTGAGCGGCACGCGCTGCCCGCTCTGGGTATCGATATAGAGATTCGCCAAGCGCTCGGGCGACTCACGCCACTGTGCCGGCAGTCGCACCACCAGATCGTACACACGCTGGCCTTCGTAGACTTCGCCCACCACTTCGCCGCCCATCAATGCGGCCAGTTGCGTATTTAACTCACCAGGAGTGATGCCGTAGGCGAGTGCCCGGTCACGGTTCACCTCGATGCGCAGTTGCGGGATCAATGCTTGCTGCTCGGCGCGTGCCTCTTCCAGGCCGGGAATGGCGCGGGCGATCTCGGTGACCTCGTTGCCCAGACGTCGTAACTCGGCGAGGTCGGGCCCGTAGATTTTAACCGCAACCTTGGCGGACACCCCGCTCAACATGTGTCCGATGCGATCGGCCAAGGGCGTGCTGAGCGCGCTAAAGGTACCGGGTATGGTGCGCATGACATCGCGGATTTCCGCCAGAACTTCGTCGCGACTGCGGGCACTCTCGTCGGTAAACTCGACGTCAAACTCCACGGTCGACACTGGCACTACGTGGTCGCCCCGCTCGGCACGGCCGACGCGATAGCCCACGGTTTCGACTTCGGGTATTTGCAGCAATAAATTCTGCGCGGTTTCGGAGAGTTCGGTGGTATGCTTCAGCGAGGTGCCGGGCGCGGTGGTGGTGGCAATCAAGGCCGTGGGCTCACGAAAGGCGGGCAAGAAGTTGCCCCCCATACGAATCACCGCACCATAACCGACAAACAAGAGCACCCCTGTCAGCGCCAGCACTAACAAAGGTTGCGAGAGCGAAAGACGCAACCAGGTCGCGCCATAAAAACGCTTCAAGCTGCGCACCACAAACCCATCGCGGTGCACTTTGCCCGCTGCGGGATTGAGCAATAGCGAGCACAGCACCGGAATCACGGTCAACGAGACTAGGAACGAAGCGGCCATGCTGACAATGGTCGCAATCGCGATCGGAGAGAACAAGCGCCCTTCCACCCCACTCAACGCAAGCAGCGGCAAGAAGACTAAGATGATCAACACCGTGGCATATAAAATGGAGGAACGCACCTCGGCGGAGGCCCGCGCGATGACTTCGAGCCGCGACTGCGGCTGCGCCAAGGCGGCGTTTTCCCGCAGGCGCCGATACACATTTTCCACGTCCACGATGGCATCGTCCACCACCATACCGATGGCCACGGCGAGGCCCCCCAGGGTCATCGAGTTCACACTCAAATCAAAGGCAGCAAAGACCAAAATGGTCGCAGCAAGCGATAGCGGGATCGCGGTCAAAGTGATCAGAGTGATCCGTATATTAAACAAAAATATAAATAGGATCAAAGCCACCATAATGGCTCCATCCAGCAGGGCTTCTTTCAAATTACCGACGGAAAGGTTGATAAAATCGGCTTGGCGATAGAGCGTTACAATTTCGACACCTGCGGGCAGTGCGGTTTTCAATTCTTCCAGCGCGGACTCGACGTGACCGGTGAGTGCGATGGTATCGAAGCCGGGCGACTTGGTCACACTAAGAATCACGCCCGGGTAACCGGTGACCGACTCGCCGTTGGAGATCGTCTTCGAGCCCATACCGGCATCCCCGCGCATCGGCTGAATATCCCAAGTCAATTCCGCGACGTCACCGAGCCGCACGGGACGGTCGTCCTCGTAGGTCACCACCGTGTTGGCGATGTCCGAGAGTTCGGTCGTCATCGCAAGATTGCGCACCATGATCTCTTGCGCGGACTCCGTGAGAAAGCCGCCGGTGGTGTTTTTGACCGAGTTGGCCGCCGCCGCATGAATCTGCTCAAAGTTGACATCGTGCGCGCGCATGCGATCCGGATCGGGCTGCACTTGTATTTGCTTTACGCCACCGCCCATCGAGAGCACTTCGGCGATGCCGGAAATGGATTGCAGGCGTCGGCCCACGGTCCAATCCGCCAGTGTGCGCAAGTCACGCGGCGCAATCTCGCCAGTCGGATCGGCGATGCCCACCAGGAGAATGTTGCCCATCAAAGAAGCCACCGGCGTCATGTAAGGGTTCACACCTTCAGGGATCGATTCGTCGGCACCGGCCAATCGTTCCTGCACGAATTGACGCGCTTGATAGATGTCGGTGCCCCAATCGAATTCCACAAAAATCAGCGACAGCCCGACATCGTTGACGGAGCGTATGCGTGACACCCCCGTCGCCCCCATCAAGGAATTCTCCAATGGGATCGAGATCAGCGTCTCCACCTCTTCCGGCGCAAAGCCGGGCGCTTCCGTCAAAATAGTCACAGTAGGCTTGGTCAAATCGGGCAACACCTCCACCGGCAACTCGGTCGCCGTCTTGGTGCCCAAGACCAGCACGATGACCGCGAGCAAGCAGATCAACAAACGCTGCGAGAGCGAAAAACGTATCAGTTGATTCAACATTTTAAGCCGCTCCCTCTGTTTTGCGCTGCAGCAAACGCTGCCACAGAATAATCGATACGAGTGTAATCAGCGCAGCGTAAACCATGAGGAACTTACTGGTCTTGGCCGGCTCGGCATCCGGCACGTCTCCCCGTGCCGCCCGCGCCTCCGCCGCCTTGCGCGCACGGTCGGCATCGGTCATCTCGGAGCCGTCCTCATTGTGCTCATGCCCATGCGCCGCATCCAGTGCTTCCTTCAATGAGATGCCCGCACCGCCGCCGGCAAACATCAGTGAATACGCTCCGCGCGTCACCACTTCGTCGCCGGGAAACAAGCCGGAAGTCACTTCAACATAACGGTCATTACTTTCGCCCAAAATAACAGGTACCCGCACAAAGGCATTGTCCAAATCGAAGTCGGTTACAAACACCACGCGATTCGAAGGATCGCCCTGCACCGCCTCGCGCGGCACAGCGATCACATCCTCACGCTCTTGCAACACCACCGAAAACTCCGCCCGCATACCGGGGCGCAAGCGTCCCTCAGAATTGGGGATTTCAAAGATGCCCTCCACCGTGCCCGACTCACGATCGGCATTCACTCCGAAGCGCTTCAAGCGGCCCTCAATCATCATATCGCCCAGCGCAGGCACTCGAATGTGCGCCTTCGAGCCAACCGCAACACCCGCCGCTTCCTGTTCGGGGATGCGCGCCACCGCCCACATCACTGAACGATCGGAGATGTCCATTAACTCCGAATCCGGCTCGACCGGCTGCCCCAGACGTATGTGAGAAGTCACCACTAGCCCGTCTTGCGGCGCCAGCAAATCGATCGCGGGGGGCGGATCCCCTAACTGACGGGTCTCAATACGAGCGACCACCTCACCTTTTTTAACGTAGTCGCCCTCAAAGAAATGAATCGCCTTCACCCGGCCGGCGACCCGCGTGGACAGCACCGCACGATGCGAGGGCAACTCCTCGATCCGTCCGATCGCAAAGACCGTGGTCGAAAAATTTCGATAGTCCGCCTCCTCGGTCAGGATGCGTAAATTCCGCACCCCGCTCTCATCCAGGATCACGGTATTGGCTGCGCGATTGGATGCCTGCAGCAGCGGGAAAAAAGAGATCAGTGCGCCCGCCCAGCAGGTCGCTTTTGTGTAAAATGTATTCATTATATTATAATCCGGCTAGCTCGACATCAGTGGCGGCAGACCAACGGATTTTAGATTTTTTAAGTTCACTCAGCACCTCGATTTGAGTGGATTGAATTTTGAGCTGTTGCTCCTGACTTTGAAACAATTCGGGCAGACTAATCTGACCATTGGTGTAGGCCGTCTGCATGGCCGCGGCATTGCGGTCTAGCACTGCCCGCAATTGCGTTTCATATTTCTCGGCCTGATGATATAGCTCACTGGCGAGCTCAGATTGTAGCTTTGCTTCAATTTGCAACTTCGAAGCGATCGACTGTAGGCGCCACTGCATTTCGTTGCGGGCCGCACGACTCGCCGCGATATTGCCCTGATTACGATCATGCAGCGGCAGCGGCACCGAGATCCCCAGTCCAAAAGAACGGCCACGCCCCAGCCCCTCGGGCGCATCCATACTGCGCTCCTCTTTATAAAAGATTTGAATAGCCACATCGGCCCACCGCTCAGCGCGTGCACTGGCGATGCGGCCTTCCGCTAGTTCTAAAAGTAGTTGCCGCAAGCGATAGCTCGGATGTTGTTCCAATCGCGCTTGACTAAACTCTGGAAAACTCGGCGCATGCGTCGGCGTGGCTAGCGGAGTGCTGAGCTCAAACTCGTAGTCCGCCGGCATCCCCATCAACTCATTCAGCGCAGCGCGGTCTACAATCAATTGATGCTCCAAGTGATGCGCCTCTTGCTCGGTCACATACAAGGCCATCTGCAACTGGTCGACTTCCACCGTCGATGCCTCACCGGTCTGCACGCGCGACTCGATAAACTTAAGGAAATTTCGATTCAGCTCAGTCAACTGCGAGCGCAGCGCCCACTCCGCCTGCGTGGTGGCTAGCGTCACCACCGCCAGTCGCACTTGCAACTTAAGCTCACGCATCTGCTCCTCGATCTCGGCGCGCGCGACTTCGATTTCTTTCTGAGCGAGTGCCCGCTCCAGCTTCAGACGATTTGTAACCGGGAAGCGCTGCGTAAAGGCAAGTCCGAAGTTCTGCTCGCCCTCATCGTTAAAGGCCTGATCGCCCTGATAGCTCAAGCCCAGCTCCGGATTGCTCAGTCGGCCCGCTTGCAATAAGCGCCCCTCTGCCTGTGCCACCACGGCTTGTGCCGCCAGCAATAAGGGCTGATTTTCCAGCGCCAATTGCACGGCTTGTTCCGAACTCAGCTGAACTTTTGATTGTGCGGACAGCTCTCCTGCCCCGATCAATAACGCAACGCAAAGCAGCGCGCGCATAAAATAAAATTTTGAATACATACGATTCCTGATACTGTTGATTAAACAGTGCCGCCAAATTCCGTAGAACTGAGGTCGACACCACAGAGCCACCGCGATGGCCAAAGTGAACACACTTTAGAGTCACATCCAACGGACAGCCGTTAAACGGGTATCAGGAAATCTCAGACGCGCAGGACCGTCGTCTGCAGATAATATTCAGTCAGCCAAGCCGACTCAGGCAGTGACTCAAAGACCCGCGGCCCCGAGCATTGGAACACCAGTGAGCGCGAGGGCTCAGGTGCTCGTAGGCAATCAATGAAAATAGCCAACAAGACCAGCGATTCAGCCGAACTAACATCCGACTTAAACCTCACAACAGGCAGCAGCTCCGCCGGTAATTCGATATCGATACAGCACTCTCCAGTCGCCAGACAAGCATCCGCTTGATTTGGCAGGCAGTGATCCGTCACACAAGAGGCAGTTGCCGCAGCAGCCGCAAGTTCTTCGTTCACCTCTTCCGCATGCAGTTTTTCCGCATGCAGTTCGAGGTCTTGATGAATGCACAGCAGTAAGCCACCAAACGCCCCAAAGAGAGCGTTCCAAGCGAACAGACTAATCAGCCCTACTATGCCTAATTTCATTTTCACAGTCTCGCTAGACAGAATGCAGCTAACAAATACTGTCAAGGGTTTCTCGGTAAATTGATGTCGGGGCTTCACTGGTGAAGACCGCCGAATTTATGCGTCACCAAATACAGTCTTCACAAGTGAAGCCCCGACGAATCATGCCAGCACGTCTAGCAAGGCGCGTAGTTTCATCTCCGTCTCGCGCATTTCCGTATCTGGCTTCGAGCCCCTTACAATACCTGCGCCCGCATAAAGACGAGCGAGCTTGCCCTCAATCAAGGCCGAACGAATGCCAACGATCATCTCTCCCTCATTGAGATGATTAAACCAACCGACCACACCCGCATAGAGCCCGCGCTCCATTTGCTCCAATTCGGCAATGCACGGCACCGCCTGCTCCCGTGGCGAGCCACCGACCGCGGGTGTGGGGTGCATCTCAGGCAAAATATCCAACAAATGCACCGACTCGCCCACTTCAGCCTGAATACGAGTGCGCAAGTGCTGCACATTGGCCAACAGAAGCAATTGCGGATGCGACTCTGCAACTCCGCCCACGCCCACTTGTTCTAAACGCCGAATGATTGAATCGCGCACACAGATATGTTCGTGCAAATCCTTCTCACTCTCCAGCAAATCGCGCGCATATTTAGCATCCTCACCCGCAGTTTGCCCGCGTGGGGCGGAGCCAGCGATCGCCTCCGTCAACAAATGTCCATTACGAACCTGCAGTAAGCGCTCTGGCGTGGCTCCAATAAAGCTACGCGCATCCCCGCCCGCAAAAGAAAAGGTAAAACAGCCCGCGAAGCGCTCCCGCAAGCGATTCAAAGTATCCAGTGGCTGCCACGGACGATCCGCTTCCAATTCAATGCCGCGCGCCAAGACGATTTTCTCATAGGCACCCAGCTCGATCGCCGACAGCGCGCGCGCCACCGCCTGCGGATACACGTCCGGTGCCAACTCACGACGTGACTCAATTTTAGGTGACGGTGCCGCATCCTCCAAAGCCGCTTCTGGCAAATAATCAAAGGCCCCAAACTTACGATAGGCCCCCCAAACCCGCATCACTAAGCTATCAATATCAGTATCGGCCTCGACCTTCAGATTAGCAACAGCTCCGTATTGACCTTTCGAACGCGACACCTGCCAGCGCGGCAGAAATACCGTCGCCGCGGGAAAAGGGGCACTCTCGCTGACCGTATCATCAAAAGTAAAAGCGGTAAAAAAATGCGGGCCCGTAAAAGCCTCACTCAAGTCCCCCACCGCAATAGTATTCTCCAGAATCTCCTCCGCAAAAGCCTTCACCGAGGCGAATCGATCAGAACCATCAAAGCGCGCCTGCACGACTGCCTCCGCGGCGGCCACCGCCTCATCATCGCTGGCACGCTCGATGTAGCAGTGTAATTCATCCGGCTCGTAAATTGACTGCAACACTGCCAGCGGCGCAATGTGCTTCACTGCCAAAGAGATACTGGCAATCTGATAGTGTCGCTTAGCACGGGCCGCCTCACGGCAGCCCACAAGAAATTGACGCAGTGCACCCTCATCACGTTCAGGCAACATACTGGAGGGAATAATCTGCATTCGAGCGAGAAAAACCAAGATGCCTGAAATCGCAACCAACAAAGCCGAAGCAGTCAGATCTGGCATGGGATCATCACACGCCTACCAAGCACTGGGAATACAGGGAATGCACAGCGCGATGCCATTCATAGGCAAATATTTGGGCAGTCTTCATCATGCCGTATAGCGCCATATACCCATAAATTATTAAAGTGGTAGAAACTTCAGGAGGTTTTGTTTTGCGAAATGCAGCATTCCGCCTTCCATTTCGAAGCTCACAGTCCCGGATCTCGGATTTCAGCGATTCCATCTACTCACTTTCTATGCAAGCACCACTCCCTCCCATCGATTTCAAAGCCGAACTGAACGACAAACAATACGCTGCCGTCACCTCAGAGCCAGGCCCGGCGCTAGTGCTGGCAGGTGCTGGATCGGGAAAGACGCGCACCCTCACCTATCGCGTGGCGTACTTACTGCACCAAGGCGTGCAGCCCTATGAAATCCTGCTGCTAACATTTACCAACAAAGCCTCGCGCGAAATGCTGGAACGTGTGGAAGAACTCACTGGCATCAATGGCCGTCAACTCTGGGGCGGCACCTTTCACAGTATCGCGCAACGCATTCTTCGTGTACATGGCGACCTGGTCGGCCTCAAGCCCAACTACACCATACTCGACCAAGGCGAAGCAGAGAGCATCCTCAAGAACGTCATTCAGACCATCGACTCCAAGTTTATCAAAACCAAAAACAACCCAAAGCCCAAAGTGGTAGCCGACATGATCAGCTACGCGCGCAATACCTGCCGCGAACCACGTGAAGAAGCCGACGAGCGCTACCCCTTTCTCGACGGTATGGCCGACAAAATCGACAAGTTCTATAAAGCCTACAAGCAGGCGAAGCTCGACCAACAGGTGGTCGATTACGACGACCTACTGGAATACTTCCTCAAGCTACTGCACGAACAGCCTGAAATCCGTCAACAGTATCAGGACCGCTTTAAACATATTCTGGTCGATGAATTTCAAGACACCAATCGTCTACAGTCCGACATCGTGGATCAACTCGCAGGCCACCACCAAGTGATGGCCGTCGGCGACGATGCGCAGTGTATCTACACATGGCGCGGCGCCGACTTCGACAACATCATGCAGTTCGAAGTACGCCACCCCGGTGCCGAGGTACACAAGATCGAGACGAACTACCGCAGCTCGCCCGAGATTCTGGGCTTTGCCAACGCCGTGCTCGCATCACAGCCCAGCGGTCTGGGATTCTCCAAAGAGCTTCGCGCCATCAAACCCTCACGCGAACGCCCCTACTTTGTGCCCGTAATGGACACACGCGGTCAGGCCAAATTTATAATCGAACGCATTGAAGGCCTCCTCGACGAAGGGCGTAACCTCTCTGACATCGCCATCCTCTACCGCGCCCACTTTCAGGCGATGGATCTGCAAATGGAACTCACTCGCCTCAACATCGACTACCAGATCACCAGCGGCGTGCGCTTCTTCGAGCAAGCCCACATCAAGGACTTCACCGCGCAGCTGCGTTTCGCCTCCAACCCAGCCGACGTGTCCGCCTTCGCCCGTGTCACCTGCCTACTGCCCAAAGTCGGGCCTAAGACCGCGGAGCGCATCCATAAGTTCACCCGCGAGCGTGCGGCTAAACTAGAGAAGAACTTTTGCGATGTGCTGGTCTCTCCTGAAGTGCTCAAAAAAGTGCCTGCCGACGCCAAAGAAGAATGGCCCTCACTCGCCGAAACGATTCGCGAAGTATCCGTGGCTCTTACCGAGCGCGCCCCCGAAGAAATCATTCAGCTCGCGCTGGACGGTTGGTATAGCAGTTACATCCGCGAAATCTATCCCAACTGGACCGACCGTGCTGACGATCTACAAAGTTTAGTCAGTTTCGCCGGCCGCTTTGAAACAATGGAGGAACTACTTGCTCAGCTCGTGCTACTGGCTTCCGAAAGCAATGAACGTAGCCCGGAAGAACAACAAAACTGCTTGCGGCTCACTACCATCCACCAAGCCAAAGGCCTGGAATTCCCCGTGGTCTTCGTCATCGGGCTAGCCGACGGCACATTCCCGCTTAAGCGCACCATCGATGCAGGCGACCTAGAAGAAGAGCGCCGCCTCTTTTATGTAGCCGTGACGCGCGCCGAGGAAGAGCTCTACATGAGCTACCCCATGCTCAACAATCAAGGTAATCAAGTCATGCGCCTCAACCCCAGTCGCTTCATTCAAGAAATTGATCCCAGCCGCTACGAAACACTCAGAGTCGCGCCCTCGCGAAGATACTAACACACAGCTATAGCACCAAGAGTTTGGTGAAACCCAAAGCTGTGTCAGCGAATGAAACTCCCAGACATTTGAATTAAAAGTAGACTGCAATTCCGCGCGACTCACTGGCTCTCTGGCCCACGTCCCATTACGCTATAATAAAAAGTCGCGGACCAAGTCAGTAATATAATCCCTGTTAGAGATTCTAAAGCTGTCATAAACTTAAGGTGGCCTTGAGGCATCTCACTCATTCCAAGTGTCGAATAGGTCACGGCCGAATGATAGAAGAAATCCATGAAGTTCTGCTCAAGCCCACCCTCGAGCTGCCCTGCCCCAGAAGTGAGGGAAAGAAAATAAAGGCCAACTGCAAACCCCATAATCACTACCAAGTGCACACTCACCAATAATAGTAGCACCAATACTGGCCGCAGAAAATGCTGATGCTGCTCATCACGTGATGGAAGATAGTTCAACAACTGCCCCAAGCTCCAATAATGAAATGCCACGGCAATAACCATGATAGTCAAAGACACTATAAAGCTAAGCAACATGACTTAATCTGAAGACCATCTTTCCATTTCACATGTAACTCGGCACTCAAATACGCTTAAATTTTGAATTACATAATTATCTCAACAACATCCAGATCGCCATCACCATCATCATAATATTCTCCGTAAGGGAAATGAATCCAAGTGGCACAGTACTATTTCCACCCACACATGCACATTTCAAATCACGCTTCTCGATGTAGACCGCCTTGACAATTGAAATCGCCCCGATCCCACTGGCAATCAGCACAATGGGACTAATGATCCATAAAATAAGGCCCGCGACCATCAGAGCACCAGCCAGCGTTTCAATAGCTGCATATACATACGCATAGGGAACATAACGCTGCGCCAGCAAATCATACTGAACGAATCCAGTTGCGTAAGCCTTTAAGTCCCTCAACTTCTGAATGCCTAACACACACATACTAAACGCAATAAATAGCTCCAAAACTCGTATCAGCTCAAGCGTTCCCAACGACGCCCAGGTCACCGTCAAAGCCATGCTGAATGTAACAATAAAGATAGCAATAATGGGTTGATAACTCACCCCCTCGCGTGGATCTGCAGCAAGCCCTAGATAATCACGCAGTGCATCATAACTGCCGACTAGATCATCATCTATAAATATTTGCGGAGTTTCATCCACCCCATGCGACTCCTTATACTGCTGATTCGCCTCCAACGTTGCAAGATGATGATCTTCGACTTGATATCCATTACGCTTTAATAAATCCAAAGCCTTGATTCCCCACGGGCACAAATGATCAGGAGTTACCATTCTGTAAATAGTCGCTTTTTTAGTCATAGCACCAAGCAACTTGCAGACTACATGCCAATCATACTCTTTTAATATGGGTATTGGACATCAGACATTAAAAGAACAGACCGCACATCTGTCTCCAATCAGAACAGACGATATGCGCACGAGTTTCTTTAAATACGACTTTAAACAACGTCAGCCCAGAAGACTAAAAATTAACGCAAAGTGCACGTTTCATACAAAAAAAATCGGGATAATTGCATGCTCGCGAAATTGAAACAACGATTTGAATGCCCCACCTCTTGAATAAACAACGACGACACTGCGACGCATTAAAATTGGCATAGCATTAGCGTCGCCACACATCGCGGATGCACTTCGGCATACGCTCTATGAACCTTACATAATACTAAAAAAAGAAACACTACCCATGATGAAAGCTAAAGACATAAAATGGATTACCTCCACTTCCTTGATCGCAGCACTCACATCCAGTGGCGCCTTTGCGGAGAGATCCAACAAACAGACATACGAAAATTCAGCTCAACACCAGAACACTGTTCAGTATGAACGGAGTCACACTCAAGCAACTTCAGAAGAAGAGTGGTATGACCCGAGAGATTGGTTTGATGGTGATAAGATTGATCACGAACCTGCAGGCGACAGCAAATCCAGTTGGGCGTTCTGGCAGCAAGACAACTGGGAAGACAATTATCCAGATTCCACGGTGCTAGAGAACCAAAGCCAAACACGAACAGCCAGTGGCTATGTATGGAATGACGAACAACAAAAATGGGAAAAAGACGATTCCATTAATTCGAATGAGAATTATAACTACGGAACAGCCACAACAAATGTAGATGGCAGTCAGCTTCGAACTCGTTCAAGTCAGCATTCAGAGAATTCGACGATGCGTGACAACGACCATCGCTCAGACAGCAAGATGAAGCAGCAACATCTCTCGGGGCAGATCCTTGCTTTTCGCAAGATGAACCTACAAGCAACAGACGCTGCCACTCCAACTGAAAACATCGTAGCGAAGGTAGAGCTTAATAGTGGCAAACAGATTGTAATGAGTTTAGGCGAAAAACGCAGTTTGGACAGATTGGAACTAGAAAAAGGCGACTCCATTGAATTAAGCGGTGTCGGCGGACAAGTAAATGGCGAGCCTCTATTCATCGTCAAAGAGTTGAAGTTTAAAGATCGCACCCTACAAGTAAATCGTGCGATTCAAATAAACAACGCTAGCGCGCTTGCACAAAACCATTCGCTACCCGCCTCACAGAATACGAACTCCCAAAGCAATGAAGGAGTTTACAATGATCGTACAGCTCTCTCAAATAGCACGCATCAACATGCGGACATTCGCGGTACTGTTGCTAGCTTCGAGCTAGAAGAGAAAACGCATGCAAATGATGCCATGCGCACAGCAACCTTGAAGATGGACAGTGGGCAGTCACATACTGTCGCGATCGACAAAGATATAAATGCAGCACTCGATCAGTTAAACCTTGAACCAGGCGATCTAATTCGAATCGAAGGAGAACATCAGGAGATGCATGGTGAAGAACTTGTCGTAATCGAGCGCATCTGGATCAATGGCGAACGTCCTCAGCAATTTAGCGCCAATTTCTAGAATAGAAGCAGCCACACAAGCAGGCGCGTAAATCCGCTTCGAGTGGTGAGGCTAATTCAATCAAAAATAGAAGCCTCTCAATCACACACCCATCCCAAGTCGTTAAATGCGGCTTGGGATGTTTTTATTTCTATCTAAGAAGCATGATTGTCAGGGTCCGATCCAGTTGGCGGCTTTGAGTGGATGCCATCCGGCATCGCATCCACAACGCGCGGGGACAAAAAATACTCCCCCGCAGCCACCACTCGAACACCTTCGATAAAATCATTCACATCTTCTTTATATATATACCCCATCGCTCCAGCTGCGAAAGATTCACTAACATATGCTTCATCTGCGTGACCAGAAAACACCACGCAACGTATTTCAGGCCACTGCTCACGAATACGTTTTAAGACAGTCAACCCATTCAAATCAGGCATCGTCAAATCAATCGAGATCACATCCGGTCGTAAGTCCGGAATCGCTGCCAGTGTCTCATGCCCTGAGTTAAAAGAACCACAACAACTTAAACCAGGCGTCCCGGCTACAATCCGCTGTAATACTTCACACAATCGATCGTGATCCTCCACAATCATAACTCTGACTTCAAACGCAACGGATTCATCTTTACTCATAAATATTTAGGGCAGGTTAAGGAGATCGAGAGATTAGCGAAAATTGAGCATTCGCGATTTCAAACCTTAGCAAATTAGGTTCCTGCATCTCATTACATAGATAAAAAAATCGTTAATGAGCACCGAACCTCTCGGACTAGAAATACAAATCGGTGCTACACCCGTTTAAATCATAGCGATCAGCGTATTTGCCGTCATGTTAAGCAGTTGATGGATAGATTTAAGTTTTTATTCTACCTAACCTCCAGACATGCAAAAAGCATGCATTTAGCATGCTCCTCATTTGCAAGATGCAATGCACATGAAGCCACACAGACCTCGGAAAAGATTGTTACAACAGCTTATCGAAACAAGGTGAGACATAGCGCCTTCCTAGCGCGACCTGATTAATCGCCTTCAAGAATTCCTCAGCACCACCTTTAGCCACATACCCATAAGCTCCCTGCTCAAGAGCGTCCCGCACATAACTAACATCAGTATGACCAGATAATAGAACGCAACGTATCTCAGGCCAATGCTGTCGCAGATAGCCCAAAACTTCAATTCCACTCATCCTTGGCATGGTCAAATCAAGACTCACAACATTAGGCAAGAGCTGCTCTGGTGACAGACTATCCTGTTTCAAAGCCTGTAAGAGTTGCTCCCCACTAGCAAAACCGCCATAACAATCCATGTTGGGGGAGAATCTCACGAGTTTCACCAAAACACCACGCAAGCTGGCGTGATCTTCGACAATACCCACTCGAATACGCTGTAAATCGGTATCACTACTATCTTCGCGGCGTTCCATATTCATTCTAGCCTCCAATTCTAATTAAACAAACAACGAGAGCCCCCTCTTACTCATAAGAGGGGGCACCTATGAGTTGAAACCTAAGAATTATTTATGCGGCGTACTTGCGCGGGTGTTAGGTTGGCTGATAAATCCGCGTGCTTGAACCTTCGCATCATGATAACTGGAGTAACTTTTATGTAAACGATCACGCGCAAGCTCATAATCGCTCTCTGACGATTGATTCAACAAAGCTAAGTCATTCCGCACCTGATTGCGCCACGAATCCACTTGTTCCTGATGCTTGACCCAATCTCGTGCGAGCTCTTCGTCACGCTTTATCTCATTAACGATACTGCGTGATAGACGGTCACGATCTTTATAGTTAGACATACGCAAATCCTCAGCTACATTCCTATCGTTTCTGCCATAGCCTGTGTCTACACCACTACGCAATTGGCCATTAGTATCGATGGTGTAATTATTCCCACGACTGTCGGTTAGAATATTATCTGAATCATGCTTATTAATACTTAAATCAGATAACTGCTGCACTTGTCCTGACTCAGGCGTTTCAACATTCATGGTATTTTGATAACGTTGATTCGCTTCAGCAATCTCGTTACTATTAATTGTTAATTGAGATACAGCACGTTCCGATTCATGTAGATTATTCGAATGACTCTGAACATCAGTTTGAGCGGAAGACCACGATACAGAAGCCATAATGGCAGAGAGGGTAATGAATTGTGCTTTCATAGTTTTAAGTATATATATTAATGCTTAATTCGATGGCTTCAGCCGAATGCTAAAGCGATCAGTCATGGACTTTGCCAATACCATGCCAACTGCAAAAAAACAAAGACTACCAAGAACGCATCTGAATGACTAAAAATGACTTATAAACGAATCAATAGGATTCAGTATCTATATTCGACTGGAGATATGCATGACACAATCAGAGAAACTCATGCGAATTGCAGGGCTCCCGAGAGCAGTCGATGCCAGCGTTCAAAACGGCCTCGAATCATTTAGAATTCATTACTCACAGGCCCTCACATAGAGATTCCATACTCGAGAAAAAGCTACAAATAGATCTTAATTAAGGCTCAAACACGTGATGCAATATGCACGAAGCACAACGCACTTGCACTGCACTTTGCCCGATGAAGAAGAAGGTATTTATTCTCATAGTATAAAAGACTCTTCAAAACACTCCCCAGCTACAATATGCATCAAAACACTGGTCTGAATTACAGGGCTTGGCATGCGTTTTGCGTTGGGCTCCGAAGTGAACACAATTATTGCAGACTTTCCTGAGATGCTTCCTCGCCCGAATCAGGCCAGGGCTAGTTGTGGATACCGTGCTGGCGCAATGATACGCTCAGATTCGTTGCTAGCCGAGACAGTTGAAAATGCACGAACAAAATGGCGGCGCCCATTGAATTAGGAATCAATAACGATGTCCCTGATTACAAAAAAAGATAACCCGCAAAAGTCATCTAAACGGTCTCGAAAATCGATTTTATTTTGGAGCACGCTCTGTTGTTTTCACATGATTGGTTTTTTCATGTCTATCAACGCCCTGATGAGTGTGCGCACTCCACAAGGCACGACTGCATGGGTGCTCGCATTAAACACAGTACCTTTCATCGCCGTACCTAGTTACTTAGTATTTGGTGAAGTCGACTTTAAGCAATATATCGATGAAAAAAAAATCTACACTGAACAGATTGCACCAACAGTAGCAAGATTGAGAACCACCCTTGATCAAAAAGGGCTGCTGGCTCAGAATTTCAAAGGCTCAGCCGACCTATTGGCTACCTTGCTCCCGCTCCCGCCAACAACCGGCAATACTGCAGAATTATTGCCTGACGGCCCCAAGGCCTTCACATCAATATTCGATGGAATCTCCGCGGCAAAGGACTATGTTCTAGTACAGTTCTTTACGATTTCTGACGGTCAGGTGGGTGCCGAATTATCGGAACGACTTATTGAACGCGCCAATTCTGGCGTACGTTGCTACATTATTTACGACGATATGGGCACTAAAGTTAGTAATGACTATCTTAAGCCGCTCCGTGAGGCTGGAGTACAATTAGTCCGCTTTAACATCGTCCCTCAATGGACAAAACTGTTCCGCCTGAACTTTAGAAACCACCGTAAATTGGTCATAGTCGACGGCAATTCGGCATGGACGGGAGGTATGAATATAAAATATGACTACATGCAATGGCGTGATACCATGGTAAGGATCAATGGACCTGCCGTGCAAACAATGCAAGTCAGTTTCCTGCGTGATTGGGCGTGGTCGCGCAATGAAATGCTGACAGGACTTAATTGGAACCCTCGATCTGAATCTGGAAGTTCTGACGGCATACGAGTGGCCAGCCTACCTTCCAGCCCGACCGACGGATTTGAGCGATATACCCTCTTTTTACTAGATGTAATTCATCACGCCAAAGAACGACTTTGGATTGCGAGTCCGTATTTTGTACCTGACGATGTCATTCTACGCGCGCTACAAGCAGCGGCTCTACGTGGGGTTGAAGTTAAAGTTCTGATACCCGATGAAACAGATACAATGATCGCACGTCTTGCACAATTTGCAGCCTGGAGCTACATACGAGAACTTGAAGCTGCCGGAGCCGAAATGTATCAATACACCAGTCCCTTTATGCATCAGAAAGTGATCCTGACAGATGACAACTTCTGTATGATCGGGTCCGCCAATTTCGACAACCGATCATTCAGACTCAATTTCGAGCTAAATGCTGTGATCAATGATCCGACTTTTAATGCCGAGGTCGCCAACATGCTAAGGCAAGACTTCATCAATGCGACTCCTATTCATCAAAGTGACCTTGATGGACAAGGCTTCTGGGAGCGTGTCCGTATTCGTGCCTCCCGATTAGCAGCTCCAGTGCTATGATAGCCACTAATCGCTAATGAGCATGCGAACATATTGGAATAATAACAATCATTACACGACAGACATCATGAGCGACGCTAGAAAAACAACTGCGCCCCCCAGCAGTACCCAAATCTCACAAAAAATAAAGAACACTCATCCTCAACAACAGGGAGAATATGAGACAAATCAACTCGACGCTCTACTACGTCAACTCAGACAGCAAACTGGAATTGATTTTAGCCATTTTAAACTCAACACACTACAACGTCGCATACAGCGTAGAATCGGATTAAAGCATCTCGACAGCCTGCATGCTTATACCAAAGAAATTCACAGTGATTTGACTGAGGCTAAACAACTCGCGAGCGATTTATTAATTAGTGTAACAAGTTTCTTCAGAGACGCCAAGGTTTGGAAATTATTAGAGCAAGAAGTGATCCCAACAATCATTAAGCAAGCTGACGAAAAGAATCCTCTGCGTATTTGGGTGCCTGCCTGCGCAACAGGAGAAGAGGCTTACAGTTACGGAATCTCCTTCTCTCGCACCATGCGTCGGATCGGCAGCACACATAAGCTACAAATCTATGCAACTGATATTGATGACGAAGCACGGGAGTTTGCACGTCAAGGCATCTACCCGACTAGCATTCGCAAAAATGTATCTGCAGAAATATTGGAGGAATATTTCGACTCAATTGATGAACAGCATTACCGAGTAAAAAAGAGCCTTCGCGAGATGATAGTATTCGCTCACCAAGACATTATCTATGATCCTCCATTCTCAAAATTAGATTTAGTCAGCTGTCGTAATATGCTCATCTATTTTGATTCGGAAACCCAAAATCGCATCTTCCCGCTCCTACACTTTGCGTTAAAACGCGATGGTTACCTCATACTGGGTAATGCTGAAAACATTGGCAATCAGCTCGAACTTTTCAATACAGTATCCAAACAATGCAGAATTTTTCAACGTATCGGTGCAAGCCGAATTCTTGAAGCCAATTACAGGCGAAGCAGGATACAAGCACCTCAGCAAGTTGAGGTCAACTTGCCAGAAGCTGAGGCATACGAAGAACAAGCCCGCCGCTTATTAACTAAACATCTTTCAGTTGCTGGTGTTTTCGTAAATAAGCAACTTCAGGTAATGTATACTCGCGGATTAGTAGAGCGATATCTGAATTACGCAGAAGGTGTCCCAACAAATCACTTGATTTCACTCTGCCCCGCAACACTTAAAGCTAAATTACGCAAGGGGCTACGAACTGCTTTCAACGAGAATAAGGACGTCGTATTACGTAACATTACACTGACAAATCAAGACTGCAACCGGCTCGTACGAATAACAATTAATAGAACTAGTTTCGGAGCAATTACAGATGCTGCCTTCATCATTTTCGAGGACGAAGCGAGCGCTCCAATTAGCTCCTCAACGGCAGCAACTGCAGAGGAAAATGACAACATAGCTGACAACGACTTAGAAGAGCAATTATGTATGATTCGCCATGAACTGCAAGGCACCATCGAGGAACTGGAAACCTCTAATGAAGAGCTAAAAGCATCCAACGAAGAAGTAATTTCTATAAATGAGGAATTGCAATCTTCGAATGAGGAACTCGAAACTTCCAAAGAAGAACTACACCTACTCAACCAAGAGCTGAGCACTCTCAACAATCAGCTAGAAGTAAAAAGCCAAGAGCTAGCATACACAAATAATGATTTACAAAACCTCTTAACCAGTTCCGAAATTGCATCCATATTCCTGGATTCACAACTCCGCATAAAACGATTCACACGAAAAAGCGCCGAGCTTTTCAATCTAAGCGACGCCGATGTCGGCCGTTTACTCAGCGATTTAAGCACTCACTTTGCCGACTCGAGTCTGCTTAAAGAAAGTCAACAAGTACTCCAAAAACTTGATATTTCGGAACGTGAAATTAAAGGAAATGAAGACCGTTGGTTCTTTCGCCGTATCTTACCGTATCGCACCCAAACCAACGAAATCCGCGGAGTTGTCATTACTTTTTTCGACGTTACAGATCTAAAAGAAGCTCAATTTCAGGCAAAAGAAAGTGAGTACAGTTGGCGACGCTTACTTGAAGATACTGAAATGCTAGTCGCTCTGTTTGAAGGACCTGAACATCGCTACACCTTCACCAATCGCCGACACCGTGAATTCTCATCGCGCGTTCAATTAAACCGTCCGTTGCAAGAAGCATTTCCAGAACTAGTAGGACAGGAAATTCTGGACAAGTTTGACGAGGTTTTCGCGAGTGGACATGCGTACCACAACCCCGAATACCATGTTTCCATGGATAAAGACGGCAACGGGGAACAAAAAGACTATTATTTCAATCTGATGTTGCAGCCATGGTACAACTCAAATGGCTCTGTACGTGGTATAATGAGCTTAGTCAGCGAAACCACAGATGTCGTACGCGCCCAACGAAAAGCAAGTGAGCACCTACGTCTCTTTGAAGTCACAGGTGAAAGCATCCCATATGGCGTGTGGTGGTGCAATGCACAAGGCACATTCCAATATGTTTCCGAAAGTTTCTTAGAAATGACAGGACTAACACTTGCTGAACTGCAAAACGATAACTGGCTCAAACTCTTACCTGAGCAAGATCGAGAACCGACTCGTGCCGCATGGAAAGCTGCCATGGAAGCAAAAGTTCACTGGGAAAGAGAACACAGAATACGAAGTAAGGACGGCGGTCAACGTCTCGTACTATCCATCGGTCGGCCGGTCTTCAACGCTAGTAACAAGATTGAGGCGTGGGTCGGCCTGAATCTGGATATGACCGAGCGCAGAGAGTACGAAGTCGCCCGCCAAGATACGGCCACTCGTTTAGACCTCGCGCTAAGAGCCAGCTGCCTGGGAACCCATCGCTACACAGTCCAAAGTGGCACCATTGATCTAGACGAACAATCAAGATCGATTTTTGGCCTCAGTCCGAATCAACGATTTGACCTAGAAAGCTTTAGATCACGAATACACCCAGATGACCTTGCAGAGGTCGATGCCTCATTGGCAAGAGCCAGTGATCCCGACCTAAGAGAAACTTATCAGGCAGAATATCGCATTCATCCTTTCGATGGATCCTCCGAACGAATCATTGCAGCCAATGGCATTTTTGATTTTGAGGACCAGGAAAGTGGTAAACCTCACGCCATTTCGCTAGTCGGCACGATTAAGGATGTAACCGAACGACGATTACACGCACAAGAAATGCTGATCGCCAAAGAAGCGGCAGAAGCGGCAAATCGCACAAAGACAGCATTCTTAGCAAACATGAGCCATGACATTCGTACACCACTCACAGCGATCAGTGGCTATGCTGAAATCGTCGCACAACAGTTAGACGCGGAAAATGCAGAATTGGCCGATGAGATGAAAAACGCATGCGGTCATTTGTTGCGAACTCTGAACTCTGTGCTCAAGTTCGCTCGAATGGAGGGCAAAGCTATAGAGCTCGACTTAACAGACATTGATCTCAGCCAGGAATGCCGTCGAGCCTACGACCTCTTTCTCCCCATAGCACGCGCAAAAGGAGTCAAACTAAAGTTCAACAAGCAGGTACATTCTGTTCATGTATATGCAGATCTCGCAGCACTGAATCGCATTCTTTCAAACCTATTAGACAATGCGATTAAATTCACCCCCGAAGATAGGTATGTCGAAATCACCGTTTTCTCAACTCAGCAGCGCGGAGGATTACGGGTGGAAGACCAAGGCCGCGGGATGGCTAAAAATTTCCTAGGTCAACTATTCAACCCTTTCTCGCAAGAACGTGAAAAACACGACACAACTCTTGGAGGAAGTGGATTGGGCATGGCCATTGCCAAGCAATTGGTGGACTCAATGGGCGGAAATATAAAGGCCGACAGCGAGGAAGGCAATGGAACCACAATTGAAGTTCAACTTCCATTAGCTAAAGACAGCAGACCCACGGACCACCCTTTTAAACTCGAAGCTAAGCAATCTCCGAAAGAGCAGCCTGCTCCTAAAGTAATGGAAACAGGTGCAAGCTCAAATCAAACAAGGATATTGGCCTGCGACGACTATCCCAACACTCGTCGTATTCTGGGACTGACCTTAAGGGATTACCCCCTCGATCTAGCCGCAGACGAATCCGAATTGTTTGAAAAGCTAGATGGACAGGACGTGATTCTACTGGATATAAATCTACAGGGTCGCAATGTTGGAAGTGAACTACTTAAAAGAATCCGTAAAGATAGTAAAAATAGCGCTGCTCGTATCATTGCATTTACAGCGCACTGTCTTCCTGGGCAGGGGCAGGAATTCATCGATGAAGGATTTGATGGCTACCTACCGAAACCTTTTACCCGAGATGAATTACTCAGCGTCATACGCGAAGCAGAACCAAATAAATAACATTAAATCCACAAGAAAAGACAGTAAAAATACCGCCTCCGTAAACACAGAATACTGGCTTAAAACCTGCCTACTGCAATCGCCCGCCTACCATTTGGTAGACGATCTTTACTCACAGCCATAGCTGATCCGCCATGCCGATAAGTTTCATAGGCAATATAATCCAATAAATCCGTTTTACCGAGTCGACCACTTTTTTCATCATAAAGGACCTGCATGCGATCAAGGTCACAACGCCCATGGACCTGTTCATCTTTCGCAATGAATACTCGCTCAAGCCGTCCCGTTGCCGCAGCCAAAGCGCACTCAGTGATACCACTGATATCTTCACCACGACCAACAGCCGCTTCAACTTCATCCAACGCAGCCGACACCTGTCGATCTATATCGAGCTTAAGCAGCGCCACTGATTCCTGCGAGAGACGTGATGCATCCCACCTACTGGCATCGTGCTCAACGTAATGGTAAACCCGCTGACTAGCTGCATTGACTTGTTTGAATTGTCCAAGGTTCCCCGCAACGCCAAACACAACGAGCGGATCTTTCTTATCGGCCAAAAATGACTCAATCGCAACTGCCACAGCTTGAATGAAGCGCTTTTTAAGATCATCCTTATAAGTATCCGGCATACCATGACCATGGAAACCTGAGACAGGTGTGGAACCGGTTGCATGTGACCGGGAAGTCCGCGTAGCGGAGTGATTCTGAAGCGTTTTCTCAGGGTCATCAAACTCAGCAACCTCTTCAATTGTATTCGGCATCCCTTCAACATCCACAGAAGTCAAATTGCCTCGAACACCACGATAAACCTGCATCCCACCCTGATTCAAACAGAGTGCCGTAAACGTTGGATTCAGTTGCATTATTGGTAGTAATGGTTTCATCGCAAAACGCTCATCCACACAACAAAATGCAGGCGCTTCATAATCCAAGCGTATACGCCGCAGCGCATGGCCATCCAAGAGAAATGCGAGGGATGCAGCTTCCTGGCGTAAGCTTTGGGGGTTATCGACAAAATATTGAAGAGGCGCAATAAAGTTGGACACATGTGAGACTTGCATCCCGAAGATCTCGAGACTTGCACGAGCCTCCTCAATCAATTCCCGCAATATCTGTGCGTTCTGCTGTACTTCAACGCCGTCGTTGCGGATGGGTAAAAATAGCGATATATGTGGACCGCCGTATTCTTTGAATAAAGAGTCAATCACTTCAGGTTTAGCTTCAATATCAATAGTAGGTATGTGTTTCTCAATCATAGGTAAGTGCGTGTTCGGTAAATATTCGGTCAAGACAGTGTTCTAAATCTCGCAAGTTGCATGCCAGAATCCAATTTGAGTTTGGCGCCAACATACTGCACCGAATAAACGCTCTCTTCGTCCCCATTAACTCTCTGACTCACGAGCCTCAATGCATGAAGAAATTTCAAAAGCTTAACTATAGATGTAAACATCCCTTACAGTATCAGGCATTCTGCAATTATAATTCCAGCAAAACGCAATGCCACAGAAATAGAAGAGGCTCGAACAAAATCGATTACAAGCTCCCACCAGCACGTGACATCAGAATATGCTTGCCAGAAAAGCCCTAGCTGCGACCGCAATTTACAGCAATCAGGGCGACTGCATCAGAGTCGACTCAAGCCAGCGTCCTAATCCATAAATACATCCAAGTAATAACAATGCGATTACAGATGCTTTGATTTTGTTTTTATTCCAGACCTCCAAAGCACGTTCACCATAGTATTTTACTAATAGCGCCAAGCCGAAATATCGGATCCCACGCGCCAATGTAGCCGCCAATATAAAATAAAGATAAGAGTAATCAACAGCGCCAGCTCCCAGCATTGCAATCTGAAAAGGAATCGGCGATATCCCTGCAGCTAATATCAACCAAAAGCCGTGTTGATTTAAGGATTCCTTCAATGATTCAAATCCTGATGGGCTTGATAGCAGCTCAATAATAGAACGCCCCCAACTATCCATCGCCAGCATCCCTATCCCATAAAATGCACTCGCTCCCAACAAGCACGCGACGGTGACTACCAACGCGGTACGCCAAAGGCTATCACGGTGTCGATGATAATATGGGATTAAAAGCGCCTCCAAAGGTATTGGTATAATAGTTGATTCTAAAAATGAAGCCACACCCATAAAAGACAACTGAGCCTGTGAGGAATTGGCACGTTCCTTAAAAAAATCTGAGAGGCGATGCATCATACGTTAATATACGTTAATATACGTTAATAATGGGGACAAGAGCGCTGTACCGATAGAATATAGATAATGAACACGCAGGTTTCATGCCTGCTCAATCATGAATGCACCCCGTAATTAACAAGGACACAAAAAAAACTCGCTCATAAAATCACTCGTACTCGCATGCACTGACATTGCAAAAATTAATAATGCCCAGTGGCAGCACCTTGCCAATTGCAACGGCGACCTTAGCAGCAATAGAAGACCATCAAATTATCAAAATGCAGATATAATTGATCATAAGAACGTTACGCCAGAACACAACATGAACCTCCCCCCTTGGCACACCATTTGCGAAATGATGCTGCAACAAAAATGAAAGGCAATTCAGCAACTGAGCTGTAGCAAAGGAATATTTACACATGAAACTAAACCATACCCCAAATCGCCCGAATCCACTCTATATAGGTGCGCTCCCCCCTTTTAATCCAGAAAAAGCTTGCGGGCCTGGTGAACCGACAGACCAACTAAGGCCCCCCGCAGATCATGGAGAAGAGAGCTACACAGGCCACCAGCAATTAGCTGACTGCGTCGCGTTGATTGTGGGCGGCGATAGTGGTATCGGTAGAGCGATTTCCTTGGCCTACGCACGTGAAGGCGCAAGCATAGCCTTCACTTACCACCAGAACCAGCATGATGCAGAAGTCACCAGTAAACTCTTACAGCAAGAACATGGGGTACGCTCTCAGGTATACCAACTAGATCAAAGTAATGCTAATGACTGTAAGAATCTGCTACAACAAGTAGTTAATGATTATGGAAGATTGGATATCCTAGTCAATAACGCGGCGACTCAAACAACATACCAATCGATAGATTCGATCGAAATAGAGGACTTTGAATCTACCTTTCATGTTAATGCATTTGGTACATTCTATCTCTGCAAGTACGCACTCGAGCACATCAAAGAAGGTGGCTGCATTATTAATACCGCGTCCATTCAAAGCTTCGATGCTTCTGCATATCTACTTCCCTACGCAGCTACCAAAGCAGCTATTGCGAGTATGACAAAATCGTTTGCATCCTTCGCAATACAACGAGGCATACGCGTCAATGCTGTAGCTCCAGGTCCCGTATGGACACCTCTTATCCCAAACACTATGCCAAAGGACAAAGTAAAACACTTCGGGTCCAATACATTACTGGGCAGACCAGCACAGCCGGCCGAACTCGCACCAGTATATGTATTCCTAGCATCTGCCCAAGCCAGTTATGTGACAGGAGAAATTTATCCAGCCACTGGCGGTAGACAACAAATGTAATATCTTAACTAATCATTCAACTTCTTGCAAATGGGCATCCTGCCCAGAATACAAAAGAACCCGACGCATAAAGAGCGACGGGTTCTTTTTTTTGATCCAGTGTTAGAGTCCGATGCTTAAAATGAATAGATCATCAGCGTGCGCTTCAGCTCATTTTTTTATGCAGCATCTTGCGTAAAACTAGTAATCATCTGATATTTGCGCTCACTCTCCTCGGCAATTTCACACAGGATATACGCACCATCACTTGATAGATTTGCACGCATTGACACAATGACTGAAGCACAATCGACCAACTTATGAACAAGAACAAACACAGTATTCGTTCTAAGGAAAGCTCCCATGGACCTAACAAATTCTTTAGCTCCATCGATTGACTCAAACTGATACCGCTTCTTACAGAACAGCACATCCATATCTATCTTAACTTCCCATTCACAGAGGGAACGCAATTTACATAAAATTTCTGAACAAATCCGTGCCTCCTCATGCTGTTCCTGGCAAGATCCTTCAGCCATCAGTTGTGTTAGGTGATTCGTATTGTCCGGCGCTTGATTAGTTTGTGTATCCATGCCTCGTCACTTTCCATTTTCCATACCATGTTCATCGATAAATTCGCAACTAACGCCTCATCATATAGATATATTTATAATTAAATATTTCACGAGTCTCCACGATGCAATTCGCCAGCCTACAATGCCCTGAATAGGGCATATTGCATTATAGCTACCCCTAAAACCAGATACAATGACTCTGTCGGATCCAACGATAACATACCCAATATGTAATCTGCACAGTCTAAGTAACAAAGCAGTATGCAGAATGCATCACAAGCGGTTTAAATTCAAAGAAACAAAAAATCATCCAACTGAATATAAGTAAGTTACAATATTCAAAATAATTTTGGCACGCTTTCTTCTTAAAGCGACAGCAGCAATCCAGCGTTTACATCGACAACATTAAATAAGCTCAAAACGAATGAACACGATGACAAAAAATAGTCTATATAAACAGAAAATAAATACTCTAGTCGCTCATATCAGTGCCTCGGTCAGCGAGTTCGAGGAAGTCGCCAAACTGGTGAGTCCCACATCTGCCTACCTCTCGACACGATTCGAAAACCTCGCTCAGCAACGGGGCATTTACACCGAGCAATTATGCAAACAATTCAATATCGAATATAACTTCAAAATAGAGGAAAATAGCGATCCAAGAAAGTTTCTAAAATCAGGAGACATGATTAGCCATGAGATGGTAAAGGAAATTTTAAAAGAAACCGTCACGAGGGAGGAACAACTAGTTGACGAACTACAAAACACGCAAACTGCAATGAAAGGAATCTCAGAAGAGACGATTCGCATTGTAAGTGAGATATGTGAACACGCTGAAGGTGCGGTTCAAATCATGAACAGGCAAATCACAGAAGCACTCGAAAGCTCAACCACTACAGATTGACACGCTTCGACTAGACAAACAACGAATCAGCACAATTAAATACACACACAAACAGGAGACAAAAACAATGTACGGATATACTCTCGCCACAATAGGCATGATCTTAGCAATCATTCTCATTCTGCTATTTGTCATAAAACCCAATGCCCCCAAAGCTCGAAAAGCAAAGCGTACCGACGAAAGTAAGGGTCTGACACGCACTGAGCCCAGCGCGGAACAAGTAAATACTGCCTCGGAGCAACCTTCAAAATCAAAGCACACTAAAAATTAGTTCATACTTCACGCACAGTAATGTCCTGCTCAAGTTAACAACTCTTAATCTCGAGTTAGAATAATATACAGTGCGTGAATAATCCCTGGAACATAGCCAAACAATGTCAGCAAGATATTAATCCAGAACTGAAGCCCAATACCAACTTGTAAAAACACTCCAAGTGGTGGCAGGAGAATAGAGAGTATAATACGTATGATGTCCATATGGCAACTTACGCAGACTCCATACCAATATGTGCCAAATAGCTGATTGAAGGAAAACATCACTCCCTAAACGCAATTATTTGTGTAGAACCTGCATGAACAAGCTGATTACAAGTGAACTAACAGACTACAAGCGACAAACTTTCGCAACTTGGAGTCTAAATCAGCAAAAGTAGACATGCAATTCGCACGCTTATCCATGGCATGAGCCTGCAAATTGCCTGAATAGAAAGTCTCAGCTTTAATATGGACCTAGACAAAAAAATACTAACACGCATAATCCAATCAAGCCCTCTGCTCAACAGTAAGTCTGAGCATCGCCACGATTGACCTGTCGCAATATCTGGTTTGCTCGAGCTCGAATACTCAAGCGCATGAAGGCCGATAATTAATAATCGTAGAGTATATTTATAAAATTCCATCAATGAATATCCAAAAAGGTTCCTGCCTATGTGGTCGAGTCACGTTCGAAGTAGTCGGAGATTTTGACAATTTCTACCTCTGCCACTGCAGCCGTTGTCGCAAAGATACTGGATCGGCACATGCCGCTAACTTGTTTTCGTCAACGGCTAAGTTAAAGTGGCTCTCAGGAGCAGATTCAGTTTCAAATTTCACCTTAGAGAATACCCAACACAGTAAATCCTTTTGCTCCGCTTGTGGATCTGCACTCCCCAATATTCAAATGGACGGAAAACAATTAATGGTGCCCGCAGGAAGTTTGGATTCTGACTTATCCATCCAACCTACAGCACATATCTTTATATCAAATAAAGCGAATTGGGATATGAACCTGGAGAAATACCCCATGATCGAGAATTTACCTGCTCCAGCATCAACAGAAAGTAATCCCTAATTTGCCGTCACAAGTTGAAGATTGCAAACACCCACTTTCTATGGCGTTATTCACGAACTATGAAACGTATATCGCCTCTACCGCTCGCAGCAGCCATACTCACGCTCTTAATACCAAACTCTCCGTCGGCTGCCAGCTTTCAAGACGCCATTCCACACATCGACCTCGATGGCTCCATCCTCGGCTACGTCAATTTTGAAGACGATGGCCAGGAAATTGGCACTGCACTCAATGACATCTACCAACAGGTGATCACTCACACGCCTGAGATGCCCCCCATTCCAGTCGATTTCACCCAGCTGCTGGATAACCTAGGCTTTAGCTCACTGAACGCCGTAGCCTTTAGTTCCAAAGACCTCAAAGACGGCCAACATCGGAACCGATCTGTGGCATTAATGAACGGCAGCCCCACCGGGATTTACGCCCTATATAGTCTTAGCCCACTCACTTTTAGCGCCGCCCAAAAGGCTCCGGCTGACGCAACTGGTGCGATGACCACGAGCGTCCAGTTAACAGCGCTTCGCGATACAGCCACGTCGATCATGCAACAAATCATGGGACCCATGGGCGAAAGTCTGGTAAAGCAACAACTCATGCAGGTCATCCCTGGAACCGATCTCAGCTACGACGCAATAATCAACACCCTCTCCGGGAAATGGGATGCCTTCTGGCATCAAAGCTATCGCGAGAACTTGCAACAAGAATTTAAGTTCTGGGTCAGCATTGAAGGAGCGGGAAGCCTACTCCCCAAGCTGCGAAATTTTGCCGAAACACAGGGAGTCACCTTTAGTGAAAACGATACCACGCTAAAGGCAAACTTCGGCCTATTACTAGGAGCAAATGCTGCCTTCAGCCTCTACGCAGAAGCGCCCAAGCAGGGAGGGGAACTAATTATATACTCGCATCCAGACTGGACCCCGCAGAGTCCTGGTGAACGCCTGGCATCCACTCCGGCTTTCCAACAACTCGCAGCACAGCTTCCAGCGAAAGCCATTGCATTTAACTACAGTGTTGGCGCAGATCTTAAACCTCTGCTGGAACAATTCGCGACCATGCCACAATTGGCAAAGTATAGCAAAGCCGCAGAATCGCTGATCGAGTTACTCATCGGCGACTTCCTCAAACCAAGCATGACAGTCACTTATATGGCTGGGGAACACATTGCAACCGATCAATACGCAGGCTACTCGAGTAAACAAGTGATCATGGCCTTGCCCACCCTTGCAGCCAGCGGCATAGGTGCCGCCATGGCGATCCCCGCATTTCAAAAGGTGCGCACAACCTCTCAAGAGAAGGCAGTGACCAATAACTTGCGTCAAATCGCGGCTGCTGCAGATCAATATTTTTTAGAAAATGGGAAAACATCCGTAAACATTAAGGACTTAATAGGCCCCGATAAATACCTTCGATCAATAACACCTGTTGCCGGAGAAAGCTATGAAGGCATGACCATTGAAATGGATACAGATATCAGTGTCACACTCGGGAACGGCAAAGTAATCACTCTGGATTTTTAATATTATGCCGCAGAGTGCTCTAGAAGCAGATTGACTAACAATCACTGCCTGTACTCCTCAGAATACCCCCACAATCACAGATAGCTCCGTTCACAACAGGGATATTAGGCCGATCCAATTAGCTAGCGCTTCCGGTAGGTAATCGTGTGCGCCTGATTCAACGCCACACCTGATAATTCCTGTTGAGTTCCGTCTGGCCAGAAGATCTGCAAGTCAACCGTGCTCTCTGAATGAGTCCCTAAACCAAAATGAAGCACTAACGCGTTCTGATTCCCTTCTCCCGTCCCAGCTTCGACTTGTCGCACCAGTATTTGATCACCTAGCTCCAGTCGAACTTGAGCTCCAATTGCAGAATGATTCACGTAATGACCATCGCCTTCCAATTGAACCTTAATCCAATTCCCAGCGCCACCTTCATTTGTGAATAACTTTCCAGCGACCACCAAGTCCAAGCATCCATCATTATTATAATCTCCCCAAGCGGCCTGATAAGAGGGTGGCAACTGACTTAAATGAGCGCTTCGAGTCACATCAACAAATTCAAATACGCTTGTTTGCTCAAATAGAACAGGGTAATTGGGTTTCTTAAACGAAGCGACACCATATACAGTCGTTAATAATAGATCTAAATCTCCATCATTATCATAGTCTCCCAACGCTGGTGATGCGTAGGATTCCTGATAATAGATACCACACTCCCCCATATCCTCAAAAGCGCCTTTACCAGCGCCTGGGTTGCGCAAAAAGCGAGATGTAGGCTGATCCCCACGACTATCACGGTGAGCAAAATTCCCAACCAAAATGTCAAACCAACCATCGTTATCGATATCACCCCATGCAGATCCGATCGTATGACCGCCGGCAAAATCTGTTGCTCCCGCAAGCGTATTATATTTCTTGGCGCGATTGAGAAAATTCCCCACACCATCGTTCAGCATTAACCCATTAGGTTGTAATCGATAATTCGAAGTATATACATCCAGTCCATTCTCACGATCGAAGTCACATGCAGTCACCCCTCGAGTGCGCGCATTACCGTCCTGCGGAATGAGCTCAAACACCTTACCCTCACGATTCAAAAAAAGTAAGTTTTGATAGGAAATGTTACGCTCCCAGACCTCATAGCCTCCGACATACAAGTCCACAAAACCATCTCTATTAAAATCTCCCCAGCAGGCCCCTCGAGAATTATGCTCAGGAAGCTCTGGCAGTGGCATTTGTTTAAAACGCTTACCTTGCTGGTTACGATAAAGCTTCAATTTAGAATAGCTGAATAAATCAGGAAAACCATCATTATTATAGTCTGCGGCAACCACAGCACCCAGGCCATTTTGTATCCGTTTGAACTTCTTACCTTCAAGATTACGCCAATACGTTCCAGCAGCAATCAGATCCAACCAACCGTCCGCATCTACATCCACCCAACAAGCCTTGCCATCTTTTAACGCCAGCCCCAGCTCCTCGGAATTTTCAACAAACCGAACCGACCAACTCTCTTCAGCAGGCGCGGACAACTGAAAACCAAGAAGTATCCCTGCAATATACAGTCTAAAATTCACTAATGAGCACAAATAATTAGCAATAAATTCTAATATAATTTTCATCTCTTCTGATAACTAAAATACTTTAAATCGCGAGAAACAAGACAATCACTGCAAGGCAGGCGCACAAGACAGCGCAAAAAGGACGCATTCGGTTTAGCGACTGAATCGTAATCGGATACGGCACACGCGTGGCAAACGTCAGCGCTAAAAAAGTAAATTGCCCCCACCACCACGAAACACCAATCAGTGCGCCCAGCAGCACGCGTTGCACAGTTGTCCAATCGGGGCTCGAATGTACGAAAACACCCGTCGCCAGTAAAATCGCCATCGCGGCAGGTAGACGCATAGGCATCGCCAGTGATTGACTCAATGCAATTCGAAATAACACCCACGGCTTAGATAACGTCTGAGCATCATCAATGCGCACAACGCGCTTCGACCGAATAAATTTAAGCGCCATATATACCAACACAAAAGCAGCAAATAAATGCATTCCAAAACGGACGAATGACAAATGCGCCGACATCATCATCAGTCCCGGCACCGCAACAAATAACCAGCCAAAATGAGACAACCAAAATGCCAGTCCCACTGCAATCACCTGCCGATAAGAACCATTCACCCCAACCTTCGCCAACCACACGGTACCTGGGAAAAGGGTCAGAGAGAATATAAAACCTGCGGTAATACCTTCGAGCATGTCTATAGTTTGCCCAATATGTGCATGGTAGCAATTCGGAAGATGCCTGTAGAAAAATATCCAATATACATTAGCCGACCACCAACAGCGCCCCACTCATACGCTCGTGCATGGTGCTGTTCAATCAGCGCTTTGCGACCAAAGCACTCAACCATCGGGCAACAATCAGCACCGACACTAAGCCTGAAATAAGCAAGCAGACCAAAGTCACCCCCATGCCACAACAAAGCCCTTGATACACACTGCCTCCGATTCCCGATACCAATATCGCCACTGCAACCCAATCACTATGCCAACGTCGAATCCGTGTCGCACGATAGACTGAAACCACAAAGGGCGCAGCTCCAAGCAATAGCGTAAAGCACACGCAGACCAAACTTAGCAGGCTCAGCAAAGCAGCGGGCTCCTCTCCAGCAGCTGGCATAAAATGCTCGTAAACACTCAACAACAGAAGATTACACGCAAAAAAAAGTGTTAGCATACATCGTAGCGCCAGAGGTGACAACCTCGGCCGCATATCCGGACTTCGTGGGCTCGCATCCAGACGATAACCGAACTTAAACAACGCCTCTCCCAATTCCGGCAAATTGAAATCAGCACTACGCCATTCAATAAAAAGCGAGTGGTCCGACAAAGTGGCCTCTGCATGCAGATGCCCCGTCTGTGTCCTTACGAGTCGCTCGACCAACCACACACAGCCCATACATGACATACCTTCCACTCTGAATACAGCATGTCCAGTACTAGCCCCAGCCTCTACCTTAACTTGAGCCCGCTCAAGCGCCTGCAAATCGACCTCCTCAAGCGCCCGATCCTTCAGCGGTTGTGCCACTCGATCCTGCAAGCGATAATAATCGTCATGACCTTGCTGGCGAATGAGCGCATATACCTGTTCACAGCCTGCACAACAAAATCCATTCACACCAGAGCTCTCAGTGTATGGAGTTGCACAATGCTTACAGCGTTCAGTCATAGAACACCAATTAAAATCGAAAACAAGAGACGGATCAATACCAGAAGAATTGACATCTGAGCTCAATTAAAGCACTAGCATAATCTATAGAAAATAAAACCTCATGAGCGGCCACCTCCATCAAATCATCTACATTAGCACCGCTGAACCAGAGCTGACAGAAGATGCCTTATTGGAGCTATTACACGCATCAGAAAAGCGCAATGCCGAACGTGGCATCACCGGACTCTTACTTCACTCCGATGGCAATATCATTCAAATCATTGAAGGACCCGAAGTTGCCACCAAAGAACTTTATAAGAAAATTTGCGCAGACACAAGACACCGCGGCGTCACCCTAATCGCGAGTACTATAATCGAGCAGCGAGACTTCCCTCAATATAGAATGGGCTTCAAACGTATTAAGCTAAAAAATCGTAAAAAGATATCTCCCAACTTCAGCCCAATCGTAGAAGAGAGCAGACTACTACAACAAGAAATGAAAAGCATGTCTAAATTAGTTGCGGTCTTCCTGGAAACCTTCGCACGCACGACCCACATTTATCGCCCGGGACAAAAGTGAGCATCGCAAGTAATCGATAAATAACTAAAGCGAGTAGAGAGACCTACGACTTGGCAGCCTAAACCAAATCAAAACGCTCGATCCCCTTACGCACGTCAGATAAGAAAGCCGCGGCACCGACACCATTGATCCAGCGATGATCGAAGGTCAACACTAAGGAGGCCACTTCCATCGTAGCGCCACTTTTAGATTTAGGATCCGGCAACAGATATGGAGCCCCGATAAAAAGAGTCGCGATCGACGGCGGCACTACAATTGGAATTGCCGAACGCACATTATAGGCCCCCATGCTTGAGATTGTCAAAGGCACGCGATTCTTAGACTCCACCTCACCATGCCGTGTGCGACGTAGTGCTTTATTGAATACTTCTGGAAAAGCATCCCAATCCAAAGAATTCGCATTCTTAACTACTGCCGTTTCCAAGGCATCGCCTGGCAGTGCGACTGCCACACCCAGATCAAATCGATCTGGATCATATACAAGATCATTTCTACGCACAACCGATGCAAAGCGCTCATGCTTCTTCATCGCTTGGATTACTGCCCAAGCTGCCATCGTTGCCGTGGAAAGCGTGCCACCAGGCGTTTGCTTACTACGTAGCCGTGCATCCCTGACAGTCTCCCAACGACACGTCACATCAATAGTTGCCGGCACAATACCTTGCAACTGCTTAACCGCCTCCTGTGACAGCCCTCCAGTCCGCTTTAGCGCCTCATAGGGTATTGGAGCTGCTGATGCCACCGGTTCAGAAACTGACGTGGGCTCAATGTGAGTCTCGCCAGCCATACTCAAAGCGATCAATTCCTGACCGACCTGCACTTCATCGTCTTCACGGATCAACCATTCACCGAGCACTCCATCCTCATCACATTCGATCGGAAAAACAGCCTTATCAGTCTCCACCTCACACAGTGGATCGTCTGCCTTCACAGCGGCTCCACTTTTCTTCAGGATTGATACAACGCGAGCCACACGAATACCTTCGCCTAGAATTGGCACGGTAATCATTTTACTGGAGCGAGATGAGCTCGATTCTTCTGAAGCAATCATAGCAGGTGCGGAGGAGTCTTCAGCGCGAGCATGTGATGCCTGTGCGCTATCGTCTAGGGAAGATTGTAGAGTGGACGCGAGCAAACGCTCCAAAGCAAGAGTAATACGCTGCTGATCGGGCAATGCCGCGTACTCGTAAATAGGATTAAAGCCAACATGAACATCAGCCTTGGAAACAATAACCGGAGGACTTTTAAGACTCTGCATGACATCGCTGCGCGCGCACATTTCAGCCACGATCATTTGCCCCACACTAGCACTAATATTATCTTCCTGAACTACCAACAAACGTCCAGTCTTTTGTATGGAATCTGCAAGCCCTTCACGATCCCATGGCTGTATCGATCGAAGGTCAATCAACTCAATATCCACCTCAGTATCCATTCCAGCCAGTGTGTCTTCTACCAACTCGACACAATTCCCCCATGTCACCAAGGTCACCAGTAAGCCTTCACGAACAATACGTGCCTTCCCCAAAGGGACTGGTTTGACTCTCTTTGTCGCTTGCGCAGCCCACATGAGGTGTTTGGGTAATAAAATAATTGTCGGATCTTCGCCCTGCAGAGCCGTCCAAAAAAGGCCAGCCGCATCTGCCGGCGTCGAAGGTACCACCACTCGTATCCCTGGCACGCGCGCAAAGGATCCCTCCCCCGATTGACTGTGCCACAATGCACCACCCGGTAAATAACCACCGCACGGCGCGTAAATGACCAATGGACATTTCCAATGCCCATAACTACGCCAGCGTAAAGTCGCCATATTGGACACCAATTGATTCCAACCTGGATAAATAAAATCGACAAATTGAATCTCGAAACATGGCCGTTTACCATAAGAAGCGAGCCCCACCGAAACTCCCATAATAGTGGATTCCGCCAAAGGAGAATTCACAGCACGCAAGGGATCCTTCTGCGAAAGCCCCTTGGTCAAATTAAAGACGCCTCCCTTAGGGTCCGCGATATCTTCACCAAAAAATACCACATCAGGCATCGTGTCCATTGCAGCATGGAAGGTCTGATTTACGGCGTCCAGTATTCGACAAGACTCACCCAATTGCAGCTCTGGCATTGTGTCCGGCGTGCTTAATTCACCCGTCAAATGCACACCACACTCGGCCGCCAAGGGATCTTGAGCAGCGCCAGCTCCGCGATATGCGGCACGGATCTCCTCACGCAGCTCCTCTTCAAGCCGCACTGCCTCTGTCTCCGTCAACAGGCCATCCTCAATCATACGCTGTTGGAAGACTGCTATTGGATCGCGTTGATGCATAGCATCAAGTTCATCAACGCCTCGATACATTCGCTGATCATCCGCGCTGGAATGATTGGAAAAACGCTCCACATCACACCAAATAAATGCAGGGCCCTTGCCAGCACGTGCATGCGCGACCGCCGCATTTCCCACAGCAGCCACCGCTTCGACATCACTTCCATCGACGCGACGCCATTCATCCTGATTTAACACTCCAAGCGCAATTGGGTTGGTCTCAGCCGTCGACGTACTAATGGCAATCCGATTATCCTCAACCACGAAGACCATTGGGAGCTTACGTTCTTTCGCGAAACAGACAGCTTCAAAAAAATCCCCCTGCCGTGCAGATGCCTCCCCCAAAGAGGCATACACTACGCTATTCTTACCATCCAATTGCATCCCCCAGGCAGCGCCACAAGCTGGTAATAGATGCACAGCAACTGGCGAGGGGTGACTCCATATATTGAGCGCCCGATCACTGAAATGCCCAGTTAACTGACGCCCACCACTCGAAGAGTCCCGCTTAGCATAAAACGCCAATGCCATGTCGCGATCTGTGAGCCCGCGCTGTAAACAAAAAGCACGGTCACGATAATACGGGAATGCATAATCCTCCGGTTCCAGTGACAAAGCCACCGCAGCCAATGCCTCATGCCCCATCCCAGAAATGTGAAACCATCCCTTCCCCTGTCGAATCAGGCTCTGCTCCCGTAAATCGCCAAGACGACTGCGCCACAGCGAACGCAAGAGAGCGAGGCGGGTGGCAGATTCGAGTTGTGAGGTCGCTTTAGATGCTGATTTCGGCATGTAATGTATAGGTGATTATCCCGTTGTGGGAACGATCAATGCGTGACAATTAAAGGACTACTAAAGGCAGCTCCCTGTCGCCTAGCAAGTATGAATCAAACTACTCTTCCCTGCCCTAAAATGCAAATGGCCCGAGCGCCTACCAAACGCTCGAGCCAACTACTACCCTCTATACTAACCAAAGTTGAGGACAGTCTTCAAAATTAGTCAGACTAATCAAACTTTTTATTGAGTTTAGATAATCTAATAATAAAGACTTATAATACAAGTTAGGAATTCTTAAAATAGGACAACTCACTGCCAGCTTTCACGTCAAAGTCAGATTAAGCACAAACAGGTAACCTAAAGTCGACAGGCAATAAACAACTCGATCAATCCAGCTTGCTCAGCCCACCTCCCCACCTCATGAAATGCAAAACGAACATACTGCACCCAACCCAATTAACGCCAAGCCTCATAGGGCAAATGCCACAGTATAAGAAGTTGCCGATGGCACCAAACATAGCGTAAGCTCTATAAAGATACTCAATCCACCAATGGCCACCGCCCCTCATCACGAAATGAATAATCAACTCATCGCGCTCCAGAATGCGCTCGATGTCAGTGGAGTCGGATTTTGGCAACTCGATGCGAATGACCAAATTCATTGCGATGCCCACAGTAAAAGACTTCTAGGTCTAAAACCATCCGATTCTCTCAACGACCTCACAGAATTCCTGATGAGAATCCAAGAATCGCAGCATGCCGCGTTTCTGGATGCACTGGATTTGGCTCGCACGGACAACCAACCAATTGAATTTCACTTACACTTGGATAAACCAGCAAGTCAACGCGTCACAGGCTTTAAGCTATCGGCCCGCCTCTGCCGCCTACCAGGCCAGACCGACACCTATCTGTCCGGCCTGCTACAACCATTACCTGAAAGCTCATTAGAGGTTGAAAAACGATCCGAATCAGCACTCGCCGAAGTACGCAGCGCCAATGCGGAACTCGCCAACTTCGCCTCGATTGCCTCTCACGACATGCGCGAGCCTCTACGCATGATCACCAGCTACTTGCGCCTACTACAAGAACGTTCCCCTAAGGCTCTGGATGATCGAGCACGTCGCTACATTAGCTACGCATGTGAGGGCGCCGACCGCATGCGCAGCTTGATTGAAGATTTGCTTAGCTATGCCCGTCTAGATAAATCCGACAAAGCATTTGAACCACTCGACCTTGAAGACATCATGGCACATGCGATCGACAACTTAAGAGCGAACATACGCGAAACTAGAGCCGAAATCACCATCGCCGTGGACACCGCTCCTGTCGTGATGGGTGACAGCGTGCGCCTCACACGCCTTTTCCAAAACCTACTAGCAAACGCAATTAAATTCAATCGCCCGCAAGCAACACCTCATGTAAATGTCACTTTTAAAGATGGCAGCAAAAACGAAGCTTCAGGGCAATGCATTGTCAGCATTAAAGATCAAGGTATCGGCATCGACCCAGACTATCACGATGTTCTTTTTGACTTATTCCGCCGCCTACATACCCGCGATGAATATGATGGCTCTGGAATCGGCCTTGCCATCAGTAAAAAAATCGCTGAACAACACGGTGGACGCATATGGTTCCAATCACACCCAGGCCATGGCAGCACCTTCTATGTCGCATTGGATAAAGCCGATGCACAAAGCCTCGCTTAAAAATTGATTTCCACAGTATTTAAGTACAAAAACAAATACACAACCATGCCGACTGCCGAACCAAAAACGATCGAAATACTGTTATTTGAAGACAATGCAGCAGATGCCAATCTCGTAGCCGAATATTTGGATTTATCTATGCTGAATTTCAGCATCACCACTGTCAAGCGTATGGCCGATGGCGTCGAAAAACTTAAAAAGAAGCGCTACGATATCATATTACTCGACCTGAGTCTCCCCGACAGCCAAGGCATCCATACTTTGCGCACTATCATGGCTGCTGCAGACGATGAAGTCATTATTGTGCTAACAGGTGCTGATGATGAAGAACTCTCACTGGAAGCTCTACAAGTCGGCGCACAGGATTACCTATTTAAAGATCGTTTAAACGGAGAAGTCCTGCGTCGCTCGATACGCTATGCAATTGAACGTTCTAACTTATTACGAAGCTTAGAAGCCAACACTGCCGAAATTCAATATCGAGAGTCATTACTACGCCGAATTTTCGATGCGAATACCGATGCCATGCTCATCTTATCATGCGCATACGAAATTAAATTTCTCAATCCGGCAGCGGGACAACTACTCGAGGCTCAGCCGAACCAACTGGTAGGAGAGATTTTCCCCTTCGAAGTCAAAGGCGGCGAAATCACCGAACTCGAGATCCCCGACTACAATGATCTCACACGCATCGTTGAACTCGCTGCGGTCGACCTCATCTGGGAAGGCGAAAGTGCTTTGCTCGTCATCCTACGTGATATCACCCAGCGTAAGCAGGCCGAGATCGGTCTCAAACGAGAAAAAGAACGCCTCGCAATCACACTCGACTCGATTACCGATGCCGTCATTGCCACGGACCAAGCAGGACATATCGAACGCCTCAACCAAGAAGCCACTAGGCTCCTTGGCATTTCCAGCAATGAGGCACTCGATCGTCCTTTAGCCGAAGTACTCAAAGTTAAACACCCAAAAACCGGGAAAATAATCAAAGACCTCACGAGTGCCATGATCGACCCCGGACTGACCGGAATCGCCACCAAACTCGGACTTCAACTGGAAAGAGCCGATGGCAATCACCTAAACGTAACCCTTGAAATGTGTGAAATCCGTGATGAGGATGGCAAACAGCACGGAGCCATCACCGTACTGCGTGATATCACTTGGGAAAAGAAGAAAGAAAAGGAACTTTTCAATGCGGAGAAGCTCAACTCGATCAGCTTGCTGGCAGGTGGCATCGCTCACGACTTCAACAATATGTTAACAGCAATACTGGGCAACATTTCAATGGTCCGAATCGAGCTGGACGAAAGCCATAAACATTCCCTAAAACTGATCGCAGCGGAGAAAGCTGCCCTACAAGCAAAATCACTAACACAACAACTACTCACATTCTCAAAAGGCGGAGCCCCCATACTCGAGGTGACAACCGTCTCTGAAATGGTCGAAGAATCTGCCCAGTTCATATTGCGCGGTTCAAACGTAAAATGCGAAGTCACGATGGATCCAGATCTCTGGCCCGTTGATGCCGATAAAGGACAGATCAGCCAAGTCGTTAACAATCTAATCATTAATGCCGACCAAGCAATGCCCAATGGCGGCAACATTCACATCCGCATTCGCAACTTGAAAGTGCGCCCCTCCGAGGTCCCCGCGCTTAGCGCAGGAAATTACGTATGCATTGAAGTACGTGATAATGGCACTGGAATTTCTCCCAGTAACCTCAAACGTATATTCGATCCATACTTCACGACCAAAGAACACGGCAATGGCCTCGGGCTCGCCTCTTCCTACTCAATCATACATACTCATAAAGGCACTATTACAGCCGACTCCTCCCTCGGCCACGGCTCTATCTTCCGGGTGTATCTCCCTAAAAGCGTACAACAGATAGACGAGCAAACCAACCGCACAATAACGACTCCGGCGCCTCCCGAAGAAACCATTCATCGGGGCAAAGGCCGAATCTTAGTCATGGATGACATGGAAGCGATGATGATGGTCGCCGGAGAAATCCTAACGGTATTGGGCTACGAGGTCGTATATTCCACAGACGGCAATGAAGCAATCACTGCCTATAAAGCCGCTAAAGAGGCCAACACTCCTTTCGATGCCTGCGTATTTGATCTGACCGTACCAGGTGGAATGGGAGGCGAAGAAGCTGCGAAAATCCTCCTCACTTACGATCCTGAACTAATCGCGATTGCTTCCAGCGGCTATACCACTTCCGACGTCATGTCGAACCACAAGAACTCGCCATTTAAGGCGGTGGTACCGAAGCCCTATCGTATAAAAGAAATGAGTGACGCACTCCACAGCCTACTCAAGTCCAAATAACCAGAAAAAAACATCGCGGCAGTAGCTCGATGATTTAAAATATTAATAAAAACTAGGGCCAGCGCGCTTCCAGCATTCTTTCGAGTGCTCCTGCAGCTCCCCGCTCAAGAGTGCTTTCGCCGAACGAATGCTATCTTCCAATTCATAGGGTTCCCATGCCAAATGCGCGGCGATCAATGCACTGAGTGCACAACCGGTGCCGCGCGTGTTACGGGTCTGGACTCGCGCCTCCGTAAAACAGTATTGCCGCCCGCCCGGATGATACAACCAATCCTCGCACTGCGCTCTGGTCGCATGCCCACCTTTCAATAAAATAGCCTGTCCGCAGGCTACAGACAAATCCGCGGCTGCTTGATAAGGGTTTTCACTCTTCCCAGAGAGGATCGCCACTTCCTCCAGATTGGGAGTCGACAGACAAGCACGCGGCATGAGTTTTAAACGTAAGGCCTCCACTCCTGCAGGCTCCAGCAACATAGCTCCGCTACTGGAACAAAGCACCGGATCGAGCACGTAGGGAATATCTGGATACTCTGACAAAACTTGCGCCACCCGATGAACGATCTCCACACTGCTCAACATGCCACTTTTAATCGCCCGCACACGGTAGTTTTTTAACATAGACCTCAATTGTGCTTCCACAAAATCCGCGGACATCATTTCCACCGCTTCCACGCCTTTTGGACTTTGCAAGGTCACCGCAGTCAAAACGTTTAGGGGAAAGCCACCCACGGCATGAATGGCGCGATTGTCTGTCTGCATGCCCGCATGCCCGGAACTATCGGAACCGGAAATCGTCAATACCAAGGGCGGTGCATTCATACGGTCGCCTCTCTAATAAGTCTGCATTGCAGGGTCCACGGCGGCCGCCCAGCCCAGAATCCCGCCACGCAGACTCTTTAATTGTTTAAATCCATAATGCGCCTGCATGGCTTCGGCGGCTTTCAAACTGCGCACACCGCCCTTGCAATACACATAGGTCGGCTTGCTGGTATCAAAGCCGATCGCCTCAAAGTCGGCCTGGCCCTCCAGGATCAGGCCGAGCGGTAAATGCGCCCCGGGTAAGGCGCAAATCGCGCGCTCCCAATCCTCCCGCACGTCCAGCAATTGATACTCGCTGCGGTCCGCCTGTAAATCCTGCGGCTCCACTTCGGCCACTGATTGCTGCTGGGCGACGCCACAGCTATATTCGATCAAGCGTAGCTCCGTCACCGCAGCCTGCTCAGGCACTCGCTGGAAACTCACGATCTGCTGACGCATCGTCAATGCATCGAACATTAACAGTTTCCCCGTCAATGGCTCACCGACTCCTGTAATCAACTTGATCGCCTCAGTGGCTTGAATCATCCCAATCATCCCTGGCAACACTCCCACCACTCCGATCTCAGAACAGTTGGGCGCATCTTCGGGACGGGGCGGCTCGGGAAATAAACAGCGATAAGTCGGCCCACCTTGCCAATTGAAAACACTCGCCTGCCCCTGAAAGGTGTAGAGCGCGCCATAGACCAGTGGCTTATTTGCCAGCACACAGGCATCGCTTATCAAATAACGGGTCGGAAAGTTATCACTACCGTCCACCACGAAATCATACTGAGCGATCAAATCGAGTGCATTGTCCACTCCTAAGCGGGTGGCGTGCGGCACACAGTTAATGTGCGGGTTCATCGCGCGCAATTTTTCCGCGGCCAACTCCGCCTTGCCCCGGCCGAGCTCGGACTCGTTAAACAGAATCTGACGCTGCAGATTGGACAAGCTCACGACATCGTCATCCACAATTCCAAGCGTGCCCACTCCCGCCGCCGCGAGATATTGGAGCACGGGACAGCCGAGCCCCCCTGCCCCCACCACCAACACTTTGGCAGATTTGAGCTGCAACTGCGCAGCCTCACCGAAGTGGGGCAATGTCAAGTGACGCTGATAGCGCAGAATTTCATCTTTGGATAATTCGCTCATAGTAGTATCAGGTGAATGCTTAGACGGTTCTCTGCAGGTTGCGAACCTTTTGATGCTCCATGATCACACGCCTACGCAGGCACAGCCATCATAGGTCGAGTCCCAATCCTTCCACACCACTTCGTAACCGCCGGCCCTTAGCATCGTGGCGACTTCAGCCGGGCTGCGCTCATCGGATATCTCAAACTGCTCCAAACTCTGCGGATCGACCACATAGCCGCCGGGATTGGTCTTCGATCCGGCACTTAAACTGGTAATACCGAGCTTGTGCACATGATCGCGAAAGACGGGGCTCTCTCGTGTGGACATCGACAGCTCGACCTCGGAGCTTAGTAAACGATAGGCACAGATCAATTGCACCAGATCCTTATCCGTCATCACCGAAACCGGTTGAAACTCGCCTTCATGCGGACGGATGCGCGGGAAGGATAAACTGTATCGCGTTTTCCAATACGTCTGCTCCATATAACACAGATGCGTCGCCACCATAAAGGAATCCGTGCGCCAGTCATCCAAACCATACAAAGCACCAAGCCCGATCTTCTTCATCCCCGCACGCCCGAGCCGGTCGGGAGTTTCCAACCGGTAATCGAAATTGCTCTTCATTCCTTTTAGATGATACTTTGCGTAAGAGTCGCGATTATAGGTTTCCTGATAGACCAGCACCGAGCTGAGTCCCGCCTCCATCAAAGTTTCATAGCCCGCCTGATCGAGCGGCTGCACCTCCATCGAAATACTGGAAAAAGTCTGCCGGGCCAGCTCAAAGGCTTTACTCAAATAAGGAATGCCCACCCGTAGATTTGCCTCTCCGGTCACGAACAACACATGATCCATTCCCAGTGCCTTGACGGCTTGCAACTCTTGCAGGATCTCCGCCTCATTTAGAATTTTGCGTGGAATCCGATTGTTCGCGCTGAAGCCACAGTAAGTGCAGATATTACTGCACACATTGGAAAGGTAAATCGGCGCATACATCTGCTGAGTATAGCCAAATCGTTCAACCGTGCGGGCATGACTAAGCGCGGCGAGTGGCTCCAGGTAATCCTGAGCCACCGGAGCAATCAAAGCCTTGAAATCCTCCAAGCTTAACTTACCAACCGGCCGCGACAGAGCAGACTCCACATCCCCGGCAGTCTTCGCGAGAATGGAGGCCTTGGTCTCCTCCCAGGAGAGGCGATTTAATACATCCACAAAACTCATAGCAATTTACACTCCGGCATCTAAAAAAGCGGTTAAGGGCGATGAGGCGACAGCTTCGATCGATTGCTGCCCACGCCCCGCTTCATAGCCGAGGCGCCCGCACTCAACTGCCATCTTAAAGGCAGCTCCCATGGCAATCGGATCGCGGGCCGTAGCGATCGCGGTGTTGACCAGCACCGCATCGGCGCCGATCTCCATGGCATCGGCCGCATGCGAGGGTAAGCCGAGCCCGGCATCGATGATCACGGGCACCTTGCTTTGCGCGATGATGATCTCCAGAAAGCGCCGTGCCGCGAGCCCTTCATTCGTGCCTATCGGAGCCGCCAGCGGCATCACCGCCGCCACGCCCACCTCTTCCAGTCGCTTACATAGCACCGGATCGGCATGAATATAAGGCAGCACAATAAAGCCCTCTTTGACTAACTGCTCCGCGGCTTTCACGGTCTCAATCGGATCGGGCATTAAATACTTGGGGTCGGGATGAATTTCCAATTTCAGCCAATTGGTGCCCAAGGCTTCACGCGCCAATTGCGCCGCAAAAATGGCTTCTTTGGCATCCCGCACGCCGGAGGTATTGGGCAGTAAACTATACCGCTCGGTCTCCATGTATTCCATGATGCCGTCCCCCCCGCCCTTGGTCTGCACGCGGCGCATCGCCATCGTCACTAGCTGGCTGCCTGTGGCGCGAATGCTATCCTGCATCTGCTGACCGGATGCGTATTTCCCCGTGCCTACGAAAAGGCGGGACTCGAAGGTTTTTCCAGCGATAATGAGCGGCTCTGTTTTCATAATTGATTCAGTAACATTGCATAGGTATCCGAAACATTCGGCTGACGGTATAAGACCGAGCAAATCGCGGCACCAGTCACTCCCAGTGCCAATAATTCTTTAATATCAGTGGGCTCGATTCCACCGATCGCATAACTCGGCAACTCGCCCAGCACTGCTAATATGGCCAGCCAATCAGCAGGAGTGAGCACGGGCGCGAGGTTCTTTTTAGTGTGAGTAAATTTAAACGGGCCCACGCCCACGTAATCCAATACGCCCGCAGCAACCACCATCTCCGCATCCGCCACCGAATTCACGGTGCCACCGATTAAGAAGTCTGCCCCTGCTCGTGCGCGCGCATCCGCCCAGGGTGTATCCAACTTGCCAAGATGCACCCCATCTGCACCGAGCTTCAGCGCCAGATCCAAACGATCATTTAATATGAAAGTGCTCCCGATCTCACGACAACGAATCATACACTCAAAGGCAATCGGTTCGAGCTGCGCATCCGACAATTCCTTTGAACGCAGCTGCACCCAATCCACGCCCGCGGCGCACAAGGCCTGCACCTGCTCTGTATGCGAACGCTCGATACCGTCAATCGTCAGGCACATATACTTCGGCCAATTCATGCGGCCTCCTTTCGAAAGCGGGCAAAGGCCTCCAGTGGATCGGCCGCTTGCCACAGCGAGCCGTGCACAACCACACCCTCAAATCCGTATGCCATGGCGCGCGCCGCATTCACTGCGGTAATGCCCCCCAACGCATAGAGCTTTGCAGCGGAAGCGCCTGACAGCGCCGCGGCTAAATCCGCTTCCGTCCAGGACGGGCCATAAGCATGCTTAGTGATGGACTGAAATACCGGACTCAAGAAAGCGTAATCCACTTGCTTCAGCAGCGTCTCCAGCTCGTCGAGACGGTGCAAGGAACGCGAACAAATTCGCCCTCCCAGCAAAGCATGATCGACTGCCATGCCATCTTTATAATGCAGGCCCACCGCGTAGCTTTCAGCCAGCACGTGATGTTGATGCAGGGAGATCCGAGCATGCCATTTTGACGGCACCGCGTCGAGTAATTCCGCGCAGTCCGCCAGCGTCCAAGAGAGCTTGCGCACATGATAACGCATCAGGCCCGCTTGCAACAAGCGCACGATCACATCTGCCTCATTGGCGTATTTAGATTCTGGAGACACGGCAATCACTCGCATAGCATTAGCCCCCCTGGGTGGCTTGAATAATCAGCACGGCATCCTCCGCAGCGAGCTGGTAGGCAGCCAGCTCGGCCGCAGGCACAACGGACTGATTGACCGCCACCGCAAGCCCGGGCTTCGACTCAAGCCCGAGCTCCGCGAGCAGTGCCTGTAGCGTCAAGCCTTCGGGCACTTCACGCGCTTCGTCATTTACGCTGATCTTCATGCTTCCGATCCAGCGAGATACACTTCGCCACCCTTGTCTTTAAACTCAGCCGACTTTTCTGCCATGCCCTTTTCCAGCGCTTCTTTTTCCGAAACGCCGAGCTTGGCCGCATACTCGCGCACATCTTCTGTGATTTTCATCGAGCAGAAATTCGGGCCACACATCGAGCAGAAGTGCGCGGTCTTCGCCGAGTCTTGGGGCAAAGTTTCGTCGTGGAAGGACTTCGCTTTTTCCGGATCGAGTGACAGATTAAACTGATCCTCCCAGCGGAACTCGAAGCGCGCCTTCGAGAGTGCATTGTCACGGTATTGCGCGGCCGGATGCCCTTTGCCGAGGTCGGCGGCATGCGCGGCGATCTTATAGGTGATCACTCCCTCGCGCACATCGTCCTTGTTGGGCAGGCCGAGGTGCTCCTTGGGAGTCACGTAGCAAAGCATCGCGCAACCATACCAACCAATCATAGCGGCACCGATGCCGCTGGTGATGTGGTCGTAGCCCGGCGCAATATCTGTCGTGAGTGGTCCAAGTGTATAGAACGGTGCTTCATCGCACCACTCGATCTGCTTCTTCATGTTTTCCTCGATCATGTGCATCGGCACGTGCCCGGGACCTTCGTTCATGACTTGCACTCCGAATTCCCAAGCGCGTCGGGTGAGCTCACCCTGAGTTTTCAGTTCGGCAAATTGCGCCTCATCATTGGCATCTGCAATGGAGCCTGGACGCAAACCGTCGCCGATCGAAAAGGAGACATCATAGGCCGCCATGATTTCGCAAATATCATCCCAGTGAGTATAAAGGAAATTTTCTTTATGGTGCGAGAGGCACCACTTCGCCATGATCGAACCACCGCGGCTCACGATGCCCGTCATGCGCTTCGCAGTCATCGGCACAAACGGAAGCAGCACGGCCGCGTGAATCGTAAAGTAATCCACCCCTTGCTCGGCTTGCTCGATCAAAGTATCGCGGAAAATTTCCCAAGTCAGGTCTTCGGCCTTACCGTTGACCTTTTCCAGCGCTTGATAAATTGGGACCGTGCCGACTGGCACCGGGCAATTGCGCAAGATCCATTCCCGCGTCTGGTGAATGTTCTTACCCGTGGAAAGGTCCATCAGTGTATCGCCGCCCCACTTCACCGACCAGCGCATCTTTTCAACTTCCTCTTCGATCGACGAAGCCACAGCGGAGTTACCAATGTTGGTATTAATTTTTACCAGGAAATTCCGGCCAATAATCATCGGCTCCAGCTCGGGGTGATTCACATTACAAGGAATGATCGCGCGGCCGCGGGCCACTTCGGAGCGCACAAACTCCGGAGTAATCTCGTCGGGAATCGAAGCGCCAAAGCTTTGCCCGGGGTGCTGGATATTCAGCGAATTTTGATCCGCAGATGCTGAAATTTCGGCACCTTGCTTCGCCGCCTGCAGTTTCATATTTTCACGGATCGCGATAAACTCCATCTCCAGCGTGATGATGCCCGCACGTGCATATTGCAGTTGAGTCACCACCTTGCCTGCCTTGGCACGAATCGGACGGTGGCGCGTATTGTCGAACTCGATCAATTTGCGTTGGCCATCCTTCATACGGGCCCCCGCCTTATGCACCTCAGAGAGATAGCCATCATCCTGCGGTTTCACCTCGCGGCCCTCATATTCCTCCACGTCGCCGCGCTCCCGGATCCACGCCTCCCGCATGCGCGGCAGGCCCTGAGTCACATCACCATGATAGCTGGCATCACCCCATGGGCCTGCAGTGTCATAGACGCGCACCGGATCGTTGGGCAATTCGCCAGCGCCATTCGGTAAAATTGTCGGCGAGAGTTTAATCTCACGCATGGGCACCTTCAGGTCAGGACGCGAGCCAGTGATATAAACACGCTCGGAATTCGGGAACAAGGTATGGCTCGAAGTAGTTTCGTTAATGGAATTTTCTGGCATAATTTAAGTGAGTCACGATCCGCCTCACACTGCCTCGAAAAAATCCCGCCCAACAGCCCCAGAGGTCCATTCGACTCGATAATCCCTACGGCGGTGTTAACACGCATCAGGTTCAAAGGATCTACGGGTGGAGCGCACCCAAATCTCAGCTCCACGCCTGGAGCTCTCCTATATCTAAGACCTCTACGCGTAGTACATCCTCCACCGAATGCAAATTAAAAAATCGCATTAAGTGCGCGATGACGTGCCCCCAAACAGTGTGCCCATCCCAGCGATACGGCATGGCGGTTGCTAGGGGTCCTGCATGCATAAAATTTTAATGATACTCAGCAGCACGCTGCTTGCTCTGACGATTGGACATAGTGAAAACACCCAAACCATCTCCGAAAGGGGCGCTAACAGCGACACAACAGCGAAACAAATTATGGCTCTACCAGACGATCCCGCCACCACTACCGCCGACCGCGAATTAATGAGCTATGCCTATGCACTCGCTGAGCGTGCGGTCGAACATGGCAACCACCCCTTTAGTGCACTACTCGTCAAAGACGGAGAAATCATCTTTGAATTTGAGAATGCAGTCTACACCCTGCAAGACGTCACTCAGCACGCGGAAACCGGACTGATCAGTCAGGCCACGCGACAATTCGATCGCGCGACACTGGCGGCCAGCACCCTCTACGCCAGCACGGAGCCCTGTATTATGTGCTGCGGAGCGATACGCTGGGCAGGCATCCGTAAGGTAGTCTATGGCACCACTTCTTCTAAACTCACTGAGGTGATTCGCCAAATCTATCCCGCTGCCGCCAAGAACCCGCTGCCGGAAAGTCCTCTCGCAATTCGGGAAATTTTCCAACGCACCGAGCCGGGAGTTCAGGTCTATGGTCCTCTAATGGAAGCCGAAGGCATTGCCATCCACGCAAAGTACTGGGGAGAAGACCCCGTGCTACGATCGATCCTTGGCAATCAATAATCTTCGATCTAAAAATCTCAAAATCAAATCTTGGTCATCGGAGCGAAAACACTCAGATTCTCAAGCTATGGCTCAAGATCCCACTCCTCCATTAAGCGAGTCCAGTCTCGCAGCGCTGGCTTCCATTCCTTTCGACGAGGCTCCCTCGCCGGGCTATGTCGTGCATCTGGATCAACTGGAGAAGAACTGCCAGCTCCTGCAATCCGTCTCTGAGCGCTCCGGCGCCAAGGTGCTACTGGCCCTCAAAGGCTTTGCCTGCTTTAGCACCTTTCCACTGATTCGCAAATATTTGAGCGGCACCACTTCCAGTGGCCTACATGAAGCCTTACTTGCGCAGGAATCTTTTGGCCCCGAAGTGCATGTCTACTCGGCCGCCTATAAGCCGGAGGAAATTCAAAAGCTCAGCCGCTTCGCTCACAGCCTGGTTTTCAACTCTGCGGGACAACTGGCCAAAGGCCTCAGCGCGCTGGAAGGCCAGCGACGCCCGGAATTGGGTCTACGCGTCAACCCGGAATACTCTGAAGTAGAGACTGAGCTCTACGATCCCTGCGCACCTTCGTCGCGACTGGGCACCACGCGCGCCGCCCTTGATCGCGCGCTCGAAACGCTCCCCAAGGACCTACTCTCCAATCTGGATGGACTCCATTTCCACGCGCTGTGTGAACAAGATGCCGACGCACTGGAGCACACCGCGGAGGCCTTCGAAGCGAAATTTGGCGATCTCATACCCGGGCTCAAATGGCTCAATTTTGGCGGCGGCCACCACATCACACGCCCCGGTTATGATATCGAGCGTCTCATTCGCGTAGTGAAATATTTCCGTGAGCGCTACCAGCTCGACGTGTATCTCGAACCCGGGGAAGCCGTTGCACTCCACACCGGCGTCTTAGTCGTGACCGTGCTGGACCTGATCGAGGCGGGGGGCCACCAGATCGCCATCCTCGACAGTTCGGCTACCTGCCACATGCCCGACGTGTTGGAGATGCCCTACCGCCCGGGCATTTTAGGCGCAGGTGCCGCGAACGAGTATGCCCACAGCTACCGATTAGGCGGCATGTCTTGCTTGGCCGGCGATGTGATCGGCGATTATTCCTTTTCACAACCGCTGGAGGTCGGGCAGCGGCTGGTCTTTCTTGACATGTCTCACTACACCATGGTGAAAAACAGTACGTTTAACGGAGTGCCCCTGCCTGCGATCTCGCTCTATTCAGAGCGTGAAGGCCTAAAGACGGTGCGCCGCTTCGGCTACGAAGACTACCGCATGCGTCTTTCCTAATTCGATTATTGAAACCTCACAGCAAGTGCCTAATTTCGTAATTTATATTGAAGAAGGCACTCCAACCAAAAGGCATTATCCTCGGCATGTTACTGTTTAGCATGGCTGTAGCATCAACGCTAGCCATTTACAAGCTACAACAAGACCGCAAGGAGGACGTGCCAGCCGAAAAAAACGAGACACCATGAAGCTCGAAGACCATCCGTTCATCTGCTCGATTGCGGACGCACGCCGCGCAACAATCGCCAGCGAAGTTGAAATTATAACTTTGTCTGACGGCGAGATAATCTTCCCTGAAAACAGCGCACCCGACGCACTCTTTCTAATACTGTCTGGCAATGTCGCCTTCACCAAACAGAAGTTGGACGGGAGTTTACAAAACGTCAGTCAATCGGGTGAAGGTAGCTTTTTCGGCGAAGTTGGTGTATTCACCGGAGAGCACCGCGCACTAGGTGCCGTTGCACTGGGCACATGCACAATTGGGCGCGTACCTGAACCAACTGTCAAAAAAATCATTGAAGATGCCGAGCCGGTTCGCCGTATTTTAGAAAGTGTTATACATCATTTAAAAAGTACAACCGACCACTATATGGACGAAGTAATGCGCACCGAAAAGCTCACACTCGTCGGCACGATGGTATCTTCCTTATTGCACGATTTTAAGAATCCTTTCGCGATTATAAGCCTAGGCTCCAACATCATTGGACAACGTTATAAAGACGATCCTAAGACCGCTAAAATCTGCCAAAACATTGAATCACAAATTCGCCGCATGGTTAATATGGCGAACGACCTAGCAGCCTTTGCACGCGGGGACAGTCAGATCGAAATAGCCTACGTCAGTATCGACACACTCTTCGAGCACTTTCGCGAACTCAACACCCCATTTTTCAAAGACCAGACAGTTGAGCTACTGATGCAAGGAAATGGCACGAGCTTGCAAGGTGACGCGAGTAAGCTATTACGCGTGTTACAAAATCTGATAAGCAACTCAATTGAAGCTCTGCACAGTGCCGATATCGATGGCCAGGTGACAGTCACGGCAGAGCAGGACGAGGACACCGTCACCATAACGATCACAGACAATGGTCCCGGCATTCCGAGCAGCATTCGAGATAACTTTTTTGAACCCTTCGTTACGCAAGGAAAAAGCGATGGCACAGGGCTCGGCACCGCCATTGTACAATCCATTATCAACGCTCACCGGGGTAAAATCGAATTTGAAACCAGTGCACAAGGTACGACTTTCACCATTCGGCTCCCACGAAATGGGTAAGCCAATCAATTCCACACAAGACTCGCAACCACTGCAGAAGCCATCACAGCCCCACTGCCGTTAAGAACGCACGCGCCAAAACCATGTGCCCCACGCCATTGGGATGCACCCGATCAGAGCAAAGTGATTGAGTCGGCCGCTGTGCCAAATATTGATCAAAGGCTGCTTGAGTATCCACAAAGATGGCATCAAATTCTTGAGCTAGTTTCCGAGTAATCGCGGAATAAATATCCATTTTTGTCCGCATAGGATCCTCTAGATTAGTCTCCAAGTAGTAAGGTGTCATCAGAACCAAGCCCTCCAACTGAGGACGTGTTTGCGCGAGTAAATCCCGATAAATCGACTCATATTGTTCGGGCGCAACCTGCGGCATGCCAGGCACCCCATCAAACTGACGCCAGACATCATTAATCCCAATCATGACGGAAAGCCAATCAGGCTTCAAATCCAGTACGTCGGCATGCCAACGTTCAGCTAGATTCGTCACACGATTTCCACTACAGCCTAGATTGAGCACTCTTACTGGCACTTCAGGCACCGCTGCGCCCAAGATGCTATCCACAAAACTAACATATCCACTTCCCAATCCGTTGCCCGCTCGTTGGCCAATCGGTCGTGTGCGACCGCAATCAGTAATCGAATCACCAATGAATAATAAAGTTTGGTTGGGTTTAAACGAGATACTCATGAATGCATAGCTCATTCCGTTACAGTCATTAGAGCAAATAAAATATGCCAAATACACAAGATTGCCCCCACAACAAAGACTCCCGCCTCAGCAAGCAAGCAGCGCGGATCGTCCTAAAATAAAAAAACGCGTCCTCCTATTGGAAGACGCGTTTGGAAAACTTCTTGCTCACGGGTTAACGGCGCCTACCTTTGGCCAGCTTTTGTGCCACCAGAAACTGAATATTCTTCTCAAGTTGCTCGAGTTGATCGTAATCGACACCATCCGCTTCGGCTTGTTTGAGCGCTTCGACAGCACGAGCCTGCGCAGACTCCACCTCCCCCAAATCGATCGCTTTGACGTCAACGGCAGCTTCAGTCAGCACCGAGATGGTGTTGCCCAAAACCTTCGCAAACCCGCTATCAACTGCGATGAACTCAGTGCCACTGTCTTTGATGACTTTCAGCTCACCAGCGACAATTTTTGTCACCATAGGGATGTGACCGGACAAGATGCCAGCCTCACCCGACTCAGTCGGTAAAACGACTTGATTGGCCTCAGTGCTGAGAACTTTTTCGTCGGGTGTGATGATTTCGAGTGTAAGCATTTTCGTTCAGAAGTCAGAGATCAGAAGACGGAAGTCAGAAAAATCTGATTAGCCCTTTTTGTTAGCTTCAATTGCCATTTCAATTCCGCCCTTCATGTAAAGGTCGTTTTCGGCTAGGTCGTCGCACTCACCATTGAGGATCATTTGGAAGCCCTTGATGGTGTCGGCTGTGGAAACGTATTCACCGGGTGTGCCAGTGAAGATTTCCGCCACGTGGAATGGCTGTGAAAGGAACTTTTGAACCTTACGTGCACGGTAAACGGTTTGCTTGTCTTCTGGAGAAAGCTCGTCCAGGCCCAAAATCGCGATGATGTCTTGTAAATCCTTATAGCGTTGCAGCACGTTTTGCACGCCGCGTGCCACTTTGTAGTGCTCTTCGCCAACGATGGCGGGATCCAGCGCATTGGAGATCGAAGCGAGGGGATCCACCGCTGGGTAGATACCAAGCTCAGCGATCGAACGCTCAAGAACGATGGTGGAGTCCAAGTGAGCGAAGGTGTTGGCTGGCGCAGGGTCAGTCAAGTCATCGGCAGGGACATAAACAGCTTGGAAAGAGGTAATCGAACCCTTCTTAGTGGAGGTAATACGCTCCTGAAGGTTACCCATTTCCTGAGAAAGTGTTGGCTGGTAACCCACCGCAGAAGGCGAGCGACCGAGTAGCGCAGACACCTCAGCACCGGCTTGAGAGAAACGGAAAATGTTATCCACGAAGAGAAGAACGTCTTGATTCTTTTCATCACGGAAGTATTCAGCCATTGTCAAACCGGACAGAGCGACACGCATACGTGCACCGGGGGGCTCGTTCATTTGGCCATAAACTAGGGCCACTTTAGAGTTACCAATATTTTCTTGGTCGATAACGCCGGCATCCGACATTTCGTGGTAAAGGTCATTTCCTTCACGTGAACGCTCACCCACACCAGCGAATACGGAGTAACCACCGTGCGCTTTAGCGATGTTGTTGATCAGCTCCATGATGACAACGGTCTTACCAACACCCGCACCACCGAAGGCGCCCACTTTACCACCTTTTGTGAAGGGGCAAATCAAGTCGATCACCTTAATGCCTGTTTCGAGGATCTCAGCATCTGTGGCCTGATCGACGAGCTCAGGAGGCTGACGGTGAATCGAGCGACGCTCGTCTGTAGCGACAGGGCCCTTTTCGTCCACGGTATCACCAGTTACATTGAAGATGCGGCCAAGCACGGCTTCACCAACGGGTACGGAGATCGGAGCACCTGTGCCGATAACTTCCATGCCGCGGACAAGGCCGTCGGTCGATGTCATCGCAACGGCGCGAACGAGGCCATCACCGAGGTGCTGTTGCACTTCGAGCGTAAGGCTCTTTTCAGCACCACCGACTTGGTAGGCGATTGTGATCGCGTCGAAAATTTCAGGGACGCTGTCTTGCGGAAAGGCTGCGTCGACGACGGCGCCGATGACTTGGACGATTTTACCGTTTTTGCTCATGATTAAAGAGAAGTTAGGAGAAAGGAGGTAGAAGTGATAAGAAAAGGATTAGTGAGCGGATGCGGCCGCCGCGATTTCGAGAATTTCTTGAGTAATCGCGGCTTGTCGCGCCTTGTTATAATCGAGAGTCAGGTCATCGACGAGGCTTGAAGCATTGTCGGTAGCGGCCTTCATCGCAACCATACGTGCGGAGTATTCCGCCGCACGGCTTTCCAGCAGAAGCTGGTGGATGATCACTTTGACGTAGAGATCGGGCAATTGCTCGAGGACTTCCTCAGCAGATGGCTCGAAGACCATTTCACGCTGGTCGACACGGGCTGCAAGAATTTCTTCTTCCCCAGACACACGTTTCTTGAGTTGATCCAGCACTTCGCGCAGGTCAACGATTGGAAGCAGTGATTGAATAATGGGCTCTTGGACCAGCACGTTCACAAAGCTTGGATAAGCGACCTCGATAGTATCGACCTCTCCATTCTTATATGCATCGATCAGCATCTTAAGCATCGGACGCAACTCACTAAAGCTGGCTTTATCCGAAACAGTAAAATCCGCAATCAGATCACGCTTAGAACGGGTGACAAACTGAGCCGCTTTACGCCCCACAACTACAAATTTTGCAGCTCCTTTAACCTCATCTGAAATCTTCCGGAAAAGATTCGTGTTGAGAGGTCCGCAGAGGCCCTTGTCAGTCGAGAGGATGAGGATACCACGCGTCTTCACTTCTCGCTTCTCAAAGAAGGGATGCGAAATCGTGGCACCGCTTAGGTCGAGCTTTTCGCCAACAGTGTCAAGCAGATCGGCGAGCAGCAACGCATAGGGACGGCCGGCTACAGCGGCGTCCTGCGCACGTTTCATCTTGGAAGATGAGACGAGCTGCATCGCACGCGTGATCTGCCGGGTATTTTTAACCGACTTGATGCGGCGGCGGATGTCGCGAAGATTGGCCATTCTATTAAATTAGTAATTAAGAATTAAGAATAAGGAATTCGCTAGCGAGCGATCTTAAGCAGAAAAGCCAGCCTGCCACTCTTCGAGCGATTTTTTCAAGGCAGCTTCAGACTCATCGCTGATTGCTTTTTCGGAACGAATCGTGTCCATAATCTTGGAGCCACGAGTTTCCAGGAATTCGCGTAAGCTAGTTGTAGCGGTAACAATATTAGCGACATCGATCTTATCGAAGAAACCATTCTGCACGGCCCAGATCAGGGAAGACTGCACCTCGACAGGGATCGGATTGAATGCTGTTTGCTTGAAGAGCTCCACGACACGGGCACCACGCTCAAGTTGAGATTTGGTCTTGGCATCGAGATCGGAACCAAACTGAGCGAATGCGGCTAGCTCACGGAACTGAGCCAGTTGAAGCTTCACCTTACCAGCCACCTTCTTAATCGCTTTGATCTGCGCAGCGGAACCCACACGGGAAACAGAAAGACCCACCGATACCGCAGGACGAATACCTTGATTGAAGAGATCCGTTTCGAGGAAAACCTGGCCGTCTGTAATAGAAATTACGTTGGTAGGAATGTAAGCCGAAACGTCGCCCGCTTGTGTCTCGATAATTGGCAGCGCAGTCAGCGATCCATTACCATTGTCCTCATTCACACGAGCAGAACGCTCAAGGAGGCGGGAGTGAAGGTAGAAGACATCACCAGGATAGGCTTCGCGACCAGACGGGCGTTTTAGAACCAAGGAAATTTGACGATAAGCCACCGCTTGCTTGGAAAGGTCATCATAAACGATGAGCGCATCCATACCATTGTGCATGAAGTATTCCCCCATGGACGCACCAGAGAAGGGAGCAATGTATTGATTGGCAGGATTATCGCCAGCCGATGCGCAAACGATGATCGTATATTCCATCGCGCCAGCTTTCTCAAGAACAGCAATGGTGCGGGCAATATTGGAATTTTTCTGACCAACTGCCACGTAAATCGAGTAAACGGGGCGGAAACCTTCAGGAAAGGAGCCGTCTTCATTTCGATGCTGGTTATTGATCTTGGACTGATTGATGATGGTATCGATCGCAATAGTAGTCTTACCTGTCGAACGGTCACCGATGATCAACTCACGTTGTCCACGACCGATGGGGATCATAGAGTCAATCGCCATGATACCAGTTTGCATAGGCTGGTCGACAGACTTACGGGGGATAATACCAGGTGCAACTTGATCCACTGGGTAGGTTTCTGTCGCGTTGATCGGGCCCTTGCCATCAATCGGATTACCAATCGCATCCACTACACGACCGAGTAGTCCCATGCCAACAGGAACGGAAAGCAGTTTACCCGTAGTAGTCGCTTCATCGCCCTCCTTGAGCTTCGAGTAGTCACCTAGAATCACACAACCGACTTCATCTTCTTCAAGATTCAAAGCCAGCCCAGTCACGCCCTGACCGAAATCGATCATTTCGTTGTACATGATGCCAGAGAGGCCGGAGAGCTTGGCCACACCATCGGCGATGGAAACCACCTTGCCGGTGTTGGATTTGACGGCGCCAGCTTGAAAGCTAGCGATTTCGTTTTCGATTTGTTCGACTATAGAGCTCATTGTAAGAAGAAAGAATTTAGAAGGGAGTAGTAATAAGATGCCAGCTTAGTGGACGTTTTCAGCAAGGCGTTGTAAGCGACCAGCTACGGACGCATCATACACATCATCGCCAACACGCACGCGCACACCAGCAATCAAAGAAGCGTCCTCCTGAGTCACCGCACTGATCGGACGTCCATAAAGTGCGGAATATTTAACCTCGATCGCCTTAAGTGCATCTGCACTCAAAGCAGCCGGAGTCGCCACCACAGCAGTCTGTAGAGCAATTTCACGGCGCAGGTAGTTGAGATAAGACTTTAGCGTTGCCACTGGATTGCGGAGCTCGACCTGCTTGATGCCTGCAAGCACCTCGCCGACTTTAGCTTCAGTCACGACACCGCGGTCGTCCTTCGAAAGCTCGACGAGCTTCTTGGCTAACTTGGTGATCTTTTTATCGCGTTTCATCAGGTCAAAAATGGGGGCTTATCCAGCGCTGGCCAATTCTTTGGCAGCGGAATCGGAGAAAGTTTGCTTCTCACTATCGGAGAGATCACGAGAAAGAACCTTCGAAGATGTCGCCACAACCAAGCGTGCAACTTCTTGGCGCACATCAGAAAGCATTTTCTGACGCTCAAGCTCAGTTGCTTCGCTAGCCTTACGAATGATCGCTTCCGCTTGAGCCGCAGCTTCTTGTGTCTTGCTCTCAATCATCTCCTTCGATTGCTCTCGAGCTTCTGTCAGAATGGCCTGCGCATCAATCGCAGCTTGCTTCACTTTCTCGGCACGTTCGCGTTCAGCTTCAGCAAGTTGTGCCTTCATTTCTTCAGCATATTGCAAACCATCTGCGATCTTTTGTTGACGCTCATCGAGTGTCGCAGCGATCGGCTTTACAGCAAATTTGTAGAGGACAAAAGCAACCAACACGAAATTGACCATTTGAGCGATCAGCGTAGGCAGCGACACACCGAACTTCTCGGTGATCATAGTCAGCTTATCCTCCTCTTCGTGGATACTTTCCTCAACATGCGCAAGATCCGCATGTAATTGTTCAGCGACTCCATGGAGTTTGCCCTCAACAGAGGAAGCCGCGGGCGCTTCTTCAGCGGCAACAAGACCGAGCGGTAGAGAAAGTGCGAGTAGCAAAGTAATGAATATGGCCTTCATAGAGAGGAAAGTAATAAAAAAAGAGACAGAAAGAGCCGGCACCTCGTTTCAACACGAGGCACCGGCAAAACCTGAAATACCAGATTAGCCAAGGAAGATCGCGAAGAAGACGATCGCTTCAGCGAAAGCCATAGCAATAATCGACTGAACCAGAACCTTAGTCGCTGCTTCTGGGTTACGACCGACAGATTCGCAAGCCTTGAGGCCAATAAGACCAATCGCTAGAGGCACTGCAATGGCTGCGGCTGCTACGTGAATTTTTCCTGTAATTTCTGCAAGGATATCGAACATAATATGTATCGTTGAGTGTTGTATTTAGTTAGTTTCTGCGCCGTCTACGATTCTTTGACATAGTCCCGACGCTGAAAGTGTTTTGAGGTTAGAGTTAATGAGCGTGCTCCTCATCGTGGTTAGTCATCAGACCAATATAAATAGCGACCAGCAAAGTGAAGATCAACGCCTGAACAACGCCGACGAGCACTTCGTAAAAATAAAACGGAATCGGCACAATATAAGGCGCCATACCAGTCATACTCGTCAGCAAATTCTCGCCGCCGAAGACATTACCAAACAAACGAAAGGACAAAGACACCGGACGAAATGCAATCGAAACAATCTCAATCAAACCCACCATCATAAAAATAGGGATCAGCATCATGTATACCGCCTTCGGGGTCTCCTGCTTATCTGCCTTATTACCGAAAAGCTCCCAGATAAAAAACTTCGGCCCTGCCACCTTCAAACTAATGACCAACCACGCAAGCATAGCCACCAGAGCCATACCTAAAGTCGCATTCAAATCAGAATTGGCCGGACGCATCCAGTACGTCAGGTGACCATGCTCCACATGACCAAAAACCCCAACCCCTGGAATCAAACCACTCCAGTTATGAATAAGAATAAACAGGAACAGACCAATCAACAGCGGAAATGTCATTGGAAAGGCCTTCTTACCGACGATAGGCTCAAGCAAACCGCGAAGCCCATCAATCAGACTCTCAATCACAGCCTGCCCCTTGCCAGGAATCAACTTAGGCGTGCCGACACTCAGACGGACAACCACAATCAACAAGATCGAAATCGCCCATGTCGTCACGATCGTGTTCGTTAATGGAAGACCAAACACCTCCGTCAATTTATACGGAGACGGGCTCACGCCGTCCGCTGCATTCAAGACGGATGCGGTTCCAGAGAGAAGAAAGACTGTTGGTAGGAGCTTGTTCACGTAGAACTGGGTATGAAAATAAAAAACCGTGGTTTTGCCACGGAGAAGCGAATGTGATGGCGGGGCATTCTCTACGCGTCAACCCCCGATTTAAGATAAAATACCTACGATAAGTTGGACTAATAAGGGGCATCAATTACATCGATTGTTCTAACCTTGCAAACAGCACCCGATTCACAAAAAATAATAAGATGGCTGAACTCACCAACTTAACCGATCGACTCGCACACCTTCGCGACCGCAAAAGCAGTTCTCCCGCAATAAAGGAAGACAAACAGAGGCCCGAGCCCGTCAGACAACCCAAGAAATCCAGCAGGCCCGAGCGCCGCTTCGCCAACGATTACTTCATGTTCTTCGCTTACGCCCTCCTTACAGTGGCGCTACTCACACAGTTCGCACTCATCGCGTGCTTGGACATTCTATAGACGACAGAGCAATAGCTGCGCATAAATAATAAAAAAAAACGCGCATTACACCCGCTTCGCGATCACAGAGAAATAAGCATCCATCAAACTCTGAAAATAAGTTTCACTCTCATAAGGCCAAGGAGCGGCCTCGTCGATGATCCACTCATCATGCGCCTGCAGATGCTCCACCGCCCAATCGAAATAAGGGCGATCATCTGAACGAAAACAGAATTCTCCACCAACATCCGTTCGGCGCGCAAGCTCATCTAACAAAGCCGACTGCACCATACGGCGGCGATGATGCTTTGCCTTAGGCCAAGGATCAGGAAACAACAGGACCGTACGCTCAAAACGAAGGGAAGCAGGCAAAGCTCCCAAGAACTCCCCCAGCTCCGCCTTATAGAAATACAAATTCTGAATTCCGCGTTTAGCTTTTTTATCATTCCCTTTTCGAATACGCCACGAAATCAGATCGATGCCCACACAGATCGTATCCGGATGCGCCTCAGCATAATCGGACAGCCAGTGTCCATGACCACAACCCGCCTCAAACAAGATACGGTCACAACCAGCTAGGTCCCGCTGGCATATTTCGGCAAGTTCCGCCTTACGGGCGGCTTGTTTCGCGAGTTCGCGCGCATGGGCTTCAGAAATCTCAGTCATCATAAATCAGAATAAAAAGCCCGCCATATCCGGCGGGCTTTGAAAAATTAAAAATCAAGCGATATACTAGATCAAGCGATATACTAGCCTTGCTCGCCATCGTCTCCGATCGCCTCCACGGGGCAGCCTTCAAGAGCCTCCACACAAAGCTCCAGCTCTTCCTCCGAAGTCGGCTGCTTATAAACGAAGGAATATCCTCCATCTTCGTTGCGAGTAAAGTTCTCCGGTGCAGTTTCACGGCAAAGGTCACAGTCGATGCATTGCTCATCGACATAGAACTTTCCGTTTACATTTTCCGGCCATTTTTCATCTAGTTCTGCCATACATTGAAAAAATCTGCCTTTTCGTTGGCGAGTCAAGCGGGAAGCAACTATCAATTAGAGGTTTCAATACCCTGACTGCGCCCTTGAATTCTGATAATTTATCCTCACACTCCCGCGCTCACTTTGAAACCGAGCACACAAATCGCTGTCCGCAGAGATTCACATTTTACAAAACCATGACAAAACAGAACGATAAAACATCTGATAAGGCCCAAGAACCCACCGTTGAACCGGAGGAGTGCACTGTCGAAGAAACAACTGAAGCCGAAGCGCCCGAAAGCAACGAGCCCGTGCTGACCGAACTCGAGAAAGCACAAGCGGAGGCAGCAGAGATGAAAACTCGCTACTTGCGCTCAGTCGCCGACATGGAGAACTACCGCAAACGGATCGCACGCGAGAAGCAGGACATCATCCGTAACGCAGCCGCCAGCGTAGTGGAATCCCTACTACCCGTCCTCGACAATATGAAACTCGGCCTGCAGGCCGCGGAGAACCACCCTGAAGCAAAAGACGTCACCTTCGGCTTTAAGATGGTAGACGATCAACTAAAGAAATCACTCTCCGAACAGGGGCTAGAAGAACTAATCCCCGACGGCGAGAGCTTCGATCCGAATTTTCACGAATGTGTGGCCCACCAACCCTCAGACGAAGTTAAAGAGGATCATATCATCCAAACTGTGCGCGCAGGCTATCGCCTAAACGACCGCCTCATTCGAGCAGCCAACGTGATTGTATCCAGTGGCCCTGAAACAAAAGAGAACTAAACGAACATGGCGAACGACTATTACGAACTTCTCGGCGTCTCTCGCGACGTCTCAGACTCCGACTTAAAAAAAGCCTACCGCAAGCAAGCAGTCAAATACCACCCGGATAAAAACCCGAACGACGCAGCGGCAGAAGCCAAATTCAAGGAGATCTCCGAAGCCTACGATGTATTAAAGGATGCCGACAAGCGAGCCGCCTATGATCGCTACGGACACGCAGCCTTCAAACAAGGCGGCATGGGGAACCCCGGAGGCGGCATGGGGGGCATGGGGGGCCACGACCCCTTCGACATCTTCCGCGAAGCCTTCGGTGGTGGTGGCGGCGGAGGCGGCATTTTTGAAGAATTTTTCGGTGGCGGCGGAGGTGGTCAATCTCGCGGCGGCGCCCAGCACGGATCCGACCTACGCTACGATTTGGAGATCTCTCTGGAAGAGGCCGCCAAAGGCACTGAAAAGGAAATCAAATACCGCCGCCCTGTCGCATGTAAAAAGTGCAGCGGCTCCGGCGCAGAGCCAGGCTCCAGCAAGGTCACCTGCAGCACCTGTGGCGGCGCAGGCCAAGTGACTTCGAATCGTGGCTTTATTAGCTATCGACAAGTTTGCCCCAGCTGCCAAGGCGCAGGACAAACCATCGAAAAACCCTGCACCAGCTGCCGCGGCGAAGGTCGCGTCATGGACAGCAGCACGGTAAAAGTGCGCATTCCAGCTGGCGTCCACACCGGATCCAAGCTACGCTCTGCCGGCAAAGGTGAAGCGGGCCACATGGGCGGCCAAGCAGGCGATCTCTATATCATCATTCACGTCAAAGAACACGAACTGTTTGAACGCCACGACAATGACCTTTTCTGCGAAGTGCCCATAAAGTTCACTCTAGCTGCACTGGGCGGATCCATCAGCGTGCCCACCCTATTCGGTAAAGGCTCTCTCAAGATTCCGGCTGGCACTCAAACAGGCACCACCTTTCGACTACGCGAGCAAGGCATTCCTGCACTACGCGGAGGCCGCAAGGGCGACCTTCTCATCCGCGTGCAAGTAGAAGTCCCGACCAAATTGACCAGCGAGCAAACCGCCAAACTCGAAGCATACGCAGAAGCTTGCGGCGACCCCGCAAATCCCGTCAGCGAATCCTTTGTCGAAAAAGCCAAAAAGTTTTTCCGATAATCCGCGAAGACGAAAAAACAGTTCCCTCGCTTGATTACTCGCTTTCAGTTCTGAACTGAAAGCGACATCCGAGCACTGGATCACCGCACACTGACTCACTCAAAAATATGTCTTATCCAATCGTCATTCTCGGCTCTGGCCGTGGCACAAACGCAGAGGCGCTACTCAAAGCTGAGTCCAAGAAGAAATTGGGCTCAGCTAAAATCGCCGCAGTGATTAGCGACCATGAGGACGCTGGCATCCTTACGCTGGGGCAGAAATATAAGGTGCCAGCGATCTACTTGGACCCAGGTCGCAAGGGCGCCCGATTAAGTGACGCAGCAGAACAAGCCTACATTGAGCGCATACAAAGCTTCTCTCCCAAGCTCATTGTATTAGCGGGTTTCATGCGCATCATAAAACGCCCCTTTATTGAGGCATTCGAAGGCCGCATGATCAACCTGCACCCGAGCCTTCTGCCCAGCTTCCCAGGCATGAACGGTATTCAACAAGCCTTCGAACACGGAGTCAAAATCACTGGCTGTACCGTACACTGGGTGACGCCCGCGCTCGACGCAGGCCCCATTATTGCACAAAAAGAAGTGCGTATCGAAGAGGCAGATACACTCGACATCCTCACCAAAAAGGTCCACATCGCCGAGCACGCACTCCTTCCAGATGTCGTCACCCGCCTAAGCAAAGGTAAAATCGTGATACCTGAAGCCTAAGCACCCCGCACAGCAGGACCAAGCGAGCGAAACTGCAATTTTAGCAAAAGCTCCGCTTGCACTACACTTTAAAGGAAGTAAAAACCGCAAACATGAGCAACCAAGTCGAACTCCGCACTGGCATCCCTGACGAGATGGCCGACATACTCGAAGACTATTTCTGTGAAACTGAATCGCCCTATTGGGGCATCATGCAAAAGGAGATCACTGATCCCTACGAACTGTTCGGCATCTTCCCCGATTCGGCCACAGCAGAGAGCGAACTCGTAAAACTACGCCAAGACTTTAAAAACCTGCCCGAAGACTTCGAGTTGACTGAAATCATCGATGCCGACTGGCAAAATGCTTATAAAGAATTCGTGAAGCCTTGGAACGACCGCCAACTGCACTGGATTCCACTGTGGGAACGCGACAACAGCCCGCCCCCTGAAGGCAGCGCAGTGGTTTACCTGGATGCAGGCATGGCCTTTGGCACTGGCGCCCACGAAACAACACGCCTCTGTGCTCGACGCTTACTCGACTACTTGGAAGCTCAACCGGAAGCACGCGCGAGCCACGATGTAATCGATGCAGGCTGTGGCTCCGGCGTACTGGCACTCTCGGCCTCAGCGCTCGGTTTCAAAAAAACCTACGCATTCGACTTTGATGCTGAAGCCATCACAGTCTGCCACAGTAACTCCGCAGAAAACACACACCTACCGAAGCCAGAATTTGCCGTCGCTGACCTTGAAAGAGGCTTCGCCAATGGACGCCAGGGCGACCTGGTGCTGGCTAACATTCAAACGGATGTCCTGATTCCCCACAGCAAACCTCTCATCCACGGAGTCAAATGCCCTGGCACACTCGCTCTTAGCGGCATTCTAACTAAGGAACTAGAACAAGTGCGTACACATTTCGCGGCAGAGTTCGCCGCTCAGCGCCCCGAGGCGTCGATCGAGATCGACAGTCGCCAAGACGGCGAGTGGGGCGATTTGCTGTTCCGCCTAGCGTAAACTCACTACAGCCAACAAGCCCCTCCTCAGCAAAAAACAAAGGAGGGGCGACCGAGTCCAACAAGACTGACAGCTCAGACAATCGACCAGTCAAATAGAATACTCGCGCAGCGTGATTCCATGCTTGCGGAATAAAAGAAGACCCTCACATAATGCGCTCCAATGCAAAGTATTGGGGAACGATTAGAAGAAGCACGTAAGCGCAAAGGCATCTCGCTGCGCGAAGCCGCGGAAGCGACTAAAATCCGTAGCGATTTCCTCGGCTACATTGAAACGAACAAAATGGATTTCGACCTGCCCGAAATCTACAAGCGTGGGTTCCTCAAAAACTACGCCCGCTATTTAAAGTTGGACGTGGATAAAATCATGGCCGACTACAGCGCTCAGCAACCAAGCAATAGTCGCTTAGCCAAAAAGGGAGGCGCCGAGTGGTTTGGCCAGTTGGAAGCCAAAAAAGCAACTAGCGAATCAACCGAAGCACACGCCGAACGCGACGAACGCGACGAGCTGGAAGGCCACAAAGAGCCAGCTCGTTACGGCCGCATCGCCCCTAAAAGCACTCCACCCCGGGAAGACGAAACGGAAATCAGCGACGAAGAAGGCGAAGAAGCCGACAAAACTTTCTATATTAAAATCGGTCTCATTTTCGTTGGAACACTTGCCTTGGTCTTTGTCGTATTTGGTCTGATATGGGCAATCCTAGGTAGCAGCGACTCCGACGAGGAGGCGAACAATGCCGATTTACGCACGCCCGCAGAGGCCGCACAAGTGGCGGACACAGCTCAACCTGCAGCAAATACCAACAGTATCACACTCATCGCAAGCGGTAACGTATACGTGCTGGTCAAGCAACAATCCGACAACAAAGAACTGTATCGCAAGACCATGAGCGCAGGCGAATCAGTAAGCTTGGAAAAAGAGGGCGCCGTCGACATCCTCTTCACGGCGGGTGAAAATATCCTAATTGAGGCCGGAGGTGAACGCCTACGCCCCAGCTCTTCTGGCACTGCCAAAATTACGATTCAGTAAGCGTGGCGCCAACACCCTCACGACCAGCCACACCGCACGCAACTTCACGCAGTCGGCAAGTTCGCTCAGTCAACTCCCCAACAAGGTGGACTGACTCCCCTGCCGGTATATATAGAACTGCCAGAACAGCGCCTGCTACAGTAGAACAGCGCCTGCTATAACCGCTTAGGTCGCTTAGGTTGCTTAGCGTAGCAAGGACTTAAAATCATCGAACTGCCCGGTAAATCCACCCGGCACCCCCTTATTGATGACCGCCACGGCATCGTGAGAATGCAAGGATTCCAAATGCGCACAGGCCACTTGAAAATCAGCAATCTTCGGCTCGCTATCCAGTTGCTCATAGAGTAAACGAGCGGCATCTTCGACAAATTTAGCAAAGGCACCATTCATTTCAGCAAAAGCCTGCTCATCTTCACGCTTCACCATCACCTGCGTTTCCGTCTGCAAGGCATCCAGGCAAAGCTCTTGAATACGCTCAATATTAAGATGTTCGCCTTCAGCCACTTCCACACTCACCCGTGCCGTACTACGCTGCGAATGCGGGATACCATATACATCACGGCTAGCGCGCGCATGCTCCGACAACTCGGAGGAACAAGGGCAAGCAGAGGAATAGATAAAGTCGAAATGTATGTATTTACGAAAGCGGTTCAACTCATCCAGACGTCCCTCGAAAGCCGCACGGTAATATTGCCAGCCCTCGAGTCCACTACGTAAACTCGGCTTCAACATAGGGTATTCAAACGAAAGCTTTAACTGAGCACGATGCGCGTTGATCTCTTCCTTATACTGCAGTAGAATCTCATTCAGTAAGTCTGGAGTAAAGATACGATCCTGAAAGGTGTAAAAAACACGCATGATGCGCGACATATTAATGCCCTTTTGATTCGCCTCCAGAGAAACAGTACCAGTAACAGAAGTCTCTAATGTTAATGTGTCTGAGCTGGAGGTAATATAACGCAGCGGCAGGCGAAAATTAGAAATGCCCACTTTCAGAATAGGCACATTCGCACCAAAAATAAGCTGCGCATCCGCATTCTGCATATCAGGCATAGCCGCGCGATACTCATCCGTTAAGACGAAGTCACGGTCGTAGATCTTGCTCAATTTAGGTGCAGATGCTTTCAATTGATTTGGTGATGTAGGACTGGAGTCGGATTTCATATGCTATATGCGTAAGAACGATGTGAACTTTACTGTGTATCAAAAATATCGCAGAACGGCTAAAGCGCAAGCCCACGGCTCAGTTCAAACGAGCGGGGAGCTAAAGAGTGATTCACTAGAGAGGCAAGCTCGTAAAAAGGCTTTGCGGAGGCCGCGCTCATCACTCAACTTGCCCGCAATGTCCATCGAATTTCAAATATTAGGCTCCAGTAGCGGCGGCAACTGCGCACTCCTACAGACGGGGCACAGCAAAGTACTGGTCGATGTCGGCTTTTCAGCAAAACGCATCGGCTGCATGTTGGAGGCGATCGGCGAATCACTGGACGCCATCGACGCGGTCTTTCTTACCCACGAACACAGCGACCACGCACAAGGCATCCGCGGCTTAGCCAGGCGCGCTCAACTCCCGGTCTTCGCCAACCGGGATACCGCCGACGCAGTCCAAGCCAAAGCAAGTAAACCCGTAAATTGGCAAGTCTTTCAAACTGGCACCGACTTCACCTTTCGTGACCTAAAAGTGCGCTCATTTGCATTGCCGCACGATGCCTACGACCCCGTAGGCTTCACCTTCCGCTGGGGCGAAGCAGGGGATTTATTCTCGCCTCCCCGCAGCCTGGCCTGGGTGACAGATCTCGGCTATGTACCCGAGCACGTCAAAGCGCACATTCGAGATGTGCACACTTTAGTTATTGAAGCCAACTACGATGAAGCTCTGCTGGAACAAGACGAACGACGCCCCTGGTCTACAAAACAACGTATTCGCGGACGCCACGGCCACTTATCCAACCACGCCAGCTTCGAACTGGTCGAAGAGCTCTCCCGACAAAGCACTCTGGAAAAAGTTTATTTGGCCCACCTGAGTAAGGATTGTAACAATGTTCGACTCGTACGTGAAAAATTTGCCTCGCTAGAGAAGAACCTATCCATAGACGTGGTCGATCCGGAAAGCGGCATCACTTCTGCTAACACAGCACTCAGCATTTAATTTTTCAAAAGTTCTCACACGAATTTTCCTATGAAACAAACCGTACATAAAACCAAAATTATCTTCACAGTTGGCCCTGCCACCCAAGACGAGGTGACGCTTGAAAAGCTCATCAAGGCCGGTGTCGATATCTGCCGGATCAATATGGCTCACGCCGACCACGCATGGTCTCGCGAAATCATCCAACGTGTGCGTAAAGTATGCAACAAAGTGGGTCGTCACATCGCTATTATGATGGACGTCAAAGGCCCGGAAATCCGGACAGGTGATGTACCTGAACCCTACGAACTGGAACAAGATGAAATCTTCGAATTCACCTACGGTGAAGGTATCGGAGGCTTGACTCAAGAAGGACTGCGTCGTGTCGATGTCAATTATCCTGGCTTTTCCAAGGATATCAACGAAGGCGACACGATTCTCGTCGACAGTGGCTTGATCCGCCTACGTGTGCTACGCATCGAAGGCTCCCGTGTACGTTGTCAGGTGTTAATCCCTGGCCCCATGGGCAATCGCCGTCACATCAATTTACCAGGCGTTCGCGTAAACTTACCCGCACTCACTAAAAAAGATCAGGGCGATGTCGATGTCGGCATCGAACAGGAAATCGAGTTCTTCGCTCTCTCTTTTGTGCGTGAACCCAAAGATCTGGTGGAATTTCACACTTACTTGGAAGATCACGGTTCCAAGGCCAAAATCATCGCCAAAATCGAAGACCAGCAGGCGATCACAAATCTGGAAGGTATTATCAAAGCATCGGATGGACTAATGGTCGCTCGTGGCGACCTCGGCATCGAGTGCCCCTTCGAAGACCTACCCATCATTCAAACACGGGCAATCAATAGCTGCATCCAAGGCACCAAACCAGTGATTGTAGCGACTCACATGTTGGAATCGATGATTGAATCTCCAATTCCAACCCGCGCAGAAGTAACTGACATCGCCAACGCCATCCGGGAACAAGCCGACTGCGTTATGCTCTCTGGCGAAACCACTGTGGGTAAATACCCCGTAGAATGCGTCGAAACCATCCAACGCATTGCCACCCGTATTGAAGAAGAAGACAAACAAGTCTTACGCAAAGACCTGCAACTACGACTACCGCGTTCAAAAATGATGCGTTCAGCCGCCTATCTCGCATCCGATCTAGATGGCTCCTTGGTCGTATTCACTCGTCGCGGTATTTTCGCTCAAAAACTTTCGTCACTACGTCCCAATGTGCCGATTTACGCATTCACCGACAACCCGGTACTGTTTAAGCAGTTGCTGATCATGCGAGGTGTTGAACCCTTTTTTATGGAGTTCGATCACGATCATGAAACGACAATTCAAAGAGCTTTTGGCCGCCTAAAACGACAAGGGTGGCGTCAGGAAGGCGATCCTATTGTCGTCATTACCAAGATGTATGCTGGCGAAAAACTGATCGACAGCACTCAAATACGAGCAATTGAATAATTACCTCCTACAGGTCTATTATTCTCAGAGAACAATCGCCTCCTATGGACAAAATAAAATCCCTCTTATTGCCTTTGGCACTCGTTTTTGCCGCCATAGCGGTCTTCGAATTCGGAGCCCGCTATGGTGCCACGAACATGCGTGCCTATGCAATCGCAAGTGAATTGCAATTTCCGCTAAGCATTTACGAACAAGCGGAAACGAATATGAACGCGCTCTCGAAAGAGAACTTCGGCTCTCTCATTGATAACGGGATTGCAGCGGGTTGCATGCATCGCCAAATTTGGTATCTCAACAAGGATGCTCGAGCCACCTTAGACCAGGTGCTCGCACGCGCGCTAGCGCTGCGTGGCGATGCAGCGCTCGCACGCTTTAACAGTCTGGATAGCGACGAAAGCATCGCGAATAAAGAAACACTGGCTACTATTCGCGAAGCGGTCATTGCCGCCCAAGGTGAATTAATCCAGGCAAGCACAAACAGCAGTGAGAACACAGTCCTCACTCCGGAAGTCGACGCCCAGTAGACACTGCAAAACGCTGCTTTCGACCAGGTATTAGGATTTTAAAAGCTTTAATTCTGGTTGCTCTCGATTAGCTGGTACGCTCTGCAGGGCGCACCATAGGTCTGCGAGCCAACCAAAAGGCCAATAGAGCCAATACTGCAGACAACGCGACAAAGCGATCTCCGTGACGGGTGTAATAACTCTGTTGCCGAGTCCATTCCGAGAACTGAGAGACCGTATAGCTGCCCCCTCCCCTAAAATAAATACTGCCCTCGGCATCCAGCAACACCTCACGCACGCTGCCATAACAATCAATCCAACCGCTCCAGCCACCATTGCCCACACGCATGACAGGTCGGCGATTTTCAACTGCGCGCAGCACAGAGTGGGCAGCATGTTGCTCTGCTCCCCCCTCTTCACCATACCACGCGTTATTTGTCGCCACAAAAAATAGCTCAGCACCAGCGCGCGCACTTGCGCGCGCAAGATGTGGAAAGACATCTTCGTAACAAACCAAAGCGCCCACTCGGTAGCTCGAGTCTGCTAGACGAAGATCCATAAGACCCACCGAATCTCCCGGAATGAAGCTACCGCCAATCGGCACCACTTTATCAATAAAACTCAAGTAAGAAGGCACATACTCACCAAAAGGCACCAATTCTCGCTTGGTGTAATATTGCTGCGAAAGCCCACTCCCAGGCTCAACCAAAAAGGCACCATTACGCCATTCTCCCAGCTCGCGATTCTCAGCTAAATTCCCCATGAGTATCGGTTTATTCAGCTCGTTGGCCAAACGCTCAACCCGCGCCTGCATTTCAGGTGCACCCATGACCGGCCAAGGCGTTGCAGCCTCTGGCCAAAGCACCACATCACTCTCTAAGCTAGCAACAAACCGAGTCTGATGCTCCAAAATTTCGAGATTCTCGATTTCACGCTCAGTATCCCACTTAAGTTCGGGCGCAATATACGGCTGCACGACCGCAGCGGTGAACAGGGCTTGACTGGAGCCCGGCTGTGGCAGCACACTAAAAAATACATAAATACAGACCCCTAAAGCGGCCATCCCCACATACAGGTCCGGACTAAACCAGCCCGTCCACATTTTACGTTCTTTTCGAATGATTCGATGGCGCAAGGTTTGGGCCGCACAGAGATTAAAAAAGACCAATAAGAATGAAACACCGTAAGCGCCTGTCCAAGCAGCAATTTGCAAAATGACCGGACGCTCCCACTGACTCAAGGCCAGTGGTGCCCACGGGAACCCCCATAGCAACCAGGTGCGCGCCCACTCCAGAACCACCCAGACCCCGGCCAGTCCCGCAAACCCTAGCAGGCGAATCACAACATTCTGTTGCACTAAACGTGGCAGCAAAACGCGCGCCGACCATAGCCAAGCCACAAAAATGACTGCTAGCACCCCACTTAATGCAATCGTCCCCAGCCAGGTAACATGCCGCAGCCAAATCAGAATCGCCAACCAACTGGCCCAGCCCGTGACAAGCGCCACCACGAGGAATACGCGACGCCCGGGCTGAGTATATAACCAGAGCAAGAGTGGCACAAATGCAATATAGGCGGCCTCTGCAAATTCAAAAGGTGGAATAGAGAGCACCCAACACAGCACGGAAATCACCGCTGCGAGAGCCCCCCAGTATCTGGAGAATTTAGCATCTCCATCTGGATTTCTAATCACAGATTCTGGCTTTGACGTTACAATCGAGGACCTTCCAAGTGCCTGCGATCCCGATGGTTGTGTACTATTGGTCTTCACGTATCTCCAAGATTAAAAGCGCTCGTCACCTCAAGCGAGGCACTCGCTGTATAAAACACTAAATTCAATTGCCAAGCAAGCCAACAACCATGCACCCGCATCCACTCTTTCCTATAAAAGGCATCACTCTGCTGCGGCAAATCCAGCACGCTCCGGATACTGTTGAATGAATTCCAGAAAAATGTCTTTCGCAACAGGTCCTGCGGTGGAACCACCATGATAACGCTCACTAGCGCTGGTTCCTTCAACCATAACAGCTACCGCAATTTGCGGATTGTCGACCGGCGCGAAACCAACAAACCAAGCAAGATTTACATTCTTACCGTGGGCTCGGAAATCAGCAGTGCCTGTTTTACCTCCAATCCGTAAGCCATCAATCTGCACTAAGCGTCCGGTACCATCCTGCCCGACGACACGCTCCATCCCCTCCCACATGGCAGCGTGTTGCTGAGGTGTCAGACCAATCGGCTCACCACCATGGTCAATACGACTGCTCTCCTCATTGGTCAATGCCCGTAAGGTTGGTTGTGTGCGCGTCTCGCCGCGGGCAATCGAAGCCATCACTGTCGCCATCTGCAGCGGTGTCACTAGCAGAAAACCTTGACCAATCGCTGTATTCGCGGTGTCTCCCGGTACCCATCCTGCACCAATCTGCTCGCGCTTCCAGGCCTTACTAGGCACCACCAGTCGGCTGGTTTCAAAAGGAACCTCAATCCCAGTTTTCTGATCCAAACCAAAACGCTTAGCCTCATCGCTAATCACATCGATCCCCATTCGCAGGCCTTCCGCATAAAAATAAACATTGCAGCTGGACTCAATAGAGGCCGCAACATTCACAACACCATGCCCATAACGTGCATTACAGCGAAAAATACGATTACCCACGCGGTAAACGCCTTGGCAGTCATGCTCAAGCTCCGGAGTAATCGTGCCATGGCGCATCCCTGCAATCGCAGTCAATAACTTGAAGGTCGACCCTGGCGGGTACGACAACTGCAAGGTACGATTCAGCCATGCACCTCGCTCATTAATTTCGTCAAAGGTCGCCCGAGGTATAAATGGGCTCAAGTCGTTCAGATCATAACTCGGGTGACTGGCAATGGCCAGTACCTCACCTGAATGAATGTCCAGTGCGACGGCGGCTCCCGTACGATCTCCCAAAGCTGTCTCCGCGGCCAACTGCAGGTCGATATCGATACTGGCAATCAGATCTTCCCCCTGCTTTGGCGTCTCAATTTCGAGCAGCGTATCCTGAAACCCAAGCGGATCCACACGCCAAATTTCCGTGCCAGTCTGCCCGGATAATAACGTATCAAAAGAGCGCTCGAGACCGGTCTTCCCTAGTTTTGTTTTAAACGTAAAGGTTTTGATACCATCGTCGGGAATCTCATCAGGATCAGGATTAACATTCTGCACATAACCTAGCGTGTGTGCTGCGGCGACTCCATACGGATAATATCGTGCCGTATCGGTATGGACCTTAATCGGTGATTGCACCGGCACTTGCTCAATCAATCGTGCATATTCGTCGGCACTCAGATCTTCTACCAAAGGCAACGGCAGTAGCAATTGCTCGTTGAAATGACGAATAATCTTTCGCGTCGACAAGGTATCATCACGCCCGGTCACTAAATTAATCTGATCGACGTAGCGCTGAATGACATTTTGCCGGGCACGCCACTGCAGGTCGTTATAATTCGGTCGCAGCTGAGAATCTTCACGCTCGTCCTCGGGAGTGAGTTCATAAATCTGATTTAAGCGCTCACGTTCAGCACGAATAATCTGCGAATACTCAGTACGAAACTCTCGACGCAGATCATCTAAGTAAACAACCGCCGAATAATGCGGCCGATTACCAACTAGGAGATTACCTTTACGGTCATATATATCTCCACGCGGACCGGGCTTCAGCACTCGTCGCTCTGTTTGACGCTTCTCAATTTCCTCATACTTTTGATAAGCCACCAATTGCCGCCAGCCCAGCCCCAGCACAAGCGTTAAACTAGCCCCCATCACAATCCAAAAGAAGAAAAGAATGCGCGGGTTCTCCCCCCGATGAACATCATAGCCACTCATAGCATTGGAAAGTCCTCCGGCTCAGTGTCGAGACGGCAGAGCTCAAAGAGCATACGTTCAAAATTAAAAAACCACGGGGCCACAAGCACCAGCGCCAGATGTGATGCCAAACTAGTCACAAATACTTGCACCCAAAAACCTGGACTCGATATATATGAAAATCCCATAGTCAGTGTGAGCAACACGACGCAAAAAAAGTTCAATCCATGAGCCAACATAATGGGATGATAATTATGTTCAGCACGAAACCGGATACGCATTTGAAACACAAAAGCCCCGGCAAACAGGAAACCGATGGTAAATAAACCATAAGGCACGGGAAAGGCGGCATCCACCCACAGCCCAGTCAATAAGGTACAAATAAAATAAGACTGATGACGTAAATACAGCGCAGGAAAAACCAACATCGGCCCCATCAGCAGCAGATAGATTGACCAATTAGTCAGCGCAGAGTTCACTAACAGCGTTAGATACAGCAGCAGCACATTCGCTCCAAACATCAAAATAGCACGTGGATCAAGGAGCATGACTATCGAAATCGATGGGATAAAGCGGTATCAACACTGCGACTTCACGCAGACCAAGTAAGCTGGTATCGAGTTCAACTTGACCCGCTTGAAAAATCCCAGTGCTACCTGGTTCGAGCCAACTGACACGCCCAATCATGAGGCCAGGCGGAAAGGTGCCTCCCAGCCGAGTCGACACCAATTTAAGAGGAAACTGCGTACTTGCGACTACATCTTGCGGCGCATCTCGCACAGACCCAATCGGAGCTCCTAAGCCGCCCTGCACCACTCCTTGATACACAACAGGACGCTCGTCCCCTTCAAAGTTAGCTGCCATACGAAAATTAGGACTGGTGACCAGTTCCACGCGACTGGTAAAGGCATTGACCTCCACGACTCGGCCGACCACCCCTCCTGAGAATACCACGGCTGCGCCCTCCGGGATATCATAGTCCTTGCCCTTGCGAATTATAATTTGCTGCCACCACGCGTTCAAATCGCGCCGCACAACACGTGCCACCTCATAACGAAATTCACGCCGACTAGGCAAATTAAGAATCGCTTCAAGACGCTGAATCTCATTCTCCAATGTCTCCTTACGTTGAGCATTGAACTGATACAGAGATTTGGCCCGCGCCACCTCCCGGCCCGCTTCAATCAACTCAACTTTTGAATGACTGCGCCGCGCCCAAAAGCCTTCAAGATCGTCTAAATAGGACGTCGCCACCCAGGCTGGTGCTTGAAATTCGGAGAAATTAACCCGCAGAAAGGATTTCACCGTGGTCGGCACAACCCACCATGCGACAAGAAAGACGCCTAAGGCGACCAACGGCTTAATTTTCTCGAGGCGGATGTTCGCCACAATACTGCGCTAGCTTTTAGGGTTTCCGGTCAGGTCTTTCAGCAGAAAGGCCAACTCATGCAACACCATTCCGGTGCCATTTGCCACAGCACTGAGCGGATCATCGGCAATGACTACGGGCAGGCCGGTCGCATCGCTTAGTTGCTGATCCAATCCCTTTATCATGGCCCCGCCACCAGCGAGGAAAAAACCACGATCCACTAGATCAGCCGAAAGCTCAGGAGGACAACGCTCCAAGGCATTACGCACTAAATCTACAATAGACGCAATGGTATCCGACAAGGCATCCCGTATCTCTTGAGAAGTAATGGTGATCGTTTTGGGCAGACCGGCAACGGAATCACGCCCACGGACCTCCATCGATATTTCTTCTTCCAAAGGAAAGGCAGAGCCCACTTTGATTTTAATCTCCTCTGCAGTGCGCTCACCGATCATAAGATTGTAAGCACGCTTCATATAATTGACAATCGCACTGTCGATCTCGTCCCCGCCGACGCGAATACTCTTGGTATAAACGACACCCGCGAGCGAAATAATTGCCACCTCGGTAGTACCGCCACCGATATCAACAATCATGTTTGCAGCCGGCTCATCAATCGGCAAACCCACACCAATCGCAGCAGCCATTGGCTCTTCCAATAATACCACATCACGCGCGCCCGCACGAATGGCAGAATCTTTAACCGCGCGACGCTCCACCTCAGTAATACCAGAAGGAACAGCTACAATAATGCGTGGTGCCACGAAAGTTTTCTTACGATTTACCTTATTAATAAAATACCGCAGCATCGCTTCGGTAATTTCAAAATCGGCAATCACCCCGTCCTTCATTGGACGGATAGCAGTAATATTCCCCGGAGTGCGCCCAAGCATTTTCTTAGCTTCAACGCCGACAGCACACACCTTCTTAGTCGACGAGTAGATAGCGACCACACTGGGTTCGCGCAGGACGATGCCTTTTTCTTTAGCGAAAACTAGGGTATTGGCGGTGCCAAGGTCGATGCCGATGTCGTTGGAGAGAAGTCCGAACACAATAAGATGAATTGTTAATTAGCGCTGCGCTGACTGATCAGAGAATAGAGCCTTTTTCTATGAAAGCATTTGAAAGTCAAACGATTACCGCGAACAGACGCAATGTTTGCCAAGAAAAAAGGCACTAAGCTGCGCAAGACGCATAATTTACCCCAAGGGAGTCACTCCAAGGAGGAAGCGCCCCACATGCTTGACCACCTAACCGACTAACTTGAAAAACACCCGTTTACCGGCCTGAAAAATCAACTCTCCATTTGGAGGAGTGAACTGACGATTCGGATCATTTTGTTTTTCACCATCAATCTTCACAGCGCCTTGCTGAACCAAGCGTCGGATCGCCCCCTTGCTCTCAAAGAGTTCCGATTGCGCCATCACCTCAAAGAGCGGTGCACTGGGCGCATCTCCCAGTAAATCATTCCATGTGAATATCGGCATGTCATCAGGCAACTTATTTTTAGAAAAAACCTGTTCAAATTGCTCGAGCTCATGCTTGGCTTCCCGCATCGAGTGAAATTGCCCCACTAATGAAGAAGCGAGATTCTTCTTGGCCTGCATCGGATGCCCCGCCTTGAGTTTCTCAATCTTATCGGCTGGTAGCTCCAGCAACAAGCGGTAATAGTCCCACATCGTGTCGTCCGGCACCGACATAATCTTACCAAACATCTCCTTGGGACTGTCAGTGAACGCGATGTAATTATCGGCACTCTTCGACATTTTCTTGCTGCCATCAAGCCCCACCAGCAGCGGCATCGTGATCACTGCCTGCTCCTGTTTGCCGGCGTCTTTTTGTAAGGCGCGTCCAACCAACATATTAAATAATTGATCGGTCCCGCCGATTTCTACGTCAGCGTTCAAAACCAGTGAATCATAGCCCTGAATGAGTGGATATAGAAACTCAATGATAGAAATCGGAGCCTGCTTGGCATAACGTTTCGCAAAATCATCCCGCTCCAACATGCGAGCCACCGTCATCTTACGCGACAACTTTAGGCAATCTTCAAAGCCCATTTTATCAAACCACTCACTATTGTAAAAAACCGTGGTTTTCTCCTGATCCAGAATCTTGAAGGCCTGATCCAAATAGGTCTGCGCATTCTCGACAATTTCGTCCTTTGTGAGCACAGGGCGTGCGCTCGAACGACCGGAGGGATCGCCAATCAAGGTGGTAAAATCACCAATAATGAGTATCGCCTCATGTCCTAAATCCTGGAACTGGCGCAGCTTGTTAAAGACCACCAAGTGACCGAAGGTCAGATCGGGACGCGTCGGATCAACGCCCAACTTCACGCGTAAAGGCTTACTGCCGTGCAGGCGATCTTCGAGTTCAGTCTCACCGATCATGGTGTCGGTGTTTGTACGGATGGTGTCAATTAAGCTCATGAGAAATGTAAAATGAGAACCTAAACTGAGCGCATACCACTAGCCGTAAAGGATAAAAGCAGAATCGTTCAGCGAATCGTAATGTAGGGCTCGATCGGACGATTACAGTTTGCTGAAGCCACAAAGGCATCGCGATACTCAGAACTGTGAAAGAGATAAAGTGCATAGCCCCCCCAGCCACCGCCCGAGTATTTACGGCCCACACAGCCTTCAGCCTCCGGCAAAGGCCGCATGCCCTCCTTCAACTGCATCTCATAACTGAGTGAAATTGCTTCGCCCAACTTTGAGATACTTGCCTCCATCACCGCAGTTTGCGCAACTCGCCCAGCAGCTTCGATCAGGTCATAGTCCCGATCATTGTCCGCATTGGCAGGGGTATCGTGCGGAATATCCGTGTAGTGCAAGGCCATATGCCCGTGCAAGAAGTCTCCGTTACGTTTAAAATCCAGCACTGGTTTTTCGCCACTGCGCCACACACATAGCCCAGTCTCACGAATGATCGCCGGGTCCTGCCAGCCCACCCCCAGATTTAGTTCACTCTCCACCCCATCATTACCATTCAGCAGAGCCCAAGCACCACTACCCCCGAGGCCAGACTTTTGCTCGTAGCCCCAATTCGTCAAAGACACCATAGGTGAAATCGCACAATTCACAATGAAACCACCTTTGCGTGCGTGCCGCGGCACGTCCAACCAGCCACCAGCAAAGTCCACCCGTAGAGGGGCATAAGCTGGCGTGCGAATATTGCGTACGATCGAAGTCGTCGATACGGGAGTAAACTGAGGCGGTGTTTTAGGCAACACCACATACTCGGCCCCAACCTCAGCACACAGCGCACGCTTCGCATCTGCATACTGATCATCCTCGGTCACCGCCAACACAGCAGGCTTAATCCTGAGAAAGTGATCCTTAAAATCCAGACCAAGTTCGCCGCAATCACCAATCACGACCTGATCCACAATATCAAGTGCACTCATGAGTGCAAGCTTATGATCCTGCGGGATCGAAGTGCGCCTTTTTTTGTGCTCCCAGAGCACCTGGTCCGAAGCAAAGCATACCGTCAAGTGATCCCCCAGCGCACGAGCTTCCTTAAAAAACTGAATATGTCCTCCGTGAAGAATGTCGTAACAACCTGATATAAATATTTTTTTCATGAATGTGATGGTTTCCAATCGACTAAAGTGACCTGTGGGTAGCGATTATCACGCCAATAGTTCCACGAAAAACGTACTGCCAAATCTATTGATTGTCCAAGCAGCGGTGGCTCGCCTAAACGCCAGGCGATTCCTGCCACACCTCGCCGAGCCCCTGCACATAAGGGCATACGAAAACGAAAATTTCCTTCGCCAAAGGCCTGCGGAGCCTCATCCAGACTCACTTTTCGTAAGCCGAAAACCGGCTCTGGGTTACCTTGCCCGAAAGGGTGCAAGCGATCCAACTCATCCAAGAGCGACTCACTGAGATCCGAAGGCTCGAGCCAGGCTGAAATCGCCAAGGAAGGCTCTGGTAGCCCATCCGGATACATGCACTTCAAACTTTCTAAATAGCAGTGCTTAAAGGCAGGCACATCACTCGCTTTAAGCGACACTCCAGCTGCCATCGGGTGGCCGCCCCAATGATCGAGCAAATGCGCACAGCGCTGAAAAACTTCCACTAAATTAACAGATGCCACAGAGCGCCCCGAGCCCTTCGCGTCGGCCCCCTCAGAACCGAGTATCACACAAGGCTTGTGAAAGCGACGACTCACACGGCTGGCCACAATGCCAACCACACCAGGGTGCCAATCCTCACCAAAGAGCACTATGCCAGGTTCATCCGCAAATTCAACAGCCGCACGCTCCTCAGCTGTTTTCGCGATTCCGCGCTCTATGGATTGGCGCTCCTTATTAATACCATCCAATTCCTGAGCAATTTTTAGACAGGCCGAAAAATCATCCTGCAATAGCAATTCAATCGGCAGTGAAGCATCTGCCAATCGGCCACTCGCATTAATCCGCGGCGCGATTTTAAAAGAAATATCCGAACTAGCCATTTCCTGACCACTATCAATACCGGCCACCTCGGCCAGTGCCCGCACACCAACGCGTCCATTTGCCCGTAAATGACGAAGTCCAAACCAGGATAAAATACGGTTTTCGCCATGCAATGGCACCAAGTCCGCCACGGTACCCATCGCCACTAAATCTAAATAATCTTTTAACTGAATCCCTGCAACACGTGGGTCCTCTGCTTCACGACGATGCTTCAACAAACCGTGCAATAACTTAAAGACCAGTCCTGCAGTACACAGATCACGCCAAGGCGCATGCTCCGAATCATTCACATGCGGATTCACAAAAATACAGCCCTCGGGTGCTTGTGTTTTAGTCTGATGATGATCGACGACGATCACATCTACGCCCAAACTACGCAAATAAGCAATCGGCTCATGCGCATTGGTACCGCAATCCAAAGCAATAAATAACTGCGGGATATCGCCATCAAATACTCGGTCAATCGCATCCCGGCTCAAGCCGTAGCCTTCATCCAAACGCCGCGGCACCGAATAACGGGGCTGTAAATCCAGTGTGCGCAGCATACTCACGAGTTGCACCGTGCTAGTCACACCATCGACATCATAATCGCCGAACACAACAACTGACTCCTGCCCTTCGATCGCCCGCTCGATACGTTCGACAGCCGCCTCTAAATTCACCATCTCAAAAGGATTATCCAGCTGTGCCAAGCGAGGACGCATGAACTGCTCCGCGCGCTCGCAACTGGTAATCCCTCGCTGCACCAACAGCTCTGCACTCACCTTCGACACCCCCAGACGCTCGACCAGAGCGGACGCTGCTTTTTCGTCAATGTCGATGGATCTCCAGAGCATGGGTTTATAAAATAGGGATTAGACTAAACAAGTAGGAGAGGATTCATCCTTCGCCCCTGAGCCAGATGGCAAAGGATCGAAGCATAAAGCCTCTCCTACGAAAAAAAGGACAATGTTAAAAAATACTACGCTTCTTCCTTTTGACTCTCCCACTCGTAGCGCTTCGGAGTCAACTGGCGCTCCTCTACGTGGCGGCGATCCCCCTTATGCCACCAGTAAAACACTGGGCTGGCGATAAAGATCGAAGAAAAAGTTCCAGTAAGAATGCCGACAATAAAGACAAACGATAGGTCGTTAATCACACCAGCACCAAAGACGTAGAGCGATAGAGCAGCGAGCAAGGTTGTAATACTGGTCAACAAGGTGCGGGAGAAAACACGGCTAATCGAGAGGTTGATGAGATTGCGCAAATCCATGCCAGGATTCAGCTCCAACTCCTCACGAATACGGTCAAAGGCCACAATGGTATCGTTGATCGAGTAACCCACGATCATCAGAATCGCCGCCAGCATGGGGGCAGTAAATTGACCACTCACAAAGATGCCCAATTCGCCGCAGATGACGAAAATACCAATTGTCATAAGCACGTCATGAATCGTCGCCACAACTGCACCGATACCATAACCGACCTCGAAGCGCAGGGCCACGTAAAGTAAAATACCAATCAATGCTGCCAATACGGAGATGAGCGCATTCCATTGAATATTCTTAGAGACTGAAGCGCCAATCTGATTGATACCCGCTTCTTCAAATGCCGCATCCGGAAATGCACTCTGTAGGGTCGCTAATGTTGGACGCGCCTGATCAAAGGGTGTTTGTATCTTGAGCACTTCACGGTCTTCACCAATCAAGCTCTGATAATGAGCCGTCACATCTCCCAATTCGCGTTCCTCGACGACTTGCATAATATCGCCAATCTCGACTTGTTGCGCGTAGTTCACAGTCATTTCATCGCCACCAGTGAAATCCTTGCCCAGAATATTGTCATGGTGAATGACCACACTAATCACTCCCGCGAGCACCAACAACCATGAAGCCACAAAGGCTGGCTTACGGAATTTAAAGAAATCGAACTGTTTCTCTCCGAACATTTCGAGGCCCAAAATGCTGGACACGCCCATTCGATGCACAAGGAAATCGACCATAAAGCGAGTCACAATCAAAGCGCAGAAAATCGAGGCGCAAATACCGATCGCAAGCGTTACACCAAAGCCCTTGACCGGGCCAGTACCCAGCCAAATAAGAATCGACGCCGTAATCAAGGTGGTGACATTGGCATCCACGATCGTCGAAGTCACCTTCTCAAAGGCACCTGCGGTCGCATTCTTAATGCTCTTCCCCGCACGAAGCTCTTCGCGCAATCGCTCAAAGATCAAAATATTGGCATCGACCCCCATTCCGAGCGTCAGCACCAGCGCTGCCACACCAGGCAAGGTTAAGGTCGCGCCCAAGCTGGCAAGCACTCCCAAAACAATCACTACATTAATCAGCGCGGAAACAACTGCCACGAGCCCCCCCAGGAAGTAGTAAACGATCATAAAACCGATTACAGCAATCGCCCCCCATTTGGCGGCACTGATAGAACTATCGCGCGCTCCGGCCGCCATAGTTGGTCCCACCTCATACATTTCGTCGACCCGCAGCTCGACTGCGAGCGGATTGTTCAAGACATTAGCTAGCTCAATGGCTTCACGCTGCGAGAAGTTACCGGTAATCTGGGCATTTTTTGACAGCACGCCCTGAATCGTCGGAGCGGAATACAGCTTACCATCAAGCACAATCGCTAATGGTTGACCGACCATACGCTCAGTCACTGAGCGAAAAACATCCGCGCCCTCGCTGGTCATAACTAGATTGATTTGAAAACCACCAGCCTGTGTCTGCGAAGCAAAGGCATCGTCCACAATCTCACCAGTCGCTTCTGGAATTAACTTCACAAATTGACGACGCTCATAGGTCTCTCCAGTGCGAAAATCTTCAATCTCTTCAGCAAGCACCTCGTAACCGACTGGATAACGATTCGCTGGAGTAGTGTCTGGCGTGAGTTCAGGGTGCACAGAGCGGAACTCCAAGCGCGCTGGCTTCTTAACCGAATCAATCACCTCTGGATTATCCTTAGTGGACAGACCCGCCAGCTGAATTTCGATGGCATTGTCACCACGTGCACGAATGACAGGTTCTGCCACTCCCATACCATCCAGACGCTCAGCCATAATGCTGATCGCATCCTTTAACTGCTCCGCTTGCTCAAACTGGCTGAGCTCTGACATCGCCGACTCGTCGATCTTCAAAGTTACACCAACCCCACCCTTTAGGTCTAAGCCCAAGCGAAGTTGGCTCTGCGCCTTCTTCAAGATGTGTTTGAGCAAAATATCGTTACGCTTCGCTTGATTTGCGATATCAGCGACATTGATCTGCGGAAAAAACTTAGCAAAGTCGATCGCCTCCTCAACTCCCAGGTCGCGCAAGGCAATGAAGAGCGTGGGAGACTCCCCGGCATCGACTCTTGCTTGCGCACGCTGCAGCACATCATTAAAGTCAGCCTGATCAGCAGTGACTTGCGCCACAATATAATCCTCAAAAGGACGATCCTGCAAAGGGGTGATGCTCATCACACACCAGAAAATAATGGCGGCGGTGAGGAGAAATTTCCAAAGAATGTTTCCGGACATGGGTAGAACGCTTAACGCGTGGAGTTAAGGTGAAAGAGAAAATTAAGCGGCGTCTTTAGCCTGAACCTTGTTCGCAACGAAGCCCTTGCCTAGTTCGACCTTAGTGCTATCCGCAATACGAACCACAAAACGATCGTCTTTAACGTTGGTTATAGTGCCGTATAGGCCACCAGTAGTGATGATCTCATCTCCAGTTTGCAGCTCACTCAGCATTTTATCATGCGCCTTCTGACGCTTGCGCTGTGGCGCAATAATTAGGAACCACATACCGACAAAGAGTAAAATGATCGGTAGGAACTGTCCAAGACCGCCACCAGAAGCAGCTTGAGCAAGAGGAAGGAACGTTGAAATTTCGGGAATTGGCATATAGCTTGAATGTTGAAAAACCGCAAAAGGAAAGGCAGTCGCCTCCAAATAGCAAGTTCCTATTCGTATGGTACGCAGGAAGCGCTCACTTAGTCGCTCGATCTGGCTAAAAAATCACCTCGATTGACTGCTTTTTTCCAGAAAACAGACATTGAACGCCCCGAATCAATCTCCCAGGCCCATCCGCCGCAAAAGTAAGCGCAAATGCTTGGGCGGCGCACAGTGAATCGTCGCGTCAGCATTCCCAGGAAGCAACTCCACCTCGCACAAATGCAGCGCAAGCCCATGAAATGAAGGCAAATTCACACCGGCGCGCTGCTTTTTAGGGTGCAGCTCACGCTGAGTGGGAGCAACCGGACCGCCATATACGGAGTCCCCCAACACCGGGAGCTCATTTACGGCCGCATGCGCACGCACTTGATGCGGACGAAAGAAATCAACACTCGCCTCCCATAGTGCCCAGCCCTTTGCCGACTCTGCAATGCGCTTAAAATCCGTAAAAGCCTTCTTCCCTTTAGCCGTAGATGGAATCATCTTAGGCTTCACATTATGCGGCAACAAGGGTGCGTCAGCCTGAAATGCGGGCTCCACTATTGGAAGTGCAGCCGCTACAAACTGAAACCGAAAACGACACTCCCCCGAACCAAAGCGATTACGCAGATCTGCCAGCGCCTCACGATTCTTGGCAAAAACAGCAATCCCAGATATGACTGGATCCAAATAATATACCGAGCCAAACAACGCCGCCTCTCGCCGCAGCAACTCAGGCTTGCCCGCTTGCAGCTGCGTATTCAAAGCAGAATCCAGATCCGGCTCATCATCCCATGGATAGGCACGCACCCCGACCCCAGCAGGCTTTTCCAGCGCGAGCCAGTCGGCGGTTTCAGCCAACACAGACATGCGATAGGGCGCATCCCCAAGCAAAGGCGGGGGGAAGCCAATCGCGTTTTTCTTATTAGGTTTTTCAGACACGTGAAGAGTACATACAAAATGCCCTCGGTTCGACAAGCGCAACCGAGGGCATCTTTAAAAGTCTAAATTAAAAGCTTACGCAGCAAGCAATCTAGCGCAACGTGCTTTTTGACGCGCAATCTTATTCGGATGCACAAGACCATTCTTGCCAGCCTTATCCAAGATGGAGATAAAATCACGTGCAGCGACTGCAAGCGCTTCCTTGTCACCGGCAGCCGATGCGGCGTCCACCTTCTTAGCGAAAGTCTTGAGGCGAGTCTTGACCTGACGGTTACGCAGAGCACGCGTCTCTGTCTTACGGATGTATTTAAGTGCTGATTTTGTGTTAGCCATAGCTGAAAAAAGTTAAGAGGCGGGAAAGTGCGGGTACCAAACGAGCCTGTCAAGCCGTAAAAATTGAGAAACTAGGAGAAAAAAGCCGCAACTAAGAACGTTTAAGTTATTGACAAATAATCATTAGCAACACGCCCAAGCCACCCTGGCTTCATTTCTTAATTCTTAATTCTTAATTCCTAATTCAAAAAGAGTGTCGATTTCGAAGTGCTGTAAGCCGGATTTTGTCCGCCTCGCGCCAAAGCGTTTGGCTGTGCGTTCATTTATCTATCCCGCCGAAGCGAAATTCCCACCGAAGTGAGATGCGACATACCCGGAATCATTGGACGGGCCGCCCGATCCCCTATTTTGCCTTGCACCGGATTGGGTTTATCCTGCCTCCTTCGTTACCTCCGGAGCGGTGAGCTCTTACCTCCCCATTTCACCCTTACCCCAAACAAGTTCGGGGCGGTATAATTTCTGTGACACTATCCGTCACGCCAAGTTGCCCTAGCGCGCCCCCGCTTTCACAGGGAATCCTGCCCTACGGTGTCCGGACTTTCCTCTCAATCTTACGACCAAGCGAACGCCCACACTCCGAAATCGACATTTGCACGCTGGCTCGCCAATTCCATAGGTGCAAGCGGTAATTTCACTTGAATGACGTACGACGCCAACGGCTGGCCTGCGCGATACTATACTGGAATTTCCTAGCATGCTCACGGATCAGAAAGGGCATATCCCACTGCGCATCCAGCGCGAAGGCTGGCTCCAGCGCTCGACGCAGCCCAGCAAAAGAATCCTGCGCCCCCTCGCCCAGCCAATTGGCTGAAGGCGTATATTCCTCCAACCATGTAAAGGGCGTGGTGATAAAAAGCTGCCCACCTGGCTTTATCAGCTCAGGCAAACGCTGCAGCAAGCGCACTGGCTCGGGCAGACGACAAATTAAATTACAAGCAATCACTACATCGAACTGCCCAATGTCCGCACGAATGCGCTGCGCATCTCCTTGCTCAAAATGCACACGGCTACGGTCAACTTCAGGAGCGACTTCAAGCATCAACTGCGTCGTAGCCGAACCTTCGTCAAGTCGCCTCGCCGCATGCCGCCCCTCGCTCGCCATACGATTGGCCGCATCAATAAACGCCTGCGAGTAATCAATACCCACCACCTCTTGACAATGGCGTGCCAACTCAAAGCTTGAACGCCCGACCGAGCACCCTAGGTCCAAGGCGCGCGCACCTGACGGCATCTGCGCCGCCCAATCCACCCCTTCCACTACACAACGCACGGGAAAATGCAGTGCATCACTCCCCCCAAAAACATAGGGAAACTGCTGCGCGCCCGTACCGTAATGAAACACCAAATATTGCTGTAGCAGCTCGTCGGACTCGTAGGGATTATTAGATACCATTTTGTAAAACGTTAAAAGTAAGCACTCCGGGCCGTAACACGACAAGAGCGGATGCCCAGCAGACCAGAACAATCGCAAGATTCTGGCCAGAATAAAGACAAAACCAGGCAGCTTACATCAGTGAATTCTCAATGAACGATTCGGCTCATTTTTTCAGGTTCAAGCAAGATGCCGTTGACCTTTCGCAGTAAATCAAGCATTCGCTACAACATGTCATCCGACACTTCGCCCTGGGGCTCACTCAAGTTTACCCATCAAAAAGAGATCCGTTTGCAATGGGAGCAACTCCGCATCCGTATCATTAAACGCGGCAGCGATCTACTACTGGTTGAAAAGCGCGACGATAGCGGCGCCGGTATCCAGCTCGGTGCCGACCCGGAATCTGACTTCCGGCGCTACGCCTTTCAAAGCCCGCTGGAGGCGGTTCATGTGCAACCCATAACTCCCAATCGCCCCCTAGTGGTGCAACCACTACACCCACTACGGCTGGCCCCCAAAGCCAAAGTCGATTTTTATATCTCGATCCCGATGGATATCCAACTCTCCGGTGGCGAAGCACCACAGCTCCACCCCTTGGAGCGGCTACGAGCCGAAATACTCTCAGATACCTGGTTTGGTGATCTCGCTGGAGGCGTACTTTGCTACGCCATCAAAAGCCGCGCTCGCCGCGAGCGCCCCGTCATTAACTCCGAAAAATCCGCACGTGCGCTCTGCAAGATTCAAATCCACAATCAATCGCTGGAACAACTGCATTGCACCAAATTCTGCCTACGACTCGACCGCTGCCACCTCTGGCAAAACGACCAGGAGCTTTGGACCTCCCAGGTAAACATACGCTACAACGGCAGCGACAACCTGAGCGCCATCGATTATGAGGAAAAAGCCCCCACCGAAATCTCCGGCGCCACCAAAATAACCGAGGCTCCCGAAGCCCCCCTGCGCGGCCTGATACGCCGCACATTTGCCGGACTCGGCCACTCACTGACCTAAAGCATGAAACCGCTGGACTTTAATACCGTACTTTTCGCCCTCACCGTACTTTGCATCGGCCTCGGGCTGGTCTTTGCGATCAGTCGACTGCTCACTCGCGTGCTCAAACCACGCTTCTCGCCGCACCATCTACTGCTCGCTCAAAAATCCTGCCTTTATGTCGGCATCGTCCTGGTCATCTGCACGACACTCATACAATTACACGTCAACCTGACTGCTGTGCTGGGCGCCGCCGGCATCGTTACCGTTGCCATCGGCTTTGCCGCCCAGACCAGCTTATCCAACCTCATCAGTGGACTCTTTCTGCTAGGCGAACGCCCCTTCGAAGTCGGTGACACCATCATCGTCGGCGGCACACGCGGCGTCGTGCTCTCGATCGACTTGCTATCAGTCAAACTCCGCACAGTCGACAACCTCTTCGTGCGCATGCCCAACGAGACTTTAATCAAAGCCGAAGTCACGACCGTCACCCGCTTCCCCATTCGACGCATGGACATCAACATCGGAGTCGCCTACAAGGAAGACGTCAAAAAGGTCATTCGCGTATTACGAGAAGTGGCCGACGCCAATCCCCACAGTCTCAACGAGCCAGTGCCACTCGTGCTCTTCAAAGACTTTGGCGCCTCCTCGCTCGACTTCCTACTCGGCGTTTGGTTTGAAAAAAGCAAATTCCTCGATCTTAAAAACGGCATCATGCAAGACATCAAAGAGCGCTTCGACGCCGAAGGCATCGAGATCGCATTCCCCCACCTCACTGTTTACGCAGGCAGTGAGACGCCCGCATTTCCGGTGACGGTGACAAAGGAAACAGACGAACTCAAAAAGTAGCGGGGCTCCTGAGCCCCCTCCCTGCGTCATCCCCAGTGCATTCTACAAGAATGTTGATTTTCGGTTTCCGGTAGGGACCTCTCGCTGAGAGGTCCGTTCGCCAAATGAAACCGATTGCCAAAATGAAACATACCGTTGCTGGGCCCCCAACAGACAAACGGCGGTTTTGGCAAAACCGCCCTACCTGAAGAAACTACCCTTCCAACAAATCCACCATATACTTCGATGGCTTGTAATGCTCGATCAGGATTTCGGTCTGCTCGCCGCGAATCATGCGTGCTTGTTGCAGGCGGATCTCAGGCGTCTTGTGGGGCGCGTAGAGCACATCGTCGTGAGACGCATTGGCGTGCTCTTTAAAGAGGTCGGGTGTAATATTGCCCCCGAGATGGTCATCGCGGCCCGTGGCGACGTGGATGGTGCCGAGGATTTTCTCGTCCTGGATATCACGTCCCGAGAATGGTAGCACTTGTGTGCCAAAGCCGAGTTCGCCCAATGCCCCGATCATGGGATCTTCTTTCAAACGACGATTGTGATCTTCAATCTCGGCATAGTCGCCATACACAAACTGCGATTTAAAAATCTTCCCCTCCTTGACATGCAAGAGCCCGATCGTGCTCTCATCATATTTGAAAGGAAAGACACCGTCCGCACTCTCAGGCACGAAGTAAACTTCGCCCGCGGGCAGGTTCGCCACATCTGGCTTGCCGGGAGGGCATAGGCCATGGCTCTTTTGCGCTTCCTGCCCATTGGTATGCAATGTCAGCGTGTAAACTTTACGCTCGACTTCAAAATCGATTTCAAAACGGTCTGCCTGCGTCAGTCCGAGACGCAGCTTTTCAGCTTCGGCGCTGACTACTTCGTAATCCACCGCGAGTCCAGTATCCAAAATAATCTGATTGAGACCGTGCAAAGTCGCCCCACGGAAGCCAAACTCCTTGCACTTCGCCGTCAAAGGAGCCGTCGCGGAGAAGGTCGAAACCGTCAGGATAATATCATACTTGGTGTAAATATCTTTATCCAGGCTCAGGTGATTCCCGGCGGGATCGTAGCAATCGTCCTCCATATCGAGATTGCTACCGCCCGTTTCCTTATAAGCGTAGATATCGCCGCCTGTCCAGTTCATCGCTTCAAGCGCTCCCTCTTTGAAACCTTTATAAAAGACTTCATGCCCATAATTCTGAATCGAGAGCGTCTCATCCTCGAGGAATTTAAAATCTTCGATGTCGGCCGGCTTCGGCAGATCAATTAGGATACAGACTTTTTCGCCCTCACCGCGACCGAAACAAGTCGTCAGTAGACGAGTGAGACTGAATGGAGGGAAAGTGCGTTCGTTAGCGTCGAGTATCATGGTTCGGTAGCATTAGGTGAATAGTTTTGCGAGCATAAATAGCTGAAGGCGGACACTAATCTGTGTCAAAGCTAGGTTTGACTGATAGGCCTGAGATGATGAAATCGCAAATAATTTTGAAAACTTACAAAAATTCCAAGCAGCCATGAAGCGTTTCTTCGACATCGTAGCCAGCTTATTGCTGCTATGCGCGCTGTGTCTGCCGCTCATCATCCTCGTAGTTTTACAATTAGTGAAACTGGGCCGCCCCATTTTCTTTCGCCAGACACGCACAGGCCAAAATGGACACGCCTTTGATATTCTCAAATTCCGTACCATGCGCAATGGCGCAGGCAATGACGCAGAGCGCCTCACCACATGGGGGCAATTCCTTCGCAGCACCAGCCTCGATGAACTACCGGAGTTATGGAACGTACTCACGGGCGACATGAGCCTGGTCGGCCCGCGCCCGCTGCCTACGATCTATCTAGAGCGCTACTCCGCTGAGCAAGCTCGCCGTCACGAAGTCCGCCCCGGCATCACGGGCTGGGCACAAATCAATGGCCGTAACGGCCTGACTTGGCAACGGCAGTTCGAACTCGACCTGTGGTATGTCGAAAACCGTTCCTTCTTACTCGACCTAAAAATACTCTGTTTGACCATTAGCACCGTGCTACGCCGTGAAAACATCTCTGAAGAAGGCCAAGCCACTCGTAGTGAATTTCTCGGCGATGAACACTAACGGCTGCCCCTCACGTAGAGCGAATACAGAGATTCACGATCCCGGGAACGCGAATCTCCGCATTCGCTCTGCGACCTGCTGACTGATTCCTGCTTGCTCGACAGCAAAATCACCTGTTAAAAAGTATACAATGGCCACCAACAGAGAACAAGTTCTTCAAATCATTTTAGAAACCCTGCACGAACTCGGCGAAGACCTCGAGCTCCCCGAACTACTCACAGCCGATGAAAACACGCGTCTGTTTGGCGCACGCAGCGCACTCGACAGCATGAATCTCGTCAACTTCATCGCCGAAGTGGAAGAGCGCGTCTCGGAAGACATCGGGGTCGACATCCTGCTGGCCAATCAAAATGCCATGAGCATGACCCACTCTCCTTTCAGAAAAGTCGCCAGCTGCACCGACTATGCGCTGACGCTCATCAACAAAGAGGAGCAAGCAGCCGAGGCATGAGCCGCATCGCATGCATCACCGGAACGCGCAAGGGGATCGGTCGCCACCTCGCGAATCACCTACTGGCGCAAGGTTGGACAGTCGTCGGCTGCAGTCGCCGCGAAAGCGATCTGGAACACCCGAACTACACCCATTTCTGTGTAGATGTCACCGACGAAGAGGCCGTCGTTGCAATGGTGCGTAAGATTAAGCGCGAGATCGGCCCGATCTACGCGCTGATCAATAATGCCGGCACCGCATCGATGAACCACATTCTGCTCAGCCCCAAAAAGAGCTACGACCGCATCTTTGATACCAACGTGCTCGGCACCTTCCTACTACTGCGCGAGTGCGGCAAACAAATGAGCCGCCACGGCGGAGGCCGAATTGTTAATTTCAGCAGTATCGCACACCCACTCAACCTCGAGGGCGAAGCACTCTACGCGGCCAGCAAGGCCAGCGTAGAATCCATCACCCGCACCGCAGCCAAAGAACTGGCGAACTACGGCATCACCGTCAATGCCATCGGCCCCACTCCGATCGAAACCGATCTCATCAAAAATGTGCCCGAGGCCAGCATGCAGGCCCTACTCCAACGCCAAACCATCCCCCGCTTCGGCACCTGCGAAGATGTCGCCAATTGCGTCGACTTTTTCCTGCGCGACGAGAGCGCCTTCGTCACAGGACAAACCATTTACCTCGGCGGGGTCGCATAAGCACTGATCATGAAAAACACTTGGTGGTTCCAACGCTTCACCGACTATGCGGATCGCACATTCTTAGTCGAAGGTGACACAAGCTATAACTATGCGGCACTGACTGAACGCATCGAAGCCTACCATGCCGCATTCACAGAGTCCGGCTTACAAGCAGGCGATGTGGTGGCACTTCAGGGCGATTATACTCTCAACGGCATCGCCGCGCTCTTTGCCCTCTTCGGGCTCAAGGCCATTGTCGCGCCCATTACAGCCACCTCCCCATCGGAAAGAACCCTTCGCGAAGAAGCGGCTCAAGCCCAATGGTTGGTCCAAGCGCAGCAAGAGTTATCAATTCAACCAATCGCAGCCACAAGCGCCCCGCACGACTACGTCGTCAGGCTCAAGCAGACTCAGCACCCAGGCTTGATCTTATTCAGTAGTGGCAGCACCGGCACGCCCAAGGCAATGATCCACGATGTCGAAAACCTGTTGGCCCCCTTTGCGCATAAACGCGCGCGTCGCCTGTGCATCTTGATCTTCCTGCTCTACGATCATATCGGTGGACTCAATACCTTGTTCAACGGCATGGCCACTGGCGCTAAAATCGTAGTGCCCGCCTCCAGAGACGCCCACGTGGTCGCTCAAGCCATCGAAACACACAAAGTCAAACTACTGCCCGCCTCCCCCACTTTCCTGAACTTATTTCTAATGAGTGGCGCCGCCGAGCGCTACGACCTATCCAGTTTAAGATTTATCACCTATGGCACCGAACCGATGCCAGAGAGCCTGCTGAAACGAATCAAGCAGCAACTCCCCGACACCGCCTTAATTCAAACCTTCGGCACCAGCGAAACCGGCATCACTCAAACTATCAGCCGCTCTTCCGAGAGCACACTCATCAAGTTCGACGATCCCAACACCGAATATAAGATCGTCGACGGCGAACTATGGATGCGCTCCAAGAGCCAAATCCTCGGCTACCTCAATCACGAGATGTCACGCTTCACCGCAGAAGGATGGTTTATGACCGGCGACTTGGTCGAAGAGGCCCAAGACGGCTTCCTCAAAATCACCGGACGGCGTGAAGAGCTGATCAATGTCGGCGGCGAAAAAGTCACCCCCTCCGAAGTCGAAAGCGTCTTATTAGAAATGCCAGAAGTCGCCGACTGCCTCGTTTACGGAGAGCCCAACGCCATCACCGGCCATAACGTCGCGGCAAAAATCGTGCCCCACGCCGAGTCCGACCCACGCAAGCTCAAACGCTTGATCAAGCAGCATTGCCGCCAACAACTTTCCCCCTATAAGGTGCCTGTACGCATCACCTTCGTCGACGAAGCTATCTTTGGCGAACGCTTCAAAAAATTACGACGCCCAACACAAACAAACTAGCAACCATTCGGCATCTCGATCCGCTGGCGTTGGCGTCCGCGAAAATAATACAAATCTTTAAATCCTTTTTCACGCAACATGGGCTGTATTACATCAAAAAACTGACCAACAGAATGTGGACGGTGTGAATCAGAACCGATGGTTAGTTTAACACCCATCTCCGCAGCCCAATCAAGAATCAGAGGATCAGGATGCACTTCGTAGTCCCCTTTGGTCAAGCCACTGGTGTTCACCTCCATGCACATATCTTCCTCCACCACAGCTTGCAGGAATTCGCGAATGACTTCCTCATGCTTTATTGGCTCAAATTTACGTATCACCCCATAAGTGCGAATCACATCCGGATGAGACATACTGTCATAACGTCCCGATTGCACTCCGTCCTTCAAATGACGGAAATAACTATCAATCTTCATCGCATCGCTCTTCACCTTATGATTCGAAAGCCATTCGATATAGCTACGGCACTGTGCATGCAGTGAACCTAGGACGAAATCGAAATTATAGCTGCTCAAGATCTCATCCATCGGTTCCAGTTCGGCTTCGTCCGGATACACTTCCGCCTCAATACCGCAGAGCACTTCGACCCCAAGCGGTTTTGCTTGCTTGGCAGTATTCTGAACTAAAGTAATATAATCATCGAGCTGCTCACGCTGCATCCGGATGCCTGCCTGCCCAAAAGCCTCCCAACGCATAGGAATGTGACAGGTAATCGTGATCAAATCGATCCCACGCTCAGCCGCCATCATAGCGTATTCGATCGGTTCACCCACGGCGTGGCCGCAAAGTGGAGTGTGCATGTGTGAATCAACGCGCATAATATAGACACGGGCTTATCCGCCTTTGACGAATGACGCAACCGAGAAGAATGAAAAGAATCACAGCAAATCTCTAAGGACGAAATGCCGTCTCAACACATGCCCCCCCGCAAATCGAAAAAAACACCGTGCATACAAGCTCCATCTTCCCAGATCGGATCTGCCATTCCTCTCAAAAAGTCCTCCTACGATGTCAACTCTTGCACCCTCGCGTTCAAAGCCAAATGCTGTCGCCACATGGACTACCCACTCAAGCCTCTGACCAACGTCAACGACCCCGATGCACTCATGGAGCACTTCCTTGAATATGCATTGGTCAAAGGCATTGAACTCTACCCCGCGCAAGAGGAAGCGATTCTGGAAATCTTCTCCGGCAAAAATGTCATCCTCAATACGCCCACTGGCTCCGGAAAATCGTTGGTGGCGGCGGCACTACACTTCCTATCTGCATCACTGGGGCGTCAATCTGTCTACACATGTCCAATCAAGGCATTGGTCAATGAAAAGTTCCTTGCACTCTGTCGCGACTTTGGCCCCGAAAATGTCGGCATGATGACCGGCGACGCCAGCGTCAACCGCGGAGCCCCCATCCTCTGCTGCACCGCCGAGATCTTGGCCAATATCGCGCTACGTGACGGCGATCAGGCAAAAGTCCATGATGTGATCATGGACGAGTTTCATTACTATTCCGACGGGGAGCGCGGTGGCGCTTGGCAAGCTCCCCTACTCACTTTGCCTCAATCACGTTTTTTGCTAATTTCTGCCACATTGGGTGAAACGCGCTTCTTTGAACGCGAACTCGAACGCGTTACCGGCAACGAGTGCGTCACCGTATCCAGCACCGAGCGCCCCGTGCCATTGGAATTCACCTACGTCGAAGACCCGCTCACAGAGACGCTGGAGAAATTGCAGGCAGCCAACAAGTTTCCGGTCTACATTGTGCATTTCACCCAACGAGCGGCATCCGAAACCGCACAAAGCTTGCTCAGCATTAACGTCTGCAGCAAAGAGGAAAAAGCGATTATCACAAAGGAGTTACAAGGCGCCTCCTTCAGCAGCCCCTTTGGCAAAGAGATCAAGAAACTACTGCGCAGTGGCATCGGTCTCCACCACGCCGGCCTACTTCCCAAATACCGGGTGCTGATTGAAAAGCTGGCACAGAAAGGCCTACTCAAAATCATTTGCGGCACCGACACCTTGGGCGTAGGGGTGAATGTCCCGATTCGCACGGTGCTATTCACCCAACTCTGCAAATATGGAGGCGTCAAAACCAGTATTCTGACCGCACGCGACTTCCACCAAATCAGTGGACGTGCAGGCCGCAAGGGCTTCGACGACCACGGCTACGTCGTCGCCATGGCACCCGAGCACGTAATTGAAAACAAGCGCTTGGAAGCCAAAGCAGCCGCTGACCCGAAAAAGAAGAAAAAGCTAGTCAAGCGCAAGCCACCCAAACGCGGATTCGTGCACTGGGACGAACAAACTTACCAACGCCTGCAAGGCGCCCCCGCGGAACCGCTCACTTCCAGCTTCCAGGTATCCCACAGCATGCTACTCAATGTGCTCAGCCGCCAAAGCGACGGCTGCGCCGCCATGCGCCAACTCATCCGCGACTGCCACAATTCCGAACAGTCCAAGAAGAGCATGCGCAAACAAGCCTTCCAGCTATTCCGCGCACTCACCGACCGCAACATCATCGAGATCATGCCTAAGGGCAGCGAACCGAAACTACGCGTCAACCTGGAACTTCAAGACGACTTTTCGCTCAATCAAACACTCGCGCTGTATTGCATCGACACACTCGGCCTGCTCGACACCACCGCCCCCGAGTATGAGCTCAAGCTGCTCAGCCTGGTGGAATCTATTTTAGAAAACCCCGACATCATTCTGCGCAAGCAGCTCGACAAGTTAAAAGGTGACAAAGTCGCCGAAATGAAAGCCGCCGGCATCGAATACGACGACCGTATGGAAGAGCTGGAAAAACTCGAATATCCCAAGCCCGAAAGCGAATTCATCTACGAAACATTCAACCGCTTCTCCGCCCTACACCCTTGGGTCGGCGGCGAGAACATTCGCCCCAAATCAATTGCCCGCGAGATGTTTGAGCGCTACAGCAGTTTCGCCGACTACGTCAAACTCTACGGGCTCACCCGTGCGGAAGGTCTGCTACTACGCCATCTGACCAATGTCTACCGCGTGCTCACCAACACCATTCCGCCCGCCTTCAAAACCGAAGCCGTGAACGAAGTCGTCACTTATATCGAGACATTGCTACGCATCACCGATTCCAGCCTATTGGATGAATGGGAGACACTCAAAGACCCCGACTATAAGCCCAATAGCGACGAAGCCCTCCCCGCGCCCACCGGCCCGAGCGATATCACTCACGACCGCGAAGCCTTCACCCGCCTCGTGCGCAACGAAGTCTTCCGCTTTCTACGCATGCTAGCCAACAAGGAATATCAAGAGATCGACGAACACTTTCCACTCGACCAGATGTTCCCCGAAGCCCGCTGGAAATACACCGCACTCAGCAACGCGATGGAAGCCTACTACGAAAGCCACGAATGGATCCGCCTCGATCCCGGCGCGCGCAATAAAGCCAACACCAAGATCACCGAATCCGAAGACCGCACAAGCTGGCTCATCGAACAAACCCTAGTCGATCCCGAAGAGCTCAACGATTTTCAAATCAGCTTCAGCCTTTCAATGACGGAAGCCAAGGAAAGCGGCACGATTAAGATCGTGCCCTTAGAATTAACATCGATTGCAGACTAAAGGCAGCGACAAAGATCAACAGAAGTCGTCCTCCACTTCACCACTCATCCAAACACCTGCTTACGCAGCCCCTGAATCACAGCCAAGCCACCCCAATCACCACGCATCGCATTCACCTTTGGAGGATGCTTGCGCCCACGCTCCATTTGCCATGCACCCGTAAAGCCACGCACAAACTCAGCCGATCCCAGAATCGCACCGTCAGTAAAATAACGCACCCGACAGCGCAGCATCACCGACTTCGGTAATTGACCGCCCTCTTCATTCAGCACCTTCAAAGCAGCCGCACGCTCCACCTCAGACAGGCCGGCATCCGCCGCACGCTTGCCAAAGATCAACTGACGATGCTGCATCAAGGCCTCCGCCAAACCAGCTCCCGACGACAAGTGGTCACCCCAAACATGCAACAAACCAGCTCGACATCCCATCCGAGCATCCACCTTCGATTTGGAGTCTTCTGTGCCCCCTAAGATCACAGAGCCAAGCGACGCCACCGCCTCCGCGTAGCCGCAGAAACGATAATCCTTAGGATCCTCCACCAGCCCCGCACGCACAGGATTCAGATCAATATAAGCCGCCATCGTTTGCAGCGGATTCCCATGTCCCTCCACCAGCACCGACTTAAAACGGTCCGCCCACAGTGTACCATAGCGCTTATGATTACGATTAAACCAGACCGAAAAGCGCTGCTTCACCGCCTTCATATATTCAGAGACATCGCCCATCCGCGCCAGCAGCTTCGCACGCAACTGCTGCGCCTCCTCAGAATCCGCCTCCAACTGAGAGCGCAGCACCTCAACCGAAGCCGCCTGATACTTGGTAGGTTTCGGATACAGCACCTGATAGCGGCGCATCAATTCAGCATCATCCACCTGCTGACGATCCGGCACACGCAAGAGCACATGAAAGTGATTCGACATCACACAATAAGTCAGCACCTGCACCCCGCAAAAATCCGCCACCTGCCAGATCATCTTACGCAGCATCTCCTTCTCACGATCCTTGAACAGCCGCTCCCCATTCACCACCCGCGTCATGCAATGGTAAACCGCATCCCGACCATGAATCTTTGTACGCCTAACCTTCATACTCCCCCACACAAGCATCCGCATTCCTTTCACTAAGTCAATCCATTGAACGGTGTCCAAGTAATCCGGATCAAAATGCAGCGTAGATTTGCCTGAGCGACTGCAGGGCTTGGCTGATGAAGCTGCCGACTCTGAGGTGAT
>NZ_JARXIC010000159.1 GCF_031127905.1 Thalassobacterium sedimentorum | reverse complement strand
AAATGTGGAGTCTTCTATTCCATTAAGTTATCAGTGGAGTCGGAATGGGGTGTCTATGGATGGTGAAGTCGATCGCATCTTGACTTTGCATGCTGGCAATGGCGCTGCCGATGGTGATCAGTATGCGGTGACAGTCGTCTCTTATGGAGAAGTCGTTGAAAGCGAGTCTGCGAGTTTAAGTATAGTAGAGGCAATCAGTCTTTGGCTGAGGACCTATTTTTCAGAGTCTAAGTGGGATGAACCTTTAGTGATGTCCAAGTTTGCAGATCCGGATCATGATCGAGTTCCAAACTTTTTTGAATACATCTTCGGAACCGATCCGAGCCG
>NZ_JARXIC010000158.1 GCF_031127905.1 Thalassobacterium sedimentorum | reverse complement strand
AAATGTGGAGTCTTCTATTCCATTAAGTTATCAGTGGAGTCGGAATGGGGTGTCTATGGATGGTGAAGTCGATCGCATCTTGACTTTGCATGCTGACAATGGCGCTGCCGATGGTGATCAGTATGCGGTGACTGTCGTCTCTTATGGAGAAGTCGTTGAAAGCGAGTCTGCGAGTTTAAGTATAGTAGAGGCAATCAGTCTTTGGCTTAGGACCTATTTTTCAGAGTCTAAATGGGATGAACCTTTAGTGATGTCCAAGTTTGCAGATCCGGATCATGATCGAGTTCCAAACTTTTTTGAATACATCTTCGGAACCGATCCGAGCCG
>NZ_JARXIC010000157.1 GCF_031127905.1 Thalassobacterium sedimentorum | reverse complement strand
TAATTCTACATTGTTAAACTTTAAGCTTGTACTTTTTCGCCTTCTATGATTGTCTGGTGCTCTCGCTTAAAAATATGAATCTACACGTTCGCGATTCCGGGTAACCGGATAGCGAAATAAAAAAATATGACGTTACAGGCCTTCGCTCTATAGCGCGTGACTTTATGGAGTTTTGCGACGACTATTCGAGTTACTTTATCTCTCAGGGGCGCAATCGCACTTTACACGCACGTCAGTATCTAAGCGGCCTACTAGGAGATATTCGGCGTAAAAACATTGAGCGCATCGGTGAGAAAATCGATCAAGTCGATTATCAGTCGGTGCACAA
>NZ_JARXIC010000156.1 GCF_031127905.1 Thalassobacterium sedimentorum | reverse complement strand
AGGGCATAATAAAGGGGCTCTACGGGCGAGAAGAGGGAGCCAAGGCCGACATGCACTTAACAAACAGCAAAACTCTGACTCTCTCCGGCTCCCCACCTCTAGCGAAGCGGTTGTAAAAAAAATCCATCATAAAAGCTCACTCCCCAAAACACGACTCACCCGCATCCCAGCCGAACGTACCGCACCAAAGATTCATCAACAACCGCTTACGCTAGCACCCAAGGGCATAATAAAGAGGCTCTACGGGCGAGAAGAGGGAGCCAAGGCCGACATGCACTTAACAAACAGCAAAACTCTGACTCTCTCCGGCTCCCCAACTCTAGCGAAGCGG
>NZ_JARXIC010000155.1 GCF_031127905.1 Thalassobacterium sedimentorum | reverse complement strand
ACGAGACTTTCACTCGCGCAAGTGGTCCGGTTCGCTACGCGACCGGTCTTGTCGGCGCTCCGCGCCTCGGAACAAGTCTCGTCTATCCCGCCATTTGACGGCGATCTTCATCCGAAGGTCGCCGTTTTTTTTGTGTGTGTTCACAGTATCTAGTTCGCACGAAAACGACTGCAACTCACCCTCAACAGTAGCGCAGTAAAAAAAATTCATCGGAAGCATCAGCATAGCTTGACATGAGCCATTCCATTTCTACTGTCCGTGCTTTCCCAACTTTTTGGGGTAGTAGCTCAGTTGGTTAGAGCGCCTGCCTGTCACGCAGGAGGCCGCGAGTTCAA
>NZ_JARXIC010000154.1 GCF_031127905.1 Thalassobacterium sedimentorum | reverse complement strand
CTCGATTACCAGGTACCATCGGAACAGACTGCGCTGGCATATAACAAAAATTCCGAACTCATGGGCATCAGCTACGACGCAAACTCAACCTTGGTGAGTGTCGGCCGGGCTGCCACTGTGTTGCGCAAGCATGGCTCTGGAGCCTGGAGCCCCATCAACACCAGTGTAAGCGCCTCGCATATACTCGAAGCTATCGCCTATGGTGCGGGCTACTTTATCTGTGTCGGCCATGCCAGCACCCCCAACTACAACGGTGAGGTCGCGGTCTATCGCTCAAGCGATGGCGCTAATTGGGAAGACCTGTCCAACGGCACAGGCCTCGATTCCTGGCAGGATTTCAGGGA
>NZ_JARXIC010000153.1 GCF_031127905.1 Thalassobacterium sedimentorum | reverse complement strand
TTACAACGCTGTTAGAGGAATCTGTATGTGAGAGATTTTATTATAAGCGTGTCATCAGGGGTGATAAGCGGTTTCCGACGTAGTCGGCTCTGCGTGTGAGTGGGCTGAGTCTGATGTTTTTTTAACCGCTTATTACCGCTTATGGACCGCTTATCTTGCAACGCTGCTGGAGGGATCTGCGTGTGAGAGATTTTATTATAAGCAATTCTTGACGTCAATTAGGCTGACTTTGAGGGGATATACTCTTTGAGAATATAACGTTTCCATTGCAACTGCTTCATCGGGCCAAAGTTAATTAAATACCCGACTGCCTTCTTTGTAATGTGCATATAGTTAAGCAACTGC
>NZ_JARXIC010000152.1 GCF_031127905.1 Thalassobacterium sedimentorum | reverse complement strand
GAATTCGTTGCAATATCAGAAGTGTTGTCACTGATGTTAGTGCTATTCACCGCGACATCTGTCGCATTCGAGGCGATATCATCCTGATTGTCGCTAATGTTGGTCGAATTCGTTGCAATATCAACAGTGTTATCACTGATGTTAGTGCTGTTAACAGCGATATCAGTGGTATTTGAATCGATATCCGCGTGGTTCGAAGCAATTTCGGCTTGATTCGAAACAATGTTTGTGTCGTTAGACGCGATGTTCGTGCTGTTAGACGCAATGTTTGTGTCGTTGGACGCGATGTTCGTGCTGTTGGACGCAATGTTTGTGTCGTTGGACGCGATGTTCGTGCTGTTGGACGCAATGTT
>NZ_JARXIC010000151.1 GCF_031127905.1 Thalassobacterium sedimentorum | reverse complement strand
CGATCATTGGTAGGATTGGTGTCGTCGTCCAAAATCACACCAATGAGCTCGCTAGGATGGTTCATCGTAACGGAGAACTCCAATACCGTGCGTGCGGTCACCTGATAGTCATAAGGCATCGATTTCCATGCATTCCCTTGAATGCGGACGGCAGTATCTTCAACACTCGTTGCCACCGTCGACATATGCCCATTTTGGCCATCCTGATTACTATCGTGAGAGATAAACGTTCTATTAAATTGAATAGGCAAAGGTGCCGACGGCAGTGAGACCACCGGCGGGGGCATCTCTCCTTCGTGCAAACGAACATTTGAAAACGTAACACGCCCCGACGCGTCGGCATCGTCGTCGACCAT
>NZ_JARXIC010000150.1 GCF_031127905.1 Thalassobacterium sedimentorum | reverse complement strand
TTGGACATTCTGCGGTATTTCGACAGCCATCCGAAGGTTCTCTCGACGATCCACCGCTTAGGCAGAACCTTGAAACCTCTGGTATCATCTCTGCGGCGGACGATATCCAACTGGATCGGTCGCTTACGCTGAAGCTGCCTCACCCACTGGACGAGTTTACCTGCGTATCCACCATCAGCCCAAATGGGTTTAAGCCAACCGAAGCGATTGGTGAGAAGTTCAAGGAGCAACTTCGCGCCGTCGCGATCCTGAATGTTCGCTGGGTGAACCACGGCCAATAGGACTAGTCCAAGGCTGTCCACGAGTAGGTGCCTCTTTCTGCCCACGACGCGTTTGCCTGCATCATAGCCACGGAT
>NZ_JARXIC010000014.1 GCF_031127905.1 Thalassobacterium sedimentorum | reverse complement strand
ATATATCTTTTGTAACCTCGGTTCTCGGAACCGGGGCGATGTCAATCGCTCCCCGAAACAAAGTTTCGAGGCTACGCTAAGGCCAAGCTTATAGATCATATATTCTTAGAAGTGGTATTATTTCTTCAGCATTCATCTCGCATAAAAGCATTTTAAACTGAGGCGATTTGCTTAGTCCCCAATAATCAGGGATACGGGTCCGGTAATCCCTCCATTCTGCTGTTCACTCTCTACACGTAGGATAAGATTATTCATTGCCCCTGATTTCGCCACCGAAGTGATATCGACCTCAAATGACTGTGCCCATGAATCATAGTTTCCATCATGTGGGTAACCTCGCTCATCGACTAATTGATCATTCACCCAAAGCTTCGTCTCGGCATCGACAGATCCAAAACGTAAGACCACCAATTCGCCAGTATCAGCAAGTTCTGGAACTTCAAAATTCAGGCGATACCATACAACTTGGCTATCGTCTTCATCAGGAAGTGATTTTCGCCAAGGCATTGCAACCTCTACTGGAGTCCAGGCTTCATCACTCCAGTCTTGTTGCCATAATTCACCATTTCCTAGATTATCACGATCTGCCTTAAAGAACCATCCATCCGGCAATGGATAAATTTTTCGAGATTCTGGCTTAGTCGGAACATTCCCACGAAAGGAATTCCACAACTGAAGCTTTTGCTGTTCGATCGTAAAATATCGTGCGGTCGGGATCGCCAAATCAGTCAAATGATTCATTCGGAAGTCCCACAAAGGCCTTAATACATCTATAGCGTCGTCATGCGAAATCGCTGACATGGGATCATCAAGATTCAACTGTGCAAAGGCTTCACTCATTAATTTAGTATGCGTGAAGCCACGCACGATCAGGTCCACACGTTCTGAGTAAATCGGTTGAGCGACGCTAACTGCTTCCTCAGCTTCAGCAAGAATACGCTGACCTTCAGCAATCACTTCAGGGGTTAGCAACATGGGGATGATTCGGACATGTCCAATCCACCATCCACCCCACGTCATTCGAGGAACCACTCCAGGACGTCGCAACAAATCCGGACCATTCTGGGTCAGCTCAGCAAAATATTCATTGAACTCCTGTATTTGCTGAGCAGCAGGACCAAAAGCCGAATAATATTCTTCACACAACACTTCATAGCTAGCGTCAGGTCGCGAATGTTGCTCTGCTAAAACATAATAAGCTAAGCCTTGACCGGACCAGTTCCCTACTAATGCATCGAAGTCGGTCCCCAATAAACCATGCTGGCGGAAGAAATCAAAGTCATCAAAAAGTTGCTTAGAGTAATTGTAAGGAATCCCATGCCCGCCATGTAATAGATTAGGTCTCCAACTCAGTTGAGCACCTTGATCATTCCAGCCTTTCCACTCGTCACGAATAAACCCTTCATCCGGATAATAACCTTCCCCACCAACATACGCGATAACTACATTTGACTCGACTTGAAGTTCCTGATCAAGAGGTGGCTTTTGGTAATTTCGGTATGCGTATGTTGAAACGGTCGCCTCAGGGTCGACTTTCTTAATTCTACGTGCTAAAAGATTCCAAAACTTAACATAGCGATCTGTCAGCACTGTCTCACTTCCATTATAAACCTCCTTGTCAGTCATGGTTCTAACCTCAGGAGCATCCCATGCGCGTGTCTCCGGGCGTGTATCAAAGCCACGGCTATCATTGGGAGCTAAATTCAGGTTGCGATTTTTGATCGGATCTTCCTGCCATTCAACATACCAATCCGCATAGATTTTATCCTGCAATTCAGAATTAGAAAGATTCAGTTTCACGCCATGCCCTCCCCTCTGGGTCAAGCCCTCAGGAGGTTGTGCAAACCATTCTGGTTTCGTTTCACTGTAGCGATCCCACCACTTTGAAAACGCGTGACCGAAAGCAATGTTAGTTGGATATCCCATGCGCTCCCGCTTAAGCCATTGATCATGCTCCTCACCTAATCCTCCCCATTTTTCAGGATCTAACGTAATATCAAAATATGTTTTCATGCTTCGCGCACTGGACCGTGCAAGAGATCCCGAGTACCCATTCCTCAACATCCGAATCACAAACAAATCAGGGCTCCACGACCAACTCCCTAACTCAGCAACGACTCGGGAACGCGGCGTGAATACTTCGCCACTGGGCCCCGGCCAAATCCATCGAACTCCGAGTTCTTGCTGAACAAACTCAAGGACTGCATAATACGTGCCCGTCCATTCAACATCAGGCGAAGGCGCTGAATCATTCCCGAGCAGCCCAATGCCATCTTCTTCAATAAATACACGGGCCTCTTCCTGCGAAAAAGGTTCACGACTCCATCCCTTAGTTTCGGTGAGTGAACTACTCCCAATAGCGACATACGGATCGCTACCATTCCATTCGGACGCTTCAATAACAGGCAGCCCTACACCTGCGATACGCTCTAGCCAATAATTCAATTCATCTACCGCGTCATTGACCGATTCACTCGTAGAGCCTGCAACTACAATAACCGCAGCGGGAGCTCCATTCTCGACTAACACAAACGGCGCAGCCGACAGGAATGCAGCCGAAGCAATCAATAGTAAAAATCTGCCTAGCAGATGCTCAGTAATTCTTATGAACTTCATATTTTCTCTATATATTCTTGGTATAAACTTAGCTCAGTAGATCACTGATAACTTCGCCGTAGCGACTGACTTCACCGTTCAGTAGATAAACCGGGTAAATCAGTAACATTGAGTGTTCGAACTCCCGTTCCAGAACGTCCAGTAGGATAAGTAATCATCAGCACTCGACTGGATCGAAAGGGAGGAATCATCGACGAAAGCAGCATGCGCCCGCCAAGATCCTCATCAAACATCGCAATACGAAATGGCATCGGTTGCTCCCCACTAGACATCGGTACATCTTCAAATTGAAGACTAGGAACTTTCGCCTTCTCTTTTCCAATTTGAAACCCCATCGATTTCCCACACAGATTCATTACACGAATATTATGATCTGGAATAGATGGCCCCCAATATTCTATTGGAAAAAACTTAAAACCAAAATGAGGGTTTGAGGAATCACGTATTACAAAAAACAGTACACCTTTCCACTCTCTTGGAAATTTAAGTTCAGCCAGAGGAATACGCTCCACTCCGGATTCGGTCATTTCTTCACGGAACAATTCCACTGGCACAGCTCCGTCATAGCTGATCACCTCCGAGAGTGCATTCGGAGTCAGCGCGCGCGCATCGATTTCGTTATCATTGATGAATTTAAAATCAGCGAATGGATCTCCTTCCCCGATCGTATCACTAGAAACACTACTATAATAAAAGAACCGGATAGAACGAACTCCAACGCGCTCATTATCTACCAAATGACTCTGCCCGAAAAGACTGGTCGAAAACAACGAGCAAATCGAGAATAGCAGAATGAGCTTAAAATTTGTTTTTTGGAATCGCATTAGATTTCATCGGAAGATAGCCAGCTAAATGAGACGATTTTAAAGCGCCTGCCGAAAGTTTGATTACTGGCATCTGGATTGGCTGAAGCCAAAGCACCATTGACATAATCGGGATAGCGTTGAACGACTGCCTCACACCAGCTACGCCCCTCCACTTCTCCTGAAGTTGGATTAAGCACTTCCCCATACGCACGAATAATAAAGGTATCCGAACGTGCCGATAAAATCGGCCCTAAAGACTGCAGTAAATCCGCTTGACTCACCCAGCCTGGAACATGGCTGGCAGTTTGACCTTCATTTGCGACCGCAGATAGATTTTCGGCAGCATCCATACTTGCCCCACTTTTCAGTTCTGAAGTTTCTCCATCGAAGCCAGCATTGATATCAGTCTGCCCGATTGCAGAAGCTAAGGCCCCCGCCAATTGGCTGTGTTCGCCTCCAGCGAGTGAACGATTCACAAAGTCTGACAAAGTAACAAACGGTCCTCTAAGCTTAACTTCACTCACAATCGCTTGAGCCAGTGCATTAATCTGAGTCTGCGTCAAATAACGAAATCCTCCATTATAGGCTCCTTCGGAAATACTAGCTTCCGTCACCGAATCAGGGTCAAATGAAGTTGCTGAAGGAATCGCAGTGCGCGGATACGCCGATTGATTCAACATCACCTCTCCATTGACTGGGATGTTATTAAAGCTCGCAAGTAGTGCACGCCAGGCTGCTTCCGAAGTCGAATTGATATTAAAAGCCCCTTCGACCATAAGGTTTGCCGCCGCTTCGTCATAGTTGCGTAAATCTAAATCACTACCGCCTCCATAACGAGAATACAGAGCATTATCTAATGGAAACGAAACCTCTTCAGGTGCTTGAGGAACGCTCGAAAAGTAGTATTTATCCCACAAAGATCGATTCAAGATATAGGAATGATCGAGCATGTAATCCGAAGATCCATAGATTCCATTTTTATGAGTGACTTCGTTGGCCTTTAATCGAAACCGATCCAAACCAATCCGTGGGTTCGCAAGAGAATTACCAATCGTGTATGCGGGCGCAGTGTTGGTCGCCCAGATGGCCCCGGAGGTGCTGGCAGGTCGAAATGGATTAGCGTGTTGCAAGGCCCCAATTGACAATATGCGAGACTCTGGTCGTGGCACCGAAAAAAGTATCACCGGTGGTGGACTCGCACTGAGAAGAGATTGGCTCATTCCAACAGGAACTGTCCAACTGTCTGGGTCGAAATCAATCAAGAAGGACGGACTGGCTGGGTCAAAAAACGAACTGGCTCGGTCACTTTGCTGGGTCACTCGATTATAGCTCGGATTGTTATTAAAATATCCATTACTAGCGACACTTTGATTTTCGAATGGCGAACGTGTCGAAAATAATGCTCGCGGATTAAAATTAGCGAGCCAGCGAATTGGATTGTTATATTCCAACTCAGTTGAAGATCCAGTAAGATACAGAGGCGAAGTTTCCGTTGCCTTTAAAGTCCAACGTTGCCCATAAAAACCAGCATTCCCACGACTCGAGGCAGTAGACAGTGAAGGTGCTGAACCGCGTTTCCACAGGTCCGGAGAAAGACTGGTTCTGAAAGAGCCATTAATCTCCTCGATCGATTGCACGCGTAGGCTGCCACTCGTACCAGGGATATTGAGTTCCAAAGCTTCTCTTCCAATCAAGCCCCAGTCCAAATTGTTGTTCACTCCTGAGATCGAATCATTCCAATCGAGATTATTTAAATCAGCACCTGCTGAACCACCACTAATCCAGTAACTGACGGTGTAATCATCTGGATCATCCGCCTCCGGCAATGTGAAAGTTTGCCCCGACCAAGCAATCACTGCTGCGGGATTCACTCCGTCGAAATTCCATCCACGGACCAAACGATAGTTATCTGCACCCTCAGCATCTGCATAAGTAACATCCTGCTCCATAGTATAAATGTAAGCCATCCCAGGCTCCATCCTGCCACTATCTACAGTAAAGCGAAATGGAACCGGATCCCCACCGCTATCACTTTCTAGTGTCCAAGGCGCAATCATCTGGGCATCTGCATCAAAAGCTGCTGGTAAATCCTCGCTGCCATTTTTCCAAACGCGCAACATAAATGCCATGCGATTCGGTTCATTGATCGTTCCATTCGCATAATCACATGTAAAGGTCTGCTCCTGAAGCGCCACATCATAGGGGTTCCACAACACGAGTGCTGGATACATTCTAAAACCTAATCGATATTCATTGGTCACTGCGTTCACCACCTCGACCCTGCCCTCAACGAAAAACTGCCAGTGAGCGATCACAGGGGTCAATGCATGGTTACCATCCCAATCGATTTTCTTGACTGGCAAAGAAGTTCCAACGATATCAGAAAATTGATACCATGAGCGCAACAACTGCCATGCTGGACCCAGATTGCCAGCGACCTGAGTTTTGACATCTTCCCAGATGAGCCCCACTGGCTCATCACTCTGATCCGTCCCCATAGCAAAGGCTGCAGTCAGATCTTTTTTAAGGCCTCCCCCTAGAGTATTTGAAAGCACGCCTCGACTCCATAAACTCACATCATGGAAATGCTCTTTAGGGAAAACGTCATTGATCTCATCTAGTAATGCTAAGCCAGAAACCGAAGAGAGGCGATCGAGTTTCCCACGAAGCTGATTCCCGAGTGAACCATCCGGATCAGTCATCACAGAAAAATCCACTAACCAAGGATCCTCCATAGATTCCAGACCATAGCGAGAAGGACGTCGGTATCTCAGTTCAGACATTTCTTCCTCATCCTCTGATCTAGGGTAAAGAACCGTATCACTTTCGATCAAGTTGGCACGAGCTTTCACCCCTTCATCGCCAACCCAGTAAGCATACCCACCAGTTCCTTGACCTTCACTAGGAACAGCAACAATCGGAGCCAGAACATATCCATTCTCATCTCCTGGTAACTCCCCGCGAGTATTGCCGCCCAACAACAAACTCCAGCGTTGGCCTCCGTTCTCCAAATCGTCTAGGGCAGACGCGCCATGAGTTACACTTGGAATCGCTCCCATATCAGGCGTAAAAGTCGCCTCAGTATTGGTAATCACACTCCCAGATGCAGATGTCGTAAAATCAATGTGCTCGTTGCCACTAACTAACCAATTCAACAACCGAGGCTCACTACTCAAGGTTTCAACTTCTGCCGCATTTCCCCAAATCCCAGTCCAATAGTGGGCACCAGACTTTGAAGTGATAGCACCGCTGCCACCTTGCCCCAAATCCGCAAGTGCTGAAACACGACGATCTGGACCCGCAAATTTCTGCAATTGCCCCAGTGCCACGTTTAAACCCAATAAGGCGTTCATACGACTTTGCGCAATCGACTGACGCTGGAACGAAGCTTGAGTTTCCACACGCACCATAGCAATTAAAGTAATCAATAGCGTCAAAACGAAGCCCATTAGCGTCAAACTGATCACCAAAGCGAAGCCACCTTTTCTAGATGGAATGCTCCGAGCTTCTTTTAAATCTCTATAGCTTGTGATCAACATATACTATTTGTTATGAGTAACTATCAATAAGAATGAAACCTAGAAAAAGAGCTTTCGACTCTAGCACTAAAGAAGCGTAAACTAGTAATTGATCACTAGCTACAGACATAGAGCCAATCTAAATTGTTTAATGCAAAATTTAGATAGACTATCCTCAGGCGAACTGTCCGCAGTAGATAAGTGCCCAATAAATCCGTCGACATTAGGAGCTGAGGACAGAGAAGCTCTTCTGAAGCAATGCTCTCTCAATCCTAATGTCTGATGACGAAAACTGTACGGAAAGTAACCAAGCTAAGGTAAACCGATTAGCGAACTGATCGACGAGAAACGACGAAGAGTAGCGCTCCCATCGCACCCAGCAAAGCAAAACTCGATGGCTCAGGTATTGCTGTAATTTCAACGTCTCCAAAATAGGCACTAATTCCCGAATTACCAAATGCAGATCGCACACCAAATAAGCCTTCGATATCAGCACCCGCAGTATATGAGACTGTGCCCAACTCGGTGGCTCCAGATGATAAAGAAGCAATCAATTCATTACCATTCACCGAAATCCCCAGTTCATAAGTGGTATCTGCAAGAATCGAACTATCAAAAGCGTCGGAATCTCGGAGAGTCCCGTTGCTTGTATGGCTCGTAGGATTCTCGTAGATATAAAGTCCATCTAGATCATAGGCGACATAAAAGCCAGTACTCGCGTAAGTCGTCGATTGAGCTCCAACCATGACTCCTTGCGTACTAGCGGCTTGGCTGCTCGTCTGTTTGGTTTGAACATTCAATGTCGCAGAAAAATCCCCCAGCACGCCATTTGTTACATCTCCAGTTGTCCCCGTGTAGTAGTAAGCCACGTTACTAGCAGCTGCATGGCCTGAGTAACGTTGTAATCGCAACATATCGATGCCTCCACCCACACCCACGATATCAATGGCATAATTCGGATCAGGCGCAGTCCCATTGTAGTAGCTATCCGTCCAATCGGCAGGGAGTGTCTCCGACGTAAAAGACTCCGAAATATCCGTAGCAGCTGTGCCAACGCTTAAGCCAAGTGATAAACCAGCGAAACCGACTAGTGTTTTTTGAAAAACTGAAAAGAAGGAATATGAATTTTGGTTAGTAGATGTCATAGATAATAATTCCACACCGAAATTTAGTACATAACAAGCATTCCTCGATGAATACTGATTCATAGACTTGTTTTTTGGAGCACAAAATGCTACCGCTACACTCATGGAACCTCCCAAACGTATTCTCCAAAGGGATCTCGCTCAATTACTCAACATGAGTCAGGTCACTGTATCAAGAACCTTGAGCCATAATCCTTTAGTTTCGGACGAAACCAAACAACCCATTGCCAGTGGTCAAACAATCGCGTGGATCACAGGACAGACAGAAAAACACTCGAAAGCCTAGTATTAGGGCGCAATACAACAAGCAAATCATTATGGCTACCGGATGCGATCTTTTACCACAATCCCATAATTATGTCTGCCTGTAATGATTATGGATTAAAAATTCACGATGACATTGCCCTCGTCTCACTGGCACTCTCCCCAACATGGCCAGATTATAAAAATTGTTCAGGCGTGAACGAACTCTTGCACAATGTCGGCGCGCTGGCGGTCGATACACTAGTTGCTCATACCCCAAAAAACGAGCGAGGCACTCCTTCTCAACGGCGGGTTCACATGCTAGAAGGCAAATGGAATCCCGGAAAGACAATGCGACATCGACACTAGTCGACGAGTCCCCATACAATTAATGCTAACTATAAATTTAACAATGATACATCTAAATCTCTATACAATAGTACTCGTCTGCTCACTACTTATTACCTCATTACTCTCTGCTATGTCCTCATCACTTTCCTCGCATTCAGAATCCATGCTCTATAATACGCCGCAGCACAAACTAAGCTTCAAACAAACGTGGCTGGAAAAAGAAAGCGAAGACTTCCGCCCGGCGACAGTAGAGCTGACACCCAATACAGCGGGCCTCGATATTGTTGTGAACTTGGAGGACGAAGACATTTACAGCGATGCCACAGAATTGAATCAAAAAACCTGGGAACTCGGCGACGTTCTAGAAATTTTTGTAGGCACTCCAGGGCAGTCCGCTTATTGGGAACTACACATCACGCCCAACAATCAACGTTTACAGTTAGCGTGGGACGAGCACAGTTTTAAAGCTTATAGAAAAGGAACACAAACTTTTGAAGATTTCCTAATATCCGACCCAGAATTCATTCACAGCGAAGTCACCGTAGATACAGAAAACAATCGCTGGCAGGCTCGCGTATTTCTCCCTTGGGAATCCATTAATTTGCCCCGCAACCAACATCAATATACACTTGAACTAGCCTTCTGTCGCTACGACGCCGACCATAGTAAAGAAAAAGCAACTTTGTCATCCACGGCACCACTGAGCAAAGCCAGCTATCATCGGCGTCATGAGTGGGACACCATACAACTTAAAGTCCCCCAACAGCAAGCAAAGGTAAATACAAATACGCAGGAAGGGTTCACCAAAGAGCCAATCGTAGTTGTTCTAGTAGGCGACTCTACTGTAACAGGTAAGAGCAAAGGCAAGGATCAAGCTGGCTGGGGCTGGGCATTACAGCATTGGACATCGGATCCTGTCAAAGTCATCAACACAGCAGTGGGCGGTCGCAGTTCCCGCAGTTTCCGCAGCGAAGGTCGCTGGGATGCCGCAATGGCGCTCAATCCTGATTGGGTATTCATTCAGTTTGGGCACAATGACCAAAAAGGCAAAGGCCCTGAACGTGAAAGTGCGCCTGAAACCGACTATCGTGATCATCTGCGACGCTACATCAAAGAAGCACGCGAACAAGGGGCAAAGCCAATCCTCATCACACCCGTTTGCCGGCGGAGCTATCAAAGCAATGGTCAGCTTAAAGACAGCCTCGAAGCGTATGCCGAAGCGGTGCAAATTGTCGCTGAAGAGATGGAAGTTCCCTGCCTGGACTTGCATCAATATAGCTTCGATGAATTCTCTAAACTAACTGCGGAAGAAGCTCTAAGCTTCAGCCCAAGCGGCACGACAGATCGCACTCATTTTTCTACCTCTGGCAGTGCCACAGTCGCGCAATGGGTCCTAAATTTAATGGAAGTCGAAGTACCCGAACTCGCCTCACAATTCAGCCGCCCCAGTGGAGAAGCTAAGCCGTAAGTAGAGCAAAGCTCACAATAAACCTGACAGACAACCTCTCTCAATTTCCCAGTATTGACGCCAGAATACTAAGGTCGGTCAACGAATCATCGATCCTGGTGACAAACAACGTAGCGAGCGGGTTTACCCCACGATTGAATCGCTACAGCTGGGAGAACATTCTTTCAGACTAGGAACAATTTTTTGACAAGATCTCTCCACTCAATCTCAGAAAACTTATGAGATTAGAGCGTTTCTCAAAAGTAATTACGTAAATCGTATTACGAAATGAAGAAATCTAAATGAGCCGCCTCATGCCCAAAAGCGCTCACTCTTACCTGAGGAGATGCAGTCAGAGGTAAGAGTGACGGCTTTAGCCGTTGAGCATATTCTCAATTCTTAGTTGTAGTATAAGCGCAAAGACTTCTGAGAAACGCTCTAGCTCTAGAATTCTGGTTCGCATTCCAATTCGACGAGTAAGATTGCATCGCGCTTCGGAATTTCGCACAAGTCAGATAAATGTCCCCAAGGCTGTAATACTTCCTGCACTGACCCAGCAAACAAACCGCTGTTGGCGAGATCGTAAGTAACTGAACTCGAAGACCAGTTAAAGATCGCGAGTGCTTTGCGCTGCCCCTGTCGTCCGATAAAAAGACTTAAAGGCCCCCGTTGCTCAAGATGTAAAGGCTCCATGTCATGCAGTCTCAATGCGGAGACTCGTGCCAATAAATCGATGCGTTCCTGCCCCATCCGATCGAGTCGATCACTGGTAAATACGACACCTGTCATCATTGCGACCAAGCCAGACATACGCGCTTCACCTTCAGTCAAATTGGTGTTTTCATCCCGTAACATGACCACATCCGGATCCGCTCGAAACCATCGATCATAGCGCCACCATGATTGTAAAGACTGCTGCAAGGCATTGGAAAGCGATGGCATGGCCGGATCTTGCGTTTCCCAATCATCCATCGCACGCAGGCCCGCTAGACCAGGCACGCCTTCCGCCTTCCAAAATTTCCCAGTGTCGCCACTGATGCGCGCGTGTTCGGCAAGTCCTAGACATGGTAACAGCGGCCCACCACAACTAAGAATAATCGAATCCGCCGTCGCCTCACGGATAATACGAAGACATTCACGTAAGCAGGAAATACCAGTTGAATGGGGATCATGACGTCGACCATCGGGATAAGACAGGCCCAAGCCATCTAACTTAAAATAGCGATACCCCCAACGATAAAGAGTGGAAAAGACATGCTTCAGGTATCCCTGTGCTCCGGGATGACTCCCGTCCAGACACACCCAACGCTCTTCTGGCGGCGGTGACCACCCCGGGATGATCAAGGCACCTTCGGCATGCGGGTCCTGTATAAACCAATCCGGATGCTCCTTAAAAAGTTCGCTGGTCGTGGTCGCCAGCAAAGGCATCGCCCAAATACCGGGAACGAAGCCGGTACCCGATATTTTGCCTGCGACCTGCTCCAGAGAAGAGGGCCAATTCTGATTGGTGACCAACCAATCTCCATGATGACTCTGATAGCCATCATCGATCTGAGCATATTTCACTGGAAACGCCTCCTTGTGCTCACGTAAAACGGCGAGACTTTCAGTGAATTCACTTTCCGTGACGTTCTGGTAAGTGTAATACCAAGAGCAATACCCGAGGCGAGAAGCTGACTCCACTGCAAGTGGCTCCATCTTTGCATACTCGCGGGTACGTTCTGCATACGCTTTCAACAACTCACGCCAGTCATTGCCCTCTAATACGATGATAGGTTCCACATCCGCCTCTGCCTTGACATCAGGTTGCCAAATAGAAACCCGATTTAGGCGTTTTTGTCTAACATGCACAGAAAAATAGGTCAAAGACCGCTCGGCAGACAATGCACCAATCAACACATAGATATGGCTCTGGGTATCACCGAGAATGACCAATCCCTGACTATTTAAGTCACCATCAAAGCAGGACACCTGAGCTCTGACATCCGGTCCAAATTCAGATGAAACCAACGACTCGCGGTTTCGCATAAAGAAAGCAGCGGTATCCGGTAGCTTCACTGAAACCGTCGCGCGCCACCCTTCCATGCGCCCCGCAGATATAAATTGGACTCTAGCCGAATCGAATGCTTGCACGGGCTCTAAGGCAAGTTGATAGCTTTGTATCATGGATAGGTCTTCTGAACAGTCTACTTTAGTCATTGTCTAAATTCTTTGTTGTTTAGGCGTAAACACCCAGGTGTATGATACGTGCGTGATCCAGGTCCCAAGACTCATCAACCAGGATACGGATCGCTTGGATTGGTTTTACAACATCCAGTGTATGTTTACATTGTCGCTGCCAGTTAAGATCGACCTTAGCCAGCTCTTCCCAACCAGATCCAGTATCCACTTCCACCCGATAGGTTTTAACACATTCCGGCTGCCCCTTCCCCCAGCACATTTGACAGGCATAGCCATCGGATTGGCTCAGCGTCAATAAGCGATGGAGCCCTGTATCAAAGGTCATTTCCAGAGTTGAGGCCGTAACGGGTTCAGGCCAGCGCAGTTCGATCCAAGCAGGCAACGTCACTTTGGGGTCACTCATCCATCGGTGCGTCCCCGGAACTTCCCGGCCCGCCTCAATGCCCCCCAGAGCTCCCATGACGGCTCGATTCTGACTCGATATCACATTTGTAGCGGCTCCATTCTTTTGCTCACTCGACGCAGTAATCGATGCGACCGCAGCCAAATTCTCAGTATCCGTAAATTCCTTACCGATTAGATAAGCGTCTGCTTTTAGGATTCGTTGCTGAATCTCTTCAACAGCGCCTGCAGTCTCGCAAAGTTGCCCTGGCTCAACACCGAGCTCGACCGCAACGGATGCCGCGATCCCGACGCCCTCTCCTAGTTCGCCGCAGGTAGCCATTACCCGCGTGGACGCAAAAGCCACGTGAGTGGCAGATATATTTCGCCCAGCGAACATTAAGTTATCCAGGTCACGGCCAATGCAACAGCGCAACGGAATGTCATACAAATAAGGAACCTCCGTAGGGGTGCCGGGTGGTTGCTCTGGAGCATCCACACCTTCTGGCGGATGTATATCAACAGGCCAACCACCATAGGCGATGGCATCCATCTGTGGTTTGGATTCCAGCACATCGTCCTGAGTCAAAATATATTGCCCTATAAAACGGCGACTTTCACGCTTACCAGGAATCGCACCAAACCAGTCCAAGGCCCAATTGTCTGCACCATGATCTCCATCATTTTTGATGTGATCCCAAATTCCCATAATGATACCAAGCAGCTCATCACGAATGTATTCGTTGTCCTTAACCGTATCGAGGTGCCCGCCCCACTCGGCCCACCAAAAACCATATTCTAAGCCATAGTCAGCCCCCGCAGTCGCATGAGGTCGGAGCTTTAAATCTTCTTCCGTGAACTTCCGTGCCCATGGAGGCGCAATGAAGGGCATCGGCTGTTCATGACGACGAGCCATAATCAACAAAGTAGAACCTAGTGTTTTCTCATCCGCTTGATCTAAGGCCAGAGACTCATCACGAAACTCCTTGTTTTCACGCCCTCTCAGGAACGCCGCCCCTGCGGCGACTCCCAATCCACCATCACCCGTGCAATCAACAAATACATTCGCCGAGATTTCAAAAGAATCCTCCGTCGACGCTCTCATCGCCAACACGCGACGAATACTGCGTCCTTCGACCTCTGCAGCCACCACCGAGGTGTTCAGCATCAGTGTCAGGTTCGGTTCTGCACGACATTTTTCATACAAGATCAGATCAAACATGGAAGGTGATCGCTGCGCATTACGCAGCGCATTTTCCAAGCGAATCTCTTCGACTATACCACTTTCACGCGGCTCTAAAACCAAGTCCGCATTCGGACGATAGGAATCCGCTCCGACGATATGCATCCGCACCTCACTACTGGCGTTGCCGCCCAGCACAGGTCGATCTTGCACAAGAATCACCTTACGTCCTTGCCGCGCAGCAGCAAGCGCAGCCGGCACACCTGCAGCGCCCCCACCTGCAACCAAAATGTCGCATTCCAAGTTATGTTTCGAATATTCAGATTTCATAGTCGTATCGATTTTGATCAATTAATTATTATTCACTCAATTCGCCCGAGCTCGCACCTTCAGGAGATGCAGTCGCGTTTGAGTCTTGAAGAACGAACTGTAAAGAACGCCTGACATCCGATCCGAAATGATCGAGCGGATAGAGGGTCAATTCACTCTTCTCAGTTGCCCCAATAATTCGTAAGTGAACCATTTCACCAACGGGTAAATTTATTAAATCTCCCTCGTTTAAGTCAAAGGACAGCGAAGTGCCGGGGATCACCTGTCGATAGTTGACTGCCGGATTAGAAGATTCCAATCGAGCCCACACTGAAGTATCTAGAAATAAGTTCATCAGTCCTACAGTCACCTCACTCTCGGCCCTAGAAATGGGAATCACATCAGGGTTCACTTCATCTTTAAAAAATACCGTAATTTTCTCAAACTCACTGAGGGCGAGATCAGCCCTCGCAAGTGATTCGTCGCTCTGATCTAGTTCTAGTTCTCGTTCTATTGCCTTCGCACGTTTGAGATCACTGAACAACGCCTCGCGTAAAGTTGAAGATAACTGCGGATTCTCAAGGTGAAACTGTGCCACTTCATCAAATCGAACCAGTCCAATACGTAGAGTTTGCTCCCGACTAATGTCTCGATAGGCCCCCGCCTCAGCAGAATCCTCCAAGGCCTCAGAACGCGATATTTCACGAATGGTGACTTCTTGCACGGTCATCTCGCCCTCACCATCTAGAATGCCAATATTCACATAAGCCGGCAAGGCATTCACCTCGAATTTCACACGCAGTTCATCCATCTCGCCATCCCCTGTTCCACGGCTTCGAAAATAGCGCCCGGCCAGTCCATGAGGCTCTCCCCAGATAAATCCTTCCGTCACGATCAACTGGGCCGCCGTCGTCGTATTAAAAGTGTACACTGTCACTTCATAGGATTTACCAAGCGTCGCCTCGACCAGCGGAGCCGAGAGATATACGAAGGAATTCAAGTCATCGGCCTGCAAAGCAGCGACTTTTGAATTTCCAAGTAATTTGGACTCAATGCTTCCTCGACGGATTTCAGACCGCCAAGCGGAGAGATTCTCACCAGGCGAATAAGCCCCAACTTGCAACACTTGCTGCTCGCCGAGAACCCTGGTTAACGATCCAATCATAATAAGAATGACTAGCAAAAAAGTTAAAGTGGATTGCATCTTAATTGAGATAAGCGATTATATCTTTACGGAGACTGTTGATTTCTTGTGGAGAGAAATCATCGACATAAATTCGCTGGGCCTGACGTAATAACTGGTTACCCTCGTCGCTCGACTGCGTAGCCAACTGCTGCTCCAATAAATCGAGATAGAGATAGTCCTCCAAGCCGGCCCGAAATCCTCGCCAACGACGACTAGGGATGAGGATATCGTTTCTACCGTTATAAAGCGTTGTGGGATTGGCCGTCCTAGATCGAAAATCATCCCAAGCAGTACCGCCCCAATCTCCCTGGTTCTGATGACCGCCCAAACCATACACGGTCCAATAGCCAGTGCCCGATAAACCGTGATTCCACGCGACCCAAGCCATTCTGCGATAAAAACCTACTGGATCGAGACGCTTTTGAACGACTGGGCACCAGTAAATCGATAGAGTGCCATTATACTTTTGGCGCAGCTGCTCTATATATGCTGGATTATCTCCAAGTTGGTAGTAGGCATGGTGAAGCTGTAAATAGTCAACTAAGTCCTCGTCAATCAGTCGGTCCAAATGTGCGCGTTTGGATTTAAGAGTTGGATTGGCATAAGTCCGAATCTTTGAGTCAACTGATTTGGCCACCTTTACAGTATAGTAATAATGGTCCCGAATATCCTCATCGTATGGATAAAGCACCCAATCATCGTAAGTCAGCCCAAGCTTATCTAAGTGCACTAATAAAGCCTGCACCCACTGAGCATAAGCCTGTTGTCCCAGTTCCGTCTCAATTGAAAGACGATTCCCGCCAGCAAGGAACAGTCGAGGTGTCGCACAACGTAATAACAGTTGTCCTTTACCAATCAACGGAATGATCGTTGCATCTAGTTCGGTAAAATCGGGGGCTTCAATCATCTCGCCAACCGCTGAAAAAAGAGCCGGGGCTTTATCGATGACGTGAAAGGCATTCACATAGCCATTGGTGAGTTCGTCAGCCCGAATCTCCTGCGCCAGCCCCCGTGACTCCTGTAAGCTGCAATCCCATACGACTAGCGAGAGAGGATGCTCTTCCGGCAAAATTAATGAGTTCAAAGTCAATTCAAAGTCAATTTCATGTAGCGCTCCGCCAACGAGATCAACCACCTGCAACTGCCAAACATGCTGACCGACTTCGAGTTGCTCGGTATCGAAGTCGACCCACAATTGCCGACTCTCGCCTGCGGCAATCGCAAGCCCCCCATCCGCACCAATTTCCGGTAAGACATCGGCTACCAGCTGTCCCAAACGAACTCGAACATGCACTCCTTCACGCAATGTGAGCACATCCTGCGGTCCTTTGACCAATAATCGCAAAAACAGCGTAGAGTTCGTATCATTGAAGAGTTCTACAGCGGCTACAGGATGTTCATTACGAGCCACGGATAGCTCAATGCCATCAGTTCCAATAACCTCCCCGAGCGACTCATCCTCCAACGCATAGTAGTTATCCCAAGGATCGTCGACTCGCTTAATTTCCAACGCATGAACTGTCACGCTGGAACATAATGTCGCGAAGAAGATAAAAAGAGACATCAGCTGCTGATAAGATCTATATTTATTTTTCATTTCATTCCAAATTAAGACCGCAGCTCTTCGTATTTCCCTGCTGCCTGGATAAACAATCGATACTTCAAAGGCCGCATTGCTGATCCGAAATCATCTTTAATGTTATAAATATAATACACAGATATTCGGCATTCGACAATAGCAAGATATATCATAATAGTTGCATTTTTTGTGCACTCACACAAAGATCGAGACAATCCGCAATAAAGCGACAGTATGAAAGAACAAAGCGAATTAGAACAGGTATTAACTAGCCTATCCATAGCCACAGGATTAGAGGTATGTTTTTATGACTTAGGCTTTCTCACCTCAAATCTATCCGAGACTCAGCTGCATGAAGATCTATTGAAGCATTGCTCACCTTTCTGTATGGCAGTCAAACAAAAGCCTGAAGCACACCAACAGTGTATCAAAAATGAATATGCACGGATTCAAATGGCTTTTAAAACAGACGGCCCTTTTATTCACAGTTGCCATGCAGGACTGACAGATATGATAGTCCCTGTCCGACTGGGTGAGCGAGCGATTGGCGCTATTTTTATTGGACAAGCATGGATGCCTCCCGCTGCAGAGCAGGAGGCAAACCTTAGTCGTCTTAGCCAAGAATTTCAGCTCAATCAGGCAAGCCTGCGACGCGCAGCGGACAAAAACAATTATACGACTAAAGAGCGGCTAAAGGCACTCTACCCACTGGTACTCAGTATTTGTAAATACTGGGAACTCAAGGAACGGGTGTTCCTGAAGACCACCTCAAGTGATTCCCTACTCTCAGACCTGTCACGGCCGCGCGTATGTGATATTTCAACTCGTTTTTTAGATACGATGCGATCCACTCACCCCAGCATACAGAAAAGTCTAGAAGTTCTCAGAGGATCGCATTGGGATGAGATCAGCCTGCCAGAGATTGCGAGTAAAGCCGGCCTCAGCCCATCCCACTTCAGCCGCCTTTTTCGCACCAACACCAATATGACATGGAGAGAATGCATTACCCGTTGTCGTCTCGAAACAGTTCTCTTCCTCAGTAAACGCACAACATTCTCCATTACTCAGATAGCGGAAATACTCGCCTACGATTCACCCGCATCCTTGATGCGCATGGTCAAACGCGAAACAGGCATGAGCATCCTCGCCCTCAAGTCAGTGCAGCCTATGGGATGGCTACTCAACCCCGACTCAAGCAAAAGTGATTATTGATCCTGTGAATTGATTGACTCAGAATTACTATGCTAACTCATGCAAATGCTTAGCTTCGGGTGAGAGTGACCAAAGATCATTCAAATTCACAGGAAGCTTAGATTCCATAGATTGATTCGCAGCCACTCCCACAAGAATCGAGGCAGCCCCCTGCTCATGCGCCGCATTACGTCCTAGTTCATCCTTTGTCGGCTTCTTCGCAAACATCTGTTCCTGTAACAATGGATCGCCTCCACCGTGCCCTCCCGGGCCTTCCTCAATCGGCACCTCATAGGGCTCACCAAAGAGTTTCTGAACTTTTAGGTGCAAGCTACGCTTATGGTTCGCTTCCATTCTAATCTCTTTATCGCCAGTAATGATGTGTGAAGCACTGCGTTCCTCGTATTCGATCCGTCCCCCATCACCATTGATAGTCACGACGAAGCCTTCACGTGGGCAGTAGGAATTCAGCGAGTAATTAGCAACCACGCCAGTCCGATATTTAATCAGCGCACTCATAGTATCCTCAATCGTAATCCCATCTCTGAAGACATTCTTATCACGAATGTAGCCACTATCAGCTTCCGCATTATAATAAAGCTGCTTCAAAGTTTCATCCTCATCCATTCGCAATGCAAACGGATCCTTTTTCGCAGCTTCGACACCTGTATAACGATCATACTTCGTCCAGGCCTCCTGACCACGTGCAATGGCATTTTCCTTGCCATAGAATGCCAATTCACCCAACGCATACACCGACTCTGGAATCGCATCTAACCACCAATTAATCAGATCAAAATGGTGAGTCGCCTTGTGAATAAATAATCCACCCGAGCAGGATTTATCACTGTGCCAACGACGATAGTAGTCGGCACCATGGATCGTGTTCAGCATGTATTCGAAATCAACGTGAATCACCTTACCAATGGTACCAGACCCAATTAGCTCACGCACCTTACTTGCGCCAGGTTGCCAGCGATAGTTAAAGGCGGTCCGTAAATGCCGCCCCGTGCGCTCAACTGCTTCCATGATAATTGCGCAACTCTCAGCATCAATCGTTAAGGGCTTTTCCGTGATCACGTCGCAACCGTGCTCCATACTCTTCACAATGTAATCTCGGTGTAAGTAGTCTGGCGTGCATACAATCACAACATCTGGTTGTTGCTCTACCAGCATCTTATCGAAATCATCAATTCCATAGCATGGAATATCCGCATAGTCGTACGCCTTAACCAGACGATCCAAGTGCCATTTCATGCGCGTTGGACTCGGATCACAAAATCCAACGATTTGTGCGTTCTCATGGTATGTTTCCGCAATCGGATCGATAAACATTGGAATACGGCCACCAGTGCCGACTACAGCATATTTTATTTTACTCATTGTTATAAACTTTTTTTAAATCTTATTATTTTAAGGGAATGCGGGTAGTGACTCATCACGGTCAGCCCAAAATGGAGAGGCGGGAAAGCCATCCAAATTGTAGAGATTGAAGGTGGGACTGTCCGCCCAAGCGTACCGAACGGCAACTGGTTGAGGCACCGCAGGCGAGTGCACCACCACGGTAACGCCATCGATTTGAGCATTGGCCCAATGCCAAACTCGATCCTCGCCTTGTATCGCAAAGCCCTCAATTTCAGACTGAGGACTGTTGCGAATCAATGGACGCCTGTCATCTGGCCCTGGTAAGCTCTTATACAGATAGTCCGAAGCCATGGACTGCGCCAGCAAACCAGATCCTGTATGCGAGAAAGTCACGCGAACACGCGCTCCCTCAATGGCCATCGATTTAAACTGCGGCCCCGAATAAACTCGATCCTGCCCATAGGATTTAGCTAAAGCAATGGCGGCCAAACGAGCCCCCGGTATCCGTTTGTCGCTGGGATGAATATCCCCCGCCTCGCCTGCATCCAGCAAAATGGCTTGCCCCGTATTCGGAAGATCTAAGGCGATCGATTGAGCCGCCCGAATTTCTGCCCAATTGGACTCCGCAGCAGGATCATCCTTTTTACTGCCATAATTAGGAATTTGACACCAGTAGAAGGCCAGATCTGGCTGATTCCAAGCCTTGCGCCATTCCCGGATCATAAGCGGAAATGCAAAACGATAATTATCTGCATTCTTCGCATCATTCTCTCCCTGGTACCAAATGACTCCTTTGATTCTATAAGATAGTAAGGGATGAATCATGCCATTATAAAGCGAACTCGGAACATTGAAGAGCCGAAGTGGAGCTCGAAAAACACTGGGATTGACAACTTGAACATCCGCCGGAATCGGATCAAAACTGCGTTCCGTTTTGGCAAACCATTCGCCAGTGATCGCTTTGCCTCCCGCCGAGAGTGAACGCCTGCCAAAGCCAAGCTGATCCCATGGCGAATACAAACGAACAGCCAAGGTATGTGTGCCTTCTGTCACTAACTCTGCAGGGACATGATACTGCCGTAAAACATCTCTTCTACGGAAGCCAGAGCCACCAAATGACTCCAACGTTCGACCTGCGACGGGGATTCCATCCCAAAAGATCGTGTCGATCCCAACGATTTCATCAAAGTTAACTGCGAAGTCTTTGCCTTGCTGCGACTTCGACACGCTCACGTCTCTACGCAACCAAAGGACACGTCCACCTTTCAGTAGTTTAGGCATTTTCACAGTAGTCCAACCGTCCACATCCGCTACAATAGGCTGAACCGCAAAAGCTTCGACTGTAGCGACATCAGGCTCTACATCCTCACGATTGCAAGCGACCAACCAAGCTTTTGTAGCTTCCAACCAAAGTTTTTTTTGTTCAGGGAAGTCACGATCAGAGCGCAGCTTTGGTTCAATCATACGCTTCAAGCGAGTCCCCGACTGCAATGCCTCTAGACCGATCCAAGAATCAATATTCGTACCAGGCCACGAGGCGTGAATCACTGCAACCGGCACACCGAGCTCAGCTTGCAACTTGCGTGCGAAATAATAAGCGACCGAGGAGAAGTGAGTACGTGTATTTTTATTAAATGAATACCACTGTCCTACAATTTTTTCAGTCGGCTCAATTGAAGGATTTCGCTCCACTGCAAATATGCGAATCATATCATTTGCTGGATCAGCAAACGCCTCCGCATCACGAGAATGATACAAAGTGCGAGCCATATTTGATTGCCCCGAAGCCAGCCAGACCTGGCCAATCAGCACATCCCGAATAACTAATGTGTCATCCCCGATGATGCTCAATTCATGGGGCCCTACACCTAAATCCGTCAGGTCTAGACGGACCAGCCAGCGCCCATCACGGTCAACCTTCGCCTGCTGACTGAGCTCTCCCAAACTGACTGTGACCCGTTTCTCCGTAGATGCATATCCCCAAACCGACGTAGCGGTGGAATTCTGCAAGACCATACCATCGGTAAAAAGTGCTGAGAGCGATACACGGGCAAGCGTATGTTGAGTGCCCAGAATCATTATTATGATACCGCCCCAAAGGCTAAGCCTCTGTGAACCTTGGATTGTATAAAAAATTGCGCGCATGATTCTATCTTTTAGGACTAGATAAATGGCAGAGCATCAATTTTCTCTCGGGCCATATTGAGGACGTTGACTGCCATACTCGATGGCCCCTAAATCCGGTGCAGATCCAGTATAATTATCGTTAACATTCGAAAGCTTAGCACCGACATCGACAGCCTTAGCATTAGAATTCAGGCGTATATCAAATTCACTAGGCAGATAGCTTCTACCTGGCTCCACAAAAGTTAGACCAACAAAGTCGTCGTAATCCACCATGATTCCATCGGTTTCATAGCCAGTTGCATCACGAAATGCTTCCAACGAGGAATATGCCGTGGTTTCGGCCGTGCTCTGGCGCCAACGAAACCAGTCTGTTAGAGACGAATCAGCAAACCAACCATTGTAATTCATGGTACTAGTATTTGGATCCAGTGCGCCCGTATACAAAGCTCCACGACCTTGACCAGCTAAGATCAAATTGTTTTTCAGATGGCTATTACTCCACAACGGAGAGCGAAAGCCCACCCCAGCTGAAACCAAAGTATTATGATAAGCAATAACACCAGAGGGGGCCATATTCCACTTAAAGGACAATTCGCTAATACCAAAAATCTCATTTCTGATTAGGTAGACTGGGCCGCCATATGCGGGTTGCACACTAATCCCAGTGTGTGCGTTGTAGCAGAGATTATTGTAAATACGAATATTGTGACAGCCATAATCCGCTTCAATCGTATCATCGGTAGCACAGGAAACATCGTTATTGTAGAAATCAATATTCAAAGCCTGCTTATGTATATCGAGCGAGGGTGGATAATAATTAGCGATAGCGATCGAATCACTGAAACCACTAATACGGTTATGGCAGACAACATGCCCCTGCCCATAGACATTAATCCCCGTATGGGATCCATCCATATATCCACTACGCGGCCTAGGATACCATTCTTCATCAATCCCAGTTATGATATTGTCCGCAATATACCAATTTTTCGAATTCTGTGAATATGTCCAAATACCAATACGAACATTTTCGATATGACAGCGTCGCACTGTAAGCCATGACGCACCAGGTCCTTTGGAATCAGCTAAACCGTCTACACTGGTCCTGATTGCGGCATTGGCGGTACGCAAAGTAAGATCTTCAAATATAAGATGAGAGGCTCCCGGAATACGAAATATATCGGTCTCTAATCCCTCGCCTTCGATGATTGACTTACCAGCACCTGCTCCCCGTATGACTATGGGATGACTACGACTTCCACTATTCTTCAATATAATGGGCAGGTCTCCGCTACTGTGGATACCTTCGTGCAAGTATATGAGATCACCTGCTTGCACGGTGTCAAAAGCTTCACGAATATCTATGTGCTTTGACCCCACCAATTTATAATCAGGATGCTCAACCGGATAAACATGAATAACATTTCCATTATTACGGGCCAAAGGTTCTGAGCGAGTGCGAGTATTAATAATTTTCGCCTCATCCGGAGCACCACCATCAGGATCATGCATGATAAACTTAACTTGATAATCAGTGTCGGGCTGAAGAAACATGATGCTGCCAGCAAATAAATTTTCAGTACGAAAATCCCGTCCTTGATGCCGAGCGGCAATTTCGTGATTGATGCGCAGCATCGACAAGCCTGGGCTCCACTGAACTTCACCTTTACGACGGTAAGCTACCTCGACGGTAGCATTACTATTTCGGTCGCCTTCAACAAACCAACGAAAACCTAGATTCTCCAATGTCGGCGTATCAACAACTAAGTCCCCAGGCACAATGTCCACTCGATCCACTCCTTCCGGGTAACCATGTATTACATTCATACCAAGCAATTGCTGGCTACATGCAACCAAAACAGAGAACGAGAGAAATAAAAGAAAGTGAGAAGAATACCTCATAGTTAAATATCGACTGTGTTAATGAAAAAATTACGGTTGATCAGTCTACTTGCTGTTGCACATGATCTTTCGCGGCAACGGTGCCATCGTCCGAATAATCCCGATCCAAAGTGCGCAAGTCCGCCGCCATTCTATATAGATCTCTAAATCCTCCCCATAGAAACCAGAAAACAAAAATTAACCCAACGGTAAAAACGAGAGCCGTTTTAACAGCCCACCACTTTTCCCAAATAGGGTCAGGTATGGGCCAAAAGAAATTAACAGTCGTTCCAATAATAAATATAAACACAAATGAAAGTGCCCAAGTTAACTTGAAGAAATAAATGAATTTGTCACCTTTAGTGAATTCAGGACCGATACCGAGTCGTTGTAGGATCGTACGACGAATGTGTGGCGCCTCCACAGGGGCCGGCGTCGCACCATTGACGGTATCTGCATCAATCGCATACTTTCCACGGTGTAGCAATCGATCCATGTTTGCCGGTTCTCGCTTTGAGAGCAAAGAGCAGACGGTATAGGCGACTACAGCCACACACGCTGCGATGAATGACATCTGCATACCGTTGAGCGGAAATTTATCCGGAAACTGATGTAGTAATTCGAAATCAACATACTGTTCTTTCCACCCAGGCAACCAGTAAGGCCAAATAATGTTTCGAACAACAATCCCCAAAACAGCCAAAATTGAACCGCAAATCATAGCTGCCCAAGCTCCACCAGCCGTACCTCTTTTCCAGTATAAACCTCCAATGATGACGGCACCTGCACCCCCGAGATAAATGGCCCCAGTAATCTGGAAATACATGTAAATGTAATCGTGGAGTGGAAAAACAAGTCCCCAAATAAAGGCAAACAGCGCAACACTCATAATAGAAAGGCGCAAGGCCAGCATGTGCGCTCGCGGCGAGAGCGGCTTCTTTAAAAAAGGATTGACGACATCCTGAATGAAAATACTGCCCCAAGAGTGCAAATACGTATTATCCGTAGACACAGCTGACAAAATAACGACCGCAGCAAACAGTCCCATCACACCAACAGGAAGAATGTCACCTAATGCCATAGGCACCAGCATTTGCTTTTGAATCTGCACATTATCAATTTTAGCAAGGTTATCGGCGACCAAAGCTGCTTCGTTGGAAAACTGTGGTAAATGCATATAAGCAAATACATAAATCGGTACCATCATGATGGCTAAGCCCGATATCATGCCACGAAAATCACCCAAAATGCCAGCCATGCGAGCTTCGTGTGGCGATCTTGCGGCAGCATTATAACCCTGCGAGCCCTGCCATGCACGCGTCCCATATATATTCAACGCCCCCATCATCAGGAAGAACCAGACGTTAAAGTCTGGTAGGTTGGACTGATCAAATGGGTTAATTTTAGATTGTCCTTCAGGTGTTTGGTGAAGTCCAGTAACCACTTCTCCCCAAGACATATGATAAAACAAAATGGCAAGCACCAGTAACATGACAATCACAACAAATTGCCCCTGAATCATGTCTGTAACCATGATCGAGATTTGCCCCCCAAACACCGCCATACAAACAGCAATCGTTAGCATGATCGCCATGACAAATGCAAATGTTGAGATACTAATACCAACAAACTGAAAGGTTTCTGGCAGTCCGGTAAAGTAAATCAGAAACCGAGCGCTAACAGATGGAAATATGCCGTAATTAAGAATTCCTGAAAACCAGGTTAACAGTCCAGCAAAAATCCGGAAACGCTTACTATAGCGCATTTCGAAGAATTGCGCCATCGTCATCGCTCGCGTCTCACGATACCGGTAAATAATGAAGCCAGACAGTGAGATAATCAGCCCAATTGGAACCAACATTTGATTCCACCATGTAGCCGCAAAACCTGCCTGATAAAACTTTTCAAAATTAGCTGCAATTGTAATCGCCCCCAGACCTGCCATGCCTTGCCCTACGGCCAATAGATAGCGACCCGCCAAACGATTCGCGGCCAAGAAGTCAGCGACACTTTTCGTCAGTCTAGATGACCACCAACAAATAAAGGATAATAGAAAAAGCGATCCAAGTAGGATAGCCCAGTCAAAAGGATGCATATTCATAGTATAAGAAAGTTGTCTTTTTCATAAGAAATACGGTAAATGATGAGAATTTCGGGCATACCGTCACCACAGCCAGCTAGTAAAAATGGGGGGGCTTCTCCGATCGCTTCCCTATCTAATTTACTATATTAATTCGATTGACTACTCCCCTTCCAAAAAATCCCCTTGGCAGGGTCTTCCACAATCTCCCCAGTCAACTCAATGAGCTCAAGATGACCATCAACAAAAACTCCATGCATTTTACCATGATGCCGAGCAATAGCTGATGTTGGAGTCAAATCACTTCCGTTAAAAGTCTCACCTAATAAGATAGTCTTCGATGGATTCTCCAGTCTTAAGGCATGAAAGCGCCTCACCGGGCTACCAGGCCGCCAAGAATCTAGTGTACCGTAGACTGCTAAAGACGAATCATATCTGCGATTCGCTCCATAGCTACGCATTGTAGTGGCACCATCAAAATACATGCTGGGACATTCGAAAATGGTACCCACAAATTTCTCAATCGGATTCCCGGAGATACTGAGAGGCTCATCTGCCCTGTCGGGATACACATAAGGCCATAATTCTAAAGCCCAGTTATAATAAAGCGCTACGGTCGTATTGTCATGTTCTTGCGAAAACATAAGTGCGGCGACGCCAAGTTGCCGCATGTTCGAGGCGCATTTGGTGGTGCGAGCAGATTCGCGAATTCCCCCAATGACTGGGATCAAAATAGAGACCATGATCGCAATAATACCAATGACTGCTAACAATTCAATTAAGGTAAATCCTCTTATAGTTTTGTGCTTAACGCGTTGACTCATAATTTATCAGCAAAGTATTTTTGAAAGTATCACTAAAGATATCAGAAAGCTTCACTTTTGTCTGCATCGAGATTGTAAAACCATTAATACTAAATTAACGACTTACACTGAACTACTTGTAATCGACACAAAACGCCTCTTCACTCAAATTGATAACACTATATCAATTAATTTGTTAAAAATGGATCGAATGATCTTCAGATTCTACAGAAAGCGGTTAGCAAATAACTATGAGTTGGATTTCTGCCATCAGGATCCACGATTAAAGCTAGGCTAAAGTAGTTAAACAAACCGACGAAATCGGCTCTGGCATGATCGCAATAGGAGTATCAAAAAAAGGGGGAGCGACTCGATAAGCCGCTCCCCTTTTAAGCAAAATAATAGTATAGTGCAATAAGCACTATTGACGCGGAGCTCTTCTCAATCGCATCCCAATAAAAGCAAAGCCGATAACAGCCAAGTAGCTCAAAATGCTCGCCTCTGGAATAACGTTGATGCTGGTATTACTGAAGGTGACTGAATTGATATCAATATCATTGTCCTCCGTATTGCTGGTCCAAAAACCAAAAGCATCAAGCGTTTCACCATAGCCTCCGACATAATAATCTTCGTATGTCCCAGAGAATACATTACCACCATAACTACCTACAATCGTCAGATCGTCACCACTTCGAGTCATCGAATAGGTTAAATTCACAGCCACGTCAGAAATGAATCCTATATTAACACCTCCTAACGAGCTAATATATCCAGAATAAGCGTCCGCAGTAGTCGTATAATAGAGATAATCTCCCCCCGTCATACGATAGGCTTGCCCATCATGTGATTGAATCATCGCACCTTCCCAATTGTTTATAATACTTAGTTCAGGAGAAACATCAGGCATCGTCGAGACGACGCGATCAATCCCCATATTTGTTGTCGTTGCGCTAGCGCTTGGATTGCTTTGATACAGCCCGAAGCGTGTCACGCCAAAGTCAGCCGTATCGCCAGCCTCGGGAGTGGCATTGGAATAATTAATAGTAATATCGGTGGTAAACGTCACGGTGACACCATCGTCCATCGAAATATCGTCAAAATAGGACCAAAGTGCACCAGTCGACTGCCGATTCGTATTACCTGAATTGTAATTCACTGTCGGAGAACCAGTATTACCATCAGTAATATCTGTCATCCGGTCTGAGCTATAATAGCCATACCAATCATCAGGAGTGACTGTATCCGCAGACATCGAGCACACTAAAATTGAGGCAAAGGAGGTAACTGTTAAGATATATTTAGTATATGTATGTATCATTTTTTGTCGCTAGTCTTTTGAAGTTCAAGTAAACGGAGTGGAATTTTGAGATTTGTAAACTCAATGCCTAAACTTATAAGGTATATAATACTATAGTCTGAATGAAACATCTTCCTCTCATTTGCATAATAACAATACTATTTTGCAAATGAGATTCGTCTCTAAAAAAGATGAGCTCCCCCCTATTAGACTAACAGTGATATTACATTAACAGCCACTGATTCAGTCTAAAATAATTTATCCCCCAGCGGAGATAACCTACTCCACATCTGCGTCATCAAAGTCATCCTCATGCAACCAAGGCCATTGCCATGAAATGAATTCAATAATTGCAGGATAATCATTGTAATCCGTTTGCCATTCCAGACGCGCAGGCTTGTCACGGGTGCCAGACATTTCGACCTTTTGAATTTCATTTTCAATTTTAGGAGTCCACACCTCATTATTTCCTGTAGCCCAAGTAAAGTATGGTGCCCAATTCACCCAGAAAAATCCATGGGAAACGGATCCACGAATCATTCGCGTATCGCCGGTCCAATGTTCAGGATTTGCAGTGACGAACTGATACCCTTTAACCCAACCGTATTCTTCCATAAACGCTCGATAAACCTCTCGATAAGGTTCGGGGTCAACAGCATGCTTGGCCGCATAAGCCAAAAGCCCATAGCTAAAATCTCTATAAGCTAATTCACGATCCTCAACTAAAGAAGGTGCTTGGATTAAATCATATGCAGAGGCAATTAAGGATTCGTGCAATTCAGGATCTTGAGTCATGGCTTGATACTCGATCAGCGAGTGCATCGCTCCAAAGGTATGAAAAAAGATGCTACCATGATTCAAATACTCAGGTGGAGCAATCACTTCAGCTTCAGGAAATTTAACCGATGGTGCGTTATAAATACCATCTTCCCCCAAGAAAGTATGCACATATTTTTTCAGAACTTCCGCTTCAGCGGGGTCGCCGGTCAGCTCCCAGTGAAATAGCAAGCCACTCAGTCGCCCACTGTGGGCTTCAGCTCGATCAACGACTCCATGAGTGTACACATTCTGATACAAATTCTCAATCACATCCCGAGAACGTGGATCGCCACTGAGTAAATAATTGAGTCGATATTCAGTCGCCACCGTTTGCCTTTCCTGATGATTCCCGTCACTCCAAGGCTGCACCCCATGACGCGTCCCCGTCCCTAACCAACGACCTTCATGCCGAATAATGACATCACGCGCATAGCGTGCCATCGCCTCGGCAGCAAAGTACATGGCACGGTTTCCATGACGCAGATACTCGTAATGCAAAAATAATCCCGGCAAACCTTCGGTATTAGTCCAGCCATACGCGCCATTATCGTAATTCCAATCATTGGGGGAGCGATAGGCTAACTTGCGATGATTGCGCACCTCAGCATTGTCTTCTCGTGATTTATCTAGCAGCGATGCAAGAATATCGCCTGAATACATCCATCCATAACCGTGGGCAAAGCGATGCCGAACATCGCCATAGTTCCAAAAACTATACCACGCATGTAACTTCTGGTGAAACAGATAGAAGGTCGCTAGATTCGTCCAAGCTTGCCAAGAATGTGGAGCCTCCTCCTGAGCAGCCGACGGCAAGACGACTTGAGCCTCATCCCCATAATACTGCCAGCCCGCATACAGCAGCGGAGGGCTTTGAAAGTCCGCAGCGATACCTGCTGCCGACATGACATCCTCACACGCTTGTTCGCCGGTATCAAAGGCCAATAAAATATCATGGCTACGAGCGATTCCATAAACTGGATCGGTCTCATAGAAGACACCGCGAACCCAATCGTCGTTAGTCGCTGGAGCCGATTCCAATTGCCCTCGATGGCTCAGGTTCGAATAGCGACGCATGTCCAACAGTGGTGCCAGCTCAGGCCACAATTCGATTTTTAGTCGATTATCGGCCACATCCAATGTAAGCGCCTTCGCCCCCTGCTCTCGAAAATTTCGAATCGAAGCGACCAGTCCACTCTCTTTACCACGAATTTGCAAATATCCAGGCTGATCAGAGGGCTCCGAAAAAACACTATGATCTATTCTTTTTTCGCGATGATAAGTTGCCAACTGCAAGAGCTGGATCTGCTCTGTAGCCTCCGTCTGAACCATCGTTGAGGCCAATGGCAAATCGATACCCAAACCAGTCAAAAAGGTATTGCGTGGATCCTTGAAGCGAAACAAAGCAGTATGCGACAATTGAATTTCGGACACTCCAGCCATCAAAGTGAAACGTAAAGTTATTCTCATCGGTTCACGATTCGTCGTTAAGCCCTCTAGCTTCACCACAGCACGCAATGGCCCCGCTTCCTCAAGCTCGATATGCTCCACAACCAGTACCCCTTGATCAATCGTAGCTCCCTTCGGCGTTGAGGAAAAAGGGAAAATAACGTCTGTATCGACGACGAAATCACTGTAGGCGACTGCTCTAGACTCAGACTGCGACGCATCAACAAGCGCCTCCCCTTGCCAACTGAGACCTCGCAACCAATCTTCTCCAGTCCCCAAAGTTAATTCTAAGTCTCCGTTGCGCACATGCACGACATCATTATTTAGCTCAGCAGTGAACGTCCCATGCTTTACTTTACTCACCTCCTGCGGCCGCTGCATCACTTGGATGGAAACCGGCAAATATTGTTGATTGCGCAAACTAATGCGCGGTGGCTCGCAATCATCCACAGCTTTCGAGGCGTCAAACGGAAAACTCAATAAGACCCACTTCAATGAACCATCCGGCCACCACGCGAGAGGGCTGGCTTGAATAGCAACAGGCTCTCCGCCAACAAGAACTCCGACCCTAGAAACATCCTTAAGTTTCCCCTGCGGAAAGGGATAGCCCGCGGTGATTGACTGGCTATCCGCAAGTGGCGCATCCAGCAACCACGGCGATTCCCCTAACACATCAGCAATACTAGGCTGTTCTGAAAAAGTGTCCTGATATTGACTGGTCAACTCTGCACGCCCAATCAATACACCATCTTCGGACGCATATCCTTTCAATACTAGTTTCTGAGTGGTAGATGGCCCCATTTGCAGCTCGTGTTCTGCTGGAATAATTTCATCCGACAAAAAGGATACCTGCACTTCGCCGCCCATGGCAGCATCCACTCGAATCGAACCACCACGCGACTGAACTAAATCTGGATAGGTCACACTAAGACCACCTTCATGGTCAAATACCTGCACAACGGGAGCCGCCACACGCCCCTCATGCATAATTAAGGGAGCGGTGTCATGACTTTCGGATTTCCAGAGTCGATAACCACTCTCACCCATTTGATCCAATGCAAAATAACGCCAAATATTCCGGTCCGGGATAGTAGGAACACTAGAGATGTTGCGCCTAGGCTCATACGTAAATTGATAGAAATAGCGAGATTCCCAAGGCAACGCGTAATCACTCAGATAAAAAATACGCTTACGCGGTTTCAAATTCAGCGGAAGCTGCCATGATAAAGTGCTCGGTAAATCCTCGATTACCCCGTAAGCAAAAAAAATAGATATTTCATCCCCTCCCGAATTTACAGAATACTCAATCGACATCGGCACGGGGTCCTGACCGAAAACACTTATAGCACCTTCAACATGAAGGCGACGCTCCCCAACTCTTTCCGTACGTGAAACTCGAAAAATACCTAGTCTACCATCCATCAGGCTAAACTCCAGTGGATTGGACAAATCGACTGAATCTATTAATAACTTATCCCCAACCTTCCAATGCACTAATTGCCCTGTACGTGGTTCAATTGAAAGAGTCCCGCGTTCTCCTTGATAAGACCAATTTTCAACATGCGTTTCTGCATTAACGCACAAAACACCACAAACCCACAATACAAATAGCACTCGACACAGCGGACAGAGACTAAGAAATGATTTAACCATAGTCCTACTCTATACTATTTCGGCAACACAATCTCCCTTCTATTTACATATTCATAATACCTAATTAACAAACATAGACTCAGCACATCTAGCAGCTATTATCTCAACAGAAAAAAACTACAGACCCCTTAAACCACAGCTACGGCAATCATGATTATCCTAGTTCTGCCTTCAACTCCGCTCTGTAGCGTTGCTTTTTCTAGATTTGTCCCACTTGATAAAAAATCACATCTCCCCATCCTAAAAGAGGCATTACCTCTATAAATAATTCTTATTATAACCTAGGCCCATTACAAAACTCATCCAATGGCTAACTCTCACAGCAATGCATCATCACACCCAATGAAAAAAGTATTCTCCCAATCGGAGCTAGCACGAAACTTAGGCCTATCCGACTGGACAGTTTCACGAGCACTCAACGGACATCCCGCCGTCAAGGAAAGCACTCGCCAACGAGTCATCGCAGCCACGCAAGAAATGAGTTTCCAGCCCGATCCATTTGCACGGGCACTACGAGGCAAGAAAACAGGAATGGTCGGCATCTCTGTCAATACGCTACGTAATTCCATCTTACTAGAAAAACTAGCTTCATTTAACGACTTCCTACATGAACATGGCTTACGCGGCATACTAATGTACAACGAGCGAATGGGAGCAACCGAATTACGAGGTCTTGCCGACTTTCGCAGCCTCCGGGTTGATGCCGTCGTACTAGTTCAATCGTATCTCTCACCTGATAAAGTCGAAAAGGCCCTATCCGGACTACCCTGTGTACATGTAGATCCGATAGAGTCACAACACGACCATACGGTTGAAATGAACCGGAATCACGGAATAAAATTACTCATCAATCATTTAGTCGGCCTAGGCCATCGAAATTTCGGTACGCTAGGCATCCACAAAAAGAACATGTGGCGCTGGCCAGGACTCTTTGAAGCACTCAAGAGTCATGGACTCATCCCATCCCGCCACCTCAAGCAATACCCCCCACTTGAGAGCCCCGCACAATCATATGAAATGGGCGCACTCTATGCCAAAATGGTAATTAATGATCCTAAAGCACCCACGGCACTGATTGCAATTAATGACAGCGTGGCACTTGCCACTGCTCAATATTTAATTAGCCATGGGTTCTCAGTCCCCCAGCGTTTTTCAGTTACAGGATTCGATCATTTAGAAATTGCCGATCACCTAAACCCAACGCTGACAACAGTCGATCACCAACCACAAAAACTAATGGAAGCAGTGGGAAGCATGTTACTTAAACAATTAGGAATTTGCAAAACAACAAAAATAAAGAAACGAGTGGTTGTCCCCCCAAAACTAATCATCGGAGAATCAACAGGACAGGCCCCACAGTAAAATGTGTAATTTCAATACGCGAAAATGACGCTAAACGATCCTGAGCACGTAAAAGCAAGTAGCTCAGCCATGCATATCATCGACAACCGGTAATCAACTTCCAGAGACATCCTTAAGACAGTTGATACGCGAGTTAAGCCCTCTTTGTCCGCAGCTGATTAGTGCAACAATTTACTTGCAATGATCAACGCACACCCCATAAATCACATACGTCTGTGATTTATAAAAAAATGACATCATCCACGCCCCCAACCTTATCACTTTCATTGAATCCCCTCACCTCTTGAAATTGAAGCTGAAAATTGCATTCACACTGACCAGTGCCCTAAAAAAACACTGCACAAACTCAAAGCAATCAATCACAGACACTCTAGCACCATGCTAAATCCACATACCTCATCAGCGAGTCACGAACGATCTACCTGAATCATAAATTAACAATTTAACCAAAAATCACATTCGTATGTGATTCGAAAAAGTCACACAAACCAACATTTCCAGACTTAACAACCTCAACCATAAATCTACATCAAAAATGGTATCCAAGCTCATAAGCGAACCTCAAATCGAACTTCTCGCAGCCAGTAAGCATGGAGTCAAAGTTTCCACCTTCGAAAAGGAACGAATCGATTCTCATTGGCACTACCATCACGAAGTCGAATTAGTTTGGATCGAACGTGGAGAAGGTATACTACATGCTGGAGACGGAGTGTTCCCCTACAAATCCAATCAATTAATTCTATTAGGGGCAAACATGCCACATGCTTTTGGTTCGAACAAAAATCAGCAACATGGCGCGAAATGGACAGTGCTCCACTTCCGACCATCTTCATGGGGTGATCATTTTTGGCAACTCCCCGAGAACAATCGCATCCAGCAATTACTAACAGAGGCCGTTTGCGGATATGCCTATACAGGAGAAACAAGTAATTCCTGCGCTGGTTTATTACAGCGTATAGAACATCGAAAATCAGGAGACATGCCTTTGGCGCGACTACTAGATTTACTTGAAATGCTCGCTAGAGATAAGAATGGGCATAAAATTAATGCACAACCGGCAAGTCATGTTAATGACGTAAAATTAAGCGATGCCCGTCTTAGGTTGGTACTTAAAAAGCTTGAAGAGGTCTCTCACGAACCCCAGATCACTCAAGCCGAAGTCGCACAGTGGATCAATATGTCTCCTCAGTCATTTTGCCGTTACTTCCAGCAGTTAACTGGACGAAAATTCCAACACCACTTAAATGAACTACGCATTTCTAATGCATGCGCGAACCTCTTGAGTACAGAAAAGTCGGTAGCCGAAATCGCTTATGCGTCAGGCTTTAATAACCTCTCAAACTTTAATCGACGCTTTAGAGATTTGACCGGACAAACACCACGAAACTACCGTAAAACACTGGGCGGGCTTGGCAGTAATTAGTGTCACTACAATGACATTTCGCGATCCCAGCATTAGCAACATCGGTAAGGTGAATAATTCCAGAAAAGTCTAGGTGAACAAAAGGTTCGAATAACCTCACCTCCTCCGGCCCATGGAACAAAACGCTGATGACTCTAGAGGACCACATCAATTCTAGCAGAAACTATTAGAGCAGTCCTATGAAATGCTCTATTTCTGATTCGAACGTGAGAACAATCAGCTAGATTAAGGTATCACCGTCTATCCAATCAGGATAAATCAGCAATTCACGCCGCCGCTCAACATTCCCGCGTTGTCCACGTAACACTAACCCATGCATAAGCTCAATTGCAGCCCGACCGACCTCGTCAAGATGCTGTGAAACTCCAGCGGCATTCACGTGCGGAGAAAAATCACGATTCAACAACACCACACCGACCTCATCTGGCACTCGGACTTCAGCTTCACTTAGCCAAGTGAGCACGCCGGAAGTCGCCGTCACAATCACTTGCGGGTGCTCTTGAAAATACCACTCTAAAAAACTCTCTTTATCCAGCACGGCTGGCATACACGGATTCACCATAGCCAAGCCTTTGCGATCTAAAGACAAATACCACTCTTTGGCTAGCGCTCCCAAGCTCTCAAACCTTAAACGCTCCTCTGCCTGTAAAGGCTGAACCAAGCCGACGCGGGAAATATGCATTTGTAACATTTTTTCACAAACCAAATTCATAGAAGCGAACGCATCCGTCCCCGCACGATGCCACGAAAAAGGCGAGAGCACGCGGCCCACCTCCACCACACTATACGAATCCCAATTAAGCAACGAAAGCTGCTTCGTCCCGTCTCGCTTAAACGGCAATACCAAGACCCCACTGACTCCCCGTCCCTGCAACACGCGGTCTGGATCTTTCCAAGTCATTAATTCTCTTCGCCACTTCACAATTGTTAAAGTGTAACCATACTGAGTTGCGGTCTCTTTCATGCCATCCAAGCAATCCTCCATCCATGAGGGTCGACGCCGCGACTGCCTAGTTAACCACTCATCATCCACGCACACGGCTAGGTTGGCCGCATTGCGTCGATTCCAACGACGTGTACTCAAGGCTGCCAGCACGGGATCGGCCCGATAGCCCACAACCTCAGCCGCAGCCTTCACTCGTTTACGCGTTTCGACTGCAATACGAACATCCCCCCGCAATGCCATACTCGCAGTCGCGCGACTCACACCAGCCTGTGCCGCAACCTCACGTAGCGTCGATATTTCTCCCTCACTCATATGCTACGACATTCCATATTCAAACATATACTCCAAGCTCATAGCCACGTATTGTTAGAAGTCTGTCAACATCAATTGAACAGGTTCAATTGCCGTGGGATTTACACAAACAAGACATACAACTAAACCACTACATTCCTAAATAAAAAATTAATTAACAACTCAATTCATATGAAAGAAATCAGCACAGTAAAATATAATGCAATGTGGAGTGCCCCTGAAATATCAGAACGGATTCAATCCGGAATCGAAAAGAACCGTAAGGCTTCATCTTCCATATTGGTACTAGATGCAGATGGCAAACCACTCCAAGGCGCCAAGGTGGAGTGCTTACAAACCAACTCCGTTTTTCACTTCGGAGCCAATATTTTCAAATTAGATGAATTCGAAACTGACGAGCTAAATGCCCGTTATGAAAAAGCATACTTAGAGCTTTTCAACGCGGCCACAGTCCCCTTCTACTGGAAAACACTTGAACTAGAGCGAGGCAAACCACGCTTCGACGCAGACAGCGTCCCAGTGTTACGACGCCCTCCACCAGACAAAGTCGTCTCCTACTGCGAGAAACATGGCCTACGCATGCATGGCCATTATCTAGTTTGGGATTTATACACATGGTCTGCCCCCGATTGGGTATCCAGTGATCCTGCCAAAGCCAAAGAGAATGCCCAACTCTTCCGGGAGCGTATTCTAGAAATAGGCAAACGCTATGGACATCGCATCCATCGTTGGGATGCCGTCAACGAAGCCTTTCGCACCCCAGAACGCATTGCATCTGGAAAAAGTTGCTCAATGCCCGAAGACTATGTAAGGCAATCATTCGAATGGGGCGCAGAAGCATTCCCTCCCTCAACTCGATTTGACATTAACGACGTCACTGCTATCTGGATCGACGAAGGCTTGGAAACCTATTCAACGATGGTCGAAAAACTCGTTGACGCGCAAGCGCCTATAGGTGGCGTCGGCATGCAATTCCACTTCTCAAATATTAGTGTGCCCAAAATATTAGACGGCACCTACGTGAGCCCTGAAATGCTATTCAAAGGACTGGACACGATGGGGCGTTTTAATTTGCCTATTCACGTGAGTGAAATAACGATGCCTGCCGTTGACAATAGTCCACAAGGTCAAGCGGTTCAGGCTGAGATTGCACGCAATTTTTATCGGCTATGGTTTAGTCATCCAGCAGTCGATGGCATAACTTGGTGGAATTTCACCGACGTTGGAGCAGTCAAGGGACAAGATCACCTACTATCTGGATTGCTCAACAGCGACCTAATGCCCAAGCTGGCCTACAATGCGCTAAAAGATCTAATTCACAACGAATGGAGGACCCATCACCAAGATGAAACGGATGAGAGTGGACAATTACAGTTCCGCGGATTTTCTGGTGACTATAAAATCACCGTCCAACATGGCGACAAACAAGTGATTCGTAATATAGCAGTCAATGCCAAGAACGAGGCCTCAACCGTCACAATTAAGCTAATCTAGACTCAATAAACGCAAAAGCGATCAAACAATTAAAAAATGAACAATAAAGAGTTAAAATGGTTTAACATAGCAGACTGGGGCGTTGAGGGCAAAGCATGGTCGGATACCGATGCGCCTTATGATCGCCTACCAGCACGAGCAAAGGACACAGTGACTCCCTTGGTTTGGGAGCACAGTCACTCTGCCACAGGTATGTGCGTTCACTTCAATACTGATTCGTCGAGCATCCATACTCGCTGGAGTTTGGCCTCCGACGAGTTAGGGGGCGAAAACTTCAGTGTGCGTGGCTATAGTGGCGTTGATTTATATGCCTATGACACAGCGAATTCCACTTGGCGTTGGGCCGGCACATCTCCAGTGCTCTCGATTAAAGATAGAAATCCTGAAGCCATGCTTTATGAAGGACTTCCTGCTGACATGCGTCGTTTTCGACTCTACCTTCCGTTACGTAATCCCATTCTTAAGTTAGAGATTGGGATCGATGCGGGCTCAAGCTTTGAGCCGGTCGCCCCGCGCACTGACAAGCCTATGGTCTATTACGGGAGTAGCATTGTACACGGAGCTTATGCAGCGCGCGCGGGACTGGGCTGCCCGCAAGTGCTTGCGCGAAAGCTTAACCTGCCACTAATTAACCTCGGCTTCTCGGGGTCAGCCAAGATGGAGTTTGATGTTGCTCATCTCATGAGCGAAATCGATGCTCGTATTTTCGTGGTCGATTCTTTGCCAAATATGGATACGAAAATGGTGGAATCTCAAGCTTATGAGTTTGTGCGAATTCTACGCGCAGCCCATCCAGACACTCCAATCGTCATGATTGAAGACGCCCCCAACGCACGTGCATGGCTTCGACCTGATTGGGTGCAAGACCAAGACGACAAGTGGCAAGCGTTTGCACACACCTATCGCAAGCTCTGTGGTGATGGTTTTTCAAAACTATTTTACATTAAAGGCTCTAATCTCTTCGGGACCGATTCTGAGGGGACTTTTGATGGCGTTCATCCAAATGACTTGGGATTTATGCGTATGGTTGATATTGTTGAAAAAGGAGTCCGTCAGGCTTTGCTCACTAGTAGTGAATCAGATTTCTAGAAATTACAAATTTCTATTATTAGGCACAGAGACGACTGGAGTTATCAGTCGTCTCTTTTTTCATTAGAATCACTCCAAAAATCACACTACGAAAAATAAGCTCATTCTCATCCTTGACTGTTAAGAACACTAGAAATTTAAATACAGTGATTCGACTCAGATAGGGCAGATGAAGTGACCCCGAGCATTCAATTTAATAGGACCAATCGCTCACAGCTAAAATCAATCAAAGATCATACAATGAGACACGCATCAAACAAGATACCTAAGATCGGCCTAGTGGGCGTCTCTGGATTTGCCCGCAATCACTTAAAGACGTTGCATGCACTGGCCGCCAATCAGGAAGTTCAAATCAGCTGTGCCACCATCATCAATCAATCTGAAGAGCCAGAAGCTTGCCAAGAACTCCAAAAAATCGGCTGCCGTATCTATGATGACTTCGATAAAATGGTAAAGGCCGAAGCCCATGCATTGGATCTATGTGTCATCCCGACTGGCATTGCTCTGCATTGCCGCATGACAATTGCAGCGCTGGAAGCCGGCTGGAATGTCCTCGTAGAAAAGCCAGTAGCTGGAACAATTGCTGAAGTCGACGAAATGATTGCCGCCCGGGACCAGGCAAAGCTCAGGGTCTTCGTCGGTTACCAGGACCTGTATCAGGATGCCACAAATGACATAAAAAACCGATTACTTGCCGGAGCGATTGGCACAGTTTCACACATCAAAGTAATGGCGTCTTGGCCACGTCCCATCTACTATTATCAAAGGAATAATTGGGCTGGAAAAATTCGAGATGGGGACCACTTTGTTTACGATTCTCCAGCCAACAATGCACTCGCGCACTTTTTGATGGCATCGCTCTATTTCAGTGGCAACAAATTACATTCGGCCGCAAATGTGGCTGAATTTGAAGCAAGTCTTTTCAGAGCTCAGTCAATTGAAACTTTCGATACCATCTCAGCAAAAATGAGAACGGATACTGGAGTCGAGATTCTCTATAATGTGACACATAGTGGCTCAACGTTGATTGAGCCAATAATCGAAATATCAGGCAGCACAGGCAGTGTCCATTGGGAATTTCGCAAACATTTTAGAATCTTCCCATCTGGAGAGCTGATCCCAACAGTCGATAGTATGGAAGCACGAAGCACAGAATTTCGTAAGATATTACATGCCATCCGAACAGGAGAAGCAGCAGGGGCCAGCTTAGAAGTCGCACGCACCCATACAGACTTCATCAATCAACTACATGCGCAGTGTGTCATAGAAGACATACCTTCGGATCTAATCGATTGCTCATACAACTCTGAAGATCACGCACACCGCTCGATTCAAGGCATTGAAAACTGCATAAAAAAGTCGTTTATTAGTAATCGACGATTAACAATAGAAGAAATTGAGAAAACAAACCATACAACCCCATCATCATTAACAGCACTTTGATTCATCGCCTCCTTTCTTTTTATTAGATGACCAGTCCCACTCAAATGTCTAACATCATGGCAGAAACCTCCAAAGCAAGAAACTCACTATCGCTAGAGCGCTTTGTCAGACTGGTATTATTGAACAAAGAGGTCACACGCTCAAAGATTGCAGAGCAAACCGGTTTCTCTCCCGCATCGATAACGCAGAAATCAAAATGGCTAGATAAACACGGTTTGATCCGCAAAGTCACGGTGCGTAAGAAGCATTCGAAGCGTCCCGTTGAAGCACTCTCCCTATCCTGCCTGCCATGGGTGACACTCGCCGTTCACATCAGAGCTTCTGACGTAACCGTTCAAGTCATCAATTCCACCTCAGAGCAGTTAGCCTTGTTCCACCAAAAGGTGTCCCGCCCCACCCAGCGCTCAGTATTCACGGCTATAGGCAAATCAGTGACGAAGGCTCAAGGGTGGATACAGTCAAAGGATCAGCGACTGACTGGCATCGGACTTGAGGTCGACGGCATCGTTTCCGACAACAATGCCGCATTAATTTATTCCCTAAACGGTATTGATGAATGGCTGCCTTGCTCTCCCAAGTTCATGCACCCACAACTAATCGACATAACCGTAATAGGCCAATGGACTCAAGTAGCCAGCAAGCTTCACGGCCTAGCCAAACAATTAGGGACAGACAACAACATCGCTTATGTCGAGAGATACAAACGCGATCTCCACCTAGCAGTAATGCATAATGGAATCATAAAACTTGGACGGATGGGAACATCAGGCCCCTTTCTGCATCAATCTGTCCGCAAATCTGGAGGACAGTGTTACTGTGGAAACACCAGCTGCCTAGATGCCCTACTAAGGGCAGGGAAAGCCAGCGATGAAATGTTATTTACAGCACTGGATGCTCAGATACACAAACATGGCATCAAAAATCTTGGACTAGAAAGAATCCACAAACAAAGTCATTTTACCTACGAAAATAAACAGCTGACTACACTTGTATTTCCTAAAGATGGAGAACAACTCAACCGCGATGGCTCTGCCCTATTAGTCACCGAAGCGATGCTACTGAATCATATGCATGACCTGAACTCCTAGTTCCGAACAGAACACAAACTATGGAGTCCAAATGTCTTTACTTCCCCCGACATTATATGAAGCGGATGTCAGTAGTGTTACATCGCCGAACAATTCAACATGCCCATCAGCAAAGATCAAATTGACAGAATCATTATGATAATTATTGCCGATTCGCCTTAAAAGAGCTGGTGTGACCGACTCTGTCGGTAAATTACCAGCTCTGATTCCTGCATCCATAGCGAATAGGCATTTGGCTGGATCTCGAACATTAACACTGTTCAACTGATGTAAATAGTCATTGATCGCATAGGAAATAAAGGTATCCGGAAGATCACTCTCAGCGAGGAAATCCCCAACCGAAGGGCAGACAAAACTAGTCTTCGACATAGCTGCCAGATATTTAGCTGAATCGCTCGGAAGCCCCTCGTATTGAAGAAAGGAACGTCTCCAATAGGTTAACGCATGATCCTTGGCATGAACTGGTGGATACTGACTTCTATTATCCAGCATGTATACGCCATTGGTCACATATAAAGAGCGTAGCGAGTTCGCACACTTCGCAAGATCCACTCGCTCACGAGCAGGGCCGATAACAGCAAGCAGAATGGCCGCAAGCACTGCGATCACCGCGATGACAACTAACAACTCGATTAGCGTGAATCCCCTACGACTATATTTTTTCCTGTCACACAATATCATCATAATCTATTCCTCTTAAGCATTTACTATACTTGGTTATCACCATCTTGTTATTTTTAGCTACAAGACTCATCCAAGAGTCGACGGCAGGCACGGATGTGATTCACCACGCACCAAAGGTCGCAACGTGCAATCAAAGTAGGATCATAGTTTAAATGGCGTCGATTGCTAGGAACTCCGGCAATCGTTCCATCCAAACTAGAATTCACCCCACGCAAGAGTGCTCCCGCCCACCCATCGTCTGCCGTCACTGGCAGTTGATGCACCATCGCTTCTATCAATAATTTTGAAGCAATATCCCGATAGACGCTCTGTCCCTTTAGCTTTGCCAGCCACAGCAGGCCTGCGCAAGAATCCTGCATGGTGGAATCGGCTTCGGTTTGATCCGTCGGCGAGGCCACATTGCCCCCACAGTAAGGCACAGTATGACGATAGTAAAAGACCCCAGCAAGATGATCGGCAAGTCGAACGGCGCAATTTAAGATACGATCATCTTTCGTGATAGTGAATGCCTCTTCAAGTGCATTCAGAATATAGGCATAAAAGTGGAATTTAATCGAATCATCCACCGCTGTCCCTGTCATCGGATCGTAGCATTGAAAAAACGATCCGTCTTCATTCTGCATCGCAAGCACTGTCGGCAAGGCACGCTCATAAGCCGATAGATACTTGGCGTCCCCCGTCACTTTCCAAAGCGTCGCAAAAGTCGCCAATGGATACATATAGCGGCTACCCATTCGGGGCTCAGGCATCCATCCGTCCTGCGGATTCCACGCAGCCGTCACTAGACCTGACTCTAACTGGCGATCTAGCATGGTGCGGCCAATCCAGTCACAGGCATCTAAATAACGTTGATTTCCGGTCGCCTCATACAAACGAAAAAAATGAGCCGGCATACGCATGGAATAGCCACCGGTATAGGTCCCTGCATCCGTCCAGTACCAAGCAAGACCATGCGCCTCCAGGCGCTCACCTCGGTATAAACCATGGACACTATCATCCAGAAGTGCATCCGCATAAGCACTAGCAGCATCTGTCCATGAAGTGTCTTCCAGCACAAACCCCAGATCCAACATCGCCGATATCAGTTCGCCTGTATTACTATTTGGATACAACCAAGTCACACGACCATCTTGATGATACACCGCATTACGGTGTAGTTTACCGGACGCCCCGGTTGTTTCCGAAGCGGCAGTCAGCCACATGCCCACACCATGCAAAGATGCCTTCAGGCGCTTGCGTCCGACGATATCGGAGAGACGATCAGCCGTCACTAGGCGCGAGAAATGATGTGAACTTGTATCCATAATTTAATCCAGTATGCCTCCAGTTGCGACCAAGCGTTCACGCACGTGCATGCTACTGACATCACATATTGCTAAATGCTCCTCAACAGCGATGGCCGCAGTCACGCCCGCCGCCTCGCCGATTGCCATAGCCGAAGGTGATACACGAAAGGAACTCATGGCCTCCTGAGTCGCTGAAATACTACGCCCCGCGACAATTAGATTGGAGGGACCAGAAGCTGGAATTAAACTTCTTAAAGGTATATCATAATGTTTCCCCTTAGGGATAGAAATCATAGTTGTCTTATCCGAATCTGCCTCATGAATATCAATCGCGTAGCAGCACTGAGCAATACCGTCTTCAAACTGGCGACAGCCCAAGACATCCTCTTGGTTCAAGCAATACAGTCCGTCAATCTGACGAGATTCACGCACACCAATCTGTCGTGCCAGTTCTAAAAGTTCAACATTCTCAAAGCCCGGAATATACTTACGAAAGAAATTCACACCTTCATCGACCTGCTGCTTTCCCATCAACTCCGCTTGTTTCATCTGCTCTGGATTTGTCGGATCCTCAACCACGACTCGACCGAAATTTACGGCAATATTCTCCGGTGTTTTTGGTATTGAGTAAGCAACGGCTATCCGCTCACGAGGAATCGTCAAATCGCCACACTCACGAGCTGCTCTCACCCACTCACGCAACTGAGTTTGTCCACCTAGGTAGAGATAATCGCCTCCATTGAGACGATCCTGTAAAACAACTTCGGGCAATTCCCGACGAACCTGATCGAGGTTCACTGGACCCACGACATAACAATATGTAAGCGGCATCAAACGACGACTATCGCTTCTCCGAGCAAGAAAAGGAACTCCTGCTGCGGCTGCAATCACTGCGTCCCCAGACGCATCCACTACAGCATCTGCCTCAATCAACTCCCCTTGCTCGAGTTCCAATAAGGTCGACTCCCCCTCAATAAAGGTGCTTTTTTTAACATGTGCTCCCGTAAAGACCGCAACCCCAGCCTCCTCACACAGCTCTTTCACCACATCCAAGAAGACATGATGGTTATAAGGTTCTAGGCCATCCGTTAAAAACAATGCACCACGTTGAATCAAAGCATTGCGAATTTCCGCAAAGATGCCCCCGATAATAAACTGTGAGCCATCATGGTGAGCTTTGCAGAAGTTATTAACTAAAGCCAGCGTCCCCATACCTCCCAAAATTTCACCGCGTTCCAACAGTGCAGTGGATCGGCCCATTCGAGCCGCAGCAATAGATGCAGTAATCCCAGCAGGGCCACCGCCGACGACGACAATATCAAAGTGTCTTTTTTTCATTCTATATATTTTAAAAGTGCAGAGAAAATCAGACTTCACAATTGAACCAAAGCAGTCTCAGTAGTTTCCTAACTTACAAGCTTGGTTCATCTAAGATTCGCGGAGTGGTTCGACCGGTCCGGAATTCGAAACCGTATCCAAGACTGGACGTGTATAGATCAAACAAAGCCACATCTCGCTCGACGCGTTCAATAACTGGTCTCAAGCCACTTCCGCGAGCAGCACTACGCCCATAAGCAAGTAGCTCAGCCATGCCATACAAGCGCTGTTTGGCTTCCGCCTGTTCCAAGCCTCGAAGATCGAACATGGCACTCGCGTGTTTACTAATAGTTGGCAACCAGTTCCAAGTCATATCATAAGGCCCAGTATGGACACGCCCACCCAAGCTTTTATCGATCTGGCTCTCTTCAATCACCTCTTCAGGTCGTCCTGATTGATACAGATAACGATTCAAACGATCGTAGTATTCAGTCATCCAAGGCGATGCTGGACCATAATAGACGTCGCAGGCACTTTTGATAACATCTCGAATCGGCAGATCAGGCTCCCACATCAGTCGTCCTAAGCCATAGTGCACTAACCAACTGGCATCCCAATAGGTTTCATAAGCTTGAGGATCGAGCACAAAGGGAGGATACGATTTCTCAGGGTCGGAATTCCCACCGACGGGTCCATCGGGAATCGTTTCTGGAGCAATCCCTCTGAGTCCCAACTCACGATAATAGCTCAAGTCTTGCTGAACAACATAGAGCGAAACAGGCAGAACGGTACGGCCCGCACGACTGAACATGACATAGTAATCACGCACCAAGATATTATCGGTCAACTCTGCCCATCCTTTTAACCATGCATTAAACTGTTGATTACGAGCACTAGAGGTACTGTTCATCGCTTGATTCATACTCTTATACAGCGGTGAAAACTGAACCAACAGCTTTGGGTCCGGCTTCACATACGGAGCTGGTAGTGTCTCGTGATAAGCGTAAATCGTGGTAGCGACATCTGGATATGCCTGAGAAAACTTCTGAGTGATCGCATTCGCAAATTTCACATAGCGCGTCGAGTAACTGCGGATATTTCGCATATTGGATTGCAACAGGTCTCTCGGATCATCCATCGCGAGTTCATCCGCACCCTCGCCCCAACCAGAGGAACCATCACTGCCAGTATCATTTGTGCCTAAGCTCACAACATTCAATAATGGATTCTCAATCATGTATTGCGTGAATGCATCGACCACCACATCGACAACTTCAGGATTCGCCATATTGACCTGTGCGCCCTTATAGCCACCTTTCCGTTTTCCATTTATCATCGGAAAATATTCTGGATGACTCTCAAAATAAGTCTCTGTCGGGACTAATTCATGCAGCGTGTGGCCGAAAAAGTTATGCACCATGTCGCGCTCAACATTGAGCGGTCCCGCAACGCGAAAGCGCTCACCAATGATGCTACCTCCCACCAAGTTATATCCATTACGCACCAACCAATTCCAATACGTAGGATATTCTCGACTAGCATCATACTGAGTCAAAGCCTGCCCTCTCAAATCAAACGCAGGGCGCTTAAGGACGGGGCCTTTCAACGCGAGGTAAGCCTGATTTACGGGAACCAATGGCTGATCTGCCTGAGGCCGCACCCATTCAAAACCAGTTCCAAGACGAACCACTTCAAACATCGCACTGATTAAACCGTATGGATTATTCGCAACTGCCGTCAGCCCCTCAGCATCAGGAATAATGACAAAACCATCCTTACCGATTTGCTTACGAGTCACGCCATGCTCACTCAGTAACTGCTCGGCATGACTATCATCTGACAAACGAAAGCACAAGCGCCATGGTTCACGTGAAGCCTCGACTCCGGTCTCACGACGCCCCGTCAGCCGATGCTCAAGTTCTACCCATTGATCGCGAATATAGTCGGCTGATGGACCATCGAAATCCACATTCAACGTTGGCACAAATCGTCCCTGCTGAATCAGCCACAGCACGGCGGATTCCCCAGTGCTAGACGATTCCATTTTTTCAATCGCAATCCCAGCGCAGCTGCCCCAACGCGCCCGCGATTCTGGAGGACGGCGAAAACTAACCAACACATATCCTTGAGTCACATTGAACGGCGTATCTTTAACCATCACGCTCCCCGTGCTAAGCCCTTCACTGCCGTTGAACAGGCTAAGCGTATTGATCGCTTCGTCATCGAGCACGTCCACCCCATTCACCTCTTTAAATGTATCCCCCACATGAGCCAGCAACGCGGTCGAACCTGCTGGGTCGCCCGCAGCCACGCCAACTCGATACCAACCATTAGGTAAATCAATGCGCACCGTGTATGCCGCTCGATCTAACGCTGGCTTCCCATAGTGACGAGCATCGACCGCTACCGCTTGACGCTGCTCATGATTCTTACGAATACGGAACATGACCTGCCCGTTTTCGGATACATCCGTATCATTAGAAAAAACAAACCCTGCCCCCGTCGCTGCAGTATAAGGCTTTGAGATATCAAAGAGGCTAGCTCCAGGGCTCTGGATCAAAGATGTATTTTCATTCGAGAACACATACAATTGGTCCCAGTTGATTCCTGCCTGCTCAGAGGAAGACAATTGAATATCCTGCGCGGACGTCTCGAGACTCTCGGGAGTCAGCCTGACTTCCGTCTCATTACTAACTGAAGCGGAAGCCGAACCAATGAACTTTAACTCGTTCACACTTAAAGCTGCGTCATAGATACGAAAATCACTCAACGAGGCCTTCGGGCTACGATTTCGCTCGCTAGCCGCAGTTCCCAATAAACGAAACTCGCCACTATTGACATTTATATCCCCCAGTCCGGACACTCGGCCGCGCGATGGTAAGATACGTAGAGAATCATCTCCATCTCCGACATAGAAAGTGACAGTACGTCCATGACGAACAATCCCAACGAAGGTCCAGTCACTCGCGTCGAAACTGCCAGTGTGAATACTCGAGCCCGGCTGGTCACCATTACGAAACTCAAAACGAAATTTCAATGAATCGTGCAACGAGCCTTCATCGGCCATTAGATCGATAAACCCGGTTGTTTTATCCTCGTCGAAGCTCTTTGCCCGAGTGCTAAAGATACGATCATTATAACGAATCTGATCAGCCTTAACCCAGAATGTCACACTAAAGTCTACCAAGCCCTCCAACTTATCAATCGTCCCCCCGCTAATATAGCCCTCACCATCACCTACAGAATACACATACTCGGCTCCGGTTGGACTATTTGAGATCCAGTTTGAGCCCCGACCGAACAGTTTACCAGGTGCGGCAGGCGAGATTCCAGTATCTCTGACTGAAGTGCCACTGCCCTCATCTAGAGGGTAATGCAACAACAGCTCAGCTTGAGCTGAAGCAATCTGAGCAATCAACGCTCCAAGTATAAATAATAACCTAAACAAAATATTCATTTCTATAAAAACGGACTCGTTGCAGCGGACGACAGCTCCGCCCTTAAAGCAAATATTTGCTTCACAAGATTAATTACTAAAAATGCCGTCAGAAGGCAGCTCTGTTGGCATTTGAAAGAGTAATAGTGATACTGATAGTACCTTTAGCCGGATTCCCAAGAGGCCTTCGAACCCCCCAACAAAAGAGCCCTAGAACATCCCAGACAAGCAGACTTCTACTCGCGCCCACTTAACAGCAGGCACTTTACATTTACTTAGCGCCACGCCTGCGCAAGCCTACAGCGATGATACCAATCACCGACAACATCATAGTTGTTGAAGGCTCTGGAATCGCCGATTGTCGAACCCCATCGATGGCACTCAAACTAAGCGCTTCGTTGTAGAACCTAAAGTCACTAATAGCACCAAGAGGCGAGCGATCTGAGCCCGATGCCGCGGTCCCTGCAATCTCAAAATTCCCAGCAGACTGCCCGACAGTACCTTCATATAGACCGCTCTCAGTTGACAACTGAGCCGACCCCAGCAGCACACTACCAGTATTGAACGTAACAGTATCCCCATCTCTCACAACACTCAAAAACGTCCATTCAGTGGCATCAAACGCAACACTATTGATAGTAGCAGAACCGCCAGTTCCCTTCAATTGAAGACTTAGGTTAAGTGCCGACGCCGTGGAACCACTCACTGCAAGTAGATCGATAAAGCCAGTTCCAGCAGTCCCACGAGTGCTAAAGATTCGATCATTATACTGAACATCACTTAACTTAAGCCACATTGTAAAAGTAAAATCACCAACTCCAGATAGATCAGACAGCACGCCAGCCTGAACATAACTATCCGGAGTGGTCATTGAATAAGAAGAACCGCTCCCCGACGGGGAGTCAGCGACCCAATATCCGTCGCCAGCCGCGCCGACCAAAGAAGTGCTCCCATGATACAGTGCCCCATTCGCCCCTGTCGCCGTCCCCAAATTGGCAGCAGTCGAACCAGCCCCTTCATCCAATGCATAATGAAGCACAGGATCTGCAGCCTGAGCCGAGAGCAGGAAGCCAGCAATATTAAGTGTCAGAATCGTGTATATTTTTTTCATAGTAACAGCAGGTTTAATCAATAGTTCCTTTTAAATTTACAATAGTAAATTTAATATTGTCAAGTAACTTTCCAATTCTTAAAAAAAATAAATTCACACACTAAAAAAATCTAGCCTCTAGAATGCTCCGCGCCCCCTCAGGCTTCAGAGATGCAATCCTTACCAATCAGCTGCAACAGTCGTTCTGATGCAAAAACATGGTTGGCGACGAACCAAATATCACATCGCGCGACAACCGTAGGATCAAAGTGTAAATGCTTTCTATTTGAGGGAACCCCCGCCAAGGTCTCTGTGTATGACGGAGTCACTCCCCGCATGATAGCACCGGCCCATCCTGCTTCATTATCCTGAGGAATCTGATGCATCCACAATTCCATCCACAACTTCAAAGCCACGTCACGATAGACAGAAGTGCCCGTGACTTCGAACAACCAAAGGAGCCCATTGCAGGAATCCTGAATAGAACCATCCGCCTCCATCTGGTCTGGTGCTTCCAGGCCAGTACCACCACAATATGGGACTGTATGACGATAGTAGAAAGTGCCACAAAGGTGATCAGCGAGACGTGCTCCACAATCAACCAATCGTGTATCCCCCATTGCCTCGTAAGCGCACTGCAAAATATTCAGCAGATAGGCAACAAAGTGAAATTTAATAGAAGTATCCAGGGCCTCCCCCGTCCGAGGATCGTACTGCTGATAAAAAGATCCATCCTCATTTTGCATTCTCAATAGAGCCGCCACCGATTTATCATAGCCAACTCGATACTTCTCCTTACCCGTCATCTGCCACAGTTTCGCAAAGGTAGCAACCGAGTACATGACCCGCGCGCCAACACGTACTTCATGCATCCACCCAGTCTTCGGATCCCATGCTGCACTCACAATTCCACTATCCAACATACGATTCAGGAGCGTCTCTCCTATCCCATCGGAAACCGAAAGGTAGCGATCACAACCAGTCGCCTGATAGAGCTGGCTTAGATAAATAGGTATCCGCATCGCATATATGGAACTATAAGTTCCCCCATCAGTCCAATACCACGGAAGCCCAAACGCCTCAGGCGCTGCGGGGTCATTCCATAAGCCTCGAACTGTATCATCGAGCATGGTATCCGCATACAACTTCGCCTGATCCACTTTCGTCGGATCCCCCAACAACTCTCCAAGTTTCAACCATGCCGAGATCGACTCTGCCGTATTACTATTGGGATACAACCAAGTCACTCGACCATCTTCATGATACAAAGCATTACGGCAGCATTTCCCCACGACCCCAGCGCCATCAACCGCAGCATCTAGCCAAGCAGAGGCTCCGCGTAACGAATCCAAAACCATGTCCCTCTTTACGAGTTTCAAGACCTTGCTCGAAGTATCGAGTTTGCTAAAACGTTGATTCACTTCTCTCATAAATTTAAATCTTCATACTGATATGAATCCATCGTCTCCCAGACCACGCGATTTCCATCAATCATTTGCAGGTCGGGATTTCCACTGAGAGAACGAACTCTTTCGGCACAACTCGCAGACAGATTAATCAAAATTTCACTTGGAAGCTTGGACATGGAAGAGACTTCGCGCTCCCCTGCTCCATCAATCATCGAAACCAAATGACCTGTAGCTTTCTTTACCATTTCCAACAACGGCACACTTACTGTCATCAGCGGCACGGTGGCATAGGATCCAGCAACGGTATTATCATGTCCACTAATCCGAACCTGCCCGGGGACTCGGACATCGGATCGCAAAAATGCCGCAAGTGCGCCAATAGCCGTATCATCATTGGCACAGATCAATGAATCAGGAATCGCATCAGAGCGGATCAACTCAGTTGCCGTATAAAAACCATTATCATATGCATTATTAATCATGGGAAGTCGTTCGGGATGAATAATCTTCCCCGCGATTTTAGACGGCCCTTGATTCTGAGGATTTAAGCAGTTCGGAAGTTCCAATAACTCACGCACAACATCATCCGCAAAGACGCCTCCACCTGCCTCTGAGATTGCCCGCGAGAAGCCCTTCGCGCGATCAATCGCAGTGAAAGCCGGACGGCCTAAGTGCCCCTTATCTCGAAAGCTTAAAAGTAAATTCAAGCGTCGTGCCCCGAAGGCCAAATGCAAACGAGTCAATGCATAATAGGCCGATTCAATATCACTTCGTACATTCGGAATCGAATCAATCGAACTCTGAAGCGAAACTGCTGGTAGAGATGTAGGCAATAATTCATAGAGAGAACGAGCTTCCTCTGGTTGCACAATATTACAGAAAACAACCCCCTCCACACCGTGATCTAATAAATAAGCCTTAACTAATCCATGATCTCCACCAAACCATTCGGGATCTGCTAAAATCAAACGATACCCCGATCGAGTAAGTTCATTTGAAAGCAACGACAACAGCTGATGATGATCCGTATAGACCCCCAAGCGAACAACTACACCCACAATTCGACTCCGCCCTCCTCGCATCATCTGAGCAAACCGCTGAGGATGGTAGCCAACCTCAGCGGCATATTTCCGCACACGCTCAACAGTCTCCTCTAAAAGTCGACCTTCATATTTCGAACTCAAGGCCATCGCTACCGTCGTTTGCGAGAGCTGAAGAGCATCTGCGATATCCTTTTGAGTTGGACTGCTAGACGCGCCAGATTTTTTTTTATTCAATTTCGCCATTGTCTAATTTTGCTGAATTACAAACGAAGTCACACAACTTCACTCCGCCGCCGCGCGATCAAGAGGCCCCATCCGCAGCGGCACGCGATTACCGCCCTGAAAATGGATAAAAGCATCCTCAAAATTTCCACTCGTCGGTCCTCTTAAATTGATGTTGTAACTCGCCATGCTCTCATGAAGCGGAAGATCAAGAATCAAAGGTTCATCTCCCGAAGCCTCACCCTCTTCCGCAAGCAGAACTCCTGCTTCATTAATAATACTGACGCCCACTCGCTCTCCGCCTCCTTGCCCTCCAACGGCAATCTGTGAACTTGCTCCAGCAGGAAGCGAGAAATTCATGTCTCCGGAAAAACGAACCATGGCGATGGCTTGAAAATCAGCCGACGGCAACAGATAGAATTCACGCGAAGAACTCGCCTGAATTTGTATTAATGTTCGTTCAAAAACCAACAAATACTCCCCAGCCTGAGTGCTATTTAACATGATCGCTTCATTAAGTGATTTAACTCTTCCGCTAGCGACGACCTCCCCTGTCGGGTCTAAAACCATATAACGAGGTAACCAGGAGAAGCCAAAGAGCCTCATAGAAACCGAAACGCTCACCTGCTCATTTCGCTCCATCGGAAACAATAAGGCAGCCCCAAAGCGCAAGCGAGGGCTACGCGTCATCCGATCTTGAATCGGTAAATTTGACCACGCGTCTGGCTTCGCCGACGCAATCGATGCTTGCGCAAGCTGCCTCAACTCTGCCCGAGTCACAGCTTGACCAACACAAGTATCCAGCAAGACCGCTCGCTCAGCTTCATCTGGATGTTTGAGCGTCGGAAATGTGTATCGAATACCTCCATTGCGAGGACGAAAGGCCATCGCACGAGTCGCCACCATTTGTTGAGGAGAAATCCGAAAAGTCCAACGATATAGATCCATCAAGTATTGTTGCTTATCATCCTCTCGAGCTTTCTGTAACTCACTCATCAATTCTACATAACGCACATAGGCAATCAAATCATCAATACGAGCCTGCACATCCTCTCGGCCTACGGCACGCTCCCCCGCTTCCAGTAGAATCGCATAGTAATCCTGCACCGGTGTTTGCTGTGCCAAGACAGACTTCTCACCGTTCAATTTATCATAAAAGGATGCCATCACCTCGGCCGCGGGACCAAAACTTTTCTCAAGGAAGTCAGCTACCAATTCACTCACCTCAGCATCGGGCGACCACAATAATCGCGATGTCACATAAACGCCAAGTCCATACGCCCCCCAGTTACTCTCCACTTCTGAAGTATAAAAACGAGCCCCGAGGTCATAATACATTTGAAGCGAATCCTCTTGATATGCCAAATTCCCTCCCTCAGCAAATCCTGGCATCCCCAGATCCCACCCCCAAAAAGAGGCATAGTCTCGAATGCCGACCCACTCTAAGCCCTGAGCTCTCCAAGCTGAAATTGATTCGACGAGATCACGTCCAGGCGACAGGAATCGTGTCGCAAAGCTGACAATCAAATTTGGCTCCACTTCAATTGTAGGCGGACTCTGATGCTGATAATACGCATACATCCCCACAAACTTCCCTTCCGGAGCCGCCACCTCACGCGCGACCAAATTAGCCAGGCTGACGGCTTGATTCGTTGGCGACCCCAATTCCTCAAACGACTCACCACTATTATCCCAGCCGCCAAAATCACTCGGATCCATACTCACGGAATCTGACAACTCCAGCGCCTCGAGTCGAGCACGAGCATCATCTAAGACAATTTGCTGCAAATCCGGATTCGAAACATTAAACTTCTTATACTTGGCATCCGGAGTTCTTTCTCCATCTACCATAGCAAAATACTCAGGATGCCCATCAAATGCCTCTCGGTTCCTCAAAAAAATCCCATCGTAGGAGTGCTTGGTCTTCAGCCCAAAGCCCGACCCCAATCGATTCCAATCCCGCCATTCCAAAAATAATTCTTTCTCGCCCGGCAAGAAGTTCACGTCGAAAATATCACGAACGACATAGGCAGGAGATTCGACCACATTTACTTTCACCCGAAGATCTTTGAACGCAGGAAACACTTCCCAATTGGAAGTCGGAAAGAAGCGCCGATAGCCCCATCGATTCACCAAATCCACCACACCATGACGAACCGCCATGCCAGTGGCTCCAATTACATAGACACAGTCTGCAGTCGAATAGAGCAGGTAGTCCTCGCGACCAAACGCATCGTCCTCCGACAAAGAAGCCATTTCAGCTAGCTGTGGAGCATCCGCTGGCAAGCCTAAGTAAATACCCCGCTCCACATCCTCTCCCGCCTCAACTACTTGTCCCGTGGCTCCTTCCAAAACATAAGAAAGCATCTGCAAGACCTGCTCCCCCTCTGGAACGGCCTGCAGCGCTGCCCCCAGCTTAACGCCCGAGCTAGCATCCCAGACAAACTCCTGCACCGCCAACCGCTTGACCGAAGCCGCCATCGAATGCGACCAAAGCGAACTAGTCAAAACTAGTCCGACAGACAATAAACGGGGTAATTTGACCAATATAGCAGCAATAGGTATAAGCATAAATTAATACGTATTACTAATACGTATTAACACAAGTTTAATTATGTATTTCAGACACTCCCTCCCAAGAAAAGAATGATTCAACTGTCTGCCTCAACCAACTTCACATCCTTAATGTCAAGTAAAGGAAGCAGAGCTTGCATCCATTTATCTGCCATTTTCTTTGCACCTGAAGGATTGGGATGCACCATGTCACTGATCGTATCTTCTTTCCAATCAAAGCCATCAGCTTGATCGACTAGAATAATGTTGTACCCCTGTTCCGTCAGGCGTGTTGCAAGTGCCGCAAGTTCCTCGTTTAAATCGGGAATATATGAGTATTTGGGAAGCTTCCCAGCAGGTATGACCTGTGCCAGTAGGAATATTACATCTGGATTAATGCTTCTCATATTCTTCATGATCAATTCAGTATCACGAACGATTCCAGCAACTGGATCATCCTTACTGAAGCTATTGTGGCCTGAGTGGATCATAACAATATCCGCGGGATACTGGCTGTAAACTTCTTCCGAAATACTAAGCAAGTAACTGGTATTCTTCCCTCCATACCCCGCATAGGCGGAGTCATGGTCCCTCTTCGGGCCGATGAATTCAAAATCTAAACATTCATTTCGTAATTCAGGAATTAACACATGCCGGTAAGTGACAAATCCCCTGCCACCTTTCGCAGTGATGGAGTCACCGAAGGCTAGAATAGTAGTTGTGTCTGCGCTGAGCACTGAAATAGAACTCACACATAGAACTATGAAAATGAGATGTAATAGTTTTTTCATGTTTTATCTTATTGTTTGGTTTATGTTAAATATGATGACTGCGATGCATATAATCGCCCGAGGCTCAGTGTAGAAATGATCAACAATCTCTATGCACCCACGCGTGAGCTGCCACGAGTCCCCTCTTCACAGCCATTATCTGGCACTGCCAAATCTGTACTAGGTAGCTTTGAAATGACTTCAGTCCAAGCCAGACCTTTTGGTGGGTCGAATGACAAAGGCATCGAGCTTTCCATGGCTTCGATACTGAACACACGGAGTTCGGCATCCCCCCAAGTCGAATGCCCCGTCCAGCGCAATGCAATCACATCATCACACACAGGAAGCACAACAAGACGACGACGATTTTCCGCCACCTGTTTAATCATTCTCCACTCTCCGTTTGCAGTTTTAATTTCAACACAAAAGCTTCGAACCAATTGTTGTGGCATATTCATCCAACGACCTTTTAACGGGTACTTACACGGCATCTCTTTCCTTCGGCTAAGATCACTGTCAAACACAAGACGTAGACAATCTACATAACGAGGCTCATCCCAACTAAGCGTTAGAGTCGAACCTATCGAAGCAACCCAAGCATGCGCATCGTCATTATTACGTTCATGTCCATCTCTCAACGCTGCCAGATCTGTTGCATCCGAAGATTCAATACGGGCAGCCTGCATCAGTTCGGAAGTATCGCGTATCTTACCAGGTAACCAACAATCGTCCTGCATCAGCTGATTTTGCAGTTCATCTAAAATGGAACCCGTAATCTGCCGTGGCGTAATCGACTGAGCCACACACAGAGCAGCCGCCGTGCCTACCGCTTGCCCCAGAATAGAGCAAGTGCCCATCACTCTAGTTGAGGAGAGCGCACTGTGCGTCGCAGAAATATTACGACCCGCACAAAGCAAATTCGCCACATTGCGCGAGTAAAGTGAACGAAATGGAATCCCATAAGGCGATGGGGCTTTATGATAAAGCGTTGCCCTCCCTGGATAATAAAGTCCTGCCGGGTGGTGATCATCCATACTCCACCCGCCATAAGCCACGATATCCTCAAAGAGGCCACCCGCTTGAACATCGTTCTGAGTCAGCACGTGATCTCCTATGTAGCGGCGATTCTCTCGTTTGCCAGGAAGTGAGCCCAGCCATCTCAAACGCCAGTTTTTCAACTTTTCGGCCTGTGGGCCAGCATTCTTCATATAGTCCCAGACTCCCCAAGCTACTTTGAAAAGTTCATCACGAATCAACTCCGCATCATCAATCGTATTTTGTAACCCCCCAAGCTCAATCCACCAAAAGTTAGACCCCATACTAGATCCTATGCGGCTGGGGAGATTTGAAGCTTCATCAAATCGATAAGCCCAACCTGGCGGAGTAAAATCCTGCGCTTCCGTCGTCTCTTCGAGCTGCAATAAAACACTATTACCCATCGTTTTGAGATCTGACTTAAGCGGCGCAATGGATTCATTGAACTCTTCTCTGCTTTCGCGGCCACATCGCGTATCGGCACCAGATAGTGGCGCCAAAATCGAGTCCCCAGAGCAATCAATAAACAGTTTTGCCACTACGCGATGCCAAGTTTGCGTGGTCAACTGCCATGCATCCACTGAAGAAATCCTTCCGTTGTTCATCTCCAAATTGTTACAGCTACAATTCAACAAAGTAGTTAAACCTGGAGTGAAAGTAGCAAACTCATATAGCACCGAATCCCAAACTGAATAGCTACCAGAGGGATTACGATGTGCATTGCACAATTGAATCTCTTCTAGAATGCCTGCCTCTTTCTTATTACGACCATGCGCTCCCATGATCCACATCCTCACCTCAGATGAAGCGTTACCACCCAATACTGGACGGTCGTGAAGTAACAGAACGGAACTGCCACGACGAGCCGCCGCAATCGCAGCAATCAGACCAGACATACCACCGCCAACCACACAGACGTCGACTTCGTGAACTTCATTTACTAATTTAGTATTCATAAGGAAATATCTCCGGATCGCCAAGTAGACAACATCTTCCCGATCGCTGGCATAAAACGTTCAGGATCGGCGAGACCATAAGGATAGTAATAGAATGCCAAATGTCCGTTTTTTGTCTGCAGGTATTCTGGCATTCGCGAAAGACTGAGTTCCAAGGTCCTCTCATCGAGCAACTGCGTTTCAAGCAATGTGAATGGGGTGCAATTGTTTTTCACTGCAGCGGCGGCAAAACGCTTATCATTCCCTCCCATCAACACCTTATCTGAGCCGCCTTCTCCAATATCACTTTCACCAGGCTTGTAGCACTTCCCATCACAGCCAAATTCATCCAGCAAGTCTATAGTCGCACAATGCTCGACGTACTGCTGTTTGACAGATGCAAATAGAAAGCATGCAATCCGAAGGTCAGATATTTTTCGTTTGAGACGACAATTGATTAAAGAAAAGCAGTTCACAGTAGCTTCGACCAGATCCTCCTCATTGGCGGGACGTCCTAGCGATTCAATCGCTAGCTGACTATGGTCCTCCCCACTCAGGGTTTTCAGTTCATCCCAAACAATACCAGTCGCGGGACACTGCTTCAGCATTTCTCCAACAGTGTCCGCGATCGCATCTGGAACCTCTGGATGAAACACACTCACCTGAGGGCCGAAGCAAGTCCGTGGACTACCATCAGCAGAATAAGCCCACCATTCAGGATGATTCACCGACAGGAAGCTTGGCTGTCGGCCCCAACCAGCCATCAGACCTCCTAAACGCGAGGGGATCAGCCATACATCCAAGCCCGCGCTGCGAATAATCTCACAGACCATTGCGGTATTCCCTCCCATCAAGTCTGCATCATGCATCCCCACAAAGACCCCATCAACCTGATGATCAACCATCCACGCAACATCCTCTCGGACATGCCGAGGAACCACGCAAAGATCCTGCCCGTGAAAATAATAGGTAGATAAATATTTCATGGATTCTTCCCGAAAAAGCCAACCCATTTACGCTCGCTAAGCAAAGAAGGGTTATTTACAAAATCCGGATTTGGAATATTCTCAACATGACCGTCCATAAAAAGAACATTGCATGAGTCGGAATGCGGAAACCCGATGAAGTTGTTATTTGTAGCGTTGTAGTTTTCTGGAAGAAAATACCCATCCCCCGATTCCATCGGATCAGCAAACCAAGCCGTTCGCGAAAGATCTCCTGGCAGCTGAATGGTCTCATTCTCTACAAATCCTTGCCCCATTTTGATGTACCATGGCATAATTCCCTTATCACCGTGACCATTCCAACCACAGATTCTATTAATAACATATCTTCTTCCAACGGTGGGACAGAGGAAGGTAGGATCTTCCTGCTTCACGCCACCAACATAGCGCCCCGCGCGTCCCGGCTCCCGATCGACATACTCATATAGATGGTCGTACCAAAACCCGGCGGGGTCTCCAACTGGATCCATACGCAACGGAACAAGATTATTCTGATGCGCCGCGGAATAAAGAAGAGCCGCCTGCCCAATCGATTTGAGATTGGAGACGCACTCCATCGACTCGGCACGACTGCGAATTGATCCAACGACTGGAATCAATATCGCCATCAAAACCGCAATCACAGCGATCACTGCTAGAAGCTCGATTAGAGTAAAGGCATCACCCTCAGTCCTATTCTGTCTCTGTTCGCGCATACCGCTGCTTAAAGTGATTGGAGGAAAGGTTCTACTGCGAAATCACCTCTAAAGACATATCTGAGGTATATGGCCCCAAATCTACGGTTGGATTTTCCTCTGTCGTCAGAATCGTTCCACGTATATTAGAAATCTTCAGATCCTTGATCCCCAAATAAGCCGCTTGCCCGATGACTGGGCGACCTCCTTGATCTTTAACCAGACAATTATCGAAAAATATACCCCCAAAATGATTGGTTAGGTCTGATTGACGGCGCAAGTAAAAGGCAATCGGAGCCACTGGAGGTAGCCGCCTTGAGTTCTCAACTTCAGCAGCTTCCGGAGAGATCAAACCTCCAATATTGCTCTTTGCGACATCCCACAATATACAATTTTGAAAGACCACTTCCCCCGTGTTATAACTCTTGTCATAAACATAAATGCCGGACTTTTCAGTGTCCATAACGAGACAATCTTTGAAAGTGATATGAGTCGAAACACCTTCGTCTTCCCGGTTACCAATGGCACCAACAATCAGTCCAGAGCCTTTGCTTCCACGGACTTGACAATCTTCAATCAAGATATCGACTGGTTCTGAGGACTGCTTCAACTTACGTAAATAAATTGAAAAACCTGCGCTGTCATTATTTTCGGAAATACAATTTCGGACGACCACATTCTTCAACTGATTGCGAAGCGTGGCGGGTTCGATGCACAGACCGTGCATCGGCGGCGTACCACTCGTATTTTTGAAAACACAATCTTCAATCAGAATGTTTACACCAGTGATTAAGGAGAGCCCCTGACGATGGTTCCGATCCGCAACCACTCTTCTAATTGTAATATTTTTAGAAACAGGCAATTCCCAGCGCGTCACCTGCCGGCCATCCTTGGCCGTCCACGTAATTTTCACACTATCTTCGGGAACAGGAAGCCGGTGATAATACGCACCACCAATGTAAACCCCGTCACCACCCGATTCTTCTACATTGAGGTCTTCAATCAAAATGCCATCGCAAGCCGCAATACTTAAAGCATGGCGGTGTTCCGATGGTTCGTAGTCGTCTTGAAGGTAATCTTCCCGATTCATACGGAACGTCGCTCCATTGCCTCGAAGGGTCACATTTTTGACATTTTCAAGACGAACCAAAGAATCCATCTTGGATTTAAAACTCCCCTTCTTCGCCAGAATGACAACACCAGGCTCAAACACGATCTCTTTTTCACCATGCTTAACTAAAATAGGGTCCACGATGTATGGCTTTCCTAAATTTGGAACAATCACCTTCTTAACATCACTATTAAATGCATCCGTTAGAACTTTCGTAGGATGAGTGAAGACGTCGGGATTATCTCCCACATTAACTGTACTGACATCGGAACCTGAAGAAGCGCTCTCAAGTAAATCCGCCGGAGTTGACTGAGCTTCCACAAAAGAAAGACAAAGCACGCTCAGAATAGATATGAATAGTATTTTAAAAGGATACATAAAAGATATATAGGATTGGGACTGATCAAAAATTATAATTGGCGACGACTCATTACGCAGAAAAGGAACGACTCGGACGTCTTCTGTTCAAAACAAATAGAAATGACGCTAAGCCGAGATAAACAGGTAGAGATCGTGATTCAGGGATCGGCGTGCTACTGATTACGATTTCATCATAATAAGTCTCATAATTATCAGTAGTTATACTACTAGAGTTCGACACTCTCAGGTAGTTGATACTCATTGCAGTATCCCCACGAAATACTCCAGAATCACTAGTTGCAATCAGGCTATCACTCTCATAATCAAAAACTTTAATCTCATATGATTTTGCCGCGATATCCATATCAATTTCAAATCGATAAAACGTGTCTGCCGCGGCTTGTGCCGTACCAAATGAAACAGCAGAACCGCTGGTATTCATGTAAAAGAAGTGAAGCTCATTATCATTAGTGATATCCTGATGAATCCCAAAGGCAGCCCCGTAAAAACTATTACTAGCATTATTCAAGTAAAATCGGGAAATGATCCCCGTCTCATTCTCTGTAATCGTTCCAGAGAAAGCAGTCACCCCCGAAAAGTATAACTTGTCAGTCATTGCTGTATCGGTGAATTCATTGTTAACAATGGGCGTGCCACGAGGAGTGCCACTAGGCCAGGTTGCATTCTTAAGTCTTAACATTTGGTCGCCACCAAGATAATCAACCTCACCATTCACAACAATTTCTGCAGCAGTAGTTGCAGTCGTACCGCTGAGAGTCCACCCGTCCTGCCCCACAACATTTCCCAAAGCGTAATCGGGTGTCTCAAATGAAGTATAGTAGACATTATCGTCGGGAACTACCAAAGCCCCTAAAAGGCGAGCGCCCATAAATGATGCGGCGAATACCAGTGAAGTAATGAGTTTTGTTTTATTTTTCATATCTTTATTTTTGGGGGTGATAACTTAACTCTCCTAGCTAAGCAGATTGTCAGAGTTTTTTCATAAATAGACACTTTGCCATAGGGCCTGAAGCTCTTAGGTGTAATGAAGTTGCGCCGTGGCGGTACAATCCGACAGCGCAGTAATACGAATCCAATGCGCATTAAAGCCATCTGCAAAAACATGAGGCACATAGCCACCAGCAGGAACTTCAATGATCTTATAGGTTTTCCAAGCAGCGCAGCCAAGAAAATCAACCTCGACCTTAAAGCTAACCGCTTTCTCACTATCTTGGCTCAGGTGTAGACTCTTCTTATCAAATCCAGTCATCAAATAAGGATCTGAGGGCTCATCAGCAATGACAGCGTCCTCCCACCATGGCCCTCCCCAGCCCTTAGGCTTACCAAGATTCCAGAGATCATCCGTCCGTCCAAACCACAAGCCAGACTGAGGCTGGCCACACTGAAGATTACCATTCAGTTCATAGCTAGCGTTATCGGAACCAACAACTAGCATTCCATTCCACGTGCAGAAATCCCCATGAACCCACAAGTGCGTGGAGATCGGCCGAATGCCCCAAACTTGATTCCCAAAAGCCCACGGCGAAAGCTCATAAAACATTCCGTGATGATCCATCAATAGGCGCTCGTGCTCCGTCGAACGAATACGCGGCCATTCCGTCTGCCATTTGTGCTCCCAGCAGTGAGACGCCTTCGGCAGGCGGTAAGTGCGCCATGTTTTATCTGCATCCGTAAAGACTTTCAAAATTGCAGACGCACGATCCCAACCATTCGCAAAAATCGTATTCCCAAAAACACCTAGGCCGTTCACACCGACAAATGGCTTATGCTCAATAGTCACCCACTTCTCGCCATCATACTCTGAGAGATTGCCTTCACGCTTTTCACCGAGAAATTCAGCTTCACTGTAATCATTATTAACCACAACCAAACGTCCATGGGCGCAGTAACAATCTTTAAAATGACAAGATCCCTCCCCGGGGGTCCCGAGTTCCTTCGTTAAATCAAACAACAGTTTGGTCTCTAGCGTCTTCACGTTCAACTCAAACATTTCGCCCTCCATGCCAAGCATATAGACAAAATTGACAGGGTCCGATAAATGCTTCGCCGTACCGCACAGACGTGTTTCGACTAGCTCATCAACAGTGCGGACATTATGATCCGTATCGATTAGATGAGGCCCAATGATTAACTGACTAGACTCTGCGTGAACAAATCGATTTGCATAAGTTCCATCCACAGCGCATGGGTGTATTTCCATACTAAAATCGTTTTCAATAACCCGCAGGCCCGTCCCAGTTCCACTGCGACTACAATGTGACGAGTAATTTAGCACGTAGAGTTTCCCCATCCATGGCATCAGGCACCCAATACCGATTTCACTACGAGGTGGACCAAAGTCAGCAACCTGTGCAAGTGAAGGAATAACACCAGAAACAGAGAAAGGAGGTTTAGTTTTTTCTTCCATGCTTCCAATCAAGACGAAACATATGACTTGATCAAGACGGGCAAAATGTTCACTGTTACATCATGCATACATCTCGCCGAGCAAGCCTTCGTGACGTTGCCAAATTGGCTGGCGTCAGTCACGTGACAGTATCCAGAGTCGTGCGTGAAAATAACACGGTCGCAGCCGCGACGATCGCCAAAGTGCAAGCAGCCATCAAACAACTCAATTACAAGCCCGATCCTGCGCTCTCCGCACTTGCAGCCTATAGGTCCAACTCCAACCAAGGAAACAACAGCCAGCTAGTGTATTTGGAGTGTGAGACCAATAACTACAATCAAACCGTTTTTGGCGGAGTAAAATCGGAAACTGAGCGCTTGGGTTACTCACTCGCTCTTCACGAGCTCCCAACGACTCGAAAGCACCAAGACATCCTGCAACGCACATTCTACCACCAAGGGATTCGCGGAATCCTAATCGGTCCCTCACACACTTCAAAATTGCACCCCAATTGGGACTGGACACCTTTTGCAGCTGTGTCCCTAAGTAACTTACTACACAAACCTAGCCTACATGCAGTCTCTAGCGATTACTTCACTGGAGCCACACTAGCGATCAAGTATTTACGTAAGCAAGGCATCCAACGGATTGGATTTGCAGTTAATGCCCACCATGAAGAGCGCACTGCCCACCGTTGGCTTGGTGCCTACCTCAGTTCCTTGGATGGACAAAAACCTGCAATTTACTCTGACAAGATCAATGATACGAAAGCTGTAAAAAGATGGTTACAGTCAGAACGCCTAGATGGATTACTAACAATACACCGTGCAGCTTTTGATGCTACCTCTTCATTCAACCTGAGCACAGTCTTCCTCAGTCAATTTGAATGTCCAGCAACAATCCCCTGCATCAGCTACGCCCCTCAAGCAATCGGCGTTGAAGGCGTACGCATCATTCATCACTTATGCCTAAATCACCAATTCGGGATCCCGACCGAAGTCAAATCAGTGAAGCTACATCCCCACTTGCACGAGCCAGAATTGCCAATCTAGCGATCAAATATCCCGCGATGAAGATTCCCTGTTTTTCGCGAACAGATTCAATGAAATGCACATGATCGCAGTACGCTTGATCCTTCTCATTCAGAATTGCCGTAAAAGCTTCAAGATCAATCGAGGGCACAGCACATTCTAGCATTACTTCATCCGCAACTGCGTTATATTCAACTAAATCAGCACTATGCCGAAAAAAGTTCACGCCTGGATAATTGTGAACAACATCACTGACAGGAGTGGTTCGAGCCCAAACAACCGCAATGCCCTTATCTTGGCAAAGTTCAATTGCAGCTTTCAAATTAGCTCGATATGCCTCTAAGGGAACTTGGATCTCGCCAGACTGCACGTCTCGCTTAATATCATGCAGGCCAGCATTCATTAGAATCACCTGAGGTCGAAACTCATCATTCGCCAGCAATGCTTGCGCAATCTCTAGAACACGCGACGAATCACCACAATTCGCGCCCACTGGAATGTCTAAGTCCTTAAACGCCTCAGACTCGCCCCCCTTTCGGTCATAGCGATAATAGCCTTGAACAAATCTTTCTAAAAAAGGACCGTATTGTAGCGAAATACTATCCCCGAGAACATAAAGCTGTGGCAAATTCATTCAACGATTCCACAGCTGCAAAGCTACACAGCAACAATTAATTGAAAATAGCCGAATATTTGTTCTCAGAGATAGCACAAGGATTCATTTCACGCGCTAGTGCATGTCCACCTCGACCTCGCCGATTCCGGAACGCAGGAAGCTGAAGCGCACTTCTGGGTGATCCGCCAACAAGGACATGGGAACCGCGCTATCCGCAATCTTCTTTGCAATCATCAACGCACTCAAACGCATTCCGAACGGATTATCATGATGACCTGGGTGCCAAATCGAAACAGCATCGGCTTTCCAAGTTTCTTGCGGTCCCACCGTGGCGGCATGGGTGGGGATCATACTCACATTGCCACCGCCGCTAGTACGCGCATTTTGTATCAAAGTAACTGGGTGTAGTTTGACAATACGTGTCGCCAGCTTCCGATATTCTTCGGGGCTTGGCGGCGCATCGGCATATTGCCCTTCACGCGGCAAGGGGTCATTGAAGGCCCAGTGCTTAATCTCACCTTGGCCACCTTGCATCAGCGCACAACGCACTTGATCGTAACTATCGCTATAAGCCTGCAAGTCACCACTAGGGAAATGCTTGTTCGCAGTCGGCATCGCGAGCTCTTCTCGAATACGATCAAAACACTGCGTGTTATCACAGCGTGCGAACGACAAGGGATGCGACTCTTCAACCGGAACCCCATTCTCCAGCCATTCATCCATGCCCCAAAAATGAGCGTCTAACTTTCCTAAATTCATATCCAAAGCATTCACCATCTGGGCGACGAGTGGTAATTGCTCCGTTGGCCCGACTGGACCGCAGATACCAACAGGATTATCTGGTGTCGATTGCTTCCACGCATTCAAATACTCCAACGCTTGAGCCGTGTATAATTCTTGCGGCGTATCATAGATTCGGACCGTGAAGCCAGGTCGCGACAATTGCTCGAGATCCTTTGCAGTCAAGCGAGCGGCGTCTTGCAGGAGGTCAGATTCCAAGGTCGTGTAATCCCACCACCCTTCGGCTAATTTACTAATTGGTCTAGGCATAATATAATCTATTGGTTTAGTTAGTCGTTTTTGTGAAATTTTGAATTTTTGAGACAGGCAGGCCCGAGCAATTCAGCAATCGGATCAAAATCTGCGGGGCCAAACCCCAATGGGTTGTGACGGATCAAACCTTCCGCCAGAGAGAACGCCTCCGAACGCACTCCCATGGCCGTGGCCATATCAGTCATCTCAGCTTCGAGCGCAGACATTCCCTGTGTATCCTCAAGCCACTGCGCTTGACTCTTATGGCAGTTCAACATAGCTGTTTTCGTGGCAATCACCTCGCTTATATCAATAAATCGCTCTGGAACCACCGTTCGCCCAAAGGGATCTTGTAGGCCATGCGGCATCGCGTGATATACAGCAATGGGCTTGTCGTATGGCTCGACAAATGGCTCACACTTCGCATTCTTCATTCCACGCGATATCGCTGCGGTTACAGCTAAACGTGCACTATTCTGATGGTCTTCCATGTAGTCTGCAAGCGCCTGAGTCAGCACGATGTCTGGCTTCACTTGTCTGACTGCGGCGATCACTTTAAGCAATGACTCTTGATTATAAAACACCTCCAAATCAGGAAACAAAGGTGGATGCATCGTCGCTCCAATCACTCGAGCCGAAGCCTGAGATTCTTCCCAACGAACACGTACACTCTCTTCAGGGCTTAAAGTAGAACTTCCCAAGGAACCGTCTGCCAAATTCATCATGTGAATTTCAACTCCACGTGATTTCAATTGGAGCAGGGTCCCAGCCAGCATAAATTCGATATCATCGGGATGCGCAACTATAGCTAAAGCAATCATATGACGTTATATCATACAGCAAACGGCAGAAAAAAACTGCCTTGAGCTTGCATAATAACAATACAAAATTAACCCTACTTCAATCCAAACGCGCAATTTGAAACCAACCATAACGGTTCATACTAGCATGAGTCATCCCACAAAAAAACAGAGCAGCTGATACAATGGCCCCACATCAAGCGCAAATCGAACTCCTATCAGCGAGTCAGCACGGAGTCAAAGCCACCGCATTTGAGAAAAAATGTGTGGATTTCCATTGGCATTTTCACCCTGAAGTCGAGCTAGTCTGGATTGAATCAGGTGAAGGATTACTACATGCAGGCCAGACGCTCATCCCCTATGAAGCGGGACAATTAGTATTAATAGGAAGCAACCTGCCTCACGCTTACGGGTCTGCCCCCACTCAACGCACTGGGGCGAGATGGACCGTATTGCACTTTCGCCCCTCATTGTGGGGAGCCGAGTTCTGGAAGCTTCCAGAGAACAGTCGTATACTTGCCTTACTAGAGCGCGCAGGCCGTGGCTATCTCTACTCAAATCAAGTTGCCACAGAAGCAGCTAAATACTTAGCACATATCCAAAATCCGACACCCGGCGATATGCCTCTAGCCCGATTACTAAACCTACTCGATCTATTAGCTAGAGATAACAGTGGCCATCAGCTAAACCCACAGTCAATAAGTGGCGGCAATATCGAAATACAAGACACTCGCCTACAATTCGTACTCAGCAAATTAGAACAAACCTCTCACGAACCAGGGCTCACGCAAGCAGAAGCAGCCCAATGGCTGAACATGACACCTCCGGCTTTTTGTCGCTATTTCAAACGGCTGACTGGGAGAAAATTTCAACACCACCTCAACCAACTTCGTATATCGCGAGCCTGTGCGAACTTACTCAGCACTGAAAAATCAATTACCGAAGTGGCATACGAATCCGGCTTTAATAACCTCTCCAACTTCAACCGACGCTTTCGAGAATTCACAAACCACACACCACGCAGCTATCGCAGAACAAAAGGTGGCCTCATACCCGATTAAAGTGGGTTCACGTATCTGTCGGCTCCCCATCAATTGACCTCCCCAGACATTTCGTCCTACAACAGTTGTCTGGCATGTAATCAGTTCGTATCGACTTTGATACGGATAAACAGTTTGCCTAGATCTAGCGGAGAATGGATGCGTAGGACGACGGTCTCAGTGGTGCCATTGGCATCGGGCGTAGCGGAAATCAGCTCGGGCTTGATTTTCGATGTGGTCCAATTAGCGAGATCGTACGAGATAAAAATCTGGTAGGTGATCGCGCCAAGATCAATGAGACGGTGGAAGGTAAGTTCAAAGTAATCCTTACCTGTGACTTCGTCATGCACATGCTCCATCTTGACTGTCGAAAAATCAGGCGTGAGCGGATCTAGGCCAAATGCATATTCTAATAGATTGGGGATGCCGTCACCATCGATATCACCCATGCGCCCGTATTCAGTGGCAACTGAGTCTGGATCGAAACCATAAGAAATTTCCCATGCGTCGGGCAAGCCGTCCGCGTCGGCATCAAGCGTCGCGAAATGATCAGTGACAGCTGAATTGATGCTAGCAAACAATCCGCCAGTCAAAGTAATCTCCAGCCAAGCCACTCGCGCGGAGGCAATGATCGGAATCGAGACTGTATCATGATTGATACTGTAAGCTGTCGCAGCCACACTCTGATTATTGAGATCATGAAGCACCACCGACGTAACAGTGGCACCAGGTGGCAGATCAATGCTAAGTGTTGTTGAAATATCAGTGTCTTGATCTTCGGAGCTCTGCAGCTGATTGAGTCGCCAAAATGGCACCAGTATCTGTCCATCGCTCTGCCTTCTCCATAAAAAATATTTTAACAGGCCTCCTCCTGTTGTAAGACGAGATGGCAATGGGTAAGCTGTAATAATATGAGGTGAGCCGAAAGTCTCCATGATCTGACGATAGCTCTCAAAGGCCGGAGTCACACTACTGGCAGGAACGGGCGCGACTGGAGCAATGACTGCAATTTCCCCGATCTGCATTTGATGATATGAGCGAGTCGGAGAACACGGACTCATGAATATGCGAAGAAAGCGGGCTGCCACAGGAGTATCTCCTTTAATCGTGATGATTCCATTACGATTAACCACCAAGGGGATCGAATTATCCCAAGCGCCGAAAAGGGTGTAATTGCTTCCATCACTACTTGCATACACAGTGCACTGAGCCACACCAACGGAGCTGGTAAATTCCGCAGAAATGGCAACCCTATCGACGACTGTGACTTCTTGCAGATCAATCTGTGCAGTGGCACCGACTCCAGCAGAAGGATCATTAAACCAAGTTCCCCAGACTCCTGTTGCGGCTCCGTGGAACAATCCATACCCATCAGTCATCTTGGCAAGCCCCGCATCTTGGCTGATTACCTGAGGATCCGTATGACCTAAAGCATTGCCCAGTGAGCTATTAACGAGCCACGAATACGCGGTATGAGATATGATACGATAGTCAGGATCTCTCAAAAGGTTGAAAAGTCGTGCCGATTTTGCACCAAAATCGATGTCGAGCAGACCAAAGTTCGTTTCATAATCATCGCTATACTCATCCTTCTTAAGATCATACCAGTAAACTCCCATTAGCGGAATTCCACGCAGTTTACTATCCAAGACTAAAAGCATCGTGCGAGATAGATAGTCAGCTTTACGACTTTCACTATCGACGTAAGTAGAGCCATTCCCTCCCGCCTCGGTGGAATAGCCAATTTCGGTAAAGTAAATAGGCAATTGGTGTCCGACAGATTCAGTAATGATACGATCAAGATAGACGATTTCCTTAGCAAATCCTTCAGGGTCGAGACGTGCTTCAATTTCATTTCCCCCTTCGGGCGCGGATGAGCTACGGTAAGGATGAAAACTGACACCATCGGCAAAGGAAAGAAGGCCTGCATCAATTGCCTTCAAAAGCCAGGCGGTCGAAATAACTCGGTTGTCATAATTGGCTTCAGCGATCATGGAAGGAAAACTCCACGCCCCCCCCCAACCAGAAAATGCTCCCACTAAAACAGGAACTTGTCGACTGCTAGCGCGAACGAGGCCTGCAAACTCAGCTGCAATCATCACATAATCCTCCACCGTGCCACTCCAAAAAGTGGATAGATTGGGTTCATTACCCAACTCCACTGCCTGAATACAAGAATACGAATCAACAAGACTAGCAATCCACGCTCCGAAACGAGTGCGACGACCATCATCATCGGTCGCGCTAAACATCGGTGTCAGTATAACAGAGATCCCGGCTTGCTGATAGGCAGCAAGGCAACGAGCCACCTCGGCGCGGTTCATGGCAAACGTCTGATTATTTGATGCAAATCCCTCATCGATACCATCAAACAAATTTTGATAAAGCGGCTCACGAACGCCTCCGAAATTGCCATATGCCAGATACGGTACCGTATTGTCAACATTCCAACTGTCATTCAAATTTGGAATGAAGAAAGGTGTGTGAATCATATGACTGGATGCACCGAATGTCAATACGGTGGCTGGAGGAGCGGCTGTGCCATGTATAGTAATTTCACCAAGAGGCGCTTGACTATAGTTAGCATTTCCAGCAGTCAGACTCCCTTTGATTGCAGTCTCGCTGCGATGCGTGAAGACACGCACATAGCGTGCAGGAGCTTGCCATCCTGGATTAAGCGATAACACATAGTTCTTACTGTCCACCACTGGAGCTGGGCCAGACCACGAATTCCATAGGTTAAAGTTGATGCCATCAAGGCTAGTATAAACTTCGGCATAACTGATACCACGATAGGCATCGAAATATGCTGAAATACGAACGAGATTTATTAAATAGACCTGACCAAGGTCAAACTCAAGAGTGGCCCCCTGCGCTCCCTGCCAAACTGGGTAAACCCCATAACTTCCGCCAGAAAGCAAGCTTCGTCCGTCACGCATCCGCTGATTTGGTGCAGAAACTCCTCCATCCTGAGTAATAATATTAGTATCGGTAGCACCATAACCATGACCACTCTCATTTATCCAGCGATAGCTTGCGCCGGCAATCATAGTTTCAGAGGCCCCGGGAAAATCGCCAGTGGATACATTACTTGTAACAATCTGAAGCGGCGTGCCATACAACGCAATTTCTCCGATCGCAAGTTGATGATACCAAGTATTACCCGGAGAAAAGCTACCGTTTATTGCACTTTCATCGCGATGAATGAAAATCTGCACATAGCGTGCCACAACCGGAGCTCCCGAACGCACTGTCAGAATTCCCTCGTTCGTGTCCGCCAACGGAGCAGGACCAGTCCAGACTTCAAAGCGCTCAAATTGAGTACCATCTACGCTGGTCCAAACCTCGATCAAGCTGACACCGATCGCATTGATATCAAATCTAAAGCGTGCGGAAACCTGAACAAATTCAAGTGAACATTGCCTGCCTAAATCAAACTGTGCGGTTCCTCCTTTGGCTCCGTCCCAAGTTTGATAAAGCCCAGCACTCCCCCCGATCTCAAGACTACGCCCATCACGCAATCGTTGATTAGTCGCGGTGCTACCACCATCTTGAATAAGCAGAGCAGCATCAGTATTGCCACGACCATTGCCATCTCCTGTGTTAATCCATCGATATGTGGCCCCCGAAATTGTAGCTACTGCATCCTGTGGAAACTCACCAGACAGTGCATTACTACTGAGAAGACTGACTCCATACAAATGATTGATTAAGAAGAAGACGGCAAACGCCATAATACTTCTGAATAGATCTGATGTTTTATACCTCATTCTTATTGTGGCGAATTGAACTAGAACAAAATAATTGCGCGTCCCGCTGGACTCGAAACAAAGCCGGCTTCGGACCACTAGACCAGGCAATTAATTCTCGATAATTTCCAGCCAGGCAGGACGAGCCGTCACGTGCAGCGGGATGATCAAGACATTATCGTAATCCGCTTTTTTAACCCCAACCTCTCGTGATCGATCTTCGTGTAAATCGTGAAGACGCACCGTTACATTATCGCCATCTACCCCATTCGGCAAACGCAGTGTCAGTACCGTGTCAAAATCAACGTCTTTTTTCTGAAGTTGATTCATCCTCCAAAAAGGAACTATCAATGCCTCGTCACTTTTACGGCTCCACAAGTAACTTTTGATGACTTCCTCACCGTTCTCGTAAGACAAATAATTCGAGCTGTCATAAGTGACAAAATCAGCATTGTTCGCATAGAACTCATTTACCCGTCTTGCCGTCAGCCATGCGGGACGCGGACGCGAAGCATTCGGGCTAACAATACCGAAATTACTTTCATAATGATCACCAGCAGCCTCATCCTGTTTGAGATCGTACCAAAACACCCCATCCAGCGGCACTCCATCCAGACGCATCCCAAGCATCAACAACATCGTGCGTGCATAATAATCCGCCTGACGCGCTTCGTCCGGCACATTCGTATACCCCTGATCAGAGACAGAATATCCGATCTCGGTCAAATAAAGAGGTAATCGTTTGTTTCCAGGCGTATATTTTTGAGCCATATCGAGATAACGACTCACCTCTTTCTCAAAGCCCTCTGGATCGGTGCGAGACTCAATGACGTCTCCACCTTCTGGAGCGGAAACTCCGCGGTACGGATGCGCACTCACCGCATCTACAAATTCAAGCAAGCCTAACTTAAAAACCTCTTCGGCATACTTAGTCGCAAGCTCAGAATCTCCAGCAACGAGCGCTCGTAGGTCAGGGTGATTCCATGCCCCACCCCATCCAGCAAAAGAACCTGCAATAATCGTGACTTCGGGTGCCTGCTGTTTCACAACACCTGCAAATTCACGTGCAGCATCGACAAACTGTTGAGGCGTTCCCAACCAGAAACCTTTTAAATTAGGCTCATTGTGTAATTCAACTGCTTGCACAGCCGAGAATCGGCGAGCCAGCGATCCAACCCACTGGGCATACTCACTGATATCTTCATTCACCGCAGCGCCACCAAACATCGGTGCGAGTAGCACTTTAACCCCTCGATCTTGATAACGCTGAATATAATCTTCAACTCGTTGACGATTTTGAGTCAACTTCTCCTCCGTATTTGCCTGCGCATTGAATGGTGTCATATAGAGCGTCTCACGCACCCAATTAAAATTACCATCCACTAACCACGGAAGCGTGCGACTCGGACGCCAGTGATTATTAAAACGCTCACTATCATGACTCATGAATGCATTCGTGTGCAAAAAGTGACCACACACTCCGAAAATAGAATCTCCGAACACTCGAGCCTCAGGAGAGAGAGAACTCGGAAACCAGACGACTGGCTCATACACCTCTGGTTGAGCATTTTCACGAGCACGCTGCGCTTGCTCAGCCTCAGCCTTCGTGGCTTCTTCAAGCTCAAAGGTCACTTCACTTAGAACAACTTGGAAACGTCCGGCTTGAAACACCGTACGAAACGCATCAGTCACAATGCCTCCATCAGAAAAGACTAGACGCACCTCTTGCAATGGAACTGCCTCAAAAGTAATTTCACTTTGAAAGTCTGGTTCCAGCAGATACTCAGAGCCTGTATCGCGGCCATATAAACTCACTGCGCTCGCATGCGAATTTTCGGAATTGGGATTCGAGTGCACGATCGCGACTTTCATGGACTTGATACGCACAGAACGTCCAAAATCCCAATCGACGACCATCTCTTTTGTCCCCCACTTACTCCAAACGGCTTGATTTCCAGCGGTGCCTTGATGACCGTCGGTTAACACAGAATAAGTTGGATCTGTGTTAACTAGATGATCTAGTCCATTTTGATCTGGAAAATGATATGATGGAATTGAACTCGACACTTCGGCGATAGCCTTCACGGATCTGTTCATCGCCTGCTGAGTCGCAGCAATATCATTCCTTGATGCTGCACGACCATTAAAAGAGACCTCACTCAAAACAATCTGCTTTTTATCCGTTTCAAATGCCATACGCAGACGCGCAACGGCAAGCCCCGTTCCAGGCAGATCAAGTCGAACATTTTGTAATCGCCCTGCCTGAAAAGGGATTTCAATAGTATAGAGCGGCTGTGCCGAATAACCGCCCCCCGACGTCAACGCTGGATATAGTTTCAACAATTGAGGATGAACATCCTGCGAGCTTTCGTTGGCGCGTGTGATAGTCAGCACAATCGAGTCGACCTGCATCGGCTGCCCGAAATTCCAGTCCACGAGGAACTCGCGAACGCCCCACTCCCCCCAGACAGCGCTCGGTCCATCAACGCCTGCCCTTCCATCATTGAGCAAGCCTCGACTCGGGTCCGTATTAAGCAGAGCATCTCTTCCCGGTTGCTCAGGATAGTCGTAATTCCCAGGCACAGGCGTAGCGACAGCTGCTGACGCAAGAAAACAGGATAGGGCAAATATAGAAAAATGTTTCATAATTGTAAAAAGCTGGCTATAGAATCTCTAGATTCTCTATTAATAGCATTCGTAGATTAAAAAAATGAGGCCCATGATCACCACTGAGATCCAGAGCTCCAAGCGGACCACCCCCACGTATATCCAGGTGGATTCACTGGATTGACATAGGTCTCCACAGTCTCTCGGCTGAACACTGTAATATGACCATCGGCAAGTAATACATTACTCGTATCATTCGGATGCCAAAAAACTGAGTTTCCCATATAACCTCCTTCACCGTTTCGTACGGTGTGGTCAAATGCGAGAATTGTGCGTGACGGATTCTCAAGTAAGTTGTAAATTCCAGAAACTCCGAGTCTGGATCCGCTGGTTTCGGTTGCCAAAACACCACGCTCGGCAGAGTTAGATACGGAGTAACTATTTCCTGAACGATCAAACAATGAAGAAGTGGATGAAGGCCGATCACCCATATCTGCAGGACAGTGAAAGACGTTTATATCTGAAATGTAAGGATATAACGCACGGTCTTCAGCCTCTGGCCCTCCCCAGCTACCGCGTTTACCGCCCCAGTTATACATAGCCCCTGTAAATGCTGGATAACGACCATTGTGTTCAGCAAGGTATAAATTAAACGCAACCCCGATTTCTCGCAGGTTACTCGCACAAGCCACTTGATTAGCACTACCACGAACTGATCCAATCACCGGCAAAAGTATCGCCGCCAATATAGCTATAATAGCAACAACGACAAGCAATTCGATTAGAGTGAACGCGGTGCATCGATTAACATGCAGACAGTCTTTACGTTTCATAATCTAAGATGTTAATCAAACCGAATTAGCACAACTCCTCCGAAGAAGGAATAAAAGGGAGATGAGCCACAAATCAAAACGGTCTGTATTGAAGGCGATTCCTTTAGCGACGACGCACTACAGACAGTCGCACAAACAGAGCCATCGCGCCTAAAACAAGCGCAAAGGAAGAAGGCTCAGGAATAATCGATGTGCCCCAAACAGCTCCCTCTCCTAATGCGAGCTGATTATACTCGCGAACAGTATGATCCGAATTCCAATGGCTCAAATACACCTTCACGTAGCGAGCTTCAGTTTCTAAGGCTGCAGCAGTAATACTGACCTGTGTGTTTAGTCCAGGATTAGTTTCACCGCTATCTAAGACCGTCTTTTCTCCAGACCATGTGCCGAGTGCTGTATAAGTAACGTTGTCGGTACTCACATAGGCCTCATAGGTAGCAATTCCAGCATTCCCATTAGTGCTCACCGAGAAATTAACTGCATCAATATAATAAGTATCTTTCAGGTCGAACAATACAGTCGCCCCACTCTGCGGCTGCCACGATCCGATCGGACCACCTGTGCCACCAACTCGCAAATTCTGACCTTCTGTCAGCTTTCCAAAACTAGCGTCATTTGTTAATATGCCTGAATCGGTATCTCCAATCCCGGATGTTTCAGCATCAGTCAAGTATGTGTAGGTAGCACCAGTCGCTATAGCATTTGCCGCGGTAATACCATCGGGGTAATGCGTAGCATTAACACCACCAAGCAAAGTGTTATCAGAAAGCAAAAAGCTATCGGCATTTACAGTCACAGCGCCAACAAAGAGCGCAGCAAATGTAGGTATAATTGAGGATAATGCGAATTTATTGTATTTCATGGGGTTTGGGTTTGGTTTGGTTTTTATTGGATAATATACTGAACTCATTCAGCTAGAAATTTTGACAGGGGCACAGGACCGGCGAACGATCAGATCGCCATGAATCACTTTACTAGGCATCGTATCGAGCTTTCCCTTCAGCTTAAGATCGACCCACTGGGCTGCCTCGGTACCCATGTCGCGCAGTGGCTGCCGAGTCGTCGTCAAAGATGGATTGTAATATTTGCTTGTTGGATTATCATCGTGACCGATAACCGAAACATCTTCAGGGACTCGCAAGCCGCGCTCGACACAGGCACTAATCGCTCCATAGGCCATCGCATCATTCGTGGCAAAAATAGCAGTCACATCGGAGTGACAGTCGAGCAATTGATTGGCTTGATCATAGCCTGCCCGTTCAGTGACATCCGTTGGAACATGCGGAATCACCCACCCCAGCTCAAGCTCAATATCCGAATCCGCAAGTGCCTGTTTATATGCATCCAGTCGCTCCTGATGGTCAATAATCCCGTCGAGCGAACCACAAAGAAATCCGATACGGCGATGACCAAGGCGAATTAAATATTCAGTTTGCTCATACGCGCTTCGACGAGAATCGCAATCAATAAAGCCGACACCAGGAACCTCACAGCGACTGGCCACAACGACCGCTGGAATACGAGCCTCAACAAGAGACTCCGCACGCTCACGACTTAATGGAGAGAGAAATATAACCCCGTTACAGCGCTTCTTACGAAGCAACTCCACCACATCGAGCTCCCCGACATCCCCTTGAGCGTGATACAATAAAGTCGTCTCTACATTATTCGCAAAAGCATAACTCGAAATACCAGTAAAAATTTGAGCAAAGAAATTGTCAAAGGTCGGCGTCCCAGGCTCTACCACCATCGCAATCCGAGCGCGACGAGTCGAACTTTCCCGAGGCTGATACCCCCGTCCTTCGATCGCAGATAGCGTCCGAAGCCGCAGTTTCTCACTAACTCCACTTTCGTTATTAAGCACACGCGAGACCGTAGCAACGGAGACTCCTGAAATCTTAGCTATCGACTTTATATTCATATCAAAAACACCCCAAAACACCCCAAAACACCCAGCTTTTCATCCAAAAACAATTCCACGCGTTTTGTAAGTTTCGAAACTTAATTATGAATTTGCGGAAATTACAATAAAAATATTGATAATTACACAACAATGCGATGAATTCCCATTCCACAAGAACAAGAATCAAGAAAAGAAGCCTATGAATCAGCATGTCCTTTTTAAACTCGGCTCAGCCCCGACTCACCAAATGCGCAGCGGTGTCGGCGCCTCATGGCACTCGATCTTAAATGCACCGACAGGCCACGGAGGGAGCGCATTCGGGGGGCAGCCACCACTTCTACCAGCTCATGAACCACTGTGGAAATCGATCGAATCCTATGCCAGCCAGCTCAAACTAAGTCTCATTCGGCTCGAATTTGAGTGGCAACAATTCGAGCCCGAAAAAGGCGCATACAATTGGGATTCGCCTGAAATGCAGATCCTAGATCGCATCTGCGCTTGGGCTCAGCGCAACGGAGCCGACGTGCTACTCCAACAACAGTGGGGTGGCATCAACTGGAACAGCTTCGAAGCATTCCGCGGCGACCCTGCAATGGAAACATATTCTGCACCCGCAGACCTCGACGCCTTCACAACAGGCTGGATGCATTTACTCGATGAACTCTACACTCGACGTGGCTACACCTGTATCAAGTGGGTCAACATAATCAATGAGCCTGGATACTGGTGGTGGCACACCCCTGAATCGTATCGTATTTTGCGTGAAGAAGGAGACCGAGAGCGCTCCAAAGACCTCCAATACGACTATCTCAACAAGGCCTGCGCTCTAGTAAGAAAACGTCTGCAAATCGAACACCCTTCAGTGCGTCTAATGGGACCAGACGAAACTGACATGCCCGTATATGAACGCCTAGCCAATGAAGCTTGGTTTCAAAATGTAGATGACATTGACTTCCACAGCTACAACTCCATCTTTGACCACTGCGCCCCCAGCACACCATACGAGTATCCCATTCACGAGCGCATTGACAAGCTCGTTGCCCGCTACTGCAAGGAAGCCCACTCAGCCGATAAGGGTTTTTATTTAACGGAAGTCGGCAGTATGACTTACGGATTTGGTGCCGACAATTCAGCCCCTGGAAACGAGCTATCAGCGATCAAGGACACAGAGCTCCTGATTCGATCCCTCCGAGCTGGTATCGACGGATTCAGCAGATGGAGCTTCACCAACAGAGGGGACATTGATGGACAGTGGCAACTCATTGACACATGGGACATCGAGCACAAGAACTGGAAAAAGGAAGCCAGCCCCCACCGCCCCGCCTTCGACATACTCGGACGCGCCATGAGTAGTGTGCCCAAACAAGCCCACATCATACCGATTTCAATCAAAGGAGGCACCCTAGATGACTCACCTCATCAACGCGTCTGGGCAACTTGCGTGCAAGACCCCATCACTCAACAAGCACGAGTCATTATAATCAACAATTCCGACGAAAGTTTCGAATTCACTCTCGAATCTCCTGAACTCGGCAATTCTACCCTAAACAACACAGAATGGTCGCTCTTACCATCATGGGACGATCCAGCGCTTCCGCTCGAAAAAAACATCATCAACCCTCTCTGCCGCGAAGGCAACCTACCCGCTCGCCAACTCACGATCCTCGAGTCGCATCATTCAATATGAAAAATATCTCCAATGCCTGCTTAATATCCCGTCGATCTCTAGTACCACCTGCATCAACATGGCATAGCGGAAACATCATCGCATTCTCACATCTCGATGGTCTAACCGATTACAGGCAGGGAATTATCATACGAACGACTAAAGATGGCCTATCCATCTGCCACCCAGCTGAATTACAATTAAGCTTCACGCTCACAGGCCCAATCATCGAAAGCCGTATCACCAACGACTGGTTTGAAGTATACAATGAAAACGGAGAATCCATTCGCGGAGTATTAATCGACGCCCATCACTTATTGCTAGAAGGGCCAATTGAATTCAAAGAAAACGCACCGGAACTACTGACATTTAAGAATGGCGATAAAACATTGATCGGCAACACAACCCATTTTTCCCCTAAACTCATCAATCTCAGTTTCGATTCAACCGCAGCGGAACGTCTGCACTGGTTACAAGAAAACAAAATCCACGGTCGCAATGTAACTGAGAAGGCTCAGTATTCTTTCATTCGAGCGCTCTCCCAAATGAAAGGACAAGTCTGCTCTCCCGAAGGGAAGATACAATCCGCATGGACAACGCCAGATCGTTGGCCGCATCGAAACATGTGGCTGTGGGATTCTGCATTTCATGCGATCGGTTGGCGTCATATTGCCCCTCAACTTGCTCAAGAAATGTTAAGCGCCATGCTATCCGTTCAAAATGCGGACGGCTTCATACCACATATGGCCAGCCCCGATGAATGCTCCGAAATCACGCAACCGCCCGTTCTAGCACTGGCGGCTCAGCTCGTTTTCGAAAAAAGCCAAGACACTAGCTGGCTCGAGACGATTTACCCACAACTCTGCGCTTACGTCGATTGGAACGCAGCCCACAGAGATAAAGACGGGGCAGGTTTACTAGAATGGTACATCGAAGACAATCCTGACTGTAGAAGTGGCGAAAGCGGAATGGACAACTCACCTCGATTTGATAAAACCATCGCATTAGACGCAACCGACTTCAACGCGTATCAGGCAGGCGAATACGAAATATTGGCTCAATTTGCCTCACAACTTGGCATGCAGGACGAAGCCCTAAAATGGGAAACACACCACAAAGACTTATGTAGCAAAATTAACGAGAAGCTATGGTCAGAAACAGATGGACTCTATCTTGATCTCGATCAGAGCAATGGAAAACTGAGCAAAGTCTTTTCAAGTTCAAGCTTCCTCCCTCTCTACTGTGGCGCACCCGACGCACGCCGCGCGTCGCGTTTGGCCGAGCATCTAACAAATCCCAACACCTTCGGAACAGCCTTCCCCGTCCCCTCCGTCGTCAGTTCAGATACGGAATCATTCTACTCGAAGGACATGTGGCGCGGCCCCACGTGGATCAATATCAACTGGATGATCGCCCGCGGTCTTCGTCGCTATGGCTACAACACCGAAGCTGAAATGATCCGCACAAAGACCTTAGCGGAAATAGAACGCACGTGTAAAAAATGGGGTACATTCTTCGAATACTTCGATGATAAACTCGAAGTTGAACCACCTGCCCTCCTAAGAAAAGGAAAAAACATTCCCAGAGACAGAAGTCATCAAGTCGTCCACGACTATGGATGGACCGCAACACTCTATATCGATTGGCTACTCAACGAAGAGTAGACATTCCAGCACGTCCCGCTTCAACAACTGACTGAACGGGTCTTTAGCGCCTTATGTATTTCAATAAATATCCATTCAGCCAGAACTTCAGTTTCGCTTCCACCTATTCAGCAGAACTAGGCGTGTCGTTCGCGAAAGAGAACCGACCACTCATCATCAAAGAATACGGAAATAATATCTTTCGGCTCACTCTGAATGGTGGTGATTGGAATAATAATTCCTCTCAGGCTGAATTCAATCTAAAAGAAAATACTAGCGACAACAACTATCAACTTCAGATCAATGAAGACGCCAGTCTACAACTGCGATCAAAGCAAGGAACGATATTGTTCGATTCATTCCCAAGGCGTTCCTTCGGCAAAAACGGAAAAGCTTCCATGTTGCGCTTTCGCCATCATTCAAAGAACCGCTACTACGGGGCTGGTTCAAAAATGATCGGGCTAGAATACACAGGTGTTCGCACCAAATTCTGGAATACCGATGCCTTCGCCGATTTCCCAATAACACACATTCACAAAGGCACACCTGACCCTTACTACGTTTCCATCCCCTACATCATAGTTAAGACCGAAACGACTTGGATTGGACTACTCTTAAATAATGCGGAAGCAGCCTATGCTTCAATCGCAGCAACAGTAGATATCGAAGGATTTAGCAGCATAAGAACCGACGACGAAGAAGCCATTATCATCGGATCCGAAAGTGGCCAACCCGACCTCTTTCTACTGGCCGCCGACACCCTCGCCGAGCTCACACAGAACTTCCAACAACTAGTCGGCACCACCCCACTCCCACCGCTATGGGCGCTAGGCTACCAGCAGTGCCGATGGGGCTATGAGACAACCGAACATCTACTCGATTTAGACGAAAAATTTGCACAACATGATTTCCCCGTCGATGGGCTTTGGTTTGACATCGGCTACATGGATGAATTTCGAGTGTTCACAACGGATCCGGATAAAATCCCAACCCCCAGCGAAACATTTCAATCCATGTTAAAGAAGGGGCACCCCGTCGTTCCCATCATCGACCCTGGGGTCAAAGTAGATCCTGATTATACGATCTATCAGTCCGGACAGGCCGCGGATATTTTTTGTAAAAACCCCGAAGGCTCTGAATTCATCGGACTTGTTTGGCCTGGTCTCACCGCGTTTCCCGATTTTTCTCAAGAACGCGCTCGCCAATGGTGGGCAGAGCAAGTGGAAGCCTTCGCCAAACAGGGAATCGTAGGCGCTTGGTTAGATATGAACGACCCCTCCGTCGGCAACTCAACCCCTTACGACATGCGCTTTGGCCCAGAGGGGATAAATGGCCACGAAACTTTCCACAATCAATACGGAATGGGAATGGCTCGCGCAACTCGGGCAGGCTTCGAAGCTGCCCACCCCAATCGCCGCATTTTCCTCATTTCTAGATCCAGCTTTATCGGAGGCGGAAAATACGCTGCCGTTTGGACCGGCGACAATGTATCCAACTATCATTACTTACGCAGCTCCATTGCGACGCAGCTCAACTTAGCACTCAGCGGGATTCCATTCAACGGCGGAGACATCGGCGGATTTGCCGAAAATACCAACGCACGTCTGCTCCGCGATTGGATGAAAAGTGCCTGTTTATCCCCCTTCTGCCGAAATCATTCGATGCTGAATAGTGTCCAGCAGGAGCCTTGGGCATTTGATGAATCAACACTAGCCGTCTGCCGCAATTTTATAAAGCTGCGCTACCGATTGATGCCCTACCTTTACAATTTGTTTGTGGCTCAAGCAGAACAAGGCTCTGCCATCATGCGTCCTCTTTTTTACGATTTTGAAAACTCTGAAGCACTGGAGCTCGATTACATCGACGATGCCTTCCTCGTTGGGCCGTCCATTCTACAAGCGCCATTCCTCGACGCCGACAGCCTGAAGCGAAACGTGCCACTGCCAGGGCAACAAGCATGGTTCGAACTCGAAACAGGAAAATGGATTGCAGGTAACCAAACGGTTGAAGTCGCCCGAAGCGAAACACACAGCCCATTTTTTTTAAAGGAAGCATCAATACTACCGTTACGCCGCACAGATCCGAGCGACAACCGCATCGATCTCAAAGAGCTTGATATGCTCGTCGTCGCCAACAAATCGACTACGGGTAGCTACACCTCACATTATCAAGCAGATGACGGCGAAACGCTTAAAGTGAATAGCGGTGTGTTTTCTAGATTGAGTGTCACGATTCTCCACGATGGCGATACCCTCCTTATCGAATCCAAATGTACCATCGAACACTACGGCTTGATCCAACCACACTTCCTCTTACTCGACGCCTTCAGTTCCGTCACAATAAACGGCCGAATAGTCCATCCCAAAGATGACACGCTCAGACTAGCAGGAGCAACAATTCCTGTAAAACGCATCGTAATCTAGACTCCTACTTCGAGCATAGAATTATCTATCTCCCACAATCTCTCCTTCAATAGCTCAAATAAGATTCATCGTCGAATTTATGAAATCGAACTGACACCTCTATCAGTGAATGGTATCACATAAATGATACCATTCACTAAATTCCCCGCCGAATCAGATCGCGGTTGTCTATATTTTTTGAATCAAGACACTGACGACTTCATAAGGGGAAAAGGCTAGCTTACCTGATAGAGGAGTTGACATAGATTCGCCGATATCGGTGCGTGCCGCGCTCCAGCCCTGTTGCAGCTTTAGCTCCACTAAACCGCGACGTCCAGCAACTTCGTGCAAGCGGAGCACATAGCCTGAATCTGTTGGCTTAACCCAATGCGGCACCAGTGTTTCGCAGCCTGAGATCGATTCAATGACAGGCGCGATGGCTTTGCCAGTGTAAGCAATTGGATCGGTAAATAGCGTTTCCGCAACTGATGCAGGCTGACGCTCGCGTGGTAGTTCGGCGTCATAGCGGCCAATAGCTAACTTGATCTGATGCTGACCGATATCACTGTAAGGCGAATCAATCTTCAAACGGGTCAAATGCGGTGGCCATGCGAAATTATGCGCGTCATAGCCAGTCACACGTGGACTGCGCACTAAGCTTAAACCAACCGAACCTTCACGCACAGTGGCGCCGTACTTATCTTCGGTTGCAAGGAAAAGCCCCTCACGCTCACCTTCGTCAAACACTGCGAGATAGCGACTAAAAGGCACTTCCCATTGCGCTTCGGCCTGCAAGCCGTCCGGCACCTGCTTGCGCAAGACACTGCCATAAGGAATGCCAAAGCGCGCATTGGTCGCAGCGTATTTTGTTGGAAAAATCAGCTTAAGTAAAGACTCAGGCTCCTGCCAGTCGAGATCGACGGTGACCTGCACCAAGGGACTTCCAGCTTCTAGCATAAAAGTAACTGTCGCCTCACTGAACTCACCAATCTTACGTGTCACAGCGATACCAGCCCGATGTGCGCCCTCTTCCACGCAAGTGAGCGTCGCTTTCGCCTTACAGACCTCACCAATACTCAAGACATGACGGTCGATATCCCAAGCTTCAAAATTCGCCGCATGATCGGGATACAACATCAGTTGCCCCGCAGGACCGGAAAGCGGCACCTCGACGCCTTCCCAGCTCAATTGATCGATCCAACCAGAGGCATTGACCCGAAACTCGGCCAGACCATTCGATACCTTGCGCCCCTTCACTTCGACTGACTCCGGCACATCTTGAATGACGGACTCGATGGACGAACCACTTAAAGGTGGCAAGCTGACATAGGCCGACGCGTCCAGACCATCGATCCACTTCGAGACTTCCACGGCGTGTGGATTGAACAAACAGTCCTCTCCCTTGCCGGCTAAAGCTTTCTTCGCTTCGTCCAACTGAGTGGCCGCATGACGGTCCAGCACTGGCAAGTCTTCCATATACACATCCCAGACGGAACTGCCAGGAATGTAATCATGGAACTGAGCAAACACCAGACGCTTCCAGGAATCTTCCATGTTCCAGGTTTTACTCGTGGCCGCAGCCACCGCCTCAGCCACCTGCATCGCACGCTCCAAACCACGGAAACTAGCCTTTAAATTACCATGAGTCGTGAATGTGCCACGGTGAAACTCTAGGTAGCATTCGCCCTGGTGCACTGGTAACGCATTACGTACTGTGTTCAAGCGCTCGAAGAAAGACTCCGGTTGATCCCATTCAATCTCCGGCATACCAGGCAAGGAACCCAGTCGACGTGCACGCTCTAGCATGCCATCTGTCGGGCCACCTCCACCATCACCGTAGCCGGTGGGCAGTAGATACTCCTCATGTACATCAGCCTGCTGATTGGCATGCATCGGAGCTTTGATGTTATCAATCTCCATGTGAGTCACGTAGCCGGAATCCTGCGTCACATGCGCCAGAATCTCAGAGCCGTCATTCCCACGCCAGATGAAGCTGCTATAGGGAAAACGGTTGATCGCATTCCAGGTCATCTTGGTGGTGAAGAAATACTCCACACCGGTTTGCTTCATGATCTGCGGTAGACAAGCCGAGTAACCAAAGACATCCGGCAGCCAGGTGAGCTTCGACAAGGCTCCGTTGATCGCCTCAAAGCCTTTTTGACCAAGTGTAAAACTGCGGGCCAAAGCCTCACCACAGGCGATCATCGTATCCGATTCTACATACATGGCGCCCGTGGCTTGCCATTTGCCAGATTCAATGCGTCCCTTCACACGATCAAACAACTCCGGCTCACGCTTTGCCACCGCCTCATAACTGGCTGGCTGACTGTAGGCAAAACGATACTCGGGATACTCCTCCATCAAGCGATCCACCGTCGCGAAAATATTGACCGCCTTGAGTTCGCCCATCCGCTCCGGCCAAATCCACACGAGATCCAGGTGGGCATGCCCGGTCAAAATGCACTTAGAGAAAGTCTTGTCCATCTTCAACTCCTGATAGAGCTTAGCCAAGCTGCGACGCATCGCTTGGATTCCCTTTTGATCGAGCGCATTGGCCGCATCCTCCATCCCACGCAACATCCGACGATAAACTGGCGTATATTTATCAACCGGAGCCTGTAAGCCTGCACAATTCAAGGTTGTAGGCACCTGCGGATTTTCGCGATGACGCTGATCCATCGCCAGATCAAAGAGACACTTCAGGTCATGATAAGCATTCCAAGCGACGTCGTCACGCCTAACGACAAAGGCACCCTCAAAATAACTACCTGCCGCATCCATACCATTGGCTTCCGGATGCCAGATCGCACTTTGGATGCAACTCGACTGTAGCCACACGACTTTCGTACCTTCCGGCAGACGGCAACGTCGATGCGCCACATTAAAACCAAAATACGCCTTATCATCGATATAAAGCGTAGCTTCGCCTTGATCCAGCCACTCTAACCAAGTATTTTCGTCCACTGCCTCCGGAAGAGTCACCCGGCACCAACGTTGATCAAAGAGCTTCCCCCAGAAAGAGCAGGCCTTCACCTTACTGCGCTTCAATTGCTGCCCCTCAGCCAACGAAAGCTGCTGAGCCTGAGGACGCGAGGCTTCGACCTCGACGAGTTGACGGTTTATCCAGACAGCAGCGTTAAGACGCATAACTACTGATTCAATACGACTAGCAGAGAGTTGGGGAAGATGATGATTTGGAAGCATAATATTATTTTAAGCAGTATAGCATATGAGCAGAGCTCAGGTCTTGCGCTCTAAAAACAATTTATTACGCTTACTTGATGTTTAATATTTCAACCACGGACTGGCCCAAAGCTTACGCATGCACCTATGAAGCTTATAACTATAGCTATGTCCCCTCGCCCCTCGTGCATAGTCAGGACTACCATGAATTCTTCTGGATTGAGAGAGGACGTGGATGCCACCTACTAAACGGCGAACGGCGACTGATGGAAAGCGGCTATTTTGCGTTAATCCGTGCCGACGATTCACATGGTTTTTCAGCATGGAACCCCAGCGACCAAGTCGGCTTGATTAACTTCGCCTTCCCGTCTTCGCTATGGGAAAAAATCCGCCGCGAATTCTTTATAGACCAAGTCTGCTTCTTTGACCACCTCGACATCGAAAAGCGAGAATACCAGCTCAGCAGCGACGACCGCGAGCGCTTGCGGCAAATGGGCAACGATCTCGCTGCTGGCCGTTGGAACAGCACCAATGCCGCCGCATTCTTGCTGGGCGTCTTGGCCCTACTCGACAATCGCGACCGAGAGACGTCCGCCTCCGCAACCACTCCAGAGTGGCTCACCCACGCGCTACGCCGCATCGAAACCTGGCCCAATTTCGTGGGTGGCGTGCCCGAGTTTGTCCGTATTGCCGGGCGCAGCCACGAACACGTCAGTCGTGACTGTAGACGTTTACTGAATACCACCCCACGCGAGATCGTTAATCACGCCCGTCTAAACTGGGCCTCCATGCAGCTGGAAACCTCGCAAAAGGAAATCCTGGAAATCGCCCACGAATGCGGCTTCGAAAACCTCGGCCACTTCTACAAACTCTTCAAAACACACTACAAAACCACCCCGCGCCAATACCGGATCAAACGAGGAATTACACAGTTTCCCTAGCAAGCATCAGTAACCACGACCTCACCTTCATATATAGCTAGGCAAAAACTCAAACTAACGATCACCATACCATCAACCGTGGAGGCGAAGCCGAAATGAGTGGAGGCAATATCAATGGACCCCCAAAATCCTACGAAGTCATCACGGAATACTGCCTCAAAATTCAATTAATAGGGCTTAATCTCAACCTTCTCTTTTACATCGAAATTCTCACTACTCGCTTTACGCGTCGCTTCGCTTAAACGGTAGTCCACGATTTTTTTAGTTTCAATCTGTATGCGTTTTGAATTCCCCTGCTGCTTTTGTTTAAAGAAAAAGAACACACGAGCCCGATTCGGGATATGAATGTAATCATTATAGATTAACCTCCACTGACCGCCCTCGTTACTTGCCAGCTTACAACGCAAAGCATAATTATTTGAAGATTCATCCAAATCATCCGGATCCACCGCGACATTTCGAGTCGAAGCGAGCTCGATAATCTCCTCACCGAGCTGGGCTTTCACCGCAAAATCTGTCATATTATACAGAACCAACGGACTCGTATTCGAGCGCGTATAATCATAGGGATAGAGGAAGCCCTTACGCAAATCTGTCTCTTTAGCATCTGCATAGAGCACCAACAGATAGCGACTATGGTTCGGATGTATTTTCAACGTGGCGTAGGGCTGGTAATTCATAACACCCTCAGGCCCGATTGCTTTTCGATACAGTTGCAAGGGAGCCGGGCCCGTATAGCTAAACTCATGGGACACCTGATTCGGCATCGCCTGCAGTAATTCATAGGAACCAGCTGAATGAATATACACTTCACCGACCGTCGTATTCCACGCGAGTATACGAAACTTTATGTTGCTCAATTCGGGAGTGCTTTGCGCATGCGCTTGCTCCACGAGCAGCAGTGAAAACAAAAAGAGACATAAAGAGCGTAGATAGATCATGATTTAAATTTCATTGGGGTCCAGCCAGCGCAGAGACACAATTTCGTAGCGTCGCCCCATGAGCTGATTGACGGAGCCGGAGCTTAAAGTGCCGGGGAATCTTCCGGATCATTTTCATTAGCCTCAACATACTCAGGTAAGCGCTGAACCACTGCTTCACACCAAGCTTGCCCCACGCCTTCTCCAGTAACCGGGTGGAGCGAATCGCCGTAGGATCGAATCGTAAAGGTATCATCACGAACCGTCATGCGAGGACCGATCGCAGTCAAAATGTCTGCTTGTGTCAGATAACCCGCGATCCCATCGGACGTTTTCCCTGTAGCGTGCTCCGGCACGTCAAAGGGCACAGAATTCGCCGTCGTCACTGCTTCGCCATCGACAGCGTTATTGATGTCACTCTGCTCAATCGCAGCTTGCAGCGCCCCCATCAGACCGTGACCATCCGCATCCGCATCCTCATCCTCGCTGATAAGGCTACGATTCACAAAGTCCGCAAGCGAAAGAAACGGCCCTCTCGCTTTGATTTCGGCGACGATATTTTCAGCGAGTTCCTGGATTTGATCGACCGTCAGTTCTCGAAGCCTGCCCACACATCAGAGGCGTCACTTTGTGCCTCAATCAGCCGGAAAAACGGATAATTCAGCGGTGTGCCGGACACCGAATCGGGATTGCTACCGTGAAGTCCCGACAACAAGGCAAGCCAAGCATTTACGGAAACCGAATTCACATTGAAAGCACCTTCGACATAGAGCGATGCAGCATTCGCTTCCGGATCCGAAAAAGTTTCATCGGTAAATTCTGTATTAAACGCATAGCGAGGGTTTGCCGGTTGATGAAAATCGTTATTACCACTCAGACCTACATTCTGAATCGTCGAAAAGAAGCTGCGATCCCAAAGCGCTTTATTTAACAAATAGGAGAGATCGACACAGCTGTAATCAAGATCTCCAATATAGTCCCCCGCGGAAAGACTCTCCTGTGTGGTCACACCATCACCCGCAACGTAATATTGATCGCGCGGAATGTGAGGCGACGCCCACGAATTCCCAATCGCATACCCCGGCTCATCAAAATGCTCACTGACCTGCATGTGCTGAAGCTGCCCTAAAGAATAAAGCCCCATCGAGTCACGTGGTAGATCATATAAGACAAACGACTTCACCCCACCTTCGGATGGCGTGTAGCCCCCTCCGACATAAACCATCTCGTCATTACTATAAGTATCGAGCGTCGGAAAACCCACGCCTCCATACATGTTGTAGAAATAGTGCTGATTGTCTCCGTCACTATTCGATACATTGATGGGGTCCAAGTCCTTCGCACGCGGGTTGAAATGCACAAAGGGTCTGGCATGAATACGATTGGAATCACTCGTGGGCGCAAAAGCGTAAGCCGCCCAACCGAATTCAATCCCAGGGTCGCTGACAGGGTTCCCGTAATAGTAATAGGTATCGAAGGTGGGATATGAATATTCGTCCTTACGAAAAGGAATGCGACCAGTCATCTGGAAAACATGCGACTCAAAATCAGGATCATCGCGGCGATAAAGCACACGTTGGATCCCACGGGTAGTTGAAGAGCCTGCGAGAGAAAGCAGCACATCTGCAGCCGAGGCGTCGTCCACCAAGGCAGCATCACTGTAGACGGGATAATCCACGGGATCAAATAATGTCCAATAGAAATACTCTAAATTGCTCGGATCTGCTGTATTTTCGTGCAGAGGGATCAGCGTCTTCCATGTAAATGGATAAGCTCGAAAACCTGGTTTGAGCGAGACATTTGCCATCGAGTAACGGTCGAAGTCAGTTTGAGCCGACAGCGAAAGAATCACGGCAGCTCCCGGCGGTATATCAGGACACTCAACCAAAAAGCGTGGTGCGCCGGGAGGATCACTCGCTGGTTTGCTGACATAAGCAGGATCTGCATCCGTCGGAATAGACACATCTGAGGTCGTTGTCGTGCCATCTGAAATGACGAAGGCTTTCCCGATTTCATAGCGAGGGTTATCTTGCACTTGGTTATGGCTCGCCTCGTGTCCGACTGCAATCGGCATACTGCGGTATTCACGCGCGGGACTGCTGCCCGATTCTAAATCTTCAGAGCGCGTCATTTGATTACCAAAAAGAACGAGCGTATAGTCGCGCCCTTCTAAGGTCACACTATACGGATTATACAAAATAAGTTGCGGATACAAATTCACCAATAGATAATTGTCTTCGCTCAAGCCCCCTCCGAAGCCCATTTTAAACATGGCAATCACCGGCGCAATTCCTGGGCGCTGGGCCGTGCCAGTCTGCGGCGTGATCTTGCCATCGTCCAAGACGTCCAGACGTAAATCATAATACGCCTTCAAATAGTTCCATGTCGGCGATTGTGTCGCCCAATTATCGGCTTCGATTGTATTATAGCCGGTATAAATCGGCTCACTTCATAGCCCGACGGTAAATCATCCATTGAAAGGAGAGCTGTCAAATCCAACGTAAGCCCCCCTTGCTGTGCGTCAGTTAACAAGCCTCGAGAAAGGGTCGTCACATCAAAGTAATATTCTTTCAAGACATCATCGTCGAGCCCCAGAGCCAAAGCAGCCTGCTCTAAGCTCTGCGACTTGCGAATCGTCGTGGAGTCAGACGGATCGCTGGTCAAATTCAAATGATCGAACTGAAATTGGCGAGTAATCGTCTCGGGAAACGCCGGCAAGGATCTCAGTTCCTCTTTCCCAATATTCAACAGAGCCTTTGTCTGTTCTCCAGATACCCAGTATGCATAATGCCCCGCATCAACTGATACCTTCTGCGCCCGAACCGTTTCAGCGCTACTACCGGCACTCTCACTGCCGAGCAATTCCACTGAATCATCTTCTGACAAGACTGCCGTCTCCGCAGACAGAAAATCAGTATCCTGAGTTGAAAGGCTCTCATTTCCACTCACTAGCCAAGTGAACAACTCGCGCTGCCCAGTCATCTCGTTGACATTCCAAACACCATTCCAATGAGGATGAAGTATATCGTCCGCAATCTCTGTGTCCGGATCACTGTCTAGAATTCTGGCTTCTGCAGTCACACGTGTATCTGCGCCCGTACTCCGTTGGAGCTCACCGAGAGCTACTTGCAAGCCCAATAAAGCGTTGGCCCGCGCGATCTTTGTTTGCTTACTGATTGTTGCACTCTGCGTTTCGACAGAGATCAACTGTGTAAGCGAGATCGCCAACAGTAAAACAAAGGCCATCAAACTGAGTGCAATCACCAATGCAAATCCGCGGGACGACTGATTCAACTGAGACTGACTGAGCTTGGTATTTTGCATAACGTTCATAAGGGCAATGACTCACTAATCTAGTATGGAAACTAACTAAAAGAGCCGTCTACTTAAACTAAAAGAATATATCTTATTATTTTTTCCTTCGGGAAAAAATTAATAGAAGACTAAAAACAAGCAGCATCTTCCGTATAAGCGGAGTCTGACACATCTGAACGAATCGTAATCGCAGAAACTGATGTCGCGCGAGAGAGAGAAGCAGCAAAGAGCTGCGGGAGACTACATTATTTAGGGAGTACATATCACAAAACGAGGGTAAAAAGAGACTCTGTTATAGTCTAACTTCGCAACGATCTCTCAATGGCGAACGATATACTATTTCCGACAAAAACATCATAAGACCGACATCGCAGTTATCTTGAAACCCTAAAGGAAGTTTGCTCACGGAGCTCGAGCGCTGGTCCATCCGGTTCCAGAACAATAGTCGTGGCGATGGGCTCATTCATTTAACTTCTTTCACCATGCTCGCTGGCTCCCTCGCGCGTGACGACGGCTTCATCTAAATTCTGGTGGCCCACCACGGTGCCATCATCGAGGTCGTTCACCTTTTCTTCCTTGAGGCGGCGGAACAGTGCAAAAATATCCCGCAGTCCGCCCCAGGTAAACCACACCGCAGTTACCAGCGCCATGAAGACGGGAATACCGATCCCAGTCACATGCCAGAAGCCCTTCCACACTTCTATCGGCCAAGGGGCCACAAGATTCCAAAGGCTGCCGATTACAAAAACTGTAAACCACAACATACTCCAGGCAAACAAGCCGCTGGCGATCCACTTGTCTCCCAAGGTGAAGTGTTCATTAAAGTTTAGAATACGTGCGAGGATGCCTTTCTTTTTTAACTCTTCTGCTGGCATAACGCGGTCCCCCACAGCTTCGATGATTTTCGTGTATTCTCCGCGGTGTAACATGCGATCCATGTTAAAGTCTTCCTTACATGTGAGCAGTGAAACCACGACATACAAGCTAACAGCCAGTAGGCTGGCGATAAAAGACACCTGCATCCCATTCAATGGAAACTCAGGCCAAATCAGCCGTGCGACAATCCCCGTGACAGCCAGTCCAGAGCCTGTAAATAAAGCCGCCCAAGCACCTTCTGTCGTTCCCTTCTTCCAGTAGAGACCGCCAACGATCACCGCACCGGCGCCCCCCACATAGATCGCCATGGTCACCGCCCACCACATCGCGATGAACTCAGTCTGAGGAAACATCGCTCCAAAAATAAAGACAAAGACCGCCACGCCCGTGATCGAGCGGCGAAGCACCTTGATGTGTTGCTTCGTGCCGAAGGGCTTCTTGCGCAAAGGCACCAGCACGTCCTGCACGAACAGACTGCCCCAGGAATGCAGGTGAGTGGAGTCGCCGCCGAAGATACCCATGATCAGCACCGCACAGAACGCACCCTTCACTCCAATGGGAAGGAGGTGCGAGACCGCCATCGGGATCCGCATCTGCTCCTGGGCCCGTTCACCGGGAATCAGCGCCAGATCATGATTAACGACAGCGGCTTGCTCGAAGAAGTCCGGATGCATCAGGTAAGTCATCGCGCAAATCGCGAGTAGGTAGACCAGTGCCTGCTTGCCGAACTCGCGCCAGCGCCCGAGGATGTGCCCCATCCTGTTCTCGTGTGCGGTCAAGCCGGCCGCATTATAGGCACTCTGGTTTTGCCAGGCCATCGTCCCGTAGACCGCGACGAAGGCCGCCATCAACACATAAAAGAGGTTGAAGTCTTCCAGCCCCATCGAATCAAAGGGATTAATCAATGATTGGCCCACGGGGCGATCGCCTAAAACATCCATAATCTGCGACCAGTCGAACATGACCAGCAGGCTCACTATAATGATCAAATACAGAATTTGCGAAAGAATGCCCTCCAGGCAATCCGTCACCATCACCGTAATCTGACCACCCGACAGGGTTAGAAACAGCGTCACCGACAAAAGCAGCGCCATCACAAATAAATGGGTAGCGACCTCGAAGCCAAAGATTTCCACCACTAGCGGCAAGCCAATGAAGGTCGTAATGAAGCGCGCTCCGATCACTGGAATGATCCCAAAGTTAAGCAGCCCCGCAAAGAAACCGAGAAAACCGGTAAACACGCGGAAGCGCTTAGTGTAGCGCAGTTCAAAGAACTGGGCCAGCGTCATCGCACGCGTCTCACGATAGCGATACACCACAAAGCCGGTGATCGCCACCATCAGCCCCACTGGAATATTAATCCAGGTCCACCATGTCCAAGTGAAGCCCGCCTTCGAAATGATCTCAAACAAAGCGGCAAAGACCACGGCGCCGGCCGCCATCTCCCCCTTGGCGACAGCCAACAAGTAGCGCCCCGCGACACGTCCGCCGGACATAAAGTCCGCAACGCTTTTCATATACTTATGAGTAAAAATACCAATGCCGAAAACAAACAGCAAAGGCGCGACGACAAAAATCCAGTCTATTGTGTGCATTATTTATATAATAAATATTCTTTACCTAATCGCACAGGGGCGCGATTAGGCGATCATCCATGATGGTTCATACGCATAAAGTGCGCCCCTCCGAATTAATCATTCAGCTGAGGAATCGACTCTAACAAGACGTTACAAATCATTTTCTGTCCTTTCTCATTCGGATGATTGAGCCCATTACATAGATATGTATCCGTATCGATCCCCTCTGCCTTTAGCGATCCCCATAAGGCATGGACATCCGCCAAAATGGCCTCCTCTGAGCAAGCGATTGAACGCAGTTCATCCGCATACACATCTAAGAAACCTTCACATTGTGCACGAACGATAGAACTCGCCACGACACCCCGATGCTTCGGATGTATTTTGGACTCATCCAATCGATGTGCCATAAATGGAGGCGTTAAAATAATTAAATCTGAACTGGTTTTTGAACGTACTGCCGCACAGATCGTACGTAGACTCTCCGAAAACTGTGACAAATTCCCCGGCCCCTCCAAACAATCATTTAAACCAAAGGCTAACAAAACCAAGTCAGGATGATGACGAATGACATCTCTCTCCAGGCGTGAGAGCGCTTGCGTCGCGGCACTACCACTCACCCCCGCATTCAATGTGGAAAAAGTCGCCTCGCCGAAGCGCTTCTCTAAGGCTGTCTGAAACAATCGATGATAGACTCCCTCTGGAAACAGCCTACCGTATTCCATGACTCCCTGAGTCACACTATCACCAAATGCAACCGTCAAAACAGGTGGCTGCGCAGGATCTTCCTCTTTTTGTTTAATGCGCTGAAAAAATCGTTTCATCATATTACGGCTAGTCCACAACAGGTGGTAATAAAAGTTCACGCATCCATCGTGTCGAACGAGTCGCATCACCTAATGCAATCAACTCGCGCATCGACTGCATTCGCTTATCCGTCAACAAAGACTCAACCGACCTCAAGAAAGCAACACTCTCACCAACTGCGGCCGCAGCATCCTCACGATAAGGATATTGATCCATCGAATACCAACCATCGTATCCCATCTCATTCAACCAATAAAGCAGCTCGAAATATTCCGTCATATGCACAGAGCCAACAATCATATCATCGTCCCAGGATCGGTAGTTATCATTAAAATGCATATGAAAAAGCTTCTCTCCATAGTGCTGAAGAATCACTACAGACTCGGCCACATTCTCTCCCGCCATCAAAGAGTGCCCCACATCAATACAAACCCCAACATTATCCAATCCAGTTTCCGTTGCCATCAGTAGCGTATCCGCAGCTCTAGCATGAAAAGAAAAGATACGTGGCTCCTTGGGCTTGTATTCTAAAGCGAAACGTAAATCTGGAAATTCTGCTGCTACGGATCGTATATTCTCCATCAGGTAGGCACGTTGTCCCCGCAGGTCTGCCGTTAACGGATAGTCATAGCCATCTTGCCCCAACCAAAGGTTAACCAGCGGACAAGACACTTGTTGCGCAATGCGTGCGGCACGACGCGTCTCTTCCAAAGCAAGCATTCGAGTCTCGCGATCTTTCGCACTCAGGCTGCCTTTGCCCCACCGCTGCTGTCCGAAGAGATCCGGAATAATTGAGACGCAGGAAAGTCCATGCCCATTAAGCATATTTTTCACTTCGTCCGCGTTTTCCTCAGTAATATCCCAGGTGCCGACCAGTTCAATTCCCTGAACACCGGGAATCGCTGCTGCTTGCGTGATCAACTCTTTTTTCGGTGCAATATCCTTATAACCACTCGAAAGAAAGCGGTCACAGGTATTACCAAGATTACCTAAAATAACAGAATATTTGTTTTCTTTTTTCATAAATTTATGCGGGACAGTCAGCGAGGCTCGGATCGGAATGAGCGTCATCGATGAACAATCTGGAATGGAATCGGTATTTGCCCGGCCCAGCTCGATAGGTCATGCGTCCATCTCTGAATTCGATAAAATCAGGCTTTGTGCCGTATTCATGCCTCTGAGTGGCTTCGCAAGGCGCATCCTGACTCATGGCAGGAATATAAATCGTAGCCTGTGTGTTATCGGGAACAACGAGCTCCAAATCAAAACATCCCCCACTCTGCTTCCACTCCACGCTGATTTCCCCATAGGGACATTCATAAGTAGCATGTAGACCACCTAAGGCTGCAGGCGGATAAGGTTTAATGATGAAATGTTTGAACCCCGGACTCATTTCATCTGAACGGATACCTGCCAGATACTTAAAAAACCAAGCAGAAATTGAACCTAACATAGGATGATTATGTGAATTCATTTCACCATCGACCTGATACTCCCATCGCTCCCATAAAGTCGTCGCCCCATGTGCCAGCATATATCCCCAACTGGGATAAGTCGTCTGTGTCGCGATTTGGAATGCTAAGTCTACATGTCCAGCCTCACTTAAAACTTCAAACAGATACTTCGTGCACAGATTCCCTACGGTCAAATGATTTTGATGCTTAGCGATATTCGCTAACAAATGCTCAAGCACCTTGTCATGTAAATCGTCAGGAACAAGTTTCATGGAAAGTGCCAAAGTATTACAGGCCTGATTGCCGGATCCATAGCAAGAAAGCGATTCATCCCAGAACCTGTCATGAAAAGAGCTACGAATTTCCTCCGAATACTGATCCCAACGATGTGCACCGTCCTGATCACCGAGCACATTGGCCATGCGACTCAATAATTGTGTTTGATACGCCAAAAAGGCAGTCGATACCAATGCGCCGGGCGTATATTTTGCGACGGCACCACCACCGACGCTTTCCTTATCCGCAAATGCTTCAGGAGGAGCCCAATCCCCCCAATTACTGTATAAGAGAATACCATCGTGGCACTGGGAAATCAGGAACTCGACCCAACGAACCATGCAGGGATAGTAGTCTCGGATCAAACGATCACTACCGTAATGAAGATAACTCAGCCATGGTATAAGTAGGAAGCTCGCGGATACCGGATCAGCAGGTCGCTTTCCCCATGTAAATGGCGCCGTATCTGTGATACTACCAGTGAGCGGACACTGTGTATCGACCACGTCCATATACCATTTGTCAAAGAAACGCTCCATCCCAAAATGATACACCGCTTCTTCGGCTCGGACTGTCATATCATTCAGCCAACCGAGGCGCTCATCCCGCTGCGGACAATCCGTTGGCACGCCATGCAAATTACTTTCTTCGGTTCGAATGACGGCCTCTTCGATCTGGTTGATCAATGCATTCTCACATTGAAAGTCCCCTCGCTTCGCCACATCAGAGCGCACAACACAAATCGTTAAAGTCTCTGGAGTTGGTGCTTCCGGCAAGCCCTCAACTTGAATATACCGAAATCCATGATAAGTAAAACGTGGCTCCCAAGTCTCAACGCCCTCTCCCTTTAGAATGTAAGTATCTTCAGCAAGCGCTTTTCGAAGTGTGCCACGATCAATCTTTCCATCTGAACCAAGGTTCTCTGCATAACGCAGGGTAATACGCTGCCCTCGTCGTCCGCGAACAAGTAACGCCCCCCATCCAGCCAAATTCCGCCCGGCATCAAAAACATAGCATCCAGACTCGACTTCTTCAATATACAGCGGCGCAAAGCGCTCCATCACACGAATGGGCTCCAATGCCTGAAATTGCATACGTCCCGACGGGGCATCGACTCGAACCGCAACCGCGAAATCCAAGCTTTCCTTTTCCTGACCAACAGACGACTCATCAGTTTCAGCTAAGTTCCAATGCTCTTGTTCCAGAGTCGCATCATAAAACTCCCCGCCGTAAATATTATTCCCCCTCAATGGACCAGAGCCGACAAACCATGCATTTGGAGCATCTGTATGTCCTCCTCTACTCGATACTTTCTCTCGACGGCCATCCTCATATTCAAGCTCCAGTTGCAATCGCAATTTAGGCATTCCATACCAACCATTGCCAACCATGACTCCAATTACATTACGCCCGCTTCGCAGGTGAAACCCAAGGTCGTGCACACAGTATAACACCCGTTTATCATAAGCCGTCCAGGCAGGATCCAACACATGATCTCCAATTTTCGATCCATTAATGCTTAACTCATGGTAGCCTAAACCGCACACATACACGCGGGCGGATTTCACCCGAGCAAACAAGTCAAACTCACGCCTGAAATACAATGCGCCACCATCAACCCCCGCGGGATATCCGATCCATTCCGCCTCCCAATCTTCAGATTCCAATAATCCAAGTTCCCATTGAGTAATCGGACTATCTTGTTGAGTGCCATCGACTCCCCAGACTCGAACTTTCCAATAACAGCGTTGCCGGGAGCACATAGCTTTACCGGCATAAACAATGTCAACCGAATGCGAGCTGCATACGACATCAGAGTCCCACAAATCCCCTTGATCGTCTTCAAGTAATTCCGGACGCGTTGCCACGTAGATCCGGTAAGCCTCCTGGGCATACGCGCGCCCGTGCGTTTCAACCCTCCAACTCAAACGTGGCTGACGAACATCCAGCCCTAAAGGCATTTTCTGCCCCTCGCACTGCATCAAAACAAAATTAATCTTCATCGATTTCACACGTCCAGCTACAAAATGAGTAACTATTTTTAATTATTTAACTGGCTTCTTGCCCATCAGCTGATCGATCCACTCCGCATTCAACGCCGGTGACGGAGTCGCCTGGTTTTTCACTGCAGGTGCAATTCGTTCAGCCGAAACAATCAGTAGTTCTCCACTTTCAGTCAGCTTCGCCCACACATTGCCGGACTCATCCTGAGCCAATACGACGTCATCAGGAAATACATGTAAGGGCTGGTAGCGCCCTATCTGAGAAGCTAAGAGCCGTTCACCCGGCTTGAAATGACGACTCAGGAAAGACGGATCCTCCGCATCCTCAGGCCAAACACCCAAATAAATCATACGACTGCCTTCATCGCGCAACATCTTCAGATCCTCCGCGTAATGGTCTGCATAGAATGCATCCGTCAAATTCACAACAACTGGTTCGAAGCCAGAGATAGGCACATTTGTAGAGATCGCCCAGAATTCCTCACCTGCCCGCTCTCCATCCGTCAAAAATAGTGATTGGTAAAACTCAGACGGCGGACCGTCATAAACACTATTATAACGTGTCCATAATTCCTTCCCAGCTCGCCACCACCAAGATTGCCCCTCTGGGAAAGCCAAACCAAAAGAAGGCCAGCTCTGATTCGGCTGACGACGCATATCAGCAAACGCATTTCTTACCCATTCCAATCGATCCGGCTGGTTCAGGAGTGCATGATTACTCCAATACTGATTTGGTAGACGCCAACCAAAAAGAAAGACACCTTTCGCACCAACCCCTAAAGTATCGTGCACAGCCTTCGAGAAAGTTTGCTCGTCCGGCCAACTTCTAACACCCAGATTTTCGGGCTTTGCACTATACCCCAATTCAGTAGCCAACAGCCATACAGTATGCGACGACAATTCAGCCTCCATTCGCCCGGCTGCTGCCCCGTAAGGCATCACGCTCCCCCCACTAGGATAAAGTTCTAAACCAACACCATCGAAGCCGCCATTAGAACGACTGACCCCTTCGAGTGCAGTCCATGGTGCAACACGCTTATATACGATAGGTACTTCAACCTTTTCTTTAATAAATTGTGCGATCTGGTCACGCTTATTTCCATATGAAACTCTGACCAACTCTAGATAGTCCATCCAGGAAGCACCCATCCCTCCTTGCGTTTTGAAAACTTTACCAGTCTTCGGATCAATCAAGAGAAGTGCATTCTTAAACTCAGATGCATCTTTATCTCTTAAAGGAATTAAGCGGGATGCTTGATTAAAATCACTCAAGCTGCCAGCCGACAAATGCCAACTTTTCAGTAACTGAGACAAAGAATTCTTATATTTTTCACGCAACAACTCGGCAAAATCCTGATTAAACGCATCCGATGCCACCCGAACGACTTCATAGTTATTATTCACTCCTCCTTCATTACAAATAGGATCAACAAAGAAACGTAATCCCACCCCCCAATCAATATCAGAGATCCAGGACAAGCCTCGACGGGTTTCATCCAAAAATTCCCAAACATTAGACAGACGTTTCCCCTCTTCCAAAGCTTCGACAATTACGTAATACTGCCCCGGTAGAAGGTCGGGAATTTTCAATTCAACAAGTTTCGAATCGGCTTCTTCCTCGGATTCCAAAATTTGCGCAATTTCCATTCCGATCTCAGATTCAACACCATCCATGGAATACGCAACCTGGCGAGCTTGCCCTCCATCTAAAGGCACAATTAATAAACTTTGAATAGGCACCAAAGGTAACGAAACTGGTAGTATCCCGTCCGATACGCACTTTGCTTTAATCAAGCCTTGGGAAGCCGAAGAGCGAATACTATACGCCCGAAAAGGCATCACTCCGGTAGTCAGCTGCCACCCATAATGCAGGCCTCGCTCATTGAACTCATTCACCACCTTCTGCACATTCCACTTGCTTTGACTCAAGCCTACCTCCGCATTAACATAGAGGTCATTAAAGCCCTCGGATTGAAGCAGGTCCAGGCTACGAATGACCTCACTCCACTGCCCTTTCCGAGCTTCCAAACTGGACGCAGCACGATCTAGAAAGTACATACCGCCCTGCGGCAGCCATGGCTTTCCGTTCCACCAAAGCATGAACTCATCATCTGCTAACCAATAATGACGGACGTGTGAGCGCTCGGAATAAATACCATGCGCCATTGGCTTATAGTTCCACGACGCTTCCTTCTCATTGCTTAGGTCGAAGATCACCGGGAGACGAACGATGCCATAATTGTATCCTCCAATATGAAAATCCAGTATACCTTGGCGCACACCCTCCCAGCGCCCCTCGTTCGGAAGCTCGATGTCCATCGATGTGGTTCCCGATTTGACTAGATAGCGAGACACCGCCTGCAAGATACGATCATCCTCACGGTTGAACAGCCAGACTTCCAAAATGGCATCTGTGGAAAGTGCACGATCCAATGTTACGGTCCAATGCTTCGACTCTCCCTTCACCGTCAAGAGACTGGCAGGTGGTATCGCTTTCACTTCGCCACAAGGCATCAAATGACGCGTCTCTCCCGTCGTTTTAAGTCCGGAAGCATCCTTAATCTCAAGCTCGTAAATGCCATCAGGTAAATCCCCAGGCAACAGCATTTCAAAAGAAACCCATCGCTCGTAGCGGCTCGCCCATATGGGAGGTCGAGCGCCATAAAAGGCAGATGCCGTCGCTACCCGAGCACCATTTAAATTAAGTCGAATCTCAACATCACCTGAAGTCACGGGTGCCAGCAGTTCCACTTCACCACGCAAAATTCGGTCTGTTCCCTTGAATGAAGAAGACATCTTCCAATTACTAATGTGAAGCACATCAAATTCCAATAGACCTTTAGATGCCCCCTGAACACTAAGCGTGCTCAGCGCCAAGACGGTCATACCGATAAATTGAAGTAATTTATTAAATCGTATCATAGTATTTTATATTTTAGTCTCGAAATGTTCACTACTCACAATGCAGCCCCGAGTATCTATTAAGTTGAAATAACACGCTGAGCATTCCGTGGGAATGGACACTTCAGCAGTTTGCTCTGAACCCTTTATCGTAGCTTGAAGACTGTGCCATTCCCGTTGTACCCAGTTTCCTTCATCTGCGGTGTATACAAATTCTACCGAGTCAATCGGCACATCCGACTCCCAACGCAGCCATGCGGCTCTCTCCGAATAGCCCTGTTCCTGAATCATCGGCAAAGCGCTTCCTTGTCGGACAATCGAATCCGCAAATACGAGAATCTCTGCGGGATCCCCTGCTGGTGGATGATCGTGAGGCATGCGAATCTTCATCGACAAAGTCACCGGTCCCCGAACGTCTCGATACGTTTTCTGCCACGAGTCGGGTCGAAAATGCTTATCATTCGTTCCATTACAGAACAACATGGGGAGCCTGGCATTTCCAAGATACATTCCAGGATCCCATAACTCGATCCAGCGTCGAGCTATTTCGGGATCCAGTTTCTGGAAGTCCGTTTCAAGCCAATAGGAATTCTCCCCCAAATGGCCACAACCATAGACAGGAGCGGCAAAGCAAAACCGGTCATCCAAGCTAACCGCAATCTCTGAGATAACCCCGCCCCAAGATACTCCACTGATACCAATGCGTTGACTGTCGATCTTTGGCTGTGACGCCAACAAACTATGTGCCAAGATTGTATCCGCCACCGCATGGCACATCCATTGGTCGGTCACGCAGTCCATCGCAGCAGCAAAGGCTCCATCGTCAAACGCGGGCCCCGCATACGCATGTCGAGGATGCGAAATCTCCATCCCGTGAACAAATTCAGGTGTCGACCCCGTTGTATCGATTGCAATGGCTGCGTAGCCACGATCGACCCAAAGCTTGACCCAATCATGAAAGGCCGTTCCGCCTCCACCATGGACCAAAACGATTCCTGGAACTGAATCACTCGCATCCGAAGGAACACCCAGCCATGCAAACACCCTGGTCGGTTTGCCTTGATAGTTTAAACCTTCAAAATAGAGCGGACGAATGCCACAAGGTGACTTCAGCTCAGAAGATTGGACATCGTAACAGTCTGGCACCTGCATCAGAACGCTCAAATCCCAACAAGGAAGAGCCCTCCCCTTATTGGGAAGAGGAAAGGTAAGCAAATCGGTATGCTGTGAATCCATTGACATTATATAAATTAATCTAATTAATAAATCGTATGTTATATCAACTAGAGCGCATTAGTTGACCCAGGAAGATTGGTATTCCTGTTGTTCGGCTTGATCCTCCAAGCTGACCGCCCTGACAGAACCATCAAAAAACAGATAATGACGAAACGAACCATGAACGGGCGTTTCAGCAAGACGGCTGTTCCCCGTATTACCATAATAGGTGCCATCTTCAGCATCGGTTTCGAAGAAAGCTGCAATCCGCGCGGGCTCTGGAACCATCACCATTAACTTCGGTTCGGTTTGAAGGTCTACATCAGAGCGCTTATGCCCAAAATAGAGAGTTTCTGCCTGATAAGGGATGCCCTTGTCGACCCTCTCGCCTTCACTGAACCCTTTACTCTCCAACCAGGCAGGACACAAAAATGCGTCAATATTACGTGCATTCCCCCAGCCATCTTCCTGGTGCGGTTCGTCAAAATATGGAGCCAAAAATGCAATTAAATGGCCTTCTTGCACAATCACTCCACCACTGGAACGATAAACCACTCCCTGTTCCGACCAAAGGGGACCTGGCAAACGCCCACCATTGTCATTCACATAAAGGTGCATTGAGACACCGATTTGACGCATTCCATTGGCACACTGGGCCGCCGTTGCCTGAGATCGGACCCGTCCAAGAGTGGGAATTAAAATGGCCGAAAGTATCGCAACAATCGCGAGAACTGCCAATAACTCTACCAAAGTAAAGGCACGGCAGCTCCCTCGGCACACTAAAGTCGTCTTTTTCATGGCAACAGAAATCCTTTGAACAGGCAATGCCCCGTCCAAATATAAAGAAGCAACAGATGCTATCGAATTAGACTCGGCTTAAGCGCGACGACGTATACCGCTCATGCCTATAACAAACATGCACCCAACCCCCATCCAAAGAGAAGCGCCAGAAGGCTCAGGAATCAGGCTGATACTATCCATTGTAAACATGGATGTCGCAGAGCCATTCGAAGACTGTTGCCAAGTCATCGACATATAAACACCATCCGCCCAATTACTCGAGCTAACCGTCATTGAACCCGATTCATTCAACAATTCACTTCCACTAGCATCATACAGACCAAGTGCCCAAGTAGTATCAGTCAACACCAAGGATATTGTGCTATAATCGTAACTAAGCTTCGAACTATCATTAGTGCTCCACAATGCCTGGGTACCGGAACCACCAGTGCCACCGTCGCGAAGCACTAGGTAAGCCTCATCATCACCAACTTGTTGGAAGTAAATCGAATTGGTCCGATTATATAAGTTAGCACTACCACCATCCGTAGTTAAACCTATAAACAGATAACCTGGTCGACCAGTGTTAACCAATGATACATCTTCAAAAGCAAGCGATACAGGCTCAGCACTCGTCGCAAAATTCAAATCATCATAAGTAACCTTTGTAACAATACGGCCGATACGGTCCAGCCCTGTTGTGGCAGTGTATTCAGTCTCCATCTTCAAATATTTCTCACCAGCGTCGCTCACAACCGTAGGCGTCAAAGCGCCCTCTTCAGCACTATAAGCATTCCAATTATTCAGTGAATCAAAGTCCTCCCAAACATCGGCATGAGCTATCAAAGAGCTCAAGAAAACAGCTGAGGCAACAAGTAAGGTACGTGTGTAGTTTTTCATACTTCTTAAATCTAGGGTTGAATTAACAGAACAGGTTCAAGGCCTAAAAAATTCGCGCGAATATAACTAAATATCAACTGGAATAAATCACCATGTGTGGTATATAATAAACATAACATGAATATCCCACACAATGCACACACCCATACAATTCCCCTATCTACCCCCCCACAGATACTACGAATGTCCGGACACAGAACACATGGACTACGTAAAATGGAACGCTACAAACTAGATCGGTTCTGGTGCCTTAATCTATTCCAAGGTGAGGGTGAGCTCCACATGGAGGGGAAAATTTATCCTTTCAAAGAAGGATATGCCGGCATCACTTGGCCTGGAGTGGATCTGGCATATAAATTTAATGGCAAAACAATAAAAACCTGGGCGCATTTCATTCCCAACAAAAGTGAGGGAGGAAGCGATGCTCACATCCCAATCATGCAAGACCTAGGTCCTAGATTTGAAGGCCTAAAAGCTGAGCTCCAAACGCTCTCCTCCCTCTATCGCATGCATCCGGTTCGAGCCGTAGCCAAGCTGTGGGATATTCTTTGGCAATTAGTCCCAAGCGATACCCAAGTTAATACCAACCAGCCCCATCGACACCCGATTGTGGCACGCGCAATGGATGAAATTGACATGCATATCTCTGAGAGCATCAGTGTTGAAGCTCTGGCGGATGAACTTGAAATCTCACAAACACACCTCAATCGTCTCTTCAAAGCGGCAACAGGTGTAACCACTGGAAAATACATTCGCACCCGCCGAATGGAAACTGCCTGCCACCTACTGACACACACCACTATGCCGATAAAACAGATCGCCTACCACGTAGGCATCCCAGACACGCAACACTTTAATAAACTCATTCGACAATACTACAAGCAGCCCCCAACACACTTAAGGTCACTTTAAAACTCGATTACCTCACAAAAGTAAAACGCGCAATATCGCGACAACTCTAAACATCCGGTCATAATAAGCATCACACCATAGTGTCGATTTCCTACCACATATGTTTAGAAAATTAATTTGAATCAAAAAGTTAGCTCACCCTATCCTCACCCTATTCTATAATAGTAAAATCACCACCAGTAAAAGCAATGAGCAACACTCCAATAAAAGTTTCAGAGTTTATATTTGACCAATCCCCGTTCAAAGCATGTCACGCATCTACCATCGCAGAGACATCCAGCGGACTCGTCGCTGCTTGGTTTGGCGGACCACGAGAATTTCATCCAACAGTAGGTGTATGGATCTCTCGCCACGAAAACGGGAGCTGGAGTAAACCGATGGAAGTGGCCAATGGAATTCAATATACCGATTCCAACGGAAGCCCCGTTCGGTATGCCTGTTGGAACCCGGTACTTCATCAAGTGCCGAATGGCCGCCTACTACTCTTTTATAAAGTGGGCGTCTCTCCTAACACTTGGTGGGGAATGCTCATGAGTTCAGAAGACGATGGTCAAACTTGGAGCCCCCCAACTCGCCTCCCGGAAGGCATCTACGGGCCGATCAAAAACAAACCCCTTCAATTGCCGAACGGCACGCTATTGTGCCCCTCCAGTACCGAAGTCACGATGGCGACGGGCTGGCGCGTACATTTTGAACGCACAGAAGATCAAGGCCTGACTTGGTCGCGCACCGCCCCAGTTAACGACGGCGAAGAATTCGGGGCCATTCAGCCTAGCTTGCTGATCCATAAAGACGGCCGCCTTCAAGCGCTCGGACGCACCCAGTTGGCAAAGCGCATTTTTAGCACTTGGTCTGAGGATGATGGGAAGACTTGGAGCGAAATGGACTTCCTAGAGTTGCCCAATCCAGATTCAGGCACAGACGCAGTCACGCTGTTCGATGGTCGCCATGCACTCATTTACAACCATTGTACAAGTGGTCGCACTCCAATGAACCTAGCCATCTCAACAGATGGTCTAAACTGGGAATCCGTGCTTACACTGGATACAACCGAAGGCGAACTTAGCTATCCGGCAATCATTCAAAGCGCCGACGGCCTCCTGCATGCCACTTATACTTGGAAGCGTGAGAAGATACGTCATATGGTAATCGACCTAAGTCAAATAATGTAATGCGATATCACTGAACTACGAAGTGCTATCACTAATTTGAGGCATCCTAGCCCGCATTGTTCACCAACTTTTAAGAGTGAGTTATTATCCGTGGATTTGGTGAACATGAAAAGCCTGCGACACCGATTTTTCCTCGCAGTTGATTCAAAACCCGGTGGGAACCGCTCTGAGCATCTAGTTTTCCGGATAATCTCTAGGCTGGGTGCACGCTGAAGCCATCGGGCGCGGCCCGTCGGACTTTTTCAGTGAGCTACGAGGCGTGATGCTCTTCTACGAAGGCCAGGCCTGCAGGTTTTTGAAGACCTGGGCGAAGACATCCTGATCGGGGCAGCCTACGGCGAGTTCAAAGCGGATGCGCCGGACGCTGACTTTAACCCTGGCTGCAATCTTGAACAGCCGCAGGCGGAGGGTGCCGATCGTCGCTTTTTCCAGGCGCGTGCCGACCAGCGCGATGGCCTGCAACTGCGAGAGCATCAGGTGTGCGAAGGCCGAGAACCAAAGCCGCAACTGGTTCGAGGCCATCGCATGGGTGCTGGTGCGGTCAGCGAAAAGGTCCTGCTGCTGTTCCTTGATTCGGTTCTCCATATCGCCGCGGGCGCAGTAAAAGTCTTCGTAAAGCGCACGGGCGTCAAAGTGCTCCGCCTCAAAATTGGTCACGACGAAGCGGGGGTTCTCGCCTTTGGCCAGAACCTCGGCCTTGCCCACGACCGGTCGCCTGCGGCTCCAGCTGTTCAGGGTGCGATACTCGAACTCGACAAAGCGCCGCACCGGCAGTTGCAACAGGCCTGCGTCCAAGTCTGATTGCAGTACCTCGAAGCTCGGTGCAAGCTCCGCCTGCAAGCGTGTATTGCGCTTCAAGCCCAGACAGTAAAAGAGTCCGTTGCGCTCACACCAATCCATGATCGCATCGCGGGCGAAACCGCTGTCCCCGCGCAAAACGATCTTTTCCAGCGCAGCCACCGTTCCTGCACTGGCATCGGTCTTGGCATCCTGCAACAGAGCCAGCAAGGGGATGTTCCCGCAAAAGCAATACAGGGGCAGGTAGCAGTAGTGCCCGTAATAGCCATGAAAGAAACGACCTTCCTGAGCTCCGTGTAAGGGATCGTCGGTCGCGTCGAAGTCCAGTATGATGCGTCCACTCTTGCGCGGGATGGCTTTAACACCTTCTTCGATTAGCAACTGTTCGATCTTTTCCGTATCGGGAATGATCTTCTTGTAGCGGCCGTCACCGCCGAGGGCGCTTTGCTCCAACCGCTTCAGCGTGCTGTGCCCGGCCAGCGCCTTGCCCCGGTTCTTTTCGCTGCGATGCTTGCCCTCGATGTCCGCCTTCCCTGCCATCAGCCCGTGCGCCGGATCGTAGCGCAGACTGTCATGATCGTTCAGATCTTCGTAACCCATCGACAAGGCACCGATACGCTGGCGCAGCAACGCTTCCACACTGTGCTCGATCAACTCGGGATTACGCCCATCGCGCAAACAGCCCGCCAGACGATGGATTGTTCCCGTTCGCAACTCCAGCTCGCGAAACAGCAGTGCCCCGCTCCCCTCGCTGCTCAAATATCCGCCGTCGAAACTTGCGACGACTTTACGCCCATTGTGGTCTTGAAACTCGAAGACTTCCTGGTTACACACTGTCCTTGCCCGTTTTTGAATGGTTGTCGTGTATTTAGTTGGCAACCAATCACTTAACAATTAATCAATCTCGGGCAACTTTTTTCTGTGAGTTTTTCGGGCTAGACGCCCTCATTCTTTGACTATGTTCCCCTCACGCAAGACCACCGCTTCATCGAGGTTTTGATTCCCCACCACGGTGCCGTCGTCGAGGTCGTTAACCTTTTCTTCCTTGAGGCGTCGGAACAGGGCAAAAATAACACGTAGTCACCCCTAGTGAACCAGACCGCGGTCACCAGCGCCATGAAGACGGGAATACCCACACCAGTCACATGCCAGAAGCCCTTCCACACCTCCACCGGCCAGGGGGCCACCAGATTCCACAAGCTGCCGATCACAAAGACTGAGAACCACAGCATGCTCCACGCAAACAAGCCGCTGGCGATCCACTTGTCTCCCAAGGTGAAGCTCATGCACATACTGTCGTCTAAAAGTAGAACTCTGAACACCATAGCGTTTGGATGTTTTCCCTGTAAAAGATTTGCGCAACTCCCAATGACTTAGGACATGTCATCTTTACTTTCTAGGCCAGCTCTTACATGCTATCAACATGACCTCTAGCCCGCAAATATTAGCTCTCCCCGTCCTCTCAAAAAAGAGAATATTCCTGCAATGAAGCCTTTAAACCCAGAAGATTGGCCGAAATTGCTGCGGCCGGGCAGTCGGGTGTTTATCGGAGGTGGCGCGGCGATGCCTTTAGCTTTGGTCCGTTCGATGCTGGCTCGTGCCCATCAGCTCAAAGATATCGAACTGGTGCATATACACAGTTTGCATGCATCCCCTTGGATCGCGGCGGAATATGAGTCGATGCTGCGGACAAATTCTTTCTTTTTGACGCCTGATGTCAGTGAAGCTGTCAGCCGTGGGCAGGCGGACTATACACCCTGCCCGATGTCCATGGTGCCTCGTTTGTTTCGTGAAGGTCCGTTGCAGGTCGATGTGGCTCTAGTGGAAATCAGCCCCCCTGGTCTGGACGGCAATTGCTCCTTAGGGGTCAGTGTGGATGTGGTGCAGGCCGCGGTAACGACTGCCCGCTGTGTCATTGCCCAAGTGAACCCACAAATGCCACGCACGGGAGGCAATAGTTTGATTCCAGCCTCGAAGATTCATTACTTCATCGAACAGGACATGCCCTTGCCCGAGACGCTCTCGCCCTCCATCGATAAGCGGCACGAATTGCTCGGTGACTATGCGGCTCAATTGATCGAAGATGGTTCCACCCTGCAAGTGGGCTTGGGTAATAGCCCGGAGGCGGTGCTGCGCGCCCTGCATCAACATCGCCACCTCGGCATTCACACCGGCATGTTTACCAATGCGTTTATGGACCTCATCCGTAAGGGCGCGGTGGATAATTCCCGCAAATCGTTTAAGCAGTGGAAATCCATTGCCAGCCATGTGCTCGGCAGCCGGGAGCTCTATCAATTTGTGCACGAGAATCCAGACTTGGAGCTGCACCCCAGTGACTGGGTGAATGCCTCGGATCGCATCGCCCGCAATGAGCGCATGGTGGCCATCAATGGCGCGCGCATGGTCGACTTGACCGGACAGGTGGTGCGTGATTCGAGCGGGCACCACTTTTACGGCGGGGTCGGCTCGCTGCAGGATTTTTCCCGCGGAGCGGGTGCCAGCAAGGACGGCAAGCCCATCATGGTTTTGACCTCACGCTCGGATGATGATAATTCGGCTCGTATCGTCGCGGACCTTGCGCCGGGGAGTGGTGTCTGCACCAGTCGTAGCGACATTCATCATGTGGTTACAGAATATGGAGTCGCCAGTATCTTCGGACGCAGTATCCGCGAGCGCGTCGCGCGACTTGTTGAGATTGCCCACCCCGATGATCGGGAAGAGCTCTTAAAGGGCGCATGGAACCGAGGCTGGGTGCCAAAGTTCTTCACTATGCCGGGCGGTGCGCGTGACGAGCTGGAATCCAAAATGATCGATTTCAAGATCGGTCGCTTCCAATTGCGCCCGCTCCACCCTAGCGATATGTCGGTGCTGCAGCATTTCTTCTATTCGCATGATGAGGAAACGGTGCGTCTGCGTTACGGCCATCATCGTGAACAGATGAGCGGAGAGTCGGCCTATAAATTAGCAGCCGTAGATCAGGAAAAAGATGTCGCTCTGGGAGTATTCGACCGCAAGGGAGCGCTGCGAGCCATCGGCCGTTATTACCTCGATGCGAGCGGAGACACAGCGGAGGTTGCTTTTGTCGTGCATGAAGCCACTCGCCGGGCAGGCATGGCCAACGTTCTTATTGGCGAATTGGCTGCCGTGGCAGCCGAACGTGGCATTCAAAATTTTTGGGCGACGGTGCTTCAGAAAAATCACGCGATGGCTGCATTGTTTGAACAAGCAGGAGGCCGCAGCGAAGATCCGATCTCTGCTGCGGAACGGCATTTCGACATTCCCGTTTCGGGCGTGATCAGTCGTCATCGTGAAATTCAGGAGCGGATACAATCGGCACAACCATCGCAAGCCGACATTCCTGCCCTGGGGCTGCACTACAATGTGTTTTATGAGCACCACGACACTGGATCGGACCATCCGGAATCGGCGCTGCGCTATCGCAAGCTGCGCGAGGCACTGGAAGCACTGCCCGCAGAAATCTTACGCCTGCCCGGTCGACGGGCCAGCACTTCGGAAGTGCTATTGGCGCATGAGGCTTATTATCAGGACCTGGTGTATCGTGACGTCGAGAGCTTCGCGGATGTCCTCCGCACGGGTGACACCGCGATTTCCATCGACAGCTATGACGTCGCCTTGGAAGCCACCGGATCGGTATTGGCGGCGGCCGATGCAGTCATGCAACAAACCGTGAAACGAGTGTTTTGCGCAGTGCGCCCACCGGGGCATCATGCCACCGCCGACCGCGGGATGGGCTTTTGCATTTTCAATCACGTGGCTATCGCAGCAAATTACTTGAGGAAACACTACCCGCTCAAACGCATCGCGATCGTGGATTGGGACGTTCATTTCGGCAATGGGACTGAAGCGATTTTTGCCGAAGATCCCAACACCTTTTACCTCTCTCTCCACGAGAGTGGAAACTATTCCGGCAACTCAGATAGTCACAAAGAGCGCCCACCGTCGCAAGCCACCCTGAACTTAGCTTTGCCCAAAGGATCTGGTTCTGGCGAAGCCTTGGCTGCTTGGGATACTACAGGCGGCCTCGCACTAGAGGCTTTTAAACCCGAATTTGTTTTCATCTCTGCAGGTTTCGATGCTCGCAAAGGCGACCCATTGGGTGGCTTGAATTGGGAGGACGAAACCTATGTAGAACTCACCCGACGAGTCATGGCACTAGCAGAGAAACATGCTGAGGGACGCATCGTTTCCGTATTGGAAGGCGGTTACAATCCCGCCGGTCTAGTCTCCGCCGCCCTCGCGCATGTGCAGGCGATGCGAGAAACTGCCATAAAGAACGCCTACTAAGAGTCATCACCGTTTACTTACAAAAAATGTTACAATCGCTGTCGCGAGTGCACCCTGGGGACTGAATTTAGATTATACCGAACTGACTGGCACTATTCATCTGCTGCCACAAACTCACCTAGCATTCGTTTCCGATACTCGCTGGCACGCATGCCGAAGTGGCGGCGAAAGTTTCTTGCGAAGACTTTGGGGTCAGGCCAGCCGACTTTTAGACCAATTTCGCCAATGCGCCAATCTGTGCTCAAGAGGTAATTCGCAGCCCGCTCAGCACGCATACGAGCCAAATATTTCATCGGAGGTTGCCCCATTTGCGCACGGAATAGACGCACTAAATAGCTGGGATCGAGTCGTAAATGCTTTGCCAAAGCTTCTAATCGCCAGTCGACATCCATCTGCTCCTGAAATAAATAAAGCGCTCGAACGACTGAAGGATGCAAGTTCGACTCCAGACTCGTAGGCAGCAATGCGCAACGACAGGATGTCCGTAATTGCTCCAGGACTTCCAGTATAGCAGCGATTAAGCGCGTCCGAGGTTTGCTCGTTTGATAAATCGATTCCAATGCAGACAGTTGCTTGCGAAGGGCCGCTTGTTCTGAAGCCTGCACCTCAATTTTAAACACTTCAGATTGCCAACGACAGGCACCGATATTAAGTAGGACAGCCAGGTCTGGATCATCGTCCAGCCAGGCCAATTCCTGACACAAGAGATGCGGCGAAAACAAACAGTTCACTAACTCCAACTCGTGACAATCCGAATAGCCATGCCAGGCTCCTTTCGGAATAACAATCAAGTCTCCACTGCGACAGATGCTCTCTCCCCGAACTGTGTGATGTCGTGCACGACCACCCAATATAAAGGCGAGCTCCAGATAATTGTGCGAGTGCGCAGCATGCTCTGCCTGCGCCTGCTCATGATTCATAAAGAAACGAACATCTGGCGAGACTTCCAGATGCCCCCAGCGTTGTCCCTGCGTATAAGTGTAATCTGCCACGTACGCAAAATATCAATTTTTGCGAGTATTTACAGTTTAAAATAGATAGACTAAAAAACAACCGAATTCTCGCATTTTAAATATATCCTATAAACCTTTCATTACTATATTTCCTCGAATCCCCTAAACTGAACTCCCATATTGCTTAGCCATCGCATTCGTTCTTTATTTGACACTGATTCTCTCCACAAAAACTCCTATGGCACAACACCGAAAAATTGAAAATACATCTCAGGCGCTCACGACGGTACGTCAGCAAATTGGACAAATCGTAGTCGGACAAGAACATCTCATCGATCGACTATTGTTAGCACTCCTCTGCAACGGACACGTGTTACTAGAAGGCCCCCCAGGCGTAGCCAAGACACTTACAGTAAACAGCTTAGCAAACTCAATACATGCAAAGTTTAGCCGAATACAATTCACCCCCGACTTATTGCCTGGCGATCTCACTGGAACACTTGTCTATTAATCGATCTCTCCGCATCGATGCGTCACAGCCACGCAGGCAAAAAACGTGATCTGGTCACGGAACTGGCCGCGTTATTGACTTTGGCGGCAACAAAAAACCAAGATCGCGTCGGTTTACTTCTGTTTACTGATCACATCGAGCACGTCATCCCACCGGGCAAAAGTCGTCAGCACGTGCTACAGCTCCTGCATCACTTGCTCCACTTCGAGCCAACAGGCAAACAAACTCAATTCACTCCTGTTTTGAATCGCTTTGCCCATATGGCCCGTAGGCATTCAGTTGTCTTTTTGTTGTCAGATTTCTTAGGAACTGATTACCAGGACGAACTGCGCTCGCTGGCCAGTCGCCACGACGTCAACGCGATCCACGTACTAGACAGCCCCAAAGTGATTTCGGGCCTACGTGGTTTGGTCCGAGTGGAAGACGCGGAATCGGGACGTCAACGTGTGATCGAGCTAGCAGATAACAACTCATCGGCCGACTCGCACCGTCAACAAGTGCAAAAGAATATGGAAGACTCAGGCATTCCCCGACTCGAAATACAACCCGGAGACGATTGCGTCGTCTCCTTGACTCGCTATTTTAGTATGCGTCAAAGCCGCGTCAATCACAACACAGGCGGTTAATATGCTTCGCATGTTTACGATTATATTCCTGTTATTCGCACAGTTGGCGCGAGCAGGTATCGAAATGACACTCAGTGTCGAACGCTGCCATCCAGGCGATCTAATCGAGCTGCGCACCACGATGATTGTCGCCGATTATGCTAAGTTTGAACTGCAAATCCCACAACATGAAGATCTGTTACTCGTCGCCAAAGAGCGCGGCAACGTCACCTTAACTGACGGACAGTATATACAAGAATCCATTTGGCAGCTACAAGCGGTCCGCTCAGGCAAGATTCACATCCAAGGCATTCAAGCACACATTCAACGAAGCAATGGAAGCTCGGTCGATAAACTATCCGACTTGACACTCGAGGTCGTCCCCTACCCTCAGGACGATGAAAGCTACGCCCCGCTACCAATCGCATGCCTCCGCCGAGAATGACATCCAAAGCAAGGTCATCATTCTACTTACCGATGGTGAAAATAATTCTGGTGCGCATTGTGCCATGAGTTCATTTATTTTCCAGTCACCGCATTATTTATGGTACCTAACCTTGGTATTTCCCTTGGCCTGGCTACTCTCTCGTGCACGCAAACAACGAGTCAAAGTCATCGCAGCAATGGGAGGTAGCCTCCCCACTCATCGTCAACTACGCGACTATTTGCGCCTGAGTGCGTTTTGTCTAATAGTGCTGGCACTCGCTCGCCCGGGCCATTCACCACGTAGCGACATCACCACACACAATGGACGCGATGTGGTCTTAGCTCTGGACGTATCGCGCAGTATGCTGCGCCGAAGACAGCATACCATCACGTTTAGAAGTCGCCAAACAAGGCATTCGCAATGCTTTAGACACATTTAGTCATCAAAGAGTCGGACTAGTCCTCTATGCAGGTAGTGCATCCATTCTTTGTCCACTCACCAATGATTATGGCTTTGTTCGTTTCATGTTAGAGCAAGCGCACCCTCGTAGCGTCGATTTTGGCGGTACCACCCTACAAGCAGCCATAGAAAAAGCGATCGACCAAGTCTTCGTCACAGATCGCAAAACAGTACAAGATTTAATCGTCCTCACCGACGGCGGCGATCACGGATCGCAAATCCCTCGCGTGCTAGAATTAATCGAAAGCCACACAGTGGACGCACTACTCATCGGCTTAGGAGATCCTCAAGAAACGTCTCCCATTCCTATTAAGAATGATGTAGGCGTCACCAGCTATCTCGAGTCTCACGGCAAGAGAAGCACTCTCACTCATGCAAGTAGTCGAGACAGCCCAACAACAAGCTCAAGAATTCTTCATGAATTTAAATACTTGGCAAGAGGCACGATCCAACGGCCGTATCGCAGAAAACAAACTCACTGAGAGACTCGATCTATTAACCGAGCAGGCTGATTCTTCCGGAGAAGCATCAGAACAATGGGAATCGAACGAAGAGGAATATTACGAAGAGACAGAGAATGAGCAAGAAAGCGTAAATACTTCAACTGCGATGGAAGGCGATTTCGCCGCCGGATCGACCATGCAAGAACTCCCAGTCCCGAATTACTCGACTGAAGACATTCTACTTGAAGAACAAACTAACCTACAGTTCCGCCAACAGCAACGCGCCTCCGCCGGCGCGGCAAAAATAGAGAAAGATTATTAAGATGCGCGCTTGGATAATAATCGGACTCTCCCTTCCTTTAAGTTTACTATCGGCACAGGAAAGCAATTCACAGCAGGAGCTGCAAACGTCCCCTAGACTACCGCTCAGTATAGTTCCTGACAAGAATCATGTATATGTTGGTGAACCTCTACGGGTAGAACTCAACTGGTGGGCAGACTTACCCGCCAACCGCCTGAGCGCATTGCAAATAAACCCTGCGTTTTTCTTTGATCCAAAGATCGAAGCAGTTATCCCACGTAGCACTGCGCCTGAAGCACAACAGATCGGCTTACCAATCGGAGGACGCCGCGCGATCGCCACTCGCCATCTGGATGCCTCTGACAAGGCTGCACTAGGCACGATTCAGTTACCCCTCTATCTACGTTTCAATCACGTAGGCATCACGAAACTAGCAGCGGTTGAATTAAAAACTGCGTTTGCCAGAAAAAGCCAAAATGAATTGGCCCGTTATGCAGCTTACTTTAATAATCGCTTGTTTGAGCCGATCGATCCCGAACAAGCCATCCAAATTCTCCACACAAAGTCCAGTCCACTCGAAATCGAAGTCAAGGCCCTGCCGCCCACTCCTCAGGATAGCATTTTTAGTGGGCTCTTTGCACCGCTCGAACTGTCTGTCTCACTTCACCCCACCGAAGTCAAAATCGGCGACCTAATGACACTGGAAATCAAGGTCGAAAGCCTGGTTCCACACAGCCTACTCAGCTTACCAGCTCTCCAGCTCCAGCCCAACTTACGCGAACGCTTTCTAGTCAATGATCCACCGCACGCAATCTGGCAACCAGACAGCACTCTCTTTCGTACCCAGATACGCGTACTCAGTACTACCGTCAAAGCCTTTCCTGCACTCAATGATTACGAGAATGCTGGCGTACCACTCACGAAAAACCCCGAGGGCGTCAGGCATAATTCACATCCCAAACTCATGCATGAATTATTGAATATATTCTATGGTCTGTTAACACACGGATTTTGGCCACTGCTACTACTGGGGCCCTGCGGCTTCATTATTTTATTTCCCATCGTGCGTGAACGCCATCGTCGCGCAAACGACGCCCGCTACCGTCAAATCAAAGAAGCATACCGTATTTTCAAACTCAGCCAAGCCCCTGACGAACAATGGCAGGCCTTTATACACTTGCTTGGCATCTGCTTTGCTTATTTACATCATTAGTCGATATGCTTACCGTTCAAAGATGAATGGTTACTTCCCTTCACTCTCTTTATTGCTCGGCATCGTTGCCACCGCATCCGCGCAATCGCTCCAAATCTCAGAGACGTATTTCAGCGACGCGCGTTTTGAAGTGCTCGCTCACAGCGATGACGACGCAATATTGACACTGCATCGCTTCGATAACGATGCCTTGCCAGAGGTAACGAGCCACACAGTCGCATTGGCGATTGCGCAAGCAGGTGTGCCTCAACGACTCAAAGAATACGCCCCCTCCGGGCAACCGAAGGGATTTTTTCGCGTCAGTGAATCAGATTTAGCCACTTATACAGGGGATGCTGATCGCGATGGCATACAGGATCGAATCGAACTCAAGGCCCTGAATTTCCTGCATCCGCTCGATCTGAGCGACGCGAGCCGTGTCGACGTCTTTGCACTACCACCACTGGATACCTCCATCGCAAACGATGTGCCCGCTGCCGGCGCCGGTAACATTGAATCTTCGCATCACGCCGATATTTATACCTTCAATGCCACCGCAGACACTGGAGTCTTCGTCGATGTCGTCTCATATGATAACGAACTAAGCTCACACCGTTACCAACTAATAAATCCCTACGGGCAAAGCTTAAAGTCAAGTCGATTCGGACATTCAGAGATGGGCCCCGTCAGCTTAGCCCATGAGGGAGAATATTTGCTATTAGTGGGCGACATTGGAGCGGACGGCAGTGGAAACTACGCCATTAACCTGAGCATCATCCCTGCCCCCCAGACATTCGAAATTACAATTGGCGATACCATTACGCCTGTTGAAGCGACAGGAGCCGGCACGATAGAAACGCCTGGAGCCTACGACATGTATACATTTGCTGGCATCGCGGGACAAAAGATTTTTATCGATAAAATCAGCTACTCTGGAATCGCTAATATTGATTATACACTCATCGCCCCCTCGGGTGATACACTTGGAACCAAGCCCTTCCATACGAGTGACCTAGCGATGATTGAGCTCCCCGAAACAGGGACCTATACACTGCAAGTGGGCGATTCCAGCAGTGATCAAACCGGAACCTATTCGATCGCCATTACCGCAGTTGCAGCCCCCCAAACATTCGCAATTAACATTGGCGA